>JAQTVM010000021.1 GCA_028706745.1 Candidatus Nanoarchaeia archaeon
CTCTTCCGATCTGACACAACCGGCTTGCAGGCTAGAAACTTCACTTACATGATTGGATATGTTGACAAGAGCTACCCGATGATAAGGGACGGCAGTGTTACAAGAATGGAGCCGAATGACGCAGGATGGAATGAGGGATATTTCCTTGTCAGCAACGGAATACACTTCGGCGATTCAGGCGGCGCGACAATCGCTTTCAGGGACGGAATTCCGGAATTCATAGGCGTAAACTGCTACAAGCATATTGCCCACGACCATGCAGGCGGCGTATTGAGAATGGACAGGATAAGAAATGAAACTTTTGCAAACTTCCTTTTGATGTCAAGGATAATGTTCCATCCATAATCCTTTTATACCCTGTTTTCTACGCTCATCTTATGCAGGCAGTTATTCTTGCGGCAGGGAAATCAACAAGGACTTATCCGCTTACTCTGACAAAGCCAAAACCTCTTTTGAAAATTCTTAACAAGCCGCTTCTTGCGCATCAGCTTGAAGCTCTTGCCGGATGCAATGTGAATGAAGCAATTATCATCGTGGGATACAGGAAAGAGATGATAATTGATTATTTCAAGGATTCTTACTGCGGAATAAAGCTCACTTATGTTGAGCAGAAAGAGCAGCTTGGGACTCTGCACGCCCTGCACCAGGTAAAACATTTGCTCAAGGAAAGATTTTTTGTATTGTATGCAGACGACATGTGCCATCCTCTTGATTTGAAAGAGGCTGCTAAGCACAAATACTGCGCAGCCCTGATGGAAACGAAAACTCCGGAAAGGTTTGGCATTGCGAAGATAGATGAAAGCGGATTTATCTGCGATATTGTTGAAAAGCCAAAAGAATTTATCGGCAATTTGGCTGCTGCGTGGGGTTATGTCTTTGACTTGGGAATATTTGATTCTCCTTTGGAGAAAGAAGAGGGGCAGAAGGAATATTTCATACCGACTGCTGTTCGCAGGCTTTGCAAGACAGAAAAAATATTTCCCTTAAAACTGAAAGGGTATTGGCTTCCAACAGGATACCCTTGGGACTTATTGAATGCAAATGAAGTGATGATTCAGGAGATTAAGGAAAGCAGGATAGAAGGAACTGTTGAAGAAGGGGCCGTGATTAAGGGGATTGCAGTTATTGGAAAAGGAACCGTTGTCAAGTCAGGCTCATATATTGAAGGACCTGTTGTTATAGGGGAGAACTGCGTGATAGGACCCAACTGTTTCATAAGAAGCGGAACAGTCATCGGAAACAACTGCAAGATAGGGAATGCAGTTGAGATAAAGAATTCAATAATAATGGACAATACTCATATAGGACATTTAAGTTATTTTGGGGATTCTGTTCTTGGAGAGAATGTTAATATTGGCGCAGGGACAATCTCCGGCAATTTGCGGCACGACAACGGAAATGTAAAATCAATGTATAACGGAATTCTTGTTGATTCCGGAAGAAGAAAGCTTGGGGTAATAATTGCTGACAATGTGCATACTGGGATTAATACATCAATCTATCCCGGAAGAAAGATATTTCCCGGCAAAACAACAAATCCCGGAGAAGTTGTAAAGAAGGATATTGAATAAGCCGGCCTGCCGGCATTAATTCTTATATTAATTTGTTTTGAAAATTTTTATAATTTAATTCAAAGCCGTAGATTTGCTTAAATTTATTGGAAAATTGCTCTTTTGAATTTGCGTTCTTTGTAGATTTGATTAGCTTCAGAAGTTTTTGCCTGCCATAATTATCAAGCAGAAATTCAATAACAAATCCGGATTCACGGTAAACGCCTGGATTTTTGGAGTCATTTGAATAATATTGTAAAAATTCTTTTAATATGCTTGGCTTTTTCCTTGTTTTATTCTGCCCTGACAGGTAAATTGCCACGCCTTCCCAGAGCCAGTCAGGATAAATTGGCTTATTAAAAATTCCTAAAAAAGCCATTGTAAAAACATGCGCCAACTCATGCTTGATTAATTTTGAATATTCTTTTTCCGAATATTTATGGCAACTTTCTTTTTCGTAATTATCTTTGTCCAAAATAAAAATATCAATATTATTAGCCCAGCCAACAACCCATTCCGCAGTATTTTTTCCCATCAGCCGATTAATGGTATTTCTGTCTTTAACCATGAAGATTCTTGGCTTATTTTGCTTCCAGCCTAACCTGAAGAAGCCATTAAGCTCTTTCATTGCTTTGTTATATATTCTTTCCACAAGTTTGTCATCATGGGATTGAACTGAAAATATCATACTCTAAAGAGGATTAATGTGATTAAAAACCTTCTTATTTTTCAAATTAAAATGAGAATTCATGCTGAAATCTGGCTTTCTTAAAAATAATAAAAAATATTTAAAAGAAAAAAAGAGCTTTACTGCTCTTCTTCTACCTTGGGCCTGAATACCTGCGCAAAACCGGGCGTTGCAACAAGCCAGTCGTCTCCAAAGCCTGCTATGTCGCCGTTGATTGCATTGCACGTCTTCTTTAATGTGCTTACAGCCCTCTTTAATTCAGATACGTCCTTGTCTTTCAACAATTTCACGTTTATTAGCGCAACTGTGTAGCCTTCCCTCAAATCATTCAAAGGCAGCTGCATGTCCCTGAATTCCCTTACAACATAAGGTCTAACTATGACCTTCTGCTTAAGCTTTGGCTGGCTTTCCATATCAACTTCAAGGTAATCCTCGCCAAACTCGTCAGGTATATCATAGGCTGAACTGCCCATAATCTTGTCTTTAATTTTCAATATTGCTTCTTTCATTTTTCATCCCCCTTTTACAAGGATAAAGTAGAAATAATATGGGGATATATAAATCTTTCTAGAAATGATTTTCAGAACCCTTCAAGCATGCTGCAGACATTCCATATCTGCGGCCTTATATATGCAGGCATATTGGGGTCATCAGATACCTCATCAAGCTCCTGCAAAGCCCTGTTTGCCTTCATCTTGTTGTTTTTTTCAGAATCCTTTAATGCCAGCATGGCATTCTGAAGCTTAATTCTTACGTTCTTTGGAATAGAATCATCCTGTTCTATCTGAGAAAGAGTCTCCACCAGTGCAAGCATGTCATCTTCCATTTTTCATACCCCATCAGTGCTTCAGCTCTTTGACTACTTCGCCCTGCAGTGACTCTGCCTTTTCCTTGAGCGCATCTTCCTGCTTCTGCAGGCTTTTTAATCTTAAATCCAAAACTTCCTTTCTTGAAGTCAGGTCTTTCTTTAGAGAATCTTTTTCAGATGAAATCATTATGTTTCCGACAATCTTGTATAACGGCGCTTTTGCGCCTGTGACTTCTGACAATGCGTTTTCAACTTCCATCAACTGAGCCTGGAATGCCTGCCTCTGCTGCATAAGATTTTGCAGGTTCTGCTCCATTATTTGAAGCTGTGCTATTTTTTGCTCTGTTTCCTTTGACATGTCAGCCATTCTCATTTCCTCCGTCATTCGAAGGTCCGCTCGCATAGCTCGCAGACCATTGTATTACCTCGCCTTCACTGTTGCCGCAACCGAGCGGAGCTTGAAAAGAATCTTTCCGCCGCAGTAAGGGCATCTTACTTTCTTTCTTGTGTATTCTGCCTTTACTTCCTTTCCGCAGTCAAAGCATTTATAGGACACCATTTTTATTTCACCGTATATGCGTTTCCCGTGAATTTCATGTTGCATTTCTTGCACAGCCATATGCCCGGCGCAAGCCTTTTTGCAGCAGGGCGCATGCAATACGGGCAAACCTGCTTCTTTTTCTGCAATGTTTCCACTGAAAGCAGCTTGGACTTCAAGCGCTTCCCGTATCTTGCCCCGAATCTTCCTGCTGATTTTAAAATTTTTGTTGCCATTTTGTTACCTAGTAGGTAGTTGGTGGTGGGTAGCAAGCAGTAACTACAAACTACTAACCAACGACTATAAGCTACTTACACTTTGGAAACGAGAGGTATTTATAAATGTTTCTAATCCTGCCTCATAAATAAGGTGGGGCTGCCCGAATTCGAATCGGGGTCTTCCGCTCCCAAAGCGGAAAGGATACCAAGCTACCCCACAGCCCCAGTATTCAAAATTGGGGTTCTGCCTTGTTTATAACCTTTTCTTTTTGCCATCTGAATAAGATACATTTTTAAATATCATTATATTACTTAATCCAGTAAAAGAGCTGGTATAATGGGTTATATGCTGTTAAAGGAAAAGGCAAGTTTCATGTCCTTGGTTATTATATGCGCCATGTTCTCAATTTACCTTATAAATCCTGTTTCTGCAGAAGACACTGCTGCTGACACTTCCGAAAATCTCGGCTGCTGCGAAAGGACGAATTCAGGCGAAAGCTGCAGATATACAAATGTTGAAGACTGCAATACAGAAGGATATCAGGCTGGTCCTTACCAGAGGTGCGAGGACTCGTCATTCTGCAAAGTGGGCTGCTGCATTTCCCCTGACGGCGGATGCTCAAAGCAGGTTTCAAAGGCAACTTGTGAAAGCGCAGGCGAAGGATATACCTGGAACCCTGATGCAACGTGCAATATTGAAAAATGCCAGAAAGGATGCTGTGTTCTTGGAGGCGTTGAATGCAAGTACACGACTGCAAAAAGATGTTCGGGAATAACAGCTGACTTTGAAGGGCTTGAGATTGATTTCAGGAATGCTGTCGGAAGCGAACAGGAATGCACTGACATCTGCAAGCAGCAGGATGACGGATGCTGCGTGAAGGCAACAGGCGAATGCACAAGAACAACAAGGGGAATGTGCGGGCTTTCTGACGGAACAGGCTCTGACGGATTCTACAAGGATTCTTTTTGCAGCAATGAACTGCTCCAGAATGCGTGCGACCCGAAATGCAAGCCTCAAGCAAAGATGGGATGCGTTGCAGGTCTTGAAGATGTTTATTGGTTTGACTCGTGCGGGAATCGCGAGGGTGTTGTTACAGAAACAATAGAAGGCAGTGATAATCCTGAAGGCAATGGAAATTGTGATTATGCAAGAGGCACTTTATGCTCAAGCGCAGATGCAAACCATGATACTGCGTATTGCAAGAGCGTGAACTGCAAGGCAGAAGATGTCAGCAATTATGAACAAATAGAATATGACGGTGTTTCAAGGTACAATGGAGAAAGCTGGTGCGTGTATGATTCAAAGCCGGGTCCTTCATCAGATACTGTTGGCTCAAGGCACTGGAGGCACATCTGTATTAATGGAGAAGAAGTTGTTGAGCCGTGCAAGGATTACAGGGAAGAATACTGCACACAAATGGATGTTGAAGGAGTGCCGCCAGATTATGTGAATTACAGGGAATCCGCTTGCGTACCAAACAAGGCAGAAAGTTGCACCCTTGAATGTAATACTGCAAAAGAGGCAGAAGGCGATGCAGAGCTTCGTTCAGCTACAAGAGCAGACCAAAAATGCTGCGAATCAACAAAAAGAAGCTGCGTATGGCAATGGACAAATGAAGAACAAACAGAAGGTATGTGTCTGCCAGGAGTTCCGCCAGGCATAAATTTTTGGGGCGATGAAAACGGCGATGTTAATGATGAAGCAAAGGCATTATGCGATGCAAGAAGCACGGAACTGCCTACCCAATGGAGGGAAAATGCCATGGAAGGGCTTACGTGGGAATGCATAGGGAGCTGCCAGGCATACTCATTAAAATATTTGCAGACAAACAGCTTATTGTGCAATTCGGCAGGAGACTGCGGCGCAGGCTATAATTATAATCAAGATTGGAACAATGAAGCTTATTGGCGTGACTGGGATAAATGGTCTCCGAGCGAAAGTGATAAAAAGAATTTTGATGAAAATGACATAGTTGAAGGATATGAAAAATCAACTATCTTTAGCAAAGAAGGGATAGGCGATGGTATTTACCAAGGGAAAGTAGACTATAATGACATACACAAGGGTCCGCTTACATCTGATTTTTCAATGACAGGTGGAGAAATTACAGGATGGGTATTTACTGGATTAGCAGTTGCTTCTTATCTTGGCTTTATGCTTGGTGCTAGTATATTGAGTGGCACTTTTATGTATGGTCTTGGTGCCGCTGGTGTTGCCGCCAGTCTCACTGCTGGTGCTACTGCTGCTGGTGCTGCCGAAATTGGCACCCAAGCTATAGGTCAATTAGGTACTCTTGGATATGTCAGTGGGACTACAGGATGGGTTCCGATAGTCGGCTGGGTTGTTGTCGCTGTCATGGCGATAATAATGGCATTCCTGCTTGGCTTTACATTTGGCGCTGACAGCGAAGAACGAACTGTAACCACAACCTGCCAACCTTGGGTTGCGCCTGTTGGAGGAGATAACTGCGGGTTGTGCGATGAAGACCCAATGCATCCGTGCTCTGAATACAGGTGCAGGAGCCTTGGACAGCAGTGCAAGTTCATTGCTGAAAATGAAGGGACTACAAAAGGCTCGTGCTATAATGAGGACCCGAATGACGTGACAAGGCCCAACATAAAGCCGTGGTATGCAGATGATGGAAGTGAAAAATATCCACTATCAGTATGGAAGAGATTAAGAACAAGCGAAGGCCCGCAAAGGGTTGAAGTGCATTCAGAATATCCAATTACTGTATTGCCTTCATCAACTCAATACAACAGCGGATATGAAATCATAGGAGAACTTCCGTCATTCTCAACAATTGAATTCGGAATAAAGACTGACAACAAGCCGTCACAATGCAAATATGATACAGAATTCAAGCCTGACATGACATTCGCAACAGCAGGCAGCTGGTTTGGAGACAATTATTTCAGCAAAGAACATAATATGACAATCTACGGATTATTGCCAAACAAGACATACGAATATTACATAATCTGCAGGGGAGCAAACGGCTATCCAAAAGAGGATGAGAGAGTGCCTCCTTTCAAGATTACATTTGAAACAGGAGAAGGACCTGATTTGGAGCCGCCGATATTTGTAGGAGCTGTCCCTGAAAACAACGGGTATATCAAGGCAGGAGACAATGCAGATGTATTGTTCTATGTTGATGAAGTTTCCCCTTACAAGTGCAAGATGGCAAAAGCAGACTTGGATTTCAACCTTATGGACATGAATCTTAGCTGTGTTACGCATGCGCCTGAAAGCATGCTGAGCGCTTATGGAATGTGCGCTGCAAACCTCTCGCTCCAGCAGGGAGTAAACACTTACTACATAAGATGCAAGGACTATCCGACATCAGGTACAGCTTCAAACATGATGGAAGAAAGCTATGTTTACACAGTAATACAAAGCGAACCATTGGAGATAACAAGCGTATCGCCTCCTGCAGGGACAGTATATTACACAAGAAACATTACAATGCAGGTTGCAACTGCAAAAGGAGCTTTCAGCGGAAAGGCAATATGCAGTTATGAAGAAACAACAACTAGAATGATTCACGGAGAATTCTTTGCAACGGACGCGGCATATCATGAGCAGACATTGGGCCCATTGCCAAAAATGACATATAACATGCAGATTGACTGCTATGACTCGGTCGGCAATGAAGCATCCGCAACAACAAACTTCTCAGTAGAAGCTGACACAATCCCACCGAACGTAATAGCCCTCTACAAGGACGCATCAGGACTTCACCTCACTCTTGACGAGGAAGCAAGCTGCGAATACAGCAATACAAGATTCAGCTACGGGACAGGAACTTCTGCGTCAACAGAATCAGAAACAGCAACCTTCCCTGTCACAATGACAAAATACTACATAATCTGCAGGGACAAGTTCGGCAACACAATGCCTGAGATTATTGTGAAGACAGAGGTTTAAGAGAATTCCAAGCTTTCTTTCTGTTTGCCTCAAACCCACCATAAGGTTTTCTCACTAAAGCTCGAAACCTCATGGTTCGCCTCAAACTCACCATAAGGTTTATAAACAAAGCAGTAAATTTCATAGCCTATTGCAGGCTTAAGCCTGCGAAGATATAGGAGAGTAAATAAAATGGAAGGATATGGTAGAGACAGAGGACCGAGGCGCTTTGGCGGCGGCGGATTTGACGGACCGCGAAGAAGCTTTGCACCGGTTAAAGTTGGCGAAGTATTGGACGTGAAGATAGAGTCAGTCGGCGCAAAAGGCGACGGCGTGGCTAAGGTGAAAGGCTTTGTGCTTTTTGTCCCCGGAGTACAGGAAGGGCAGGAAGTAAAGGTCAAGGTAACAAGAGTCCTCAGGAAAGCGGGATTCGCAGAAGTTGTCGGCGAAGGCGCTGCAACAAGCGAAGAAGCGCCTGCAGAGGAAGAAGCTGTTGAAGAGGCAGGCGAAGTGTCTGCTGAAGAAACAGCGGAAGAGCCTGTGGAAGAAGCGCAGGAAACCGAAGACTTTGGCGGAGAGGAAGAACAGCAGTAAGAGCCTGCGAGCATAGCTCGTGGACTTTCGAACGAAGTGAGAATATTCCTCTTTTTTTATTATTTTTATTTTTTCGAATTTCTTGAAATATTTCCGGAAAAACAACACAAATGTTTTTTAAGGGCAACTACCTTATCTAATTTTATGGCAAAAACAGGCTGCAAAGTCGATGAGATGGTGGATTACAGCAATGCAATAAGCTGCATCTACGGCAAGCCCGCGACAGGAAAGACAACACTGTGCCTGATGGCTGCTGCAAACGAGAAAGGAAAAGTGGTTTTCATAGAGACAGAAAACAGTTTTTCAGCAGACAGGATGCAGCAGATTGCGGGAAAGATTGGGGACAATCTCGTGCTTATGCAGGCAAAAAGCTTTGAAGAGCAGTGCAGGGCTGTTGAAAGCTTGCTTGAACTGAAGGGAAAAATATCATTGGTTATTGTTGATTCCCTTACAGCGCATTACAGGAAAGAACTGCAGGAAAAGAATGACGTAAACCCGATGTTTTCAAGGCAGCTCAGCATGCTGAAAGAGCTGGCATCAAGCAATATCCCTGTTCTCGTGACAAGCCAGGTGTATGCCACAAAAGAAGGCGACATAAGTCCTGTCGGAAGCAACATGCTGAAGAACTGGTGCAATAACGTGATAAAGCTCCACGATGACGGAAGAGACAGAAAAATGCTCATTGAAAAATCAGCAAAAGGAAGCAATGAAGGCATTTATTTTGAAATCACGAATGAAGGGATAAAGACAAGATAATTATTTCTTCTTTCTTTTCGCAGGCGCCTTTTTTCCGGCAGTTTTTTTCACAGGAGCTTTCTTCTGCACAGGAAATGCCTTCTTCTCAAAATTCTTGGCTTCTGCTTTCGTATCAGGAGACGGCTGTTTCAAAAGTTCCGCGTGCGATATAACGCCTCTTGCCTTTTCTTCCTGCTGCTTTCTCCACTCAACTTTCGCAGGGCACATCTTGTTGATGCAGTAATCAAACGGCCTCTTGCCTGCCCTGATAACAAGAACAATGGGAAATCCGCACAATTCACACTTCTTTTCAGTCGGCTTCGGAAGCCCGTAAGGCAGGCTGTAGGTTGTCTTGCATTCAGGATATCCTGAGCAGGCAACAAATCTTGTCTTGAATCTTTTTGAAAATAAAATCCTCAAATCCTTTCCGCAGTTCGGGCATTTGCCGACAATTGTTTCCTTGTCGCGGGTTATCTTTGTGGCTTCAGAAAGCCCCTCGCCTATTGCTTTCTCGTTTGCCTTGAATTTCGCAAGAACCTTGGTGAGTATGCTTCTTGCATCACCCAAAACTTCCTCGCCCTTTTTCTTGTTTTCCTTTATCATTTCCATTTCTTTCTCAAATTTTCGCGTTAATTTTTCATCAAGAATCTCAGGGCAGTACTTCAACAGGGTTGTCACTATTGCAAGCCCCAGCTCAGTTGTTTCTATTGCCGTGTTTCTTGCATAATTCCTCTTGTAAAGGTTGTCAACTATTTCAGAACGCGTTGCCTTTGTCCCGAGCCCTTTTGTTTCAAGCGCTTTTATGATTGAAGCGGCAGTGTATCTTTTCGGAGGCGCTGTTTCCTTGTCATGCATTTTTATTTCATCAACCTTAAGGGTTTGCCCCTCTGAAAGCTTGGGCATTTCCTTTTCCTCAAACTTCGCATACTGCCCGTAAAACCTGTGCCACCCTTCCTCTATCGTCCTTGTGCCCCTTGCCATGAATTTCTCGCCGTTTGCATCAATCTCAACGCTTACTGTCTCCCTTTTTGCCTTTTCTCCAAACGATGCAAGAGTTCTTCTCACAATCAGGTCAAATATTTTCGTCTGCCTTTCATCCAGTTCTTTCGGGGTCTCGCCAGTGAAATACAGGGCTGGATGCGCAGGGTCTGTCTTTGTTCCGTTGTTTGGCGCAAGATTTTTCATTGCAAGCAGTTCTTTGCACAATGCCTCATACTCAAACATTTTCGAGAGCTTTGTGATTATTTTCTTATAGCCCACTGAAGGCGGAAGCTGGTTTGAGCTTGTCCTGGGATATGAGATGTAAGAATTGACATAAAGATACTGCGCAATCTCAAGCGTTTCCTTCGGCGAAATCCCGAACTGCCTGTACGCCTCCATCTGAAGCGCAGTCAGGTCAAACGGATGAGGGGGAAGCTGGTCAAACTGGCTTGCTTCTATTTTTGAAACAGCTGCTTTTCCCTTCGCCAGGTTTGCATTCTCAAATGAAGCAAGGGCTTTTGGCTTTTCCCAGAACTTGTCTTCCTCGTGCCAAGCGTCAACACCGTTTGCCAATAATTGTATCTGCCAGAACGGCACAGGGACAAATTCCTTTATCGCCTTTTCCCTGTCAGCGATTATTTTCAATGCAGGACCCTGCACTCTTCCTGATGAAAGAATCTTGAACATCCCTGTTGCGTTTTTCACAGAAAGGGTCAATGCCCTGCTCAGGTTAATTCCGTAATAATAATCAAGCTCATGCCTCGTTATGCCTGCCTCTGCCTGCAGGAATTCAATGTGGGGCCTTACATTCTTGTATGCCTCAAGCAAATCCTCTGAAGTTGTTGTCGAGAATTTCATTCTCTTTGCATCTTTCTTCTTGCACAGGTACCTCAGGATGTTGAATCCTATAACCTCTCCCTCAACATCAAAGTCTGTTGCAATCGTGAATGAGTCCGCCTCTTTCACAAGGGATTTTATTGCATTGAGGTAAAGCTTTGAATAAGCGGCTGCTTTTTCAACTTCCCCAAGCGGCTTCCATTCAACGTCAAACACAGGATAAGTCCAGCCGTGCTTTTCCTTTTCAGCAAGCGTGTAAAGATGCCCTACTGCGCACGCGACAATAATGTCTTTTCCGTTATGCTTCAGCTTGTAGTAAGGGACTTTCTTGCTGTAAACAAGCTTTTCCATCCTGCCTTCAGCCAAGGCATGCGATATTTTCTCGGCAGTGCTCGGCTTTTCAGTGATTATCAATTCTGCCATATTTTGTTTTAAGTGTGAGGAACTGATATAAATAGTTAGTGGTGAGTAGTTGGTGGTTAGTAGCAAGCAGCAGGCAGTTAGCTGCGAACTAAATAACTACAAACTACATACTAATTCCCATAAGCAATATTTATATACATACGCTAATTAGAATATAATAATGAAAAAAGGGCAGGTTACGATGTTTGTTGTTCTAGGCATCCTGATATTCGCAGGCATAGGGATTTACATTTTTTATTCAAAAATTCCGTCAATGGCGCAGGGGGCAAAAGACATAACCAGCCTTTCGCCGCAGTTCTCGGAAGCAGGAAAGCAGATAGAGGACTGCCTTGACATTGTTCTTAATGACGGAGCAGTAAGCGCCGGGCTCAAAGGCGGATACACGGACAATTCAGAATTAAAAAAATATGATTATGCAGGGCTTGACGTGACTTACCTTTATTACGACGGGCAGAGCCATTTGCCTGCAAAGGAAGAAGTTGAGAAAGCCCTTGGCAGTTACCTGAAAGAAAATGCCCTGCAGTGCGCAGGCACAGGCGGAGACATCATAATAACTCCCGGCAGTGTAAAAAGCGCATCTGTTTTCATAAAGGACACTGTTGTTGATGCAGAAGTGGAATGGGACATAACATTCAGGAAAGGGGATTTTGTTTCAAAAGCCGGCTTGTTCAGGGCTTCAGCGCCTCTTAAAATGGGAAAAATAATGGATGAAGTCACAGGATTCATGGCAGTGCAGGTTCAGAAGCCGAATGAGATTTGCCTGAGCTGCCTGATTGACTCGGCTGAGAAAAACAATTTCAAGATAGAGATAGACAACATGATTACAACTTATGTTTTCAGCATAACAGACAAGTCAGAGGGAGGTTTTGATTTCGTGTTTGCAAATGGCTACTAAAACAAGGATTATATTCGGATGCATTGCGCTGGTGCTTATTGTATTGCTTGCAGGAATTGTGTACGCAGGATTCACTGACTTGGTTTACAGCACCGGAAGACAGCAGATTTCACAATTGACTGCGCAGAGCGGCGAGGGGCAGAGAATTCTTGATGCATATTATGCAATACAGGCGCCGCAGGCATTCATGGAAAACTTTGCAACAACAGAACTTTGCAAAAAAGCAGGCGACTTGTGCCAGAAGTACACCCAAATAAGGGGAATAATTACAACCATCAGCTCTTCTACAAGCTATTTAGAAAATCCAACGGGATTTGCAACTCAAATGATGCAGCAGCAGCTCTGCCAGCAGGAAGCAGGCGCGTGCAATGCTTATACGCAGGGCATGAGCATGTACGGGCAGGCGCAGGGGGCAACGCAGGATGCGTGGGGCACTGCTGAGAATTTTGCAATGGGGCAGGTAATGAGCAAGCTTTCTCCTGAAGTAGGGCAGAAGCTTTCAATGGTTTACATGGCAAGAGGATATCTTGACACATTAAGAATGGATGAGGGAAGCTCTTTCGGGGGCTCTTCAGATGAAGCGGAAAGCAGCACTGATGAAGCAACTGACTCTTCATTAAGCGAAACAACCGGAATGGCTGTGCAGGAAGACAGCGGCATGACAGGAATAAAAACTGAAAACATGAAAGCCGGAAAATGCGTGATTGGATTCAACCTTGACGGAACCTTCGGAGACATATACAACTGCAAGACACAGCAGGTAACAGACGTGAGCAAGCTTGCCGGAATGCCTGCCGGCTCATTGTTAGCAGGAAAGGACTGCTTCATATCAAAAAGCGGTGAAAAGTTTTACATAAAAACAGAAGATGAAGGCGCAAGCATGGACTCGCCCGCAGTGTGCTTAATCAAGATTGGAGCAAATCCATACAAGAATTTTGTTTCAGGCAGAATCAGGAAAGGGCCGGAAGGAAACAGCATAAACAGCGCGACATTTGTCTTTGAAGAAGGGAAGCTTTCAAAAGCCGAGTTCATGGTTGCAAGGGAAGACACAGAATATGTGTTTGGAGACAGGAAATACAAGCTTGCAAAAGGCACGACACTGCTTTATGAAAACAACGAAGTTAAATTGGGATTTGATTACACAACAGAGCCTTTCCAGATTTTCGGATTCAACCAGGGGCAGTGGGTTTCTGACGGAATTGTGATTCCTGACGCGGTCGGCTCTGTTGATGTGCAGCCTGCGCCAAGAGGCTCTGACTACAATTTTCTTATCCGCGGAAACTTCAGGCTTCAGACAGCTTCTGAAAGATTGATTGTTGCAAAAGGCACTGTATATTATACTGATGAAAACAGGATAAAGGTTGGTGAAAATTCAGATGCGGCTTTCATGAGCAGTGACGGGGGGGCAAGGGTGCTTACAAGAAGCCAAGACATAACTCTTACAAGGTGCGGAAGCAGGGGAAACAATGCAATTGATTTCTGCGACAGGCAGATATACGCTTCAGGAAGCGATTTTTCGTTTTCAGAAGTGCGCGGGCTCATGAGCGGCGATGTTTCTGAAATATCAAGAAGATACGGAGTAAGCAGGGGATACCTGTGCAGTTTTAATTCAGTGCAGTGCAGCGAGGCGGAGGAAAGGCAGTTGATGCTTCCCGGAGAAAGGTGCAGGGTTGACAGCGGAATTGTAAGCCTTGATTCAGGCGAAGGCTCTGCCGAGATATCCGGCGATGCAGGATGCTCGCTTTCAGGCGTGATGTCAATGCAGGGCTCGCTGATAGTTCCTGTTGAGAACAGCATTGAAGAGCTCGGCATGCAGAAGGGAATTCTGCAAAAGCTCGGGGCTTATGTTAAGGAAAGAGGGCTTATGAATTTCAAGGCAGACATTGCCAGCATCGGGATTGCGCCCGCCATTCCGGATGTATTGAAAG
>JAQTVM010000022.1 GCA_028706745.1 Candidatus Nanoarchaeia archaeon
TTCCTTGACAAGCCTTGCGGCAATCTTGTTTGTTATTGCAGAAATATTAAGCTGAAAATTATCTTTTGCTTTCTTTGCATTCACTTTTCCCGCTTTCAAAATTTTTTTAACAGAACTGAATTCAGTAAGCGCGCTCTGCGCAGGGTTTGCCTCTTTTTTCATATTTACTAGTATGCATCCGGGATTTATAAGCATTTATGTAATGGACTATAATTTTCTTACAACCCATATCTCGCGCTCTATTTTTGAGTCAGAAGCAGTGTATATTATTGGCAGTTTCACTTCAGAAAGCGCTGAAACAGGCTTAAATCCGAATTCAGAAAGCATTCTCTCGAAATTAAACTTGATTCTCTCGCCTGAATAAAGCCTGAAACGGGGCACAATGATTGCAATGTTTCCCTTTACAACCTTTGCAAGCTCTTTCAATACATCCCTGTAAAGCGGCTCAAGCACTTGTATTGTTTTTATTGCATCTTTCCTGACAGGAATCTTGTTCAGCAAAGGACCCATGTAAGGCTCTGTTGCCGCTGCATCTGCTTTCTCAATAAATCTTGAAATCTGCCTGCTGTTTGCATTGAATATCTTGAATTGCGCACTTGACTTGTATTTTTTGGCAATCCACGCAAGGTTTACTTTTGATGCTTCTGCGCATTCCCTGCTTATGTCAAATCCGATTGCATTAACCCCCATCAGCATCGCTTCCTGCAATAATATTCCGTATCCGCAGAAAGGGTCAATCAAATCATCCCCTTCTTTTGCCATTGACAGGTTAATCAGGATTTTAGCCAGTCTTATTGAAAGCATGTGAAGCTCCCTTTGCTTTGGTCTTTCAGTGTCCCTTTTCTCGTATTCAAAAGGATTGAAAACAGCTATTGTCCTTGCAGCCATGTTATCATAAACAACAAGCTCAAAACCCTCATTCATTAATTCGTGCCGTATCACGTCATTCGGCATAAGAAAAGGCTCCTGCCTTGATGAGCGCTTGTAAGCTGCCTTTAGTTTTTCCTGCCTCATCCTTGTCTTGATGTATTCTTTCAATTCATCAACATCAGAATCATCATAAACGCTTATGCCATACTTGATTTTGTTTGAGCTTCCGCTGTAAAGCTCTTCTGAATCCAAATCACTTATCACTCTTGCAATCTTCACAGTGCCGCCAAGCCCCTTAATTACTTTGGCAAAATTCAATTCAGGCAAAGAAACAAGGGCTGCTGTTTTAGAACGGGCTTTAATCTTATACTGGACTTTTCTTGCATTAAGATAGCTTGCAAGCTCCAGAATCGACAATTCAGGGTCCCTGCCTAGTATGAATATGTAATCTTTCATACGCTTTCAAAAAACAGCAAGGTTTATAAAGGTATATGAAAATTAAAACGAAAGGATTGCAATAATAAGCTTCTGAACAAGGAGACAATAAAATGGGAAAGAAAGAAAAAGTCGAGGCAATGATTGAAGGCGGCAAAGCATCAGCTGCGCCGCCGTTAGGGCCTGCCTTGGGGCCTTTGGGCGTCAACATAGGGCAGGTTATAAGCAAAATCAATGAAAAGACAGCCGCATACAAGGGCATGAAAGTGCCTGTAACAGTCGTGGTTGATTCTTCAACAAAGGAGTTTGACATTGAGATAGGAACTCCGCCAACTTCTGCTTTAATAAAGAAAGAGCTTGGCATTGAAACAGGCGCAGGCATTCCGCACAAGGACAAGGTGGGCAACCTTGCTATTGAGCAGGTAATCAAGATTGCGCAGATGAAAAAGGACTCACTGCTTGCAAAAACAATGAAGGCTGCCGTGAAGACAGTGGTTGGAAGCTGCAATTCCCTTGGAGTTCTTGTTGAGGGAAAATCAGCTGTTGAAGTAAATGCTGACATTGACTCCGGAAAATTCGATTCACTGATAAATTCCGAGAATACAGAATTAAGCGCTGACAAAAAGGCTTTGATGAAAGAACAGCTTGAAGCTGCAAGGAAACGCTTTGAAAAAGACCTTGCAAAGATAAAGGCTGACAAGGAAGCCAAGGAAGCTGCAAAGGCGGCTGCAGGTGCAGCAGCGGCAGGCGGGGCAGCGCCGGCAGCAGGAGCAGCAGCTCCTGCGGCAGGTGCAAAAGCCGCGGCGCCGGCAGCAAAAGGTGAGAAGAAAAAGTAAGGCGCTTCTTTTTTATTTTCTTTTTTTATTTTTCTATTATTATATTTTTAGATTAATCAGCAAAAAAATTAAACTAGAATCAATCTTCGCGCAATATGCCCTCGGCAGCAAGAACCCCGCAGGCGGCAGCGCCCACAATTCCCCTTGACAAGCCCGCCCCGTCGCCTGCAACATAGATTCCGGGAATGCTGGTTTGAAGATAACCGTCAGAATTCTTTATTCTCAATGCGTGGAATTTTGCCTCAGGAGCATAAAGAAGCGTTTCATCATTTGCAACTCCGGGAATTATTTTATCCAGTTTTTCCAATCCCTCAATAATATCCAATACTATCCTATGGGGCAATGCAAGCCCTACATCTCCGAAAGTTATTCCTTCTAAAGAAGGCTTTACTTTAAAATCATTAATGCGCTCTTTCTTACTCCTATGCCCTGTTCGCAAATCCCCTAGTTGCTGTAATATAGGCTTGCCGCCTCCAAGCTCTTTCACTGCCGCTGCAATCATTCTTGCATATTCATTGCCATTAGCCATCGGGCTGGTAAAAGGAATTGTTACAAGAAATGCAAAATTTGTGTTCTCATAAGGGTCTCCTTTCTCAGAATGCCCGTTAACAAGATTATATCCTTCCTCATGAGCTTCGATTGCAACTTTCCCGCCGGGGCATGTGCAGAAAGTCCTTACAAGATCATTATAAGTGCTTGTTCTCATCTGAAATTTCATGTCCCTGCACACTTCTGTTATCCTGTCTGTTTTATCCCTTTTAACCTCAACCCTTACACCCAAGTCCATTGCGTTGTAGGTATATTCAATGCCCAATTTATGCACTATTCCCTCAAGCCATTTTGCGCCAACTCTTCCGGGAGCCATAATAAGATTATCGCATTCGTATGCATCATCATTCTTTCTTAAGAATATGCGCCTAAGAGTATTTTTTGCTTTTTCATAAAAGGAATATTCCCTTTTGGTTTCAACAATTATTCTACCGCTATTTTCCACATGAATATTTTTTACATCTGACTTTGGCACGAATCTTACGCCTTTTTCAATAAGCTCATTCCTGAAATTTATGATAAGCTCCTCAAGCTTGTCTGTTCCAACATGGGCAAGTATTGTAGGCACATACCTTATGCCTTCAGCAGCGCATGCTTTCTCAAGTCCGGATATTTTGCTGTTTATTTCTTCAGAGAGAGGATTAATCTGCACATCGTACCGCCCGAATATTTCCTGTACTTCTGCAACAAGCCCTTTGTTTCTTTCCTCGCCAACTCCGTCCACATTATTCAAAAAGCTGCCTATTTCTGTGCTGAATATTATTTTTCCGTCAGACATCAATCCTGCACCACCTTCGCCATAAAGCTTTGCGCAAAGCTTGCATTTCCTTTTGCAATTATTTGGAGAAGGGCAGTGCCTTTTCTCAACAGGAAGCCCCTTGTCAAGAATGGTTACATCGCATTTTCCTGCCAGTTTGTATGCTGCAAACAAGCCTGCAGGTCCTGCGCCGATAATCACGACTTTTTTCATTCCAAATGATGGATAAATTATTAGTTTAAAAACTTGTCTGTATAGCTTTATAAATAAAATAGCCTTATTAGTATTATGCCTATTTTCGTAAAAGATGAGTCTATAGATAATGCTATTAAAAATGAACTAAAATCTATTCAAATCCATTTTAAAAAGGATGAATTGGCATATCTTGCGTTAACTAGTAAAATTGAACTGCCTATAAGAGATAAAATAGCGTTTAGATTACATAAAATATTAAATACATTAAAAGTTGCAAGAGAATGGAATCGTACAGATTTAGTTATATTAGATTCATATAATAAGCCCATTAGGATATTAGAACTTAAAGCAATGTACACATTTGATGGAATAGATATCCATAAAGAGAAAGATATATTTCCTAAACTCTTGGTTCAAGATTTTCAAAAGAATAAAAAGCTATTACAAAAGGAAACAAAATGTTATTCTTTATTACTTGCTACGCATCCTTCAGCTATAATATCTAAAAGATTACAGAACATAGTTAAATATTCAGGAGGCATTAATAATGCATTTAATAAGTATAGGACATCTGGTGCTATTTTAAATAATTGTAAAAAAAATATAAAGAATAAACTATCTGAATTATTTGGGAAAGAAAAGATTATAATGGGGACTATAAATGCAGGTAGATGTTGGAATAATAAAGTAGAGATAATATACTGGTTAATTGGACCTTATTCTTCTTTAAAAAGGTAAACTATATAAGCAGACAATTTATTCAGTTGCTTGGCTTGGATATTCACAAAGGAGGACTAAAATGCCATTAACAGCAATCATAGGCGCCCTTTGGGGCGACGAAGGAAAGGGAAAGATAGTTGATGCAACAAACGAGGAAGCTGATTTGATAGTAAAGGCAAACGGAGGGGGAAATGCAGGCACAACATATGTCATTAATGGCAAAAAAGTGGTTCTTCATCTTATTCCGTCAGGCGCATTGAGAAAAAAGCGCTCCTTGATGGCTCAGGGAATGGTAATGAGGCCAGAGCAATTATGCAAAGAGCTTGAAGAATTCAACTGGGATGTTAATCTGGGAATTGACCCAAGATTGCAAATCACACTGCCTTATCATTTGGCTCTTGACTATGCAAGGGAAAAGGCAGCTGACCTGAAAGCAAAAGGGAATAACAAGACAGAAGGCGGCGCAATAGGAACAACCCTTTCAGGCATTGGCCCTACATATGAGCAGCAGAAGAGCAGGGCGGGAATAAGATTCTTTGAATTATGCAGTGATGAGAAAAAGCTTGAAAAGAAAGTCAGGGAAAATTATGATTACATTAAGGGAATCATCGCAAACATGGGCTTGGAGATGGTAATGCCTGACAGGAAAATAATTGACGGCAAATATGTTATTGAAGATATGCCTTTGACAGCTGAGCAGTGTGTGGAAGCTGCTGTTGAATCAGGAAGAAAACTGAAAAAGTATATGGCAGATGTTTCTGATGAAGTGTATACTGCATTAAAAGAAGGAAAAAATGTTGTAATCCAGGGAGCGCAGGGCACAATGCTTGACATTGGCTTTGGAAATTATCCGAAAGTCACAAGCTCCGAAGTAAGGGCGCCCGCTGTTTACACAGCTGTCGGAATTCCTGCTTTTCCAATGAAAGTCATAGGAATTGTAAAGGCATATCCTACAAAAGTAGGCTCAGGTCCTGTTGTGACTTGTTTGGACGGAGGCAAATGGCCTGTTGACGAGAACTATTCAGACCCTGTTGCAAAGCTGATAAGGGAGAGAGGGCAGGAAAGAGGGGCTACAACAGGAAGGGCAAGAAGAGTCGGATGGCCTGACCTGGTTGTATTGAATTATTCGCATAAGCTTAACGGCTTTACTGACCTTGCATTGACAAGACTGGACATAATGCATGACATTGACCCGATAAAAGTCTGCGTGGGATACTGGCAGGATGGAAAGCTTACAACAAAGTATAATGGGTGGGATTTGGAGACATTGTCAAGGGCAAAGCCATGCTATGTTGAGATTCCCGGCTTTGGAGACATTTCAGGAGTAAGGAATTACGAAAGCCTGCCTTCCGGCGCAAAGCAGTTTGTTGAGCTGATGGAAACTTATACAGGGGTTCCTGTTTCAATAATCTCAGTGGGTCCTGACAGGGAAGAGACAATCTTCAGGAACTTCAAGGCGTTTGAATAAGTGGCTTTCTTTTTTTAGTTTTTCTGCCTTTTCTCTTACTTTGTCTTACCTTTTACGCAAGACTTTTAAATACAGAGAAGATTACTCCTCTTGGTGATTACAAATGACAGGATGCAAAAATTGCGATGGATGCGGCTGCAAAACTGCAGTTAAAAAGCAAAAAGTTCTTGTGACAGGCGCTGCCGGTTTTGTAGGCAGTAAAATGCTTGCCGAGATGCAAAACAAGGGATATACTGACATAAGGGCAACTGACTTATTCACGCCAAGGAACCTGCCTGCTGGAATTGAATTCATAAAATCAGATGTTACTGACAGGAAAAGCCTTGATGAAGCTGTAAAAGACTGTTCTGCAATAATTCACGTTGCTGACTTGTTTGACTTCTTTGCGTCTTGGGAAAAGCTGTACGCAGTGAATGTAAAGGGCACAAGGAATATCTGTGAGGCTGCAATTGATAATGGCGTGAAAAGAATAGTTAGGTTCAGCTCAGGCTCAATATACGGCGTTGGGAATAATCTTGATGAGTACAGCCTTGTTGACCCAATTGACCCTTATGCAGAAAGCAAGGTATTGGGCGAAATTGAAGCATCAAACCTGAATGGCTTTAAAGGATTTCATGTAACTCTCCTAAGACCGGCTGTCATATTTGGAGAAGGAGCAAGATACAGCGCTGCAAGAATATTCATGACGCAGGCTTTGACTGCAAAACTCCTAGGAACAAAACTTTTGCCTGGCGCAGGAACATTCAAGGGGCCATATGTGCATGTTGATGATGTTGTCGGCGCTGCATTGCATATTTATGAAAATGACTTGTTTACAAAAAGCAGAAATCCGGCTGACATGGCATTCAACATAAATGCTGATGATGCTGTCTCGCCAAAAGATATTGCAGAAATGGCAGAAGTAAACATAAAAAAGACAGGGCTTGCAAAGATGCTGCAGGGGCATATGCCTGACATACACGTAACAAAGGGAATAATGGGGCCTGTTGCAGATGTATGCTCTTATGCTGTAAAGCATCTGCTAAAAGCGGGAATTTTAAAGAAAAAGCCCGGCGCAATGCTTGAACCCGGGGAAGTTGACTTCATGTTTATCCCGGGAGATTTGACAATGAACAACGAAAAGCTAAAAGCAACGGGCTTTTCTCCAAAATACACGTGCCAGAGCGCAATGCCTGATGTGATGAGATGGTATGACAATCAAGGCTGGGAAAAACTGCTGTTTTGATGTAATTTCTTTTATTTTTTTCTTTTATTTTCTTTTTTTAGCATATCTAATCCAGCGATAATTATTTAAATGCCTTAACCCACTGTAATGCTGTCAAAAGAGGTTAAAATGTCAGACCATATGGGCGGCGGAACAGGAAAAATTTGGTTCAGTCTGGTATTCGGGCTCTTCCTTTTGATATTCGGCGGAGCTGCAACACTTGCGTTCTTCGGGATATTCCTTCCTGTGCCGACAGGATTCCTTACCGGCTTGGTTGTCAAGATACTATTAGTTGTGGCAGGATTGCTGCTCTTGATTGACTCATTCAAGGTAAGGACAATGATGGGCGCAACAAAGTTCTCTGCAATACTTATCGGGTTGATAATGGCTTTTGCAGGTGCATTGCCTCTTTTGATTGACTACAAGCTTGTGGGGTTTTTGCCTTTCCTTATGAACCTGTCAATACCTAATTTTGTATTAAGCATACTTCTTGCAGTTTATGGCATATTCCTCATGATAAGGGCAATGCAGCTTTACAAGTCGCATGCAATGGGATTTGTTTAAAAATTTTTTCTTGAAGAAATTAATCTTTTTTTGCAGGCTCATCAGCAGGAATGACATTATATGCATGAACCCTTACGGGCTTGTAATAAGGGCATTGCCTGTTCATCTCATCACATTTGCATATGTCGCAATTATAACTTGGCCATCCGTAAAGGGATTTAAGCACCTTAAGGTCTCCTGCCTTAAATTCACCCGGCTCTCCGTCTTTCTTGATGAAATTAAGAATATGCCCCAAGCATATTTCCTCCAAATCCTCTTTTTTTTCTTCAGGCATTACTGCTAAAGTGAATGAATCAGGCTTATTAAACTTTTTGCTGATTATTGCATGTAATGCAATGTATATTCTGCAAAACAATAATCATTATAAACACCTAATTGTTTCCAACGTATAATGAAATTCACACTCGCTGATTCAAGGCTTCTCAAAGAAAGCGTAAATGTCATTTCCGAGCTTGTGAATGAAGTTACTTTTAAGCTTACAAAAAACGGAATGGAACTGGTAGCCATTGACCCCGCGAATGTCGCAATGATTGACTTCAAGCTGATGGCAGGCGCTTTTGCAGAGTACGAAGCTGAGAAAGACACTGAAATATCGCTTAATCTTGACAACTTAAAGGCAGTGCTGAAAAGGGCAAAGCCGGAAGACAGCATCGCAATGAGCCTTGAAAAAGGAAGGATGAAAGTTGAGCTGATTGGAGACGGCAGGAAAACGTTTAATTTGTCCTTGATAGATTATGACAGGGAGGCCCAGAAGCTTCCCAGCCTTAAGTTCAATGCAAAGATTATGATGCCGTCATCAAAATTTGATGATGCAATAAGCGACATGTCAGTTGCTTCTGATTCAGTTGCGCTGGTTTCAGAAAACGGAAAATTCTTAATGAAGTCTGAGGGCAACCTGAGCGATGCAAAGGTTGAATTCCCGAATGCTTCTGTTTCGCTGGGGAAAGAAGGAGAGGTGATTGCCAAGTACGCAATAGAGTATTTGGCAAAGATGTCGAAAGCGTCAAAGCTGACTGAAGAGGTGGGTGTAAGCTATTCCAATGACTATCCGTTAAAACTGGAATACAATGTCAATGGGAAGCTTTACCTTGGCTTTGTTCTTGCGCCAAGAGTAAGCAACGATTAAGTTTATATACAGGCTGTTTATGCTCTTTTAAGCATGAAGCTGAGAAACCTTTTGGCAGGACTGCCCCTGATTGCAGGGTGCTGTTTCAATGATTCGCTTGATTCTGAAAGAGATGCAAACAGCAGTTCATATGAGGCTGCTCCCGCTTTAACAGAAGAAGCGCAGCCATTGGAAACAATCCTTGAGCAGGCGCCTGAATTGCAGATTCCTGTTCCTGAAATTTCCTTTCAGGAAGAACAGTCCATAGAAGAGCCTTTGCCGGAAGAGCAGATTCTCCAAGAAATGCCCATTGCAACAGACAGGAAGCTTGTTTCGCAGAAGGTTGTCGTAAATATTCCCGAATATCATTTATGGCTTTACAACACATATTCAGACGGAAACACCGAAGTTGACTTTGATACGACAGTCGGAGTTGGAAGGGGATATCTTTATTCACCCTGCCCGGGGCGCAGCTACTGCACTCCGCCGTTTACCCCGATTGGAGAGGGCTGGCTTAATGCAAAAGTATGGGGGCTTCAGATAAAGTACACGCACGGACCAAAGAGAGGGCAGGTTGTCCAATGGAACGACGGTTTTGATGAGGAAGGAAACTACAGAAGAGAAAGAATTAATTACAGCAGGATTATGAGGGGAGTTACAACAAGAGTGAATGTAATGCAGCCATATGGCAAAATGGAGTTAATGCACAATTACGTGCTTCACACAACATATGACGAGTTTACAATCGGAATGCCTTCTTCAGGCGGGTGCGCGAGGATAAAAAAACAGGAGATGCTTGACTTGTACAGCAGGATAGACCCGAATAACGAGTCAGGGTTCATACGCCAAAGAATACCCATCGAGTTTCGCTATGATGTCGTGCAGCTTGATGAAAATAATATCCTGCACCTGCATGCAAACATATATGACAAGCCGATTGATTGGATTGAAGAAATAAAAAAGGATATGCAAGAGGCAGGATTCTCATGCACTCTTGACGAGCATGCGCTCCAGTACAGGATTAATGAGCAGGATGCTGAATTCCGCAGGGTTCAGCAGGAAATCAGGGATATTTACACAAGGGAATCTGATGAGAATTTTGTTTCAAGAGAGCTTAAGGCAGGGCTGCATGCTGAATGGCGGCTGAGGGAGTTCTGCATTGAGGATATTGACTGGCTCTCTTCGCTGTGATAACATTTATAAAGCAACTAGTTTTCTCTAACTGCATTGTTTTGCCCCCTTGGTGTAGCCCGGTCAATCATTCGGCCCTTTCGAGGCCGAGACTCGAGTTCGAATCTCGAAGGGGGCATACTTATTTTAAGAATACCTAAAATTATTTATCGCTGTTTCTTTTGCTTTTCAGCTTTAAGTTTGTTTCTTTTGTTTTTGCAAACAGCCGGTTATAGAACCTGAAATCCTTTAAAATAAGGGGCAGGGTCCATATAATTGCAATGAACCCAATGATGAAAATATAAGCATTATAAGTCTGCGGACTTTCTGTCAGCAAGGGCCTGCCCACAATTGAATAGTATATCAATGAAAGCCCTGCATAAAAGAGGACAACAACAAGAAATTTGGAAATAATATCCTTCGGCTCAGTGAGAAGCTTTCTCTGCTCAATAAAAATAGTTATATAATATACAAGGAAAATGCCGATGATGACAACAATGCTCCAGTCCATATTTTGCCTCTTATTGATTCTAAGGTAAGACAGCTATAAAAAGCTTTTGCCTTTGTTAAAAGCCTGTTCTGAAAAGATTTATAAAGCAAAACAAGAATCCTTTGCACAATGAAATACGTAATCGAGCATTTCGGAAAGGCATTCAAGTGGCACTTGATTGAGTACGAGCATATTTCTAAATTAGTTGGAAAAGAGAATTTAATTTTCACAAACGTAAAAGGAAAAAAAGATTCATTGTCTGCATTTGGCGAAGTAAAAAAGGAAAGCATAGCTGAGCTCTGCTTTCCTGACGTTTGCGTCTTAGACCCTGCTTCTGATAAAATCCTGACGCCTGAAGACTGCAGGAGATTCAAATATCTGGTGTTTGGAGGCATTCTGGGGGATTATCCTCCCCGCGAGAGGACAAAAGAACTGCTTACATCAAGAATGCCCAATGTGGAAACAAGAAGCCTTGGAAAAAAGCAAATGCCGACTGACAATGCCGTGTATGCTGCAAAGCTTATTGCAGAAGGCAAAAGATTTGAAGACATTGCATTCATTGACACAATTGAAATAGATGTCCGGAAAGGGCTTTCTGTGGAACTGCCGTTCAGGTATGTTGAATCCAATGGGAAACCCCTGATTTCCGAGAAGCTTGTTGAATTTCTTAAGAAGAGAAAGACAATTTGATTGATTACTAAAAACTACTGCCTAAAGCGTGTCTATTTCATCAAGAACAATTATCCTGTCATCCATACTCTGGTTCATTTCCTTGGCAAGCTTTTCCTTTTCAATCATTGCCTGGGCAACCTGCTTTCCCGCATTTGCGCTTTTCTTAATTATCTCTATTGAAGAAGGCGCGGCAACAAACCAGCCGTCAGGCAGGCCCACTATTTCCCCGTTGACAGAATGGCATGCTGTTTTCAATGAAACAAGGGCGCTTTTTGTAAGCTCCCTGTTTTTCAGCTTGAAGAACGCGATTGTCGTCCCGAGCTTTACATGCTCAACAGCATCCATGACGTCTGCGTCATCAAGCAAGGTAAACATTTTTAGAATCATCTTTTTTTGTTCAGGCTTGGCTTGCTCCTCTTTTTTCCTGAAACTGCTGAATAATCCCATCAAAAAGAAAAATAGAACAAGAGTATTTAAGCGTTTCTATGACAGACTGTGCGGTGAATCTTAAATAATCAGCTGTAATCTCTCCAGCGGTGGTGGCACTTAGTGCATTCGAAAAAGCGCGTTTCAGCTTCATCCCCTGCCCTTGTCTGCACTGTCCAGAAATATGCCTCCCTATTCTCGCACTTTGGGCATTCTTCCTTTGTCTTTGGATAAGCCTTCATAGGATTCTCATCAATGATTTCAAGCTTCTTTGCTTTTTCAACAGTCTCTTTCAGCTCAACTGCCTCTTTTGCCTTTACAGAATAATTGCATCTCATGCATCCAAGCTTTTTTCCTTCCTTCGGGACAAGTATGCTCCCGCACTTTGCGCAAAACTCCATTTTCTAGCCTCCTATTATTGACGTAAACAATATTTTTATCCAGCCGAGCCACGGAATCTTAAAAGCGGCTTTCCCCACAACCTGTTTTTCATCAACAGGGCTTGGGTCAAATCCTTGATTATTATCCCCTTTTGTCCTGAAACTCGGGCTGTTCGCCTCAATAACCCGATGTATTATGGGGTATTTATATCTGTCGGTTGAATAAACAATAATATCGCCTGTTTTTATATTCTCCGGCTTAACACCTTTGAGAACTATTATGTCTCCCTTGTTAAATCCGTTGTGCAGCTTATAGCCTTGCATCATTTCCTTTACAACGCCCTGCTCTTCATACCATGCCTTGTTCTCTTCCCACCATGCATCAAAGCCTAATCCGTTGTGTTCCATGCTGCCTGAAACAACCGCAACAACAGGGAATGATGTTCCAAGCAATAATCCCAAGAGGGGATATACCATGAATTTAACAATGACAAATGCAAGAATGACATTTACTATCCACGACTCAATGCTGTCGTCCTCCCATACAAAGAACCAGATGTTATGCAAAAGGTCTTTCCAGTTTTTGGATTCCCTGTATCCCATATGTTTTTATTGAGCAGGTTGGTTTTTATACTTTATGGCTTTGGTTGCTGCTTTTCCTCAACCACTTTCCCGCCCGGCTCTTCTTCCCTGAATACCTGCGCCTGGAACTTAAAGAACCTGCACTTGCCTGTTTTCCAGAATTCTTTCGGCAAGCCCGCCTTTTCGCACGTCATTGACAATGCCTGTTCTTCATTTGCTTTCCATTCAGGAAACACCTGAGGCAAAAGCAGACCTGAATTCATTTCATATCTTACAATTAGTCCGTCTGTTCCTATTTTTACTTTTTTTGGAAGCTCAGAAGGCGCCTTTACTTTGATTTCTTCAGGCACTGTAAGCACTGAAACTTCCACTATGAATTTTTCTTTGGAATCAACCGGCGGAAACCTCGGGTCTTCAAACGCAGCTGCCTTCGCAGCCTCTACAACTGCTTTCTTCAGGGGCATTACAGGCTCTGGAAAGCCAATGCAGCCCCTTAAGTCCATTGAAGGATATGAATGCAATGTGACAAAAACTCCCTGCTCTTCTTCAAATCCTTTTAACTCTGCCTTTTTATTTGCTATAGAATTTCTTGCTGCCTTGACAAGCTCAGCGCCTTGCTTTACAGAGAACATTTTCACCGCGTTCAATCTTCACTTGAGCTTCTTTACAAGCGCCACGAATTCCTTGTTCTGCTTCTTCAGCCTTGCAATTGCGGCTATGACTGCCTTTTTTGCATCTCCCTTGTTAGTCTCAACAATCATCAAAGAATTGCCTTTCATCGGATGCTCGACTGTGTAGCCTGCAACAGAGATATCCTTGTCATTCCAAAGCTCTTTTGAAAGGATATTTGCCAAGGTGTGCGTCTTGCCTATAAGCTCAAACTTGAGCCTTGTTTTTTCGCTTTCAAGAACATTGATTTCCATGTTTATAATTGGATATAGGGAGGGGTTTATAAAGGTTTCTGGTGTATTGCCCTTGTATAGTCAAGTGACATATGTCACCACCCTTTAAATTCAGCGGTTTCCGCTGAATTTTGGTGGTATTTATGAAAAAAGAAGATGTAAGACGCGAATTTTTTAAGCTAAAAACAAAAGGGTTTTCTT
>JAQTVM010000009.1 GCA_028706745.1 Candidatus Nanoarchaeia archaeon
CAACAGCCTTATTCTCCAAATGACATCCCTTATTTTTAGAATTATATATCTTAGCTATTAGCCTTGTCAAAATGTAATACAATTAGCCATATGCAAGCTGGTGACATATGTCATGATAGAATACACGTGCTAATTTTTCGGTTAACTTTATATATTGTGCAAACAATCTTAATCCCATAGCGATTCCAAGGGAAAAAAGAGGATGAAGCTAAGGACAAAGGCGCTTGTAGTAGGGCTGTTGATAAGCATAATGCTCAATCTTGCTATTATATTCTCTGCTGTTTTTTACAATCCGGTTGAACTGCCTTTTGAAAAATTCACAGGGAGGGGAATGGGCGGAGGCGTGGATATTTGCGTTGACTGGTACATAAATCTTTCAGAAGTGTCGCCGCAGGTGACTAAATATGGAGATGAATACAGGATTGATATCAACCTCAGCGAGAGAGAAGACATATATTATCCTTTCCTTAACTTCACAGACAACACAACTTTGTTTGAAATAAACCGCACGACAGGAGTGATAAATTTTACCGCAAACTCGTCGCAGATGGGGCAGTATATAGTCAATATCACTGTTGGAAACAATGCCTGCAGGGAGCCTGATGATTCAATGCTGTTCCGGATAAATGTCACAGAAGACAATTTTGCCCCTGTAATAAACCTCACTTACAACCTGACAATGTACGAGGATTCCCCCTTTTACTTCAACATGAGCAACTTCACTTATGACCCGGACAACGATGCATTAAAATTCTATGACAATTATCCTAATTTTGTAATAGGCGAAGATTCCGGAATTATTGACTGGACACCTGATGACGAAGACATCGGAAACTGGACAGTGAGATTTACTGTTGTTGACCCGGGATTCCTTGTTGATTTCCAGGACGTGCTGATGCAGGTAATAAGCGTGAATGATGCGCCGATACTCTCCGCTATTGGCGCGCAGACAGCCCAGGTTAATGTAAGCCTTAACATAACATTAAGGGGATATGACCAGGATGCTGTTGATGCCCTGACATTTTTTTCAAACACAAGCTGGTTCCTGAACAGCACTGAAAAAATTAACACAAGCTCAAACTGGGCAGAGTATCTTCTTACAATAATCATCACAAACAATTCATGGGTTAATGAAACATTTTCCATTAACATAACAGTGAATGACACAGAAGGCGCATCTGACTCAGAAGTTATCAGTTTCACAGTCGTGCAATACAACCATCCGCCGAACATAACATCCTATTACCCTCTTGAAAAATCAATATCCTTATTCACAGGCGCCTGCCAGTTTTTCAATATAACAAAATATGATGAAGACGGAACAATACCCTCCACAATGTGGTACCTTGACGGCAATGAAACAGCAATAACACTTGATGGATACACTTTCTGCCCGTCAATTGCCGGAACATATAATATAACCGTGGTAATCACAGACGGCATGGCAAATGACTCAGAGTCATGGATAATAACCGCAGCAGTCCAGCAGCCGTCAAGCACCACTCCGAGCGGAGCAGGGGGAGGAGGGGCGGGAAAATTCTGCGAGCCAAGCTGGGTTTGCACTGACTGGATATGGTGCCAGCCCGGAGGCATACAAACAAGGATATGTTCTGACAGAAACAAGTGCGGCTCAATAACAGGCAAGCCGATAGAAACGCAATCCTGCATCTACACTGAATTCCCAACCTGCTTTGACGGAATAAAAAACCAGGATGAAGTTGCGCCTGACTGCGGAGGAAGCATCTGTAAGTCCTGTCCTACCTGTGATGACGGCATACAAAACCAGGGCGAAGATGCCATTGACTGCGGAGGGCCTTGTCCTGTATGCAAGGAGCTTCTTGCGCCGTCAGAAGTAAAGCCAATAGCATTTGCAGCTCAACAGATTGTGGCAAACCTTAACATTTACTGGATGTTCTGGCTGCTTGTTTCAATCCTTATGCTTTCAATGGTAAGGGCTGTAAGGGAGGTAAACGTTGAAAGAATAATGCTTGCGGCAAAACGAAAAGACCCTGTCCCGAAAGTAAACAAGCTTCTTAAATTGTCTTATAAGGAAATAAAGGCAAACAATCACGAAAAGGCAAAAGAGTATTATAATGAGGCAAAAGAGTTATATGAAAAGCTGTCTGACAGCGACAAAAAGAGGGTAAAGCTTAAGGAGAATTCTTAGGGATATATTTATAAATCTGCACCCCTTATTTTTGTTGTACTACACAGGGTTTGGGTATAGAGAGTATGCTAAAAGGCAAAAAGAAGAGGTGTAACGGGTTTTGCCTAAAATCAAAGCCCTTAATCAATAATGGTTCATAAAAGGTATGTAAAAAGGGGAAACAAGGTGTATGGCCCTTATCTGTATAACAGCAAAAGAGTAAATGGAAAAGTAAAGAACGAGTATCTTGGAATAGACAAGTCCGGCGAGTGGAGAAAGGCAGGGATTCTTGCATCTGTATTCATTCTGGTTCTCATAGGCATTGCGCTTGCAGATTATGGCATATTTTCAGGAAGCAGTTCAGGTATAACATCCAGTCTTATTGTTTGGGACCAAGGTTCAGGAGGTATAGACAATTCTAGCTGGTTCAGCAATTGCTCGTCATATACTTATACTCACTGTGATTCAGGCAAGAGCGCCAGCCATGCAACAGTATTATTTTATGCTAATTATTCAAATAGTACAGTTGGACCAATTATGGGCAATTGCAGCATACGATTTAATTATACAGGAACATATGGCTCTTTTTCAGAAATGAATTACAATCCCCTTACATTTTTATATGAATTTAATTCTTCTTTTAATATCCGAAGCAATTATTCAACTCAGTTTATGGTTCAAATAAATTGCACCAATATCAGTTCCGATACTAGCATTCGTTATGATAACTTAAGTGCAGTAGATTACTTTGAGATAAAAAATACAAAACCCTATAATATTCTTCCATATGATTCAACAATCCCCATTCAAACCTGTAATGAAGATACAGCCTGCACGTATAATGTAAGCGCAAATTTTACAGATGATGATGACAATGACCTGCCCCTTTCTTCATTTAGTATTAACAGCACTTCTTCTACATTCTCAACCTGCACACTTTCTGTGAGTAATCTAGGCATTATAACCGTGCTATGCACAAACAGCAGCCAAGCGGGAAGCTATAATGCATTTGTAACTGCAACGGACGGCGCAGGATCTAGTTCTGCTTCTTTAACAATTCCCTATACAATCACGGCAGTCAACGACGCCCCGATAGTAACGGGATTAACTCAAACCTGCACAGAAGACACGCTTTGCTCATTTTACATAAGCGCATCTGACGAGGAAAGCGGGACAATAACAAACGGCGCAGGCACCGGATTGGGCTATTTGAATTTTACAAGCAACAGCACATTAGTTGCAATAAACCTGTCGAACGGCTCTGTCTCCTTTACGCCATTAAACGCGGATGTTGGAACGCATTACATAGAAATAAACGTGACAGACGCTGATAACGAAAGGAACACAACAGTGCTTGTGCTGACAATAAATAATGACAATGACCCGCCGAACTTATTTTATGCATGCAACAGCACAAACAACACCATTCTTACAGAAGATGTAATCTTCTCCTGCATGCTCAACGCAACAGATGAAGATGAAGGCGACACCCACACATACACTGCAAACTACAGCTGGTTCACAATAAGCTGCGGCACGCAGACAGTAAGCAGCGGAAACACTTCCTGCAATGTGACATTCGCGCCGACAGACATAGCAGTGTTCTCGCACTGGATTAACATCACAGTCACAGACAGCGGAGGCTTAAAGTCATCAAAAATAATCAACTTCTCAGTTGATAATGTGCCTGACTACCCTTACTGGAAAAATATAACAAACGTGACTGCCTGGGCAAATGTGTCATATTGGAATCAAGTTGAGGCAGATGACAATGACACCCTTACGCAGTTTGGCGACTGGGTAAATTATTCTGCAAACTATACTTGGTTTAACATAAACGCCTCAACAGGAATTATAGTATTTGACAGCACAGGGCTGAATGACAAGACAGGCACTTGGTGGGTCAATATAACCGCCAATGACTCGACAGGGCTTGAAGCGTCTGTTGTAATCAACTTCACTGTTTATGCAAACAGCTACCCTCATATTAATATAGTGCAAGAGTATAATCTTACAGAAGGGTATGAATTCTATCTCAATATTTCAGCAAACGTGACAGCAGATACAGGGGAAACAATAACATATGCAGACAATACAAGCTTATTTGACATAAATGCAACAACAGGGGAAATAAACTTCACTCCGACTGACATCAATGTCGGAACAAATTGGGTGCAGATTAACATTACAGATAACCGCGGCACGACAAACACAAGCATATTCAATTTCACTGTTTATAATGAGGAAGATGCGCCTGTCCTTGAAACAATCCCCAATCTTACAAACGTTTCAGAAGGCACGGCTTTTATATTTTATGTTAACTTCACAGATGATGATTTGAAGATTCCAAGCAGCACAGAAAGCGTGCATGTGAAAAGCAATTCAACAGCATTATTCACTCTTGATTTATATGTCACGCAGGCAAACGCGACAAACAGCACAAGCGGAAAGGTAATTCTTCCCATAACTTTCACTCCGTCAGCAACATCAAACGGAACATACTGGATTAACATAACCTTGAATGACTCGACAGGGCTTGGAACATCGCAGCTTGTCCTGATAAATGTCTCCGAATATAATGTCCCCCCAATGTTCATGACAGAAGACCCTGCTTTCTGTTCTGTAAGGGAAGCAGAAGAAGACACGCTGTTTGCTTCCTGCACATTAATTGCCTGCGACAATGACACTTCAACAACGCTTTCATTTGCCGCCAATTACAGCTGGTTTGCAATGAACAACAGCGCAATAACCGCTGTCCTAATAAGCCCGAATGTGTATTGCGCAAATGTTACTGTAAATTTCACACCAGACTATACAGAAGTGGGAAACTGGTCTATACTTCTTAATGTCACTGACAATATGGCAGCATACGACACTTATGAAATAACATTCAATATCAGCTCTGTCAATGACGCGCCTGTTTTGGACCCGATACCGGACTTGTTTGTTGTATATGATGTTGTTTTCACATACGACATAAACGCAACAGACGAGGAAGGCAATACATTGACTTTTTCCTATAATGGAACAGCATTATATGACTCCGCCATTGGCGGATGGTTGAGCTTAAACACATCAACAGGGATGATAACAATTGACGCAGATTCCTTGGATGCAGACACATACAAGGTTAATTTCACCGTCAATGACACTCATGGGGCAAGCGATTCGCAGGTTGTCAATATCACAATAAGGGAAAACACAAAGCCATACTGCACTACAGCTATAAATAATTATAGAAGTCTAACAAAAAGTGACAACACTGAAATTCCTAAGAATACTGTTTTTTTCCCGACAGACAGCGTAAATTTTTCAATGAGGGAAAGCGAAATAACAGGCAACTTCACAATATCATGCACAGATGATGAAGGAGATGCTATTACATTTGAATGGTATTGGAATACAACCTTAAATAGAACATATACAACAAGCGGCACACCAGGAGCAAAAAGCGATACATGGGGCTATACAACATATTATCTTGATGCAGGCAATTATACAATGTCCCTTGTTGTGAAAGACACAGGACAAAACAAAACATATAACATCACTGTATCTGTAGCAAATGTCAATGCGCCGCCAATGCTTGTCTCGCAGATACCAAACATTTCAAAACTGCCAAGCGGAAACGGATGGTACAATGACGTGGTAAACAGCAGAAACTTCAGTGTTTATTTTATAGATTTAGACGGGGAGAATCTCACCTACTCGGGGTACTGGCTTCCCTTGAATGAATCTTTCAGCGACAGCAACATAACAAGAATTATTTCAGCATGGGAAACAAATGGAAACTGGAACATTACAAACGACACAGGCAACCCTGCAATAAGGCAGAACAGCACTTCAGGCATTGCATATGCAAATATAAGCGGCTTATCTTACACGAATCTCACCGGGTTTAGCGCAAGAATCAAACTTATGGGCACAGGCGCGGCAGGGCTCTGCTTTGCATCTGAAGGCGGATGCCTGAAAGATTCTCAGCTTGCATTCTTCAACAGCACTGACAACAAGACATATATTGCAAAATATGACAACGGCACTGAGTCTTATTTAAGCAGCACTTATTCGCTTGACATCAGCCTGAACGAATCTTACTGGATAAAAACAAAAGTAAAGGACAACAACACATTGCTCTATGTGTCTTTAAACAGCACTAACTGGAACCTAGCATACAATGTCTCTTTCAATGAAACAGCAACAGGTAATTTGCAGCTAATAACAATCAGCGGAGATGCAGTATTTGATGACATAAATGTAAAAGACCCGGATTTAAGAAATATGACGCTGGCAGTTGTTTCAGGAGGTAACATAACAATGACTCCTGCTTCAGGATGGTTTGGGGAAATCACAATGATTCTTGCAGCGTCAGACGGAATAAACACCACTGACTCAAACCAGTTCACCCTGCACGTGGATGAAGTAACAGTGCTGCCGCCGGTAACCTTGACTACCACGACAACTTCAACATCCACAAGAATGGAAACAAAAGCGGCTGATATGACAATTCTTGTTCCCTCAATGATAAGCCTTACCCCTCTCTCAAAAACAATAGTGCCTGTAATACTAAAGAATACAGGGCAGCTTGACCTTAACACAATAACCCTTATTGCAACATCAAACCAGAGTGAATTAAAGCTTAACCTGAATGAAACTTCGTGGACAGCCCTGACAATCGGCGACAGCGTTTATGTAAACCTCGAGGTTGACATTGGATTGCTTGCACCTGACAGATACACAATACGTCTTGACGCGGAATCGCAAATACCCCCTCTTAAAAGATTTGCGGAGATTGTTGTAGATGTAAGGGAAAAGGACGCTGTTCTTAAGGCGCAGCTAAAGGAGATGATACAGTTTACAAGGGACTTGTTCCTGCAGAATCCCGAATGCCTTGAACTTACAGAACTGATAAATGAAGCAGAGGAAAAGTTCAGGACATACCAGTATGAGGAAGGGCTTGAGATGATACACAGGGCAAACCAGGGATGCAAGGAGTTCATAGCTGCAAAGGAAGGAGAGTCAAATGTTAATCTTGCGGGAATGGCAAAAACATTCATACAAGAGCACTGGAAGACAATGATTCTTGAGGGGATAGGGCTTATACTTGCAATACTTCTTTTGATATACTATTTCCAGAGAAGAAGCGCTGCAAAGCTGTAAAAAGCAAGGAAGGCAGCCTCATTTAATAACATTAAAACGCTTCGAAAACAATGCAAACCAAGAATTCCAGCCGCCTTTCTTTGGTTTACACCTCATAGTTTAGCCACCGCCAACTACCAGCTACCTGCTGCCTACTACCTACTATGTTTACCCACAAGATTTAAAAGCATAAAACAGCATTATATTAAGAGAAAAGATGGCAAAAAAAGAGGATGTTAAAAAAACTGCAGGAAAAGAAGCAGGCAAAAAAGCCCCTGAAAAAAAATCCGGCAAAAAGAATGCAGAAAAAGAAGCAGGCAGGGAATATATAAAAAAAGAGCGTATTATCCAGAAAACAAAAGAGCCCGCCATTCAAGAATCAGCTAAGCCGGCGCATGAGCCTCATAAAATCAAGGAGCTTTCTCCTGCAGACACTGCCAAAAAAGTCAAGGAATACCACAAGCAATTGGCTGACTTAAGGCAGGAAATTAAAAAAGTCATTGTCGGGCAGGACATGGTAGTCACAGGCTTGCTAAGGGGATTGCTGTGCAACAGCCACGTTCTTGTAGAGGGCTTGCCCGGAATTGCAAAAACACTTTTAGTCAGGGCATTAGCTGTTTCAGCAGGATGCAGTTTCAGCAGGGTTCAGTTCACAGTGGACTTGCTGCCGACAGACATTCTCGGGCTTCAGAGCTACATAGAAGGAAAAGGATTCGTGACATTAAAAGGTCCGATATTCGCAAACTTCCTCATGGCAGATGAAATTAACAGAACCCCTCCAAAAACACAGTCAGCATTATTGGAAGCAATGCAGGAGAGACAGGTTACAATTGCAAAAGAAACATTCCAGCTTCCTTCTCCATTCTTCGTAATGGCAACACAGAACCCGCTTGAGCAAGAAGGCGTTTACAGGCTGCCTGAAGCTCAGGTCGACAGGTTCTTATTCAAAATTATCATGCCCTATCCTTCAATGGATGAAGAACAGATGATATTAAGGAGCAATATCACACTGCAGAAATTTGAGGACTTCAATCTCCAGCCGGTGCTTAATCCTGAAAAAATTATTCAAATGCAGGACTTTGCAAAGACAATCTATCTTGACCCTGAAATAGAAAAATACATAATAAAAATTGTTGACGCAACAAGGCATCCTGCAAAATACAAGCTGGAACACGCAAAATTCATAGAGCTTGGCTGCTCGCCAAGGGCAGGTATCTGCATGTTCATAGGGGCAAAAGCCCAGGCAATGATTGAAGGAAAGGCATTTGTGACTCCTCAGCATGTCAAGGATGTCGCTTACGACGTTATGAGGCACAGGCTTATCCTGACATATGAGGCAGAAGCGGAAAAAATCACGCCGGATATAATAATAAAGGAAATTCTATCCAAAGTTCCGGTGCCATAGGTGCAACGTGGCAGACAAGAAAGCCCAGGAAGAGAAAAGAAGGCTTAAGGTAGACATAGCCCAGATAATAATGAAGATAGAGGCGCTTACAAAGCGCATTGTGCAGACACGGGCTCTTGGAGAATATCTCAGCGTTTTCAGGGGAGCAGGAATGGAATTTGAAGGATACAAGCCCTACACTCCTGACATTGATGCAAGCAAGATTGACTGGAAAGCCTCTGTCAAGGCAAAACAAAAGCTGGTAAAGATTTACAGGGAAATCAGGGAGCTTGAGGTTTATTTTCTTCTTGATGTCAGCTCAAGCATGATTTTCGGCTCGCAGGACAAGCTTAAGAACGAAGTTGCAGCTGAATTCATACTTGCAATGGCATACACAGTTCTAAGCGCGGGCGATTCAGTGGGACTTATTGCTTTCTCAGACAAGGTAAAAAATTATACAAAAGCAGGAAAAGGGATAAGACAGTTCTACAAGCTTGCAAGAGTAGTTATAGACCCTAATCTCTACGGAGGCAGCTACAATCTTGTTGAAGCAGAGCAGTTTGCGCTTAATTACGTCACAAGAAAGCACGGCGTTCTTGTAATAGTATCTGACTTTTACGGGGCAAAGGGAGCCGTATGGCAGAAAAAGTTAAAGTTATTAGGGGGAAAGTTTGACACAATCTGCATAATAGTTCGCGACCCGAGGGATATTTCATTGCCGTCTGATGTGGGTGAAGTCCTTGTTGAAGACCCTTATACAGGGGAAAGGCAGCTCATACACTCTGCATTGTTAAGGCAGAAATACGAATCAATCTCAAAAAGGCAGGACAGGGAGCTTATGGCAATATTCAAGGACTGCAATGCCAACGCAATGGTGCTTAACACTGAAGAGCCCCTGTACAATACGCTTGTCACATTTTTCCAGATGCGAAGAAAGAGGGCGCGCTGATGGACATTGAATTCCTGAAACCGCAGTATCTTCTGCTTCTTGCCATAATACCCTTGATTATATTTGTGCATTTCTACAGCCTCAAGCACGGAAGAAAGCAGGCATTGAAATTTGCGAATTTTGACGCAATAAAACGGGTTACCGGAGAAACAGTTGTTGCAAAAAACGCGCTGTTGCTTGCAATGCGGATTATAGCTGTTGTTGCGCTTGTTCTTGCAGCCTCAGGAACAAAAATATGGTACGAGGGGCAGAGTGTTGATTATGACATGGTTCTTGCAATTGACGCATCATCAAGCATGCTTGCAGAGGATTACAAGCCGAACAGGATGGAAGCGACAAGGGCGGCTGTTTTAATGTTCATTGACAGCATGCCCTCAAGCGCCAAAATAGGGCTTATCACATTCTCTGGAGCAGCATACGTGCACGCGCTTCCCACGGATGACATGAACAAACTTACTGAAATTGTGCATGGTTTAGAAATACAAAAACTCGGAGGCACTGACATAGGCACTGCAATAATCACTTCAGCGAACATGCTTGCCGGCGGTGACAGGCCGAAGGCAGTTGTTTTATTGTCCGACGGACAGTCAAACATAGGTGTTAATCCGATGGATGCCCTTGAATATATCAAGGGCAGCAAGGTAGTGATAAACACGATAGGCATCGGCACTTCAGAAGGAGGAATTATTTCTGACATTGGCGCCGCATTCAAGCTTGACGAGGAAACTCTTCAGGAAGTTGCAGCGGCAACAGGAGGGCAGTATTTCCGCCCGACTGATGAGGCAAGCCTGATGGCGACATTCACGCAGATTGCATCACTGAAAGACAGGCCTATTGGCAAGGACATTTCCATTTACTTATTGTTCCTTGCAGTGTTCTTATTGTTTATCGAGTGGGGCTTGATTAGCACGAAGTATAAGATAATTTAGAACGCAGCTGTTAGTGCGTAATTTGCAGTAAGCGGCAGACAATAACTACAAACCACAGGCTACAAACTAATTGCTAGATATCGCAGCCCACTCTTGCAGCATACCCTTTCTTCGTTTTCTCCAGCTTAAATCCGTAATACAATACAGCCTTCACGACAGTCTCGCCTTTTTCAGGCGATATAGGCTCTCCATACACTTTTGCCTTCAAATGAGTTTCGTCAATCTCAAGAATCTCAAACTTTGAAAAGAACATTCCTTTTGTGTCCACTAATGCAACAAGCATGGAAAGCCATTTGTACAATAAGTCAGAAGCATTATCAGCATTAACATTAACAACAACAGATTTTTTAGCCTTAACCTTACTTACATTGCAAATAACAGAAAACATGGCAAGAGCTGAATTAGCAAACACTTCCTTCAAGCCCTTCCCATATGCTTCAAACATCACATCTGAAGTTAAATCATCAACAATCCTGTATTTCATAAGAAAGAAGAATATTCCTTAGCTTAAATTACTTTCTCCACATCCAGATTCTGATAACCCTTGGCGTTCCAACTTCCCCTTCCGCAGACGCAATCATTGCTTCTGCAGTGTAAACAGATTTTTCAGCAGGCAACCCTCCGGGGCGAATGCTAAATGAGCAAGCTGATTCCTCGCACACACCTATTGTATACTCAAAACCAGTAGGCATATTCTCATCAACTATATCTGCTATTAGCCCATACATACTATCTCCGGTATCAGAAGGATTCCCATTCATCACAGCAGTTCTTACATCTTCATGCATCGTAATCTCCTCAAGCATGTAAACCTGCGCGTTCTCAACAGATGAAGGCAAAATATAAGAAGGCTGGGGCTTTGGAGTCACTGCAAACGTGAATATAAGTATTATGACAATTGCAATCACTGCCTCAAGTGTCTTTATGTAGCCCTGCCTGTTCATTACCATAGCCATACCACCATCCTTATGGGCTTTGTTTCGCCAAGATATTCGCCGCTAATTTCATTAGGCACGAACATTCTTGTAGCCCATTCCTCAACAACCACGCTTGCCTGCTCGTAAGGCAGCTCATACCTGCATACAGGAATTATATTGCCTGTTGGATTCTCAACAGAATCATAATCTGTCGGATTGTACTGCGCAGAAGCAATATTGGAATAAAGCACTATAAAATCCTTGCTTCTTGGAAAGCCCCACTGCCCTTTAATAGCGTTATATTTTCTTTCATGCGCAGTTTCATCAGCATCAAGACAGTTTATCCCGCCATCATCAACGTCTCTCTCCAGCAAATCAGCACTTACTCCCTGCAGTGTTTCTGTCGAGCCAATGATAAGAGTGAAGTTAGGAGTATGCGGGGCTATATCACTATTGCTTATTTCAAGCCCTGAACCCGGGGAAGCATCACCTCTATCCAGATATGACTTTGAACTGCCATCTGCAAGCTTGTTGTTTATTATGTAAAACTTATTGTCAGGAGTATCTGTTATAGGCGCCTTAAAGCGTACAACACTCCAATCATTAGCGATATAAAAATTTTCAAGAGGAACCATGTCCTCGCCAGTAATAGCATAATCATTTGGCAAGCCTGAAAAAGGAAAAGCAGCATTAATAGTGACAAGATACTCCATTGATTCGGGAGTAAAATCCCCCTTAATAGTGTCAATCACCAGCGGCGTCTTGTAAAACACAAAAGATGTTTCATTCTTGTAATTTTCAGTAACAACATTCAACAGCTCATCATTCTTGTAAAAGGGCTGCACTCCGGGCTGTATGAGCATAAGCATTGAAAGTATATACAAAAGGAATATTCCCAAACTCACTGCCCAGTCCGCGTGGCTCGCTCCCTTTTTATCCATCATATTTCATTGCCTTTCCGGGTTTATATTCTTTTTTATGCAATTATATGCCGCCTTTTGCTGTCGTGACAATAAGCGCAGCCAATACGCAAAGCACAACCGAGTGTATTATGCCGCTTTTGATTGTGCCTTCTGAAAACTTTCCTATAAGCAGCCCTGCAAAAAATCCCTGTATCATAACCAGGGCAAAAAATATTGTGTCGAGATTTACAGCCTCTGCCACTCCTGAAGCGCCAAGTATGTTCATGCCGGTGTCTCCTGACGCAGCGCCTGCCTTTGCCAATTGCGGAAACAATTTCAGCTGCAAAACAAGCATAATCCCTATGAACACAAAATATACAATATAGCCCTGCACAATCTGCCCGTAAGTGCCTGACTTCCTCTCCTCCTTAAGCTTCTTTACGCTTACCATTGCGTCAGTGACTGCCTTAAGTACACTGTCTATGTCTCCGCCGCTTGCCTCTGCCTCAATGACAATCGCGATTGAACGCTTTATCATTGCATTCTTTGTGTTTTCCGCAAAAGTCACTAATGCCTTATGAATCGGTATTCCCATCTTAATCTGGTTTGCAAGCTTCTTGATAAAAGGCGTAAGCTCTGAATAATCTTTTTGCGCAGACTGCAGTATGGCGGAAGGTATTGAAATGCCTGACTTGACAGCGCTTTCCAAATCTCTTGAGAAATCAACAAACTTTTCCTCAACCCTTTTCTGGTATCTCATTTCCTTAAGGAAATCAACCATCGGATGCACGCCTGCAGTGCAAAGGCCTATTATGAACATCGGAAAGAACCATCTTACAGTCGGGCCCACAGGGTCCTTGAAGCTGAAGAATATCAGGAAATCTATGATAAGCAATGCTATTGAAATGCATCCTCCGAGTATGTATACCTTTCTGAATTTCATTTTATCCTTTTGGCTGCACAGCGCTCATGAACACTATAAAGCCCACGTTAAGCAACGGGATAACGCCGTAAGTTCCTATTGTGGCTATTGACGCAACCGAAACCCCCCCGATTTCCCCGCCCATTGTCTGAATGATTGCAAGCGTCACGAAAAACAGCAGGGGAGCTGCAATGCAGATTGTTGTGTAAATGTCAGAGTAAGTCCCTACCTGCTCAACAGCCTTCTGCCTTTCAAGCTTGTAAGTTGTCAGGGCTTCGTCAGCCATTGAATTCAAATATTCTTTTAAATCACCGCCTGAGCTGATTGTATTTACAATGCCGTCAAGCAAATCCTTGAACCTTAACGCAGGCGTGTCCCTTGCGACAGCCCTTAAGGCAGTTGACAAGTCATACCCGAACAGGTTAACATAATTTACTATTTTTTTTATTTCATCCCTTAATCCCGGATACTCATCTGAAGAGAGTATTGTCTTGAATATTGAAATTGGCTTTGCGCCTGAGCCTGCAACAGCTGCCATGTTTATTATGACAAAAGGCAAATCAGCCTTTATTGCAGTCTCTTTTGTCTTTGCAATGCTTGACGGATAAAAATACATAACAACTGCAGTAATGCCTGCGCCGATAATTCCTATGAATATGCCGCGCAAAACCTGTATTATGATATTCGGCGCGCTGTAAAAAACAGACGCAAGAAGAGTTACCGCCAAAAAGGCAATCACTGAAGAAAGGAATATCATGCTTATGTATGTCTTTGAAAGCACCTTTATTCCTGACGCCCTCAAATCCTTGTAGAAGTTCTGCAGCTCCTTGCCGAACATCGAAGTCAGTTTTATCGTAAGCGGCTCAAAAAACCTGTTTGCAAACTTGCCGTACTCATTGGTGCTGTAGAGAGTGTATGCAACCCTGTCCGCAGATACAATCCTTTTTTTCTTTTTTTCAGCAAAATCCTTCAGCATGTCCCTTGTAAGGTTTGTTTCTTCAAGATACCTTGACTTCTGCGCAATGGACAATGAAGGCTTGAATTTCCCCTTCTTTGCCTTGGCTTTTTTTTCTTCAGCTATTGGCGCAGAAACAGCAGGCATAATAACAGGCTCAGCCCGGGAAGATTCAATCTTTTCAGCAGGATTCAAGCTCAGCCCGGTTTCAATCAGGGAGAGCGCATTTTCAACAGAAGAAACAGCCGCCTTCTTGTCAATCTTTCCTGCTTTCAAAAGTTCTGCCTTGTCAATGATTTCCTTGCAGGAAGATTTTGCAGCCTGTATGTTCATGCTTCCTCCTGCATGCTTTTCCTGATTGAAGCAATAAGCACTTTTATGTAATTTGAAATAGTCTCCAGTTTTTTAGAATCTTTGTCCTTAATCAAAGACTCGTAAGCATAAATCGCTTCCATCAAAGTCTTTGCATTCTGCTGAACCATTTCAAGGTTCATTTTGCCAGCCCGAACCTCTTTAATACGGCATCCGGCCTTTTGTAATACTCATGAATGACATCCTGAACCTCTGCAAACCCGAATATCTTTCTCCTGTACATTTCCATCAAAAGCCGCGTCCTGTTTTCAAATTCTTTCAAAAGCTCTTTCCACTGCATTCCTGTCCTCTTCATTATCTTTTCAAACACCTTGCTGCCTGTCCTGAAAAGGAAAATATCTTTTCCGGGGTCCCTTACAAAAGGAACATTTATCACTGCATCGCCCTTGTCATTAACCTGCACAAGCTCGTCAATCTCGCTTATTCTTCTCACATCCTTTCCGCCGACTCTTGCAGGGGTGATTATGCAGAACATGTCAAGCGACTCAATCATTGAAGGGGGAAGCAGTATTGGCTGCATCATTAATCTTTTTACAACTGAATTCGCAGACTCTGCGTGGAAAGTGCCGAATGAGGGGTGCCCTGTTGCCATGCCCTGGAATAATACAAATGCTTCCTTGCCCCTGATTTCTCCTACAATTATGTAGTCAGGCCTCTGCCTCAGGCTTTCTTTAAGCAGGTCAAACAATGAAACTTCCCCGTGCTTCTCTCCTGTGATTGACGCATTTCCCGCCCCTGCCCTTGAGACAGCAGGCAGCCAGTTCTCGTGCCTAAGGTTAAGTTCCCTTGTATCCTCAATGCTTACAACCCTTGCCGCAGGAGGTATGAAAAACGCAATTGCGTTAAGGAAAGATGTTTTTCCCGAACCTGTTCCCCCGATTACAAGTATGTTTGACTTGTGCTCGATTGCAAGCCAGATGTAAGCCAGTATTTCAGGCGACACTGTCCTGAAGTCCATCAGCTTGATTGGAGTCCACGGCTCTTTTGTGAACTTTCTTAATGTAAAAGTCGGCCCCCTTGAAGTGACATCCTCTGTGTATGTTGCGTTAACTCTTGAGCCGTCAGGCAGGGTGCCGTCAAGCAGGGGATTTGCATATGATACATACTGCCCGCATTTCTGGGCTAATTTTTCAACAAACCTTCCAAGCGCCCTTATCTCCGGGAACGCAATATTTGTCCTGAGGTTCTTGTAAACCCTGTGTACTATATATATAGGGGTTGCAAACCCGTTGCATTCAATATCCTCAATAAAATAATCACGCAATAAAGGCTCAACCTGGTTCATTCCAATCAAATCCCTGTAAAGGAAGTACATGTACTTAAGAAAAGTTTCTTCAGAAACCTTCAATGCAAACTCGTCTATGAGTATCTTCAATGTTTTCTCAAGAAATTCTATCACTATTTCCGTGTTTTCAATGTTAAGATAGCTTATATTGATTAATTCAGTAAGCCCCTCCTCAATAAGCGCAAGGTTCTTTGTTTCTTCAGGCGTCAGCTTCGGCTCTTCAACCTCATACATGAGCTCGTTGTTTGGCGCATCCCAGAATATATGAATGTCAACAAAAGGGTCAATCACCTTATATCTTACATTGACACTGCTTATGTCTTTCGGGTCGGGAAGATGGGGAATATTGTCCGGAAATTTTATCTTGAAAATAGGCGTGTATTCAGACTGGATTGCAACATCCCCCGGCTGCTCTTCTGTTTTCTTGCCAAGAAACCAATCCATTAGCGATTGCTTTTTTTTAGGAGAAGGAGCGGATTGCTGGGGCTGTGAAGGAGCCTGCTGTGCCGGAGCAACAGAAGGGGGCTGAACAGGCGGCTGTTGTGCAGCTATCGGCGCCTGTTGTGTTGCTACTGCCTGTATCGGCTTTGGCTGTACAGGCATGGCGACATTCTGCGCAGGCTGAACAGCCTGCGGAACGGCCTGCGCCTGCCTTTGAACAGGCTGTTGATTTGTTTTTTGCTGATTAGCCTCTGACATCTACATAAACCTCTTTTTACAGTTCATTCTATACCCAAAATTAAGCCGTTTTATGCTTATATATCTTACTAAATGCCGTAAAATAAGATTTTAAACACAGCAAGAATTAATCTTGGCAGATTATAACAACCTTTTTATATGATTAAAGGCAGTATATAGCAATATGATTGAAAAAATGCTAAGCAATGAGTACATAAGGGCGCTTATAATCATCCTTTCTGTAATTGTTTTCACGTACATTGTAAAGTTTATTTTAATAAAATACATAAAAAAGCTTACTGAAAAAACAAAAACAGATATTGACGACGTAATATTAAGCCTGGCAATCCGCCCTGGAATGGCGCTGGTAATTTTCGTGGGCATTTACCTTTCACTGCGCCAGCTTTCAATATTAGCGCCCTATGCAAAGTGGATTAACATGTTCTCAATTATCCTTACTGTTTTCATAATAGCGCTTCTTGCATCAAGAATATTCTCAGTTTTGATGAGCAAATGGTTCAAAGTAAGGAAAAAGTTTGAGAAAACCCCCCGGCTGCTTAACAAGATTGCATCTGTAATAATATTTATTATCGCCGGCGTAATGCTGTTGAGCTATTTTGATGTTGAAATAACGCCGTTCATTGCAACATTGGGAATAGGAGGGCTTGCAGTCGGGCTTGCGCTGCAGAACACATTGTCAAACCTGTTTGCAGGGCTCCACATAATATCAGACAGGCCGATTGATGTCGGGCACTTTATTGAGATTGAGGCAGGGGTATCAGGATTTGTTGAGGATATCGGCTGGCGCTCCACAAGGATAAGAACCCTGCCGAATACAATAATCATTATCCCAAACTCAAAGCTTGCAGAAGCAAACATTACAAATTATTCAATGCCTGATTCAGAAATGGGGGTTGTGGTGCAGTGCGGCGTTGACTACGGCTCTGACCTGAAGAAAGTGGAAAAAGTTACAATGGATGTTGCAAAAAAGATACAGCAGACAATTCCGGGGGCTGTAAAAACATTCGAGCCTTTCATAAGATTCCATACATTTGCAGATTCCAACATTAATTTCTCAATAATATTAAGGGTGGAAAAGTATGTTGACAAGTACCTTGTCACGCACGAGTTTATGAAAGCCCTAAAGGAAAGGTATGACAAGGAAGGCATTGAAATCTCCTGGCCTGTGATGAAGGTTTATCAGAAGAAGTAAAATCCGCTTTTCTATATGATTCTGCCATAAAAACCTATATAAACACGTGTTTTCTACTATACCCCTATGGACCCTGAACAGCAGCTCATAAACGAGCGCCTTGCAAAGATAGATGAGATGAGAAAGAACAAGATAAACCCTTATCCATACAGCTTTGACAAGAAGGATAACGCGGATGAACTGCAGGAAAAATTCAAGATTCTGAAGCCCGAGGAAAAAGCGTCCAAAACAGCGCAGACTGCAGGCAGGGTAATGAGCATCAGGAACATGGGCGCAATTGCTTTCATGCACATACAGGATTCAACAGGAAAAATCCAGCTTTACTTTTCAAAAGAAATTCTGAAAGACAAGATGGACTCGCTAAGATACTTTGACATGGGCGACTTCATCGGCGCAAAAGGAAAGGTGTTCAGGACAAAAAGGGGAGAATTGTCAATAGAAGTGATTGAATTTGAAATGCTTTCAAAGGCAATCCGCCCCATGCCTGAGAAGTTCCACGGCATTGCAGACCCTGAAATCAAATACAGGAAGAGATACCTTGACTTGGCAACAGACCCTGAAGTCAAGAAGGTGTTTGTGCTAAGAAGCAAAATAGTTTCAGCTGTCAGGGAATTCCTTGAATCAAAAGGATTTGCAGAGGTTGAAATACCGCTTTTGCAGCCAATCTACGGCGGAGGAAAGGCAAAGCCGTTCATGACAAAAATAAATGCCTGGGACATGAACATGTACCTGTCAATTTCCCCTGAATTGTATTTGAAAAGATGCATTGCAGGCGGCTTTGAGGGGGTTTACACAATCTGCAAGAATTTCAGGAACGAAGGCGTTGACAAAACCCATAACCCTGAATTCACTATGATGGAATGCTACTGGGCTTACAGGGATTACAATGACATGATGGTTCTAACTGAAGAGCTTTACGAGTTTGTATGCAAAAAAGTGCTTGGCACGACTGATGTCAAGTATGGCGACAAAACCCTTAACTTTAGGAAGCCGTGGCAGAGGATTTCTATGGTAGACGCAATCAAAAAATACTCAAACATCGATATAAGGGAAATGAAAGACAAGGAATTGCAGATGCTGATTCTTGACTACAAGATAAAATATGAAGGCTCTTACAACAGGGGCAGGGCAATTGAGGCAATATTTGACCAGCTTATTTCTGAAAAACTGATTCAGCCGACATTCATTACAGACCATCCAAAGGAATCAACCTGCCTTTGCAAGCAGAAGAGAGATGATGCAGAGCACATTGAGAGGTTTGAGCCTTATGCAATGGGATGGGAACTGGGAAATGCATATTCTGAATTAAACGACCCGGTCGTGCAGAAGAAATTATTTGAAGAGCAGGCAGAAGCAGGCAGGGGAGGCGACGAGGAAGCGCATCCAATGGACAATGATTTCGTGACTGCAATGGAGCACGGCATGCCTCCGATGGGAGGGCTTGGCTTGGGAATAGACAGGATGGCAATGCTTCTCACAGGAGCAGAGACAATCAGGGACGTGATTCTTTTTCCGACAATGAAGCCTGAGAAGAAGTAAGCTTTATATATCTGCCGCTTATTCTCATCAGCAATATGAACAAGTTCCAAAAGCAGTATCTAAAAACAATAAAACAGCATAAATCAGGGCATGTTTTAGATTTGAGCATAGCGTCTTTATATATGGCATCTGCAGGATATAGCTTGTACTCTGCGCCATATACATCTAAACCATGGGTGCTTGCGGCGTGCGGAGCAGCTGCTGTTGGCTTGGGCTTATGGAATTTAATCAGCGGCGTAAAAAGCATTAAAAAGAAAAAAATACACGCAAAAGATGTTAAAGAAGTAAATGCCGAAAAGTGGGTATACCCGCTTCAGCACGTGCGCGACATTTCAATAACAGACAAGAAAGGGCTGGAGGGAATACTTGAAAGAACAAGGGCAAATGAAAGCAAGGAATGGGCAACTTGCAGCAAAGCCAAAACATTGGATGATGCCGCGGATATATACAGCATTCTGGACTCTAAGCAGGCAGAAAATGAAGGATTAATAATAAAACGGAAAAAGCATTCAGTGACAACCAAGATTCTGCTCGCAGATGAACGAGGATTTAACGGACATTGGCATTTTCATCCAAGTGTCGGCGGGCACAATTATGCAATAAACCCTACAGACATAATCTGCGGCTTTAATGAATATCTTAACTTTATCACATTCAACATGCCTGACGGGCCTGAGATTATAGGCTATAACAGGCAATATGTGTATATTCCGAAAGACAAAACTAAAACAGAGCTTGCAAGGGCTTCTCAAGAACAGATTTTTGAATATCTTTCAAGATACCAGTAATATACTGCTCTAGGGTAAGCAAGGCTTATAAAGAGGCTCTTTCTGCACAGATTCTATGAACGCAAGGCAATTTTGGTACCGGTTTGGAAGAATATTCAGCGGCAAAGGATTTATATAGGGATTAAGTATTAATTATTTCTGAGGTGATTAAATTATGAAAAGCAAATTTTTAATTTTAATGGCAGTTTTGGCAGTCCTGCTTGTTGCAACAGCATCAGCAGGAATTTTTGACAGGTTAATAAGCAGCAAGACAAAAGCTGCCGCAGCACAGGTAAATGTACCTGCATCCGGAAGTGCAGCAACAAGCGGAGACTCAATCCCCCAGCCTTCAAGGGAAACTAGTACAGGCATACCGCCAACAAATCAAATTTACATGGGAAATGCAGGATATTTCATATCTTCAACATTGGGACATGCAATTATTGCAGTCTTTAACGGAAGCAGAGATACAAGTCCGCGATATGCTGTTTATGCGAGGTCATTCAATGGTCCTGCAATTATAGGTGAAACAATCGGTGAAGGAACAGCAAGTGACGATACAAGACAGCAAACTGCCATCAAGGGCGTTTCATTCGGCGGCACAGGCATAATGGGCAGCTCAACAACAAACTGGGGAGTTGCCGGGCTTTCCGAGGATTATATTGGAGTTTACGGACAAACAAGTAACGCAAACCAATATAGCGGATATTTTAGCGGCGGAAAAGGAGTTTTTTCAAACAAAGGATATTCCACGCATGATGCGACAAACACACAAGTAAGAGGGGTAACAGGCTCTTACAGAACTGCAGACGGCAAAACAGTAACAGTAACAAACGGCATCATAACAAATATCGCCCCTGCCTAAATTTAATTTTTTTCTTTATTTTTCTGTTTTCTTATACTGATTGGCAACGTTTATAAACCATTCACGGATAATTGGCATTGAGGGCAATATGAACGCAAGGCAATTTTGGTACCGGTTTGGAAGAATCTTCAGCGGCAAAGGAGACTTGACTTATGCGGGTGCTGCTGCTTTCATGGGTTTTCATACTATTAAGACAGCGGCTGCAGGAGCCATATTTCCGCCGGCAATATTGGCTCAGGCTGCATTGACAGCTTATACAAGCTATGTTGCTTATCACGGGGTAAAAAGCAGGATAAGGCTAAGGGAAACAAGGAAAGAGCTTGACAATCATCCAAATGAGTATTATTTTGCAGACAGCGAAGAGATTGTAATCAGCCACAAGGAAGGGCTTGAAATGCTTCTGGAAAAAACAGCTGAAAAAAAGTGGAAAGAATGGGGCACTGTGCTTAACGCCCACGAAGAAGGAAATAAGGCTGTTATTCATAATATAGCGCAGATTGGAACAGCCGAGAAATTGGGCATAATAGTTGAAAAGCACATTCCCGGAATGATGTTCTGGAACAGGAATCTTGCAATGGACAGGGGATTTGACGGAATGCACCATTACCATCCGTGGGCAGGCTCAAGGAATTATTCAATAAACACAAATGACCGGAGCCAGCCGGAAGGATGGATAAACCTGCTTACATTCAACACAGGCGGAAATCCGGAAATAATCGGCTATAACAACAGGTATACATATATTCCAAAAGAGCGCTCAAACAGCTTTGATTCAAAGGCAGTGCTTGTGAAAGCAACACCCAAAGACATAATGGAATATCTTGGAAAATTCTAAGTCTCTTTTCCAATAAACACATAATGGCTTATGCAATCCTTATTCAAACCAATTAAAGCAAAAATATTAAAAATCATCCTGCGGCAGCAATTCAGCATACATTATGTTCTTTTTAGATGAAAAAAGCCAGCTGTCTTCAATGCCGTAAACCCCGAGCAGATACTTCTGCCCTTGCTTTATCTCATAAGGGGAAATCTTCCACTCCCAAAGAGACCAGGTGTTCTCAAAAACACCTTTGTCAGTCACAATCTCATTTTCTCTTACTTCAAGAACCTGCGCTTCAATTGATTCCCTTGAAAAGTGAGGCACTAAGGAGACAGCAGCGGCAGCCAGTCCGACAGCAGCAAGCACGTTCACAAGTTTCTTGATTTTCATCAGCAGATATTATTCTTCAGGCATATTTAAGCTTTTCTTCAAGCTGCCTTTTTGCAGATAAACATAGATAAGCTGTATTCTCATCAAAAAGCATTATAAACAAGCAAAGTATTATGTTTAGCATGAAATCAGGAGCAAAAACATCTGCAATTGCAGTCCTTATTATTTCATTAGTTCTTATTTCAGCATCATCTGCTTTTGCAGGCATTACAATCCCGAGAGAACTGCTGTTAAAAATGCAAATGCAGAAGCCTGCAATAACTCAGGAAATTGCCATTCCAATCGCGGCAGAATATAAATACATTGACGAATTTGCAATAGAAAAAGCCCTTGCAAGGGAAGACGAGCTAAAAACAGAAGAACCAGCTCCGGCAGTAATAATTCCCGGGGTAAAAATAAGCATATTCAAATCATTCTTGCGAAGGCATCTGGGCGCAAGAGTGCAAATTCCTCCAAGCGCAAGCCCTGCGTATCCCATTGAACTTTCAATTATAGACAAGACAAATCCAGCGTTTGCGTCTGTGGATATTGCAAAATATCAGAGGTTTCAGTCAGAAAACAGGGTGTTATTCAGCGAGATGAACTGGAAAAGCCCTGCAAGCTCGGCAAGCATAATTTATTCACAGCAAAAAATGGAAAGCCTTGCGCATTACATTGCGCTTCTTGAAACAGGGCAGGAATTCCCTCTTACTGCGCCGCCTGAAGGAACATTCCTCAATATCACAACCTCAGGGCACATAACAAGGCTTTACACTGAAGAAGAGGCGCTGCAGATGTATTTGCCCCATATTGCAATGTCGCTTTACATTGAAGTGAACCACCTTGTGCCGTGGAGCATATTGGGCTATAATGAATACCAAAGAAGTTTTTTGCTTGACGGAAGAAAATTCATAAATTATGATTCAGAACGCAACGGCTACCGGTTTTACATTGATTACAAAAGCGGAGGAGGCTATCAGGGGGTTACAAACTGGAATCCTTTTGCAGTCTACCAATTCCTGCAGGACAATTCAATGATACAGCCTACGCAGCAGGATACGATTTATTCATTAACAGAGTGGATGAGGGCTAATCTTGTGCACGAGGCAGCAGCAAGCCAGTTTAGGAACAGGGAGATATACGGCTATCCAGGCTACTATCCTGTTGAGAAAATACTTAATCCTCCAGAAGGTGCAAGGCACTGGACTCAGGGCTGCTATGGCACAGCCAGCCTTTACAAGGCGCTGTTAAACGCTGTAAATGTTCCTGTAAGCATTAACATGACACTCGGCGGGCACAAGGCGCCTTTGTTTGTCACCGCAAACCTTGCTCTGGGGCACGGCGACGATCCCTACTCAACATACAACAAAAAAGCGCCGCAGGAAGTGCCTGTAGAAAGAATATTCATGACAATTGACGAGTTTTATGAAATGAACCACGCTGCAGAAGATGACAGGACGCATCCAAACAATGCAGATGTTGCAAGCTGGCTTAATGCAAGGAAGCACAGCAGTAATGCATATGAGTTTAAGGCATACAGCCTTCTTGAAAAGCGGGGATTTGATGCGTTATATCCACATATTGGTGCGCAAACACTGCAGTATTGGTGGACATCAGAGCATTATGCTCCTCTATATGACAATGATACGATAGAGGAAATGATTTCAAATATTGACGCAGAGATAACAAGAATCGGCGAAGGCAATTACACAGAAGGATACAGAAGAATCTCAAGAGCAATAGTTAGGGCGTCTTAAAATCACTTTTTCTGGCTTACAATTCTTGCTATGGACTTAACCTTGTCCTCTTCCCTTAGCTTCATTATCCTCACGCCCTGCGTGTTTCTTCCAACCTCAGAAATGTCAGATGCAGGCGTCCTTATCACAACCCCATTCTGCGTGACAGCCATTACTTCATCGTGGGGCATTACTGTCTTTATTCCAACCACTTTCCCGTTTCTGCCTGAAGTTTTTATATTGATAACTCCCTTTCCGCCTCTCTTGATTAGCCTGTATTCTGAAATAGGAGACCTTTTTCCATATCCGTTCTCAGTGACAGTCAATAAAGAAGCAATTTCCAATGCAACTTCCAATCCAATTACATAATCACTTTTTGAAAGCCTTACAGCGCGAACACCTGCAGCAGTTCTTCCCATTGCCCTTACATCCTGCTCATCAAATTTTACAGCAAGCCCTTCTGCAGTTCCCAATATTAACTTCAGCCTGCCCGGGGTTAATCTTACCTGCACTAATTCATCTCCGGGCATTAACGTGATTGCAATAATCCCTGACTTTCTCTGGCTTGCAAAAGCCTCAACAGGGGTTTTCTTAATAAGCCCTTTCTTTGTAACCATAATCAAATAATGCTGCTGTTCAATCTTCTTCAACGGTATCAGCGCATTTACTTTTTCCCCCTGCTCAACCTGCAGCAGATTGACAATCGCCTTTCCCATTGAGTATCTTGAAACAGCGGGTATCTGATAGCCTTTCAGCCAGTAAACTTTTCCCTTGTTTGTAAAGCAGAGTATTGTGCTTAATGTGGAAGCGGTGAATATGTGTTCAACAGCATCCTCTTCCTTTGTTTCAGCCCCCACAATTCCGAACCCGCCTCTCTTCTGCTGTCTGTACTCTTCAATTGAAGTTCTTTTTATGTAACCTGCCTGTGAAACAGTCACAACAATATCCTCGTCGTGTATCAGGTCTTCTGATTCTATTTCCCCTGCCTCTTCAATAATGTCTGTTCTTCTTGCATCCCCATACTTGTCCCTTAATTCAATTACTTCCTGTTTTATTATGTCTAAAATCCTCTTTCCTGAAGCGATTATGTCTTTCAAGTCAGTGATTGTTTTCAAAAGCCCCTCGTGCTCTGCAAGCAATTTCCCCTGCTCAAGCCCTGTCAGTTTCTGCAGTTTCATGTCAAGAATTGCATTTGCCTGTATCTCGGTCAGGTTAAAGTTTTTCATCAAAGCAGCTCTTGCAATCTCGGCAGAATTAGATTTCTTGACCATCTGCACAACAGCGTCAATGTTTGTCAGGGCAATTCTCAATCCCTCGACAATATGCAGTCTTTCCTCCGCCTTTCTTAATTCAAATCTTGACCTTCTTAATATCACGTCTTTCCTGTGCTCAAGATAATGGAATATTATTTCCTTCAGAGGCATTACAACGGGCTGGTTGTTGTGCAGGGCAAGCATTATGATTCCAAAAGTTGTCTGCAGCATGCTTTTCTTGTAAAGTGTGTTTAAGACAACATCGGGATTGACATCTTTTTTCAATTCAACAACAATCCTTATTCCATCCCTGTCTGACTCATCCCTTATGTCTGATATGCCTTCAATCTCCTTGCCATTAACAAGGGAAGCAATGCCCTCAATCATTGTTGACTTGTTTACCATGTAAGGTATTTCAGTGAATACAATTCTCTGCCTGTCCTTCTTCTCCTCAAGATGGTGCTTTGCCCTGACTTTTATCTGCCCTTTTCCTGTCTTGTAAGCAGCCCTTATCCCTGCAGAGCCGCAGATAGTTCCGCCTGTCGGGAAATCAGGCCCTTTCACAATATCAAACATCTCAATCTCAGGCACGTCAGGCTTGTCAATCAAAAGAAGCACGGCATCTGCAACTTCCGTAAGATTATGAGGCGGAATGTTTGTCGCCATTCCCACTGCAATTCCTGTTGAGCCGTTAATCAATAAATTCGGAAGCCTTGCAGGCATTACAACGGGCTCCTTCAATGTGCCGTCAAAGTTCGGGGAAAAGTCAACTGTCTCTTTTTCAATGTCTATAAGCATCTCGTCAGCAATCTTCGCCATTCTTGCTTCTGTGTATCTCATTGAAGCCGCGCTGTCCCCGTCAACTGAGCCAAAATTTCCCTGCCCGTCAACCATGGGGTACCTTAATGAAAAAGGCTGCGCCATTCTTACGAGAGTGTCATAAACAGCAACATCACCGTGAGGATGGTACTTGCCAAGGCAGTCTCCTACAATTCTTGCGCTTTTCTTGTAAGGCTTGCTGTGCTGGTTTCCCAGCTCGTGCATTGTGAATAATACTCTCCTGTGAACAGGCTTTAATCCGTCCCTTACATCAGGCAGGGCTCTTCCGACTATTACTGACATTGCATAATCTATGTAACTGTCCTGCATCTCCTGTTCAATCAGCCTTGGCTCAATTACTTCCGGCATATTAATTTTCCTCAGATATCGAGGTTCTTGACCTCCTTTGCATGCGAAAATATAAAGTCCCTTCTTATTTCAACATCATCTCCCATCAATGTGGAAAACATCGTGTCTGCCTTTATTGCATCCTCTATTTTTACCTTGACAAGCTTTCTTGCATCAGGGCTCATTGTTGTTGTCCATAACTGCTCAGGGTTCATTTCACCCAATCCCTTGTAGCGCTGGATATTAACCTCATTTCCCATCCTTGCAAGAACCAATTTTAATTCATCATCATTGTAAGCATAAACCTCTTCCTTTCCTTTCTTCACCTTGTACAAAGGCGGCTGCGCAAGATAGACATGCCCTGCCTCAATCAAAGCCCTCATGTACCTGTAGAAAAATGTAAGCAATAAGCAGGAGATATGGCTTCCGTCAACATCTGCATCAGTCATTACTATGATTTTATGGTATCTTAATTTGGTTTTGTCAAACTCGTCAGTGATTCCTGTTCCCAGGGCTGCAATTAAGGTGGTTATTTCATTGTTTGCGAATATCTTGTCCAGCCTTGCCTTCTCAACATTCAGTATTTTTCCCCTTAAAGGAAGTATTGCCTGGAATTCGCGCATTCTTCCCTGCTTGGCCGAACCGCCTGCTGAATCTCCCTCCACCAAGAATATCTCGCACTTCGCAGGGTCTGATTCCTGACAGTCAGCCAATTTGCCGGGCAAAGAGCCCGAGCTCAAGGCTGTTTTTCTTCTTGTTAATTCCCTTGCCTTTCTTGCAGCTTCCCTTGCTTTTGCCGCCAGAACACACTTTTCAGTTATTGTTCTTGCAACCTGCGGATGCTCTTCGAAATATTGCGCCAGGGAAGTTGTAATCATTGAATCAACAATGCCTTTTACTTTGCTGTTCCCTAATTTTGTCTTTGTCTGCCCCTCAAACTGGGGCTCCGGAACCTTTAATGAGATAATCACAGCAAGCCCTTCCCTTGAATCATCTCCTGACAAGGCAGTGTCAGCCATATTTGCTTTTTTTATGTAGCTGTTAATTACCCTTGTAAGGGCTGTCCTGAAACCGGAAACATGAGTCCCGCCTTCAATTGTATGAATGTTATTTACATAGGAATATTCATTTTCAAGATAGCTGTCATTGTACTGCATAGCAAGCTCTATCTGGATATTGTTTTCCTCTTTTGTAAGATAGATAATATCATTGTGCAGGGGTCTTTTTCCCTTGTTTAGGTAAGCAACGAATTCCTTTATTCCGCCTTCAAACATGAAATCTTCTTTTTTTCCTGTTGCTTCCTCTGTTATGTCTATTTTCAATCCCCCGTTCAGGAAAGCCAATTCCCTTATGCGGTTCAAAAGAATGTCATACTGGTAAGTTAATGTCGTGAATATCTCTCCGTCAGGCTTGAACCTTACTTCAGTGCCTGTTTCATCTGTCTGCCCGACTGTTTTTACTTCGGTTACAGGCCTGCCCCTCTCATATCTCTGGGTATAGACATTTCCGCCTCTTTTTATTTTCACTTCAAGCCATTCTGACAAGGCATTTACAGCAGATACTCCAACTCCGTGCAATCCTCCGGAAACCTTGTAGCTTTTCTTGTCAAACTTTCCGCCTGCGTGCAGCATTGTAAGGACAACTTCAACTGCCGGGCGCTTTTCTTCAGGATGCATGTCAACAGGAATTCCCCTTCCATTGTCAATAACTGACACAGAGCCGTCTTCGTGCATTACAACAATAATATGGTTGCAGTGCCCTGCAAGCGCTTCATCAATTGAATTGTCAACAACCTCGTAAACAAGATGGTGCAGACCCCTTTCCCCAATGTCTCCAATGTACATTGCAGGTCTTTTTCTTACTGCTTCAAGCCCTTTAAGGACAGTGATGCTGTCAGCTGTGTAAGCTTTTTTTTCCTGCCCTGCTTCCTTATTGTCCTGTCTAGTTTCCATTGTTTTTACCAGTGAAATTTGTGTTAAAAATTGCCTGTTTTCCTACACAAAAAACAACTCATGGTTTATATACCTTTCTAAGCTGTAAAACCTCGTTTTTGGGCTTTATAGGGCTTATAAAGGCTGTTTAGAAAAACGTGAAAAAACCATTTATAAAGCCATTTTATTGCCCGGATTTTAGCTTAAAATGCCTGCTGCATACAGGGAATTTATAGTTACTTCCATTCCCTTTCTCCCTTCCAAAAGCCGCTGCTTTCTTCCGCCGCAGTCATAGGGAAAATTATCGTGCCTTGTGCACATTGCATCATAGAAATCAATTATGCTCAAAAGCCTTGCGTGCTTTTCAACATTTCTTTTGCTGATGCCTTTTTTCATTTTTGGAAATGAAGCAGGATAAGGTATTTTTTCAAACATATGATGCCTCAGGATTACTTCAGCTGCAAACGGAAAATCGTTTTTTGCAAGCATGTATCCCTCAAAAGGATGCGCCTGCATTATTGAATAATCCTCCTCGTTAAATCCTGTTTTCTTGTCAAGCAGATTGATTTCAATCGCCAGCTTTCCCAAATCGTGCAGAAGCCCTGCAATAAGCATATTCCGCGGATTGCATTCTGCATAAGCAGAAGCATCATAAGCCTTTACTCCAACCCTTACGCAATGGCTGTAAGTCTGCTTGTGATATGCTTTTATTTCCTCCAGGAATGCCAATAGCCGGGATTCCTCGTCACCGGCTATTCCTGCAAGGAAAATCCTATCCTCAAGCTCTTTTTCTGTTTGCATAAGAAAATGTATTTCCTGCTGGTATTTAAGGATATGCCTGCATAGTTTTTTTATTCAGATAATGCCTTATTTTGGCATTAAGCATGCAAATTTCTCTATGCCACTAATGCAACCCTGCCTGCTTCCTGTATTCAGGCAGCAATTCATATCGCCTTGTTTCAAAATCTATATCCCATGTTTTCAAGAATTCCTCAAACCTTTCGGAATTCTCAAGAGGCACTATTACAATCGCCCTTGAAAGGCGGACAGATTTGGTTTCGTCGGAAACTGCCTTAAGCCCGCGGGAAAACTGCACTCTTTGTACAGGGCTCAAAGAAGTAAGAGCATATTTGTAAAGCTTGCACGGCGCAATGCCATATGCTTCCCTCAAAAAAGCGCCCCTTGAAACGCTGAATCCGCTTGTAATGACTGACAGCCAAACCTCTGAATAGATTTCTTTCAGGGTAAATACAGTAAAATCCGCCTTCATCCCAAGCAGGCCCGCTTCTATCTCTTTCTCTAATTTGCTGATTGAATTCTCATCTTTAGTGCAGACAAGCAGCGCAACATCTATGTCTTTCGGCTTTGATTTTCCCTTTACAAAAGAGCCGAAAAATATTATATCCTCAATAGTTTCATATTTTTTCAATAGCGGCTTTAAGCTTTGGCTCAAGCTTTTCAGCTTTTCCAACGTTTCTGATTGCATTTTTCAACCCCTCGCAGCTTTCCTTGTCAGAAGGCTTTAGATATGTGTCTGTATATGTCTTGAATACCTTGTCAACAATAGAATAAACAGCAGGCAGGTGCCTTTGCAGAATGCGAAACCTTTCTGAATGGTCTTCAGGCAGCTTCAGGTTTTTTGAGGCAATTATGTAGTCGCAGATTGAGAATAATGCTTTTGAAAAAAGTATAAGGGCATTTTTATACCGCCCTGAATTATATTCGCTTTCCGCTCCGCCTAATTCCTCAATAATGCTGTCTATTAATATCTCAATCGTATTCATGCTTTTATAGGGGAATAAAGAGTATTTAAATGTTTGTTTTTTGATAACAAATATACGCAAAAAAGCCATTATTTGTTATTAAAAAACAAGTAATATGTTTTTTAGTAACAATAGAGATTAAATAATAAGCTTATTGTTATAAAAAAACAAGCAATTTTTCTGCTGTTTTTCCGCAATGTTTATATATTAGTTATCACTCATAAAGAGTAATAAATAAGTAATCATTGAGGGGTATGATATGGGTTTAGAAGACCAGCTTATGGACGAAGTAAGGAATGGAACGCAGATTGATATAGAAAGGAGCCTTTTAATTGTTTCAGGCTGCGACACAGAAGAGAAAGTAGCTGAATACAGGACAAAGCTGGACGAGCTTGACAGGAGATATCACGAATTCATAGATAAATACGATTTATCACGCCTTAATACAGAACTTAAAGCAGAAGGATTGCACCTGCATCTCTGGATGAAAGGAGGACAAAGATTCGAAAGCAAAATATACCGCCTTACAGACAACATAGACGGGCAGATGTTATATAACGGTGCAAATCCGGTTGGCAATTGCGTAGGACTTTCTTCATTGTACATAGTGCTTGGATTAAGGAACAATTTTCCGCTTGGCATATATGACTCTCCAGAACACACTTCTGTTGCGCTTATACTGCCTGAAAGGACAATAAATATTGAAAGCACGGATATCAAAGGATTTAACAGGAAGCCTGAAAAATTTGCAAGGCAGGCAGGGGTAAATTCCCTGTTAAGCGGTGTATTTTGCAGTAAAGGCAATAAATTAGTAGAAGTTGGACAATACGAAAAGGCAGAGCCTATGTTTGAAATGGCTATAATGCTGGACGATAAGAATATAACTGCAATAAATTCAATGGGCTGTTTTGCCGGAGATTGCAGCAGCCACGAGGAAGCAATAGAGTGGTTTACAAAAGCAATAAGCTTATGCAGCCAGTATGCCTTGCCGTATTTCAACAGGAGCCGTGCAAGAACAAAGATAGGCGACCTGAAAGGAGCAGAAGAGGACATGAACAGGTACAGGAAGCTGGTGGTTGCAAAATGACGCTTGAAGACAAGGCAGAAGAAAAAGAAATCCTTAGTTCAAGGATAAGATTAAACAATATGATAAGCAGGGACAATAGCCCAAACCCTCTTTTTGGCAATGATGTAATAAATGAGATTGCATCACTAAAAGCAGAATATACAATCATAGGGGAAACCCACCCGGATGAGTCAGTGGAAAGCCTGGTTATGGCCCTGATTTCGACCGGCAAATATTCTACTCTTTTTCTGGAAGCGCTCTGCGCAGGGGATTATGCCGAAAAAGGAGATGAATTAAAGAGAGGGGTATATGACTGGAATCCTGCAAAATATGACAGGATTATAAGATATGCAGCCGCGCAAGGCGTAGAGGTACACGGAATTGACATTCCCAGGTTTTTAGGCGGCACAAGCGAGGACATTGCAAAGTGGGCAGATTATATTGCCCTGTCAAAAAATGGAAAATCTATCATTCTTACCGGCGACGGCCATGCTACTTATAGAAACAGCGAAATAAGCCTGCCGTGCCGCCTTGCGGAAAAGAAAGTTTTGCCGCAGGATATTGTCACAATAGGCGAATTTCCCAAATGTTATGTGCCTGAAGGAAAAGTTTTCAGGAAATCGGAAATAGAGGACATGGGCGGTATTGCATTTCCCGGCATAAAGACTTCGGATTATATTTTTATTAGGCCGTTAAATGAAGCAGAGCGAAGGGATTTGAGATGCGTATTAGAAACTGATCCCTATAGCAGAATATTAGAGCCCAACATCAAAAAGAAAAAGGCACGCCTCTCTTCCTATACTCCCGATAGATCTAATAGAACGTATGGAAGTGAAGAATGACGCTTGAGGACCAGCTTATGGATGATATGCGGAGAGGAATAGACGTTGACATAGAGCGCGCTCTTTTGATAGTATCCGGATGCGATACTGAAGAGAAGATAGCGGAGTACAGAAAGAAAATTGATGAGATTGAAAAAGACTTCAAGGCATACAACGGAATATTTCCTTTCTTTGAAAGAAGGAAAAAGAAAGTAATAGCAAGAAACCTTCATGAGTATTTCTGGGGCGCAAAGCCAAAAAGGTACAACGGCAATTTCCTGCTTACTGATGTTATTGACGCGCAGCTTTCGCCTGAACCAAATCCCGTTGGGAACTGCCTGGGATTAACATCTCTTTACACAGTCATAGGGCTGAGGCAGGGGCTGGATATTAACGTCCTGGCTCTGACAAACCACGTGGCGTCTATTGTTAAGGCAGGAAAAGAAAATATTGCAGTTGAAAATGTAAAGCCGGATGGGTTCGGCAAAAAAGAGATTATTCCAGACCCTGGGCATGCTTTTGTCGGAATATACAGCCTGAAATCACTGATTACAATGGCATTGATAAACAAGGGAGTTGACAAGGAAATAATAAAAAAAGATTTGATGGGCGCTTTTGCAGACCACTCGATGGCAATTGAGATAAATCCAAAGCTTCCAAACGCATACAATAGCAGGGCGCTTGCGCTGGAATCCATGGGCAGCACACTAATGGCAATGGAAGACTATGCCCGGGCGATAGAACTCTGCCCGAAATATGCCATGCCATACAAGAACAGGGCAGAATTAAAATTAAATTTAAAGGATATGTGCGGTGCAATAGAAGATCTCAACGAAGCATTGGCAATTAACCCAAAATTTGCTGATGCATACCGCGTAAGAGGCCGCATAAGATACAAATTAAGGGATGTTAAAGGCGCTGAAGAGGATTTTGAGATGTTCAGCAGGCTGAGAAAGACAAGATGAAACGCAAAATCACTAAAAATAAGCACCAGTACAAAGTGTCAATACCGATTGAGCTAATCAGGAGCCTAGGGTGGAACGAGAATACGGAAATTCATTTCCACGAGGTTGACACAAAGGCGGGAAAGGGAATTGCATTGCTGAAAGGCAAGCTGGAAGTGGGGATATGAACTACATCTACCGCACCACAAACGAGTCCCTTGAAGGAGTTATCAAAGGAATGCAATTAAGCAAAGATGACAATGTGCTTGCAATACTGGGCTCAGGAGACCAGGCATTCGCAATGCTTGAATACGCTGATTCAGTTGTTGCAATTGACAGCAAACCGGGACAGTTGGCTTATGCGCAAAAGCAGAAAGAATTGCTGGCAGAGGGAAATATTCAGAAATTCTTGACAAGAAAAGCCACAATACAATCCCCGACGCTTCGCAGAAGGATTGCAGATGTAAAGGATTACTTCAATGAGCCGGGGAGAATTGGAAAAATAAGGGAAAAGTTGGGAAATCTCAGGATTGAGAAAGGAGACATATTTGCTGATTTGCCTGAAAGCCAATTTTCAAGGATTTACCTTTCAAATGTGCTAAGGTACGTGCCGTATAACGAATTCTGCGTGGATAAGCTGCTCCTGCTTGCAGAGAAGCTTAAGCCAAACGGGCTTTTGTATATCACTGATGAAAGGGACTTATACAGAGAATCCCTGACGCCTCTTGAAATTAAAATGGAAAAGGATGACGAGCTTACAAGGATTGCAAAGAAAGAGGAAAAGAAGATTGGAGTATGGGCGCCTGTTGTGTATAGGAGGAAGGCATGATGCTTGAAGAAAATTTGAATGACGGGCTGGAAGAACAATTAAAGGACGAGCTGGCAGAAGGCAGAATAAATCCTGAGAAGGCTTTGCTTGTAATATCCGGGTGTGACACATGGGAAAAATTATACAATTACAAAATCAAGATAGATGAGCTTGATTCAAGGTTCAAGAAATATCTTGAAGAATCAGGGCTGAAAGATTCTGACAGCGAATTAAAGAAAGCTTATGCACTGCACAGATTCCTTTGGAACAGAGGCCCAAGAAAGCACCATAATTTCGTAAGAATTGAAGACAAAATACTGCAGGCAATAAGCATTTTGCCGCCTTTCTCTGCAATTATGCTATGGCAATCCATGATAAAATACAAGGATGGCGAATATAAGCTTACTAATGTGGTTGATAATTATCTCAATGGAGAAACCGAAAAAGGAAACTGCCTCGGGCTTACTGCTCTTTACACAATCCTTGCATTGAAAAACAACATTGACGCAGGGGTTGTTTCACAGCCTGGGCACATACTTTCAGCAATAGAATCTAACGGCAAAACAGTGCTTATTGAGAATATAGCTAGGTATGGGTTTGGCGCAAAATTACACAAGATTGGAAGATGGAAGAAAAATGGAATTGAAACATTGGTTGCTGCTGAAGCACATTCAGCAAAAGTTGACGCGCCTGAAAACCGAAAAAATACGTATGAAGACATTTGCTATTTTGCATACCCTGAATATCATAAGCATGATTACAACAGGAACAGCAGATGGCAGACATTGCTGGCTAAAGTCTCCGGAATTTTCAAAAAAAACAGGAGGATAAATGCAAAAAACGAAGCAATAGACACAGCAAGAAATTATTACCTTAGAGGCAACCATCTTGCAGAGAATTTTCAGCTAACAAAGGCAATTGAGGATTATACATCTGCTGTTGAAAATAACCCGCTGCTTTTCAGCGCTTTCTGCGAAAGAGGAGTTATAAATTACAAGCTGGGGAACCTGGAAGGAGCAGTCAGGGACCTTACAAAGGTGCTTGAGCTTAATCCATTAAGCATAAGAGCTTCCTCTTACAGGGGCAATGCAAGAATGAAAACAGGCAATTACAAGGGGGCTGTTGAGGATTACACAATATTAATTGAATTTTGCGAGAACATACATCCTGAATACTACATAAAAAGGGCAAGGGCTTACAGGGCAATGGGCGAATATGATAAATCTATGCAGGATTTTGAGAAAGCAGAGGAACTGCTGGATGAAATAAGCTCAATAAACGCCCTTAAGCAAGAATACCAATAGAAATCCGGCAGCCTTTTTGGCATTTGCCTTCTTTTTACTCTATACTCGTAAAAACAGCAAAACCACGTTCATTTCGCTGCGCTTCATTCTCTGGTTCCTGCTCGTCGTCTAACTCGCAGAAACCTTTATAAAGAGAGAGTAGATAACAGCCAGTAGGGTAATACCTATATATAGGGTATCGGAATTGACATTCCGGAACCCCAAACAAAGTTTAGGGGGCAAAAAATGAACACAAAAATAGTCTTAGGCTTGGTCTTGGCGCTCTTGATGCTCATAGCAGGCGCTGCAGCGCAGACACTGACAATAACCAGTATCACGACAGCTTCCGGAGACCCCGGCGCAAGCGTTGACGTGACAGTCACTGTAAGAAATGCAGGCGCATCAAACATAAGTTCTGTCATACTGACAAGCACTGCATTGGAATATGGAATCAATTCAATTACAGCCCCTGTGATTGAGACAATAACAAACTTAAATGCGGGAACAGAGCAGTCAAGGACATTCAGCTTATCATTGCCTTCGCTGCCTTCAGGCGCATACTCAGGGACAATAACTGCAACAGATTCTTCAAATGCAAACGAGACAGCATCAAGAGCATACAGCGTTGCAATAAACCCTGTCTCAAATTTTGAGATTGTCCAAACAAAGGCAAGGATAACAGGGCAGAGCGATGACTCAGAGTCAACAGCATTAACAATAAGGAACACAGGCAGCACAACATTAACATCATTTTCCTTGAGCTACGCAGGAGATTTTGAAGATGATGACGGAGACATGGTTCTTGTTTCATTCTCTTCATTGGCATCCCTTACCCCGGGAGCAACAGCAGAAGTAACAGTATTGGCTGATATTGAAAGGAATGTTGACATTGACACTTACACAGGCACAATCACGGCAAGCTCAAACAGCATAACAAGGACATTGCCTCTTGAAGTTGAGGTGGAGCCGAAGATATGCAAGTACGGCAGGCAAGGCTACCTTTCAGTTGCAATTGACAGGCCTGATTCAGGGGATGATTTCACTCCGGGTGAAACAATTGACCTAAAGATAAGCATTGACAATGATTACAGCAAAAAGCTCAATGTTGGAGCAGAGGCAATCCTGTATGATGCAACAGACAGCAAAGTGATTGCAAGGGCATCATTCGAATCAGAATACATTGATGACGGCGATTCAGAAACAATGGACACAAGCATTTCAATACCCAGCAAGGGCATTGACGAGGACAATGAGTTCTACCTTTACGTAAAGGCATTCAAGGCAACAGACGAGGAAGACCATTGCGCATATGACAGGATAGAGGTTGAGATTGAAAGGGAAGACGAAATGGTTGTGATTGACGAGTTCACAATCACCCAGACAGAATTCAGCTGCACAGATACTGTCACTGCAACAGTCACTGTTGAAAACACAGGGCTTGAGGACCAGGAAAATGTCTACATACAGCTTTACAGCAATGCGCTTGGAATTGAGATAAATTCAAAGAAGTTCAGTGTAAATGCATATGACGAAAACGGCAACAGGCACACTGAAAGCTTTGTGTTCAATGCAGGCAATGCAGAAGAAGGAGACTACAAGCTCATTGCATTTGTTTATTACGGAAACAATGAAGAGGACAGGAAGGAAATGATTGTACACGTTAATCCCTGCGACACAGACGCAATGAAGCTCATGGGAGAGGCAAGATTATTGCTTTCAATGGAAGACGAGAAGCTTGTCCTGCCTTACACAGCAACAAAGTTTGTATTGCCGTTGATTGTCGAGAACAAGGGCGGAAAAGCAGCTGCATTTAAGGTTGATGTTACTGAAATATCCGGCTGGGCAGAGGTTACTGCAATAGAGGCGCCCTCATTATTGGGCCCAGGCGAGCAGTACCACGTCTATGTTTATATGCAGCTGAAGGACAATGTTGCTTCAGGCGTTCACGATTTCAGGATAAACCTGAGGAATGACGCAGGGCTTATCTATTCAAAGCTTGCAAGCGTTGAAGTCGGGGAAGCTCCTGCTGAAGACGAGATATCGGGCGATGCTGTTGTTGACGTCGGCAGCGTGAGCAAGTGGCTCTTTTCAGACAAGCAGAGGCTTTTCTGGATTGCAGGCGACTTGGTGCTTGTGATATTGGCGCTTGTCTTTTTGAAGCTCTTGCTCAAAAGATAAGCATTTTTTTATTATTTAATTTAATTCAGAAGAAAAAGAGGATGAAATGAGTGATAGGAAACAGAAGGATAATTGAATGCGTTGCAACAAAAGAAAATCTTGGAAAGCTTGAAGAGATTATTAAGCAAGATTTGAATGAGTACAGACAGACAGAGAAAAATTATCCGAAGGATTACAGCCGGAAAATAAGAAAAAAAGAGCGTGCAAGGGAAATTCTAAAGCAGGGAAAGCATTTTGTTGATGAGTTCCTGATGCTTAACCCTGATGAGAACATTCCAAAAATTGAAATCTGCAAAAGCCTTGATTTAAAGGCAGCCGGGCTTTATTCCAGCATTGTATCCAACGGGATTATGCTTGGCGGAGGGATAACGCTTGCAGCTTATTTTAACCAGCCGATGATAGGGGGCGTGATGGCGGGCATCGGGCTTCTGAAACTTGCCACATTCGCAGCCATCAAGCTGAAAATACAAACTCCGCACTATGAAAAAGGCAAAATCTTCTGCACAAAGGCAAGGGAAAAGAAAATGCTGTTTGACATTATGCACGAATACAGCCATATGGTTTCAGAAAACAGCTTGGACAGGGGCATGAACACATGGCTTCTTTACGAAGGATTCGCAGAAGGGGTTTCAATACATATTGCAAGAAATAATCCTGCTTTTGCCGGCAGCCCTGTAAAAAAAAGGGCATTGTTCAGGGGAATAGAAATGATGGATAATGCAAGGCACGGAATAAAAAAGAGATTAGAAGGAAAAGACATATTCGAAGATGCAGTCAGCCAGGGAGAAGCAGGACAGATAAAGATAGTGGAAAATACAGCCTTTGCAATGCTCGGCTGCGGATATTCAATTTTCCGCCTTGCAGAAGAGCAAAGCGGGCCAATAGTGTACAAAGAAGTTCTTGACGGAAATTACTCAGCGCTGCTTTGCTGACATATACCTTGCTCTTCTTAAGAATTCTATTCCATCTTCCTCATCGTCAGGGCACTGCATCAGGATTCTTCCAAGCTCTCCTGCGTCAGGATGAGTCACATAAACATTATAAACAAGGGGAAATAATCTCGTGTAAGGCAAAAAGCCGACTATTTTTGCATTATTCAGGGGCGCAAAATACCATTCGTCTGCCCTGGCAAGTATTTCCTGCTTTATCGGCTCTTCCTGCTCCCACGGCAGGTTTTGCGAGTAAAGATTTTCCAATAAGCTGTATGACGTGTTTATTGTTTCAGAAACATCAATCCATCTGAACAGATTGCCAAGCGCAGAGCCGTAAGCTGCTGAATCCCTGCCATAATTGATTGTGATGAAATCAAGAGCTCCTGCCTTGCCCATTATTGTCGCAAGCGCTTCTTCCAAGTCATTGTCTAAATCATTTCCCCAAACTTGGTTAATGTTATAATGCCAGTCCTCGTGCGTCACAACATCAATCTGCCTTTCAGCAGGAAGCAATATGAATTCAGGGGTAATTGTGGCTCCGGGGCTGAAGTTTGTCAAAGCCCGCCTGTAAGTGTCATATCCATTTTCGTTGTAGTATGCTTCCTCGTCAAGCAGATTGTCATTTCTTGACCAAAGCATCAGCGGCTCATCAATGTCTTCCCTGTAATTCTGCGAATATGGAAGAAACACCTCGTCAGCAGGCTCAAGAGAGATTGAATCCCTTGGCGCAATGTAAATCCTGTAGCTCCACCTTGGCTCTTCCCTGTCAGTATTAACATACTGCCTGTAATTAACTGTCTCTGAAAATCCTAAGGTGTTTTTTCCATACTCCTTTACCCTGCCTATCAGGTCAAACATTTCAAGGACAGTGTCAGTTGTGTCCTGCCGGCAGGAGTAGAATACTGTGCCGTGCTTCTCAGTTTCAATCAAGTCATCGCAGTCCAGGGAAGGAACGCGCGGAACTCCCATAGAGGCGCAGCCAAGGGATAAAGCAGCTCCAATTCCAAGAATTGCCTTTTTAATCATATAGTCGAAGCTATTTTTACCGCCTTTTTATACTTTTGGTAGAGAATAAGCATTCATCATACTTTCCAAAAGATTTATATATGACTTTATCTTACTTTTTTAAAAATGAAGGAAAGAGTCACTCTTACGATTGAATCAGGCATTCTCAAGCAGGTTGACAAGAGAGTCAATGGAACCTCAATAAAAAACAGGAGCCACGCTGTTGAATTGATATTAAGGGAAGCAATGGGCACGAATGCAATAAGAAAGGGTGTTATACTTGCAGGCGGAAAAGGGACAAGATTAAAGCCGATTACTGATGAAATACCAAAGCCATTACTGCCTGTTCACGGAAAGCCCATATTGCAGTACGGCATTGAATTGTTCAAGAAGTTCGGGATAAACGAGATAATACTTTCAATAGGATACAAGGGAAGCCAGATTAAGGAATATTTCGGTGACGGCTCGAGGTTCGGCGTCACAATTCATTATGCAGAAGAAACAGAGCCATTGGGAACTGCAGGGCCGTTGAACATTGCAAGAAAATACCTGACAGAGCCGTTTGTGATGTGCAACGCAGATGAGCTGAAAGACATTGACTTGACTGACATGTATTTGTTTCACACAGACAAGAAGGCAATGGCGACTATTGCTCTTACGACTGTTCCTGACCCTTCAAACTACGGCGTTGCCAAGATGCAGGGCGACAGGATTGTTGAGTTCATTGAAAAGCCTGCTGTTCCCCCTTCAAATTTGATTAACGCAGGCTTGTACATTCTTGACCCTGAAGTTTTGAAATATGTCCCAAAGAAAGGTTTTGCAATGGTTGAGAAGGATGTTTTCCCGAAGATAGCGGCAGAAGGAAAGCTGTACGGCTATCACTTCGCAGGCCAGTGGATGGACACAGGCACTCTTGACAGGTACGACAGGGCAATCAGAGAGTGGAAAGGGTTTACAAAGTAGTTACTTCTTGTTCTTATGCCTTATATGTATAAAATGGCTCAGATAAATCGCTTCCACAATGCACGCTGCAAAAAGCACTGCAAGCAGTGAAATCCAAGGGGCTTTCATTGCATACCACGGCTCAGGCGCCTTCTGCTCTTCATCAGGAACTTCAACAGCAGAAGCAGTAATCTCTTCTATTTTAGACGCTTCAATTACAGGCTCCGGCTCTTTTGCTTCAACTGCCTTCTTTGATATTGCAAACACCGAGAATCCTCCGACAGATGCAGTATAGTAATGCAAATCTTCTTTTTTCATCAAATAAGAAGTCGGCATCTCAATCCAGCTTTCTTCATTGAACCTGAGCAAAACAACATCGTCTTTCAAAATCCCGTTTTCCAAAAGCCAAGTGCTTGGGATATTAAACACAACTTCTGCATTCACAATGTCCTTTGCCTGTATTCCTGTGGAAATATCCAAATACTTGTAAACAGGGAAAGAAACAGATGAAACAGAAGAAGGCTGCTCTTTCAATGCAGTAACCTGCACTCTTGCCTGAGGTATATCAGAAGCAACATCTATTGTTACAGAAGTGACAGGAATCTCATTATTTGCTATTGAAACAACAGCGGGATTTGAAGGCGAGACATCATTTACAATAAAGCTCGCATAGTTGCTTAAGGCAGACACAGAGCCGCCTCCACCTCCGCCGCCTCCGCCTGAAGAAGTAGTTGCTGCGCAGGCACCGCAGTCAGCAGGGCAGGATGAGCAGGTATCGCTTCCGTCGCATACGCCGTTTCCGCAGCAGTTGTTTGCAGTAAAAGTACCAGTTGTCAAGTTCATATAATTCTGGCTGTTCAGGGAATAAAGCTTGTAAGTTATTGTGCCGCATCCTGTTTCATTCCACGAATAGCTGTAATTTGCCATTGATGAATTAGGCATCGTGATATTTGTGCCGTTATGGTTCAGATAAACTGTCAAAGGCTGCCATTGGTCATAGATGTATGCAGTTATTGTCTGCCTGTCTCCTGAAGAAACAGCAGATGAAAATGAAACAGATTTTACCCTCGGCTCGTCTGATGTGTCATTTGCAATAAAAGAAGCAGATGTTGAATTTGAATTTCCTGCAGAGTCAAAAGCATATATTGTGAAATTAATTGTACCGTTGTTCATCGGCGTGTAGGAATAGCTGAAGTTTGAAGATGAATTGCTCATTGTGTAATTCACAGAGGAAAATGAAATGTTTGCATATGACAGATGCGAATCGCTTATGTTCAGGCTGATGCTTTGCTCATCCCCAAGTTCGATTAAGGCAGTATAGGAAAGCCCGTAATAAGATGGGGGCGCAGTGTCTATGCTAAGGCTGAAGTTTGAAGAAGCAAAGTCACACCTGTCTGAAGTGCAGGCATAGCAGTTCCATTCATAGCTTCCTTCACTTAAGTTAAATTGCCATGCGCTTGAATTAGAGTTTCCGGTAATATTTGCTGTCCTGTTTGCATGCCACGAGCTGTTAAAGTTGCCGTAAAGCGTAATATTCACAAGCTCCTGACTGTTTGAAACAGAGCAGTTGAATATCTGTGAGATATTATTTGAAATTAGGGCATTTTCAGGCGCATTAAGGCTTACAGGTATTGCAGAGGATATTGTCAAATTCACTTTTGCACTGTCATTCCTCTTGTAATCAGTCGTGTAAATCACAAAGAATGCATAAGTGTCATTCGCATCTCCGGTCACATTCACTTCCCACGTTGTTGTGCATATATCCCCTTTTACAATATGCGACAAGCAGGAAGCATTATGCGGGTTAGGAGTCAAAGAGTAAAACGGTTTTGCTCCGGCTGTTGTCGGGATAATCCCTTTTGAATTAATTCCGGAAAGCGCATCAATCCGCGGGAAAGACAATTTGCTTGAAGAGTCATAAATCATCTCTCCTGAAGTTATTATATTGTGCTTTAATTCTTCAGCAGTCAGGTTTCTTGAGAATTTTAATTTGGCATACTGCTTTAATAACAAAGCCAAGGCAGCGGCGTGTGGTGTGGACATGGAAGTGCCTGTATATGCAACATGCCCGCCTGTATATTTTGTTGCTTCAATTGAAACACCGGGAGCAAGCAAATCAAGCACCCTCGATCTCATATATCTCAGAGAATCTGTGGAATCCACTGCTCCCACAGATGTAGCATTTTCAATGCATGCTGGACTTGAAATTCTATCGGTGTATTCAGGAATATTGCCTGATGCTACAAACACAGGAACGCCCACTAAAACAGCAGCATCAATAGAAGTCTTAAATAATGACTCATGATTACAATGAAAACTGGAATTAAAAGTCCCCCCTAAGGACATTGAGATAGCAGTAATATTCAATTTTGTAGCATTTGCAACACACCAATCAATGCCTGCTGCAATATCTGATTCCCATCCTGAACCAGTGTTGTCCAAAGCTTTAATTGCAACTATCTTCGCATCTGGTGCAACCCCTTCATAACCAGGACCTTGTGAAGCTGCAATGCCTGCAACATGACTTCCGTGCCCTTGGCCACCTAAATAATTATGATCGTCATAAGGATCTGAATCGCCATTGACATAATCATACCCCCCTACAACTTTAAGACAAGAACCATCATTTATATTTACTGGTGTTATCCTTACACACCCCCCGAAATCAGAGTGTGAATAATTAATGCCTGTATCAATAATACAAATTGTTTCATCAACGCCCGTAATATTTATTCCATCAACTTGCGTTGCCCATGCCTTGTCAGCATTTATTTGTTGTATATTTTGTTCAACAAATACATGCACAGGCGCGTCATAATATACAGCCTCAACGTTCGGATTATTTTCAAGTTCAGCTAAGGATTCTTTCGTAACCTTTCCTGAAAATCCATTAAATAAAGTATATTCATGTCTCTTTTCAAAGCCTTTATCCGATAAAGCAGAATATTCAGCAGCAGAGAAAGCCTCCTTTTTTCCTTTCGCTTTAACACCTTTCTGCTTCATAATTACAATAACTCCAACTTTTTTCTGCTCTTCAAGCATTGAATATATTTTTCCTTCTGCTTTTCCTTTGGTTATTTCTTTCTTAACAGCATTCACTTCAGGATCCAAAGTCGCAGTCAAGTTATAGCAGTCTGCTGAAAGGCAAGTGACAGACGAGGTAAAGGAAAACACCCTGTTCTTGGTAACATTGGAGGCAGATGTGTGTGAAACAAGAGAAGGGATTAATCTTCCCTGCTCAAGAATACCTATATTATAGCTTCCGGTACTGCCGCTATAGAGGCTAATATTTACATAATAAGTGTCATTTATTTCAACATCAAAAACAATCCTAGAATTAAGCTGATAAGTATCTTCTATATTATTATTATAGTCTAATTGGCTCATACTTGAATTATAGAGGGTTATTTGTGTATCCATTGAGCCATATGTCTCTATCACATACTGCACGCCTGCAACTGCGCTAAAATTAACATAATCAACATCTCCTGCAACCTCAAAAGTATGTGCCTGCCTGCTCCCGTTAGTAAGAATAGTAGTTGCATTCTGCCATACGTTGTCTGGCTCATATTCATTTGAGGCAAATATCAGCGGCAGCATAAAGGCTAATAAGACAATTCCTATAATGCCAAATATGAGCCTCTTCATCCCATTGAGAATAATGCAGATTGCTTTATATAAATTGCCCTAGTGCTTATGAAACTTATGCCTGCGCTTATGCCACTTTGCCTTAAATAAGACGACAACTGCAATCACGGCGAGAACTGCAATTAAGGCAATGTATAGCCAAGTATGATTCTGCTTTTCATCACTTTCAGGCGTTTCAGGCAGTGCTTCTTCAGGCTCTTCAACTGGCTTTCCCTCAACTTGATCTTCCACAATCTCTTCCTCAACCTCTTTCAATTCTTTCCCCGCAGTAATCGCAAACAAGGAAAACCCGGGCGTGATTGCCTCATAATATGCATTGGAAGCATCCTCTTTTACCTTGTTTGTAGTTAATTTCCTCCAAAAATTGCCATTAAGCCTCTGCAATACAACCTCATCTGCCTTGAACCCTTTCTCTTCAAGCCATTTTTTTTCAACTGAAAACTTAATCTTTGCTTCCTTTAATTTTCCTTCAAGCTTTGGCGCATTGATTTCAATGTATTCATTCACTTCCCCTAAAGGCGCAGAAACAAAAGAAAGCAATTCTGCCTCTTTTACAGCAATCTTTGCACTGCTTATCTCTTCTGTTGTTGTAAATTCTATTTCATTCACTGCAATGCCGGTGAATTTAGCGGTTTCAGGAGAATCAGCAGCTATTAATGAGAATGTGTGCCCTGATTGGACAATTCCTGTGCCTGATGAACCCAAAGGCGTTGTTGCACATGCGCCGCAGTCAGCAGAGCACGAAGTACAGGTTTCTGAAGCATCACAAGTTCCGTCACCGCAGTCAGCTGTGTTCGAAACAGACAAAGTGATATTATTTGAAGCAACAAGCCCATTGAAAGTATCATTCGCATAAAATGTGATATACTCAGTGCCGTACCAGTCAGCATTTGCAGTCAATGTAACAACATTAGTTGCTTCATCAACAGAGACAGACACATCTGCAGGAGTTGTCCACGTGATGTTTGGATTGTCGTTATTCACGTCAGAAATATATTGCGAGAGGTTGATTGTGATAAAAGTGTCTTCATTCCAAGATTGATTTGGAACAGAAGAGAGTATTGGAGGAAAATTAAGCGAATAAACATAAACCCTGCCTGTATTGTCTGCGGTGCCGCCGCTTAATGATGCGCCAATCTCGGCAATGGCAAAGCCATTATGGCTGTAATTATTGAAATTTACAGCCGCAGTACTATATCCATACAAATAATTTTTAACTCCTGTGCCATTAATACTAATGTTCGCATCCTCTGCTTTCGTTGACGCAAACCCTCCAGCATTGCCATAGATAATATATGCCTGCCCCATCTGGTTATGCTGCCCATAGCTTAAGTTCATCTGATTTGCTGTTGAAAGCAGGTCATCATACCCGTCATTATTGAAATCAGCCAAAGTGAAAAATTCCCCAAAATGATTGCCGTCAGTGCTTGTGCCGTTTATTGTAATATTTGCCTGACGCCTGTTGTAATTCTGGAAGCCTGCAGGGCTGCCATAATAAACAAGTATTTGCCCCATATTAATATTATCAGCCCACGGATCTTTCCTTGCCGAGCGCGAGTTTACAACAAGGTCAGAAAGCCCGTCTGAATTTATGTCTCCAACACATACATTTTCCCCAAAATAATCTTCCTTATCCGTGCCGTTAAGCGTCAGGTTTGCCTGCTCAGAGGTATAGCTGTGAAATCCATCTGTGCTTGCATAATATATATGCACCTGCCCTGTATAATCCCTTGCACCCCCGCTCATATTTTTGCCCCTTGCCCCGATTATAAGATCCTTTAACGAATCATTGTTCATATCAGCGGCATACAGGCTGCTTCCAAAATCAGCAGGCGTAGTTGCATTAAAAGTAACATTCGCCAAATCCGCAGAATAACTGTGCAAGCCGCCTGTGCTGCCATAAAAAATATGCACCTGCCCATAGCCGTTTATCTTGCCGCCGCTAAGGTTTTTTGACTGAGCAGCAATAACTAAATCTTTTATTGAATCGTTATTCAAGTCATCGGCAAGCATTTTAACACTGAAATATCCCGGTCCTGACCCATTAAAAGTAACATTCGCATTATCAGAGCTTGCACCAACAAGTCCATTTGCATTTCCATAGAAAACATACGCCTGTCCTGTAAAATCCCAGTTGCCTCCGCTAAGATTTTTATAATAAGAGCTGATAATTAAGTCCTTGTAGCTGTCATTATTCATGTCTTCAGCAAGAATTGTTGAGCCAAAAAGGCTTTTATAAGTCCCATTGAATACTACATTCGCATTATCTGCAGTCATGCTTTGGAATCCGGCAATACCGCCATAAAAAACCAAAACCTGCCCTGTATAATCTGCTGCCCCTCCGCTAAGGTTCTTATAAGATGCGCCAGTTATCAAATCAACCCTGCCGTCATTATTTATATCTTCGGCAAGAAGCGGCCAGCCAAAATAACCTGGAGAAGTTCCGTTTATGACAGCCAGCTGCACAACAGCCGCATCACTTCTTCTCACGATAATGTCTGCCGGAGTCACTGCAAATGATAAATATATTAATAATGCAAAAAGCATTGCAGATATGCAAAATAAGCACAACCTCTTTTTGTTCATATAACTATAGTGGGCAAATGCCTTTAAAAACTTTTTCAGCAAGTCAAATGCAGCACAGCAACAACGCCGGGCTCTTTCATTGAATTAAATGTAGAAACAGCTTCCTTTGTCTTCTGCACAATCAGCTTTATGCCGTGCCTCTGGCAGATATATTCAACACTGGAATCAAGCTTCATGCAGCCTTCATAGCCTGTGCCGATAATGAGAATCTTCGGGCTTTCTTTCATTGCCTGCTTTAAATCAGCCGCCTTAAGCAAGTGCCCTTCCTCTCTCTGCCAATTTTTAATTACCTTGGTTGAAGTAAGAATCAAGTCCTGCATATAATCAGTGCCTTCAATTGTTATCTTGCCGAACTTATAGCTTTCAATCATAATATTAGAATCTCCATTCAAATATTTATTCTTTTCCTTTTTCCTTGTATCTTCCTCTTTCCTCGACTTTCTTAAGCCTTTTCTCAACAGCTGAAAAATCCTTAATCTCCTGCTTATACCCTTCCATCACAGACGAAAAGCATTCCTCAAACTGCCTGTGGTGCTTGCTTGCAAGAGCCTGCTTTAATAAATGCAAATCAACAGCCTTGTCCTCCACTTTTGAAGAAACAAACCCCAATCCAAAATCAATAAAATACACTTTTTCGCGAACAATCATGTTTGAAGTGGTTAAATCTCCGTGAATTATGTCAAGATTATGCAGTTTTGCAACCTTCTTGCCCACTCTTTTGAAAACATCCTTGCGTTCCTCTTTTGTCATTGATTCAACCAAATCACGAAGCTTATTCCCTTCAATGAATTCCATCTCAATAACCATTGCCTTGTCACAAGACTTCAAAATCTTGGGCACAGGCACTTCAGAAACAGCCTTCTCAAGCAGTTTTGCTTCCTGCCTTGTTGTCTTCTGCCTTATTCTCTTGTCTATCTCAGGATGGCGGTATAGTTTCTTTATCCTTTCCTTGACAATCTTATTGCCATCTAACCAGATTATTGCTTCTGCTCCCTGCGCGATTTTTGTTTTCATAAAGAATATTTAGCGAGCAAGGGTTTATAAATATTACATGCGTAGTTATTAACATGAAAACGGAACGAAAAGAGGCATTCATGAGGATTATTGTCCTGCTTGTCTCAGGCATTATTCTGGGGATATGGAAAGGATTAATCCAGATACTTGTTGTTGTAAACTGGCTGATTGTAATATTCACTGCAAAAAGAAACGCAGGGCTTGCCAATTTCAGCGAATACTGGAACACTGAGATTTACAAGTTCATTAAGTATATGACATTTGTGACAAACAAACGGCCGTTCCCGTTCAGCAATCTGGAAAGAATTTCTAAGTTTGGAAAGTAAAGGGGGCAATCTCACTACGTTCGAAGCTTCCCTTCGCTTTCGCTCGGTAAGCAAGGGGGTGCCCTTGAAACCCTTCCCGGGAATACCATAAGCTTAATATATACCGGGAATCCCGGTAAAAACAAAGGGTTCGCTCATTATTTATACTTTTTTTGTATAAAATAAACAATTTCCTGCCATTTTTATACTATTTATGTATAAAACAAAAAATAGATTCTCCATTAGGTTGATAGTTGTCAACAAACAGTTGATATTCATAAATGTTTCGGGAACGCAGTATGAACGCGCCCTATGTTATCCTTCATCATAATCATACCCTTTATTCGTTAATTGAAAAGCCAATACTACGGAACCGATAAGCATTAACGAAGAAATAAAAGGCATCAAAAGTGTATACATAAAGTTAGTACTATTAGTCTCACGATCGCATTGGCACTTAACAAAGTTTAGTTCTTCTTTAAAATATTCAATCAAATCATTCAGCTTCTCTTTACTTGAAGTATCTTCTTTTTGCTTCTGATATCTATTCTACATCCCAAACCCTTTCGGAAGCCTGCCCTTCATCTTCTTCATCATCTTGTTCATGTCCTGCTCGTTTTCCAGGCCCTTCATTCCCTTAATCATCTTCCTGCTCATCTTGTACTGCTTCAATAGTTCGCGAACAGCGCCTGTAGAAGCTCCGGAGCCTTTTGCAATCCTTTCAACGCGGGCGCCGTCAATCAAATCAGGATCTTCCAATTCCTCTTTAGTCATGCTCTGCATTATGTGCTTCCAAACCTCAATCTTGCCTTCCTGCCCTTCAAGCATTTCCTTGGGTATTTTCAAATTCCCAAAACCGGGAATCATGTCAACTAATTTAGTCAAAGAGCCCATCTTCTTCATTGCAGCCATCTGCTCGTACAAGTCAAGAAAATTAAACTCCCCCTTCAAAAGCTTCCGCCCCATGTCTTCCGCCTCTTCAGCAGAAATTGCCTCAGAAGCCTTCTCCAATAATGCCTCAATGTCGCCCATTCCCAACAAGCGCCCGACAAAGCCGGGAGGATTGAACTGCTCCAAATCATCAACACGTTCTCCAACACCAATGAACTTAACAGGAGCGCCTGTCACAGCGCAGGCAGTAAGAGCACCCCCGCCTTTTGCAGTCCCGTCCATTTTGGTGGCAACAACCCCGGTTATATGGCAGGAATCGTGAAACTGCTGCGCTTGCTTTAAAGCCGCTTGCCCAATATCAGCAGAAATAACAAGCAGATTCTCATCGGGCTTGATATAATTATTCAAGTCCTCAATCTCTTTAATCAAATCTGCGCTCAATGCATCCCTTCCCGCAGTATCAATCAAAAGAACATCCAGCTTTGCAATGTCTTTTTCAAACGATTTATATATCTTTAAAGGATCCTTCTCTCCTTTCGCAATAAAGCACTTTGCCTCTATTCTCTTGCATATCTGCTCCAATTGCTCGGGCGCGGCAGGACGATGAACATCAAGCCCTATAGCCCCTACATGAAACCCCCTTTTCTGGTAATACTTCAGAATCTTCCCAATGGTTGTTGTCTTTCCTGAACCAAACAGTCCAACCATCATAATCTTGAACGGCTTTTTTGTAATCTCAATAGCTGTCTTCTCGCCGCCAAGAAATTTAACCAATTCATCATAAACAATTTTTACAATAAACTCCCTTTGCGAAACTCCTGCAGGGGGCTTGTCATTCAAAGCCCTTCTTTTAATCTCCTTTGTCAGGTTAAAAACCAGCTGGACATTGACATCAGACTGAAGAAGCGCCCTTTGTATGTCGCGAACCAGCTCATCAATCAGCTTTTCATCAACAGTAAGCGACCTTGCTATCTTGGCAAGTGTGCCTTTCAGCGATTCCCCTAATTTCTCCAATACCATGCTATAAGAGGCAGAATAGAGTATTTATAAGGGTTTTGAATTAAAAAAAGAAAAAAAAGAAAAACGCCTAGCACTCGTTGTATACCATGAAGGTATTCACGCCGCACTTGTTTGTCTCAGTGCTGCATTTTCCTTCGCAGGCCTGCTTTGCATAGCTAGTCCATGTTTCTCCGGGCTTGCAGGAAGTTTCTCCGCCTTCAACTGATTCAGTTCCGTCATGGCATATCCATTTTGCATTCCTGTACTGCGCCGGCTTGAACACATTCACAAATTTCTGCATTAGATTCTCTTTCTTGCCGTATTGCGCATTGCAGCTTGCCGAGCATTCTTTCAAGACAGGCATGCATTGATTCACTGTGCATTCTTCTGCAATCTTTAGTTTTGCAGCATCAATCCCTACACCTGCATAGCATCCTTCTTTGCATTCAGAGTATTTTATCTCGCATGAAGCAGAGCACTGCCCTAATACGTCAGGAGCCTCATTTGAAGGCGTTTCCTGCCCTCTGCACTGCTTCTGGCACATGTCCCATACTTCCTCTGACTTCTTTGAACAGGCATCATAACATTCCCTGTCTTCAACGCCGTCCACATAGCACGGCTTCAGGCATTCTTCCTTATCAAAGTTCTTGGCAAGGCATTGCGAAGCGCAGTCCGGCTCAGCAGGCTTTACTTCCTCTGAAGGGATATTGCACGAATTTTCGCACTTAACTTTTATTGCATTAGCGCATTCGCCATAGCAGGCAGAATCAACATTTCCATTTTCATCCTTGCATGTTGACTCGCAATAGCCTTTATTCTCAGCCATGCACTTTCCAAAGCAGGTTTCCTCAATAACAGGACCCCTGCCGGGGTTCTCAATAATCATTCCTGAATTGCAGCTGGCTTCCAGTTCAGCAAGCAGTTTCTTAATCTGCGCTATCTTGGCAAGAGTATCTGCTGAGCAAACACACTGACCCTTGTCAGTTTTCAAACCATAAGCATTTGCTTGCACTGTAGATGCTACATTTTTGGCAATACTTGCGTCTGTCGCTTGTACCATTTTTGTCGGCAAAGCAATCTGCGCAGCTGCTATTGAAACCAGCAAGAGGGCTGCGCAAACAATCGCTATTAATCCTTTTCTCATATTTTTAACCTCCAAGCTAAATTATTCTTAATATAATAGAAAACAAGCATCCTATTTATAGTTTCCGCCTTTTATTCGTATCGCAGAGCATTCTCACTATCGTTCGAAGCTCCACGATACTCGTTTCACTCGTATCGCAGAGCATCAATCGGCTTCATCTTCGCAGCCTGCATTGAAGGCAGCACTCCGGAAGCAATGCCCAAGACAGTTGAAAAAGCCAAAGCGCCCGCAATCAGCCACCATGGAAACGAAACATTAAAGAATGTAATGCCTGCTGCGTGCGCGCCAAACTCAACAAGCTTCCCAATGCCCATCCCAATTAAACAGCCGACAATTCCGCCCGCCAATCCCAAAAGCCCTGACTCAATCTGAAAAATTAGAGCAATATGAAAATTAGTGGCGCCAATCGCCTTCATCACTCCAATCTGCCTTGTCCTTTCAATAATGGCGGTGTACATTGTATTCATTATTCCTATCCCTCCCACAACAAGTGATATTGCAGCCAATCCAAGAAGAATAGCCTGGACAACATTAAGTATTATCTGGAATGATTCCATCATGTCATCTGTTGTCTGCACGCTGAAATCCTCATCTCCTTCATCAAGCCCCCTTATTGAGCGCAATTCCTTCTTCACTTTCAATGCAACATCCTTAGGGGAAGCCCCTTCCTGCACCTGCAGCATTGTATAGCCGTACTTGTCTTTCATGTCAAACAATTCCATTGCAGTATCAAGCGGTATCATCAGCTGGCTGTCATCCTCCGGATTTCCTATCCTGCCAAGAACCCCTACAACACTGAATTCAGAATTTTCAATCAAAAACTTGTCTCCGATGCGCATTCCTTTTGTGAACATTGTCTTTGGCTCTGTAAGGCTTATTCCTACGACTGCCTTTGACTTGTCTCCGTCCTGCAAATCCCTTCCTACAGCCGCCTTCATTGCAGTCATGTCCTTGAAAACATCCCTGCCTTCGTCAAGCGGAATGCCTATTACATTTGCATATTTTACCTCGTCATTATATTCCAGTCTCGCAACCTTGAAAACAAAGCCCGCAACAAGCTTTACCCCTTTTACTTTTCCAACTGCATTAAGCTCTGATTCAGAAAAACTCTGGTCTGAAATAGCTGCTGAAAACATGTTTACGCCGGGATAAAGATAAATCTTGTCAGTGCCAAGGCTTTCAAACTGCTGCGTTATTGAATCTTCAAGCCCCCTTCCCAATGAAACAAGAGTGACAAGCAGGGCAACTCCAATGAAAATGCCCATCATTGTAAGCAAGGAGCGCATTTTTCTCGCCTTGAAAGTCGAGATGCTGAGCATTGCAAAATCCTTAATCATAATCTCACTCCGCTCCGCTCGTTCGGAATGACACTTCGCTTTGCTCGCGTCATCGCCTTAAAGCCTCCACAGGCTGCAATCTGGAAGCTTTGCGCGCAGGCATCATTCCTGAAAGCGCACCCAATACAAAAGAGAATGCCAAAGCTCCAATAACCATTCCCCATGTGACAGCAACACTCACTTCAATCCCGGCAGCGTCCATTGCAATTTTTCCCGCCAAAATGCTTATCCCATATCCTGCCAAAAGCCCGAACACGCCGCCAATCAAGCCAAGCAGCCCTGACTCAAAAAGGAACAACATCATTATTGAAGAATTTCTTGCGCCTGTTGCCTTCATTATCCCTATCTCCTTTGTCCTTTCAGCAACAGAAGTGTACATTGTATTCATTATTCCTATGCCTCCAACCAAAATGGAAACAGCAGCAATCCCTATGAGGACTGCTTTTACAACATCATTAATCATGGTGACAGACACAAGCAGCGCCTGCGGGGAATTTACAGTGAAATCCTCCTCTCCTTCTTCAACATTTCTTTCTTTTCTCAGCTCTTTTTTTATGTCTTCTGCAACTTTCCCGGCATCATAACCATCCTTGATTATTGCAAATATTGAGGAAACCTCCTCTTTCTCGTCAAATATTTCCCTGCCTGCATCAAGAGGAATGCCCATTGCAATGTCCTGGAAAGTGCCTGATTTTTCCCTTATGCCTATTACCTGAAAATCATAACCGTTAATCTTAATCTTATCCCCTGATTTAACATCCTTGTCAAAATCATCATGCGCATTTGTATATCCCATTATTGCAGTGTACCTGTCAGAAGTCCTGAACATCCTTCCCTGCTCAAGCTCAATAAACCCGTTTTTTTCAAGAAGGCGTATGAATTCCGCGCCGGTAGGATATGCAAAAGCCATAATCGCCTTTATTTCTCCCTTGAATTCAACCTGCGCAGTCCGTATCAGCGGCGCAAGAACATCATCCACCCCCTTTACCTTTCGGACAGCATCAACATCATTGTCATAAAATTTGGCAGTCATTACAGAGCCGGCTGTTGGCCCATAACTTTTTCCCCCGGGTGTAATCATCACCCTGTTAGAGCCGAGCTTTTCAAACTGCCCTGTAATCGCATCCTGCATTGCCTGACTTAAAGTAATGAGTGACACAACAGCAGTAATGCCGATAAAAATCCCGATAAGGGTAAGCCAGCTTCTCAGCTTTCTCCTGGCAATGCCCTTAAAGGCAAGCCTGAAATAATCCTCAATCATTTCTGCTTTCTGCTTTTGTATTTCCTGTAGCCTATGTATGCGCCGATTATCAAAACAAGCAAGGCAATATACATCCATGTATTTCCGCCGTTAACTCCCAATTCTTTTGGCGTGTAAAGGGTAATCTCAACATCCTGGAGCTCTGTGTATTCCTTGTTGCTTGAATCCATAAACACAATCTCGGCAGGAATTGTGAAGCTGTCCGAAGATGCAGCAACCCTGAAATCAGCGGTTTCATAGTCGTCAGAATCAACATTGCCTATATACACTTCAGATGCAGACAGCAAGGAGAATCCAGTGCCTGCATTTATCTTAATCTTTGCAAACTTTACATCTTCAGTGCCGTGGTTGATAATCTTAAGCACAAGATTTCCTGTTTTTGCTGACTTTGTAAGTTCTGTGCTGTCAAGGGCAACAGAAATTCTCGGCTCTGCGCCGACAACAACGCCCACGATATCTGAGATTGTATGCAAATCACCTGCATCATCATAGTATTCGATTGTAAGGGGAATCTTGTAAACCCCTGCTGCCGCGTCAGGAAGCGCAACAAGCTTGAAAGTGAGAGATGCGCTTGAGCCTGCATTTATCTGCTTTATTTTCTGCTCAGTTGACATTCCTACAGGGGCAAAAGGCATTGCTGCCGCAGAAAGGTCCATTGCAACCCTTACATTCTTCATCACAGATTCCTGCGTGTTTTCAATTGCAACAGCAACATCCGCCATTGCGCCGGGAGCTATTCTTTCTATTTCGCCTTCAGACTGCATTACTCCCACTGAAGTTGAAACAATTGAGCCAAGCCTTTTGACAGTTACAACAAACGGCTCGCTTGTTATCAGTCCTGCTGTCCTTGAATAATATTGTATGAAAACATTGTGGGAAGCCTCATTTGCATTGGAATTGACTTCAACAGTAAACCTGAACTGTATCTTGCTCCCTGCATCCAGCCTTGAAAAATGGATCGACTTGTCAGAGACAAGCTTGAAAGGATAATCCTCAACAAATGTCACATCAAAATCATTTATTGTAACATCTTTCAAGTTTATTATTTCAAACCACACGTCAGTTGTATCCCCCGGCTGGACAGGCGAGGGGTCATACCTCAATAGGTCTATCTTCATTTCATTTGCTTTTGTCACGACTGTCTGCCTTGCAGCTGCCATTGATGACAACAGCAAGAGCATAACGATTCCCGCTAATAGCGCTTTTTTCATTTTTTTCCTCCGTGATGTGTTCCGTTTTTCCATAATATTCTCTTTAAGTATTCGTGGTCATGCCCCACTTCCCCGTCCACAATCACAATCTTCTTTTTTGCAAAGCTTGCGATGTAGGGGTCGTGCGTGACCATTATTATTGTTTTCTTGTGAACTGTTGAAAGGTGCATTATAAGGTCCATTATATGCTTGCCTGTGTTTGAATCAAGATTTCCCGTGGGCTCGTCTGCAAGAATCACTTCAGGGTCATTTGACAAAGCCCTTGCAATGGCAACCCTCTGCTGCTCGCCGCCTGACATCTGATTGGGCTTGTGGTGCATTCTGTCCTTGAGCCCCATGTCATCAAGAAGCTCTGCCGCTGTCTTCTCCCTCTGCCATCTTGAAACATTATTGAATATCATCGGAAGCATCACATTTTCCATTGCAGTAAGAGTCGGTATTAAGTTGAATGCCTGAAACACAAAGCCAATTCTCTTGCCCCTTATTGTGGCAAGCGCGCTTTCTTTTAATTTTGATATGTCGTGCCCGTCAAGAAGCACCTGACCTTTTGTAGGCAAATCAAGGCATCCCACAAGATGCATCAAGGTGCTTTTTCCTGAGCCTGAAGGACCCTGGATGCTTACGAACTCATCCTCATTTATAGCAAAGCTGACTCCCCTGAGCGCATTTACTTCTGTCTGCTCCATTCGATAAGTTTTCCACACATCGCGCAATTCAATTATCGGCTTCTTCTGCATTTAAACCTCTTTTTAACCTTATAAAATAGGCAAAACTCTGATATAAAGGTTTTGCATGGCGAAATATAGTAAATTATTGATTCGGCGCCTGCCTAAGCACTTCCAAACCTTTAATAAGATGTTTGAGCATTAATGTTATGTGCCTTGCAAAAGGCAAAAAGCAAAGCGGAGGAAAGTGAAAATGGAAATCAGAGGAATACTATCATACATCGTAATTATCGGATTAGTCGCGGCTGTTGTTTTGACAGCAGCCATCAGGCCAAACTATTCGCTTAACATGCAGCCTGCAAGAAACGTGCTGACTGTTTCAGGAGAATCAGAAATAACAACCTCTCCTGACAAGGCAGAGATTTATCTTGTTGTTGAAAAAAAGTCAGAGACAGCTGACGGCGCAAGAATACTTAATTCAGAGGCGTCAAACAGCGTTATTGCCTCATTAAAGAATGCAGGAATAAAAAAAGAGGATATTGAAACAAGCTCTTTTTCAATATACCCTGAACAGAGGTATGACGAGGATACTGAAAAGTACATAACAACAGGATATGTCGTAAGGCACGTGATAAAGGCAACAACATATGAAGTTGAAGGAGCAGGACAGCTTGTTGACACTGCAGTAAAAGCAGGCGCAAACTCTGTTGAAAACATCAATTTCGGGCTTTCAATTGAGAAAAAGCAGAAGGTTGACAAGGATGCATTGGCAAAGGCGACAGAGCTTGCAAAGTCAAGGGCAGAGTCAATGGCAGACGCGGCAGGAGTTTCATTGGAGAAGCTGATTTCAGTTGAAGGCGGAAGCAGTTATGTGCCTTACATCTATTACGGCGCAAGGATGGAGATGGCAATGGATTCAGGCGCAAAAACAGCGTCAACTTCAATAATGCCGCAGACATTGGAAGTAAGGGCAACCTCTACACTGGTTTACGAGATAGAGTAAATGCAATTAGCGCAGCCGCCTGACAGCAAGGCGCATAAGCGGCTGCCTTCTTTTTTTGGTTTTTAGCCTGAAACGTTTTGTCACTAATTTTCCAAATCCTTCTTCGCAAACTCAGTGTATTCTATCATGACATATGTCACCAGCATCAAAAGAGGTTGGCAAACGCGAAATAAACCTCTGCCGGAGGTTTATTATTGAGGCTACTATGCGGCCGAAAATGATTATAACGCATCCTAAACAG
>JAQTVM010000010.1 GCA_028706745.1 Candidatus Nanoarchaeia archaeon
CTTAAAGGGCTGAATAAACAGAACCTGCGCGATCACATGCCTGACTGGGAGCTTATAATTACAATGGTTGGAGAAAAAGCAACAACAGATATTACAAAGGCAAAAGACTCAACAGGATTTGAAGAGTGCAAGGAATCCGCCCATGAGGGCGGAAAGATAGCCCAAGATACCAGAAAGCAGATTGAGGAAAAAACAGGCAAATCCATTGTTTCAAAAGATAATTTCATGCACCTTGAAAGCAAGAAGGATAAGCAAAAAAAGATTGCCCAAACATAGAAAACAAATAAGTAATGCCGGAGGCGGGCTTTCTCTGCGTTACAAGAACGTTACCAAATCACCTTCAACCCGTACTTCCAAAGCCTCGGCTCACTCTTAATTAATTTAAATATAAACTTACTCGGAAAATCCCTATCCTCTTCCTCAAGCACTTGCTTAGCCTTCCCCTCACTTATAATACTAATAATGTCATTATAATCCTTAACCCCTAACTTATCCATAATAACCCTCATAAGAAGATTAAGCTTAAGCTCCTTAAGAACAGGAGAGCAATTATCCTCATACTTATCTATGCCCTTAGCCAAAGCCTCAGCAGCAAGTAATCCCGGTATAATGCCCCCGAACGAAACAGCCTTAACCTGGGTTGCAGCATCACCAACCAATGCAACATTGTTCTTCAAAAGCTTCTGAGAAGTATTGTAAATGGGAATAAGCCCGCTTGCAGGCATTAGGAGGGCTTGAAGGCTAAGTGAACTGGCTACAAAATGTAACCGGTTGAAATAGCAGCCTAAAGGCACAAAGGGTGGGTACAAATTGTACTTATCCTTTTTGTTGGGAGGAAGTTATTTCGGGATAATACATCTTCATGCCCCTAAACAAACATTTATAAATCTCCATAATAATAACCCCCTTATGCCTAAAGAGATAAAGCGGGATGATATAATTATCCTAAAACTTATTGCAGGGCATAAGCCCCTCCTGTCCTCTTTTAAGTCTTATGAAAAGGAGCTGGCAGACTTCCTGCAGGAAGATGCCCTGGATAATCAGGACAAAAGCATATCAACAACATATTTATGGTTTTACAAGCCAACAGGTGAATTGGTTGCTTACATGTCTGTTTTGACAGATGCAATCAACCTGCAGGGCAACCTGAAATCATATTTCAGGAAAGCCGGCATTATGTATAAGTCTTTGCCAGCCCTGAAAATAGGCAGGCTGTGCGTTTCCGATGCCTATTTGCACAAGGGTATAGGTACGCTGATGATAGAATTTGCAATTATAATAGCTGAAAAGATAAGAAAGGATGTCGGGCTGAGGTTTATCACCACGGATGCAAAAAGAAATACTGACCCTGACAAAGACTCACTGCACTTTTATAAAAAATTAGGATTTGAAGTGTTAAGAGAAAGGGAAAAAGGCACGCTGCCCATGTATAAGGACTTAATTAAGAAATGATTCAAAGAAACGCCTGTTTTTCTCTACATCCGCATACAATTCTTTGTCAATCCTGGAAATAGCTGAAGTTTCCTTTTTAATCATCTGCTTTACAAACCTTTCCGCGTCCTCGCCCCTTAGCGTGGGCGTTGCCCTTATTGGTTTTGCCATTTTAATCAATTCCTTTAAGTGTTTGGGGGGATTGCTTGTATATAAAGGCTTCTGTTGAATTCCAAACCCCTCAATTCGACGGGTTTAAAGTTATGATATAATCCTGCTTTAATCTATTTATTGTTGTTTTATGCAGTTTTTTGGCATTTTTTGCTTTTAAAATCGTGATTTTGAGGTGTTAGGCTCTTATTCGTCACGCACGAAAGCCACAGGCTTTCGTGTACCTGCAAAGCCCACGGCTTTGCCACCAGAACATGTGCGCACTGCGCACATCCGCCTACCAAATCACCTTCAACCCGTACTTCCAAAGCCTCGGCTCACTCTTTATCAGCTTGAATATAAACTTACTTGGAAAATCCCTGTCCTCTTCCTCTAATACATTCTTAGCCTTCCCCTCTGCTATAATGCTAATAATATCATTATAATCCTTAATCGAAAGCTTATCCATAGTAACCCTCATAAGAAGATTCAGCTTAAGCTCTTTAAGTACAGAAGAGCAATTATCAGCATACTTCTCAATACCCTTGGAAAGTGCATTAGCAGCAAGCAACCCGGGTATTATCCCGCCAAACGAAACAGCCTTAACCTGGGTTGCAGCATCGCCAACAAGGGCAACATTGTCCTTCAAAAGCTTCTGAGAAGGATTATAAATCGGAATAAGCCCGCCCTGCTTCTCAAGCACCTTGCCGGAAGGAGCCACTTTGGACAACAGTTTATGCAATAACGCATTGGGATTCTTATTATCAACCACTCCAATACGCGCAACAGAAGAGCTTTCAGGAACAAGCCAGCTGAAGATTCCGTGCCCAAAGTAAGTGTTAAAGCAGTCTGCGTCGCACTTCATCTTAACCCTGGCCTGCGCTCCAATGACAATCTGCCTTGAACCATAAAGCCCGGCTGCCTTAGCCACAGCAGACATTGGGCCGTCAGCGCCGATAATCCAGTCAGCATCAATCCCTTTTCCGTTAATCACTGCTTTTTTCTTCAAAAGCCCTGAAATGCCTGTAAACTTTGAATTCAAATTAATCTTAACGCCGGCAGATGAAGCCATTGAAGCAATCTGCTTGTCAAACAGCTCCCTGTCAACTACAATGTTCGGCTTTCCTAATTTCAATTCAAGAAACTTGCCTTCAGGCGAATACAGGCGTGCTCTTGTCAATTTATTCAACACGCATTTAGAATCAACCTTCAAAATGTTGTAAATCTCTGAAGTAAGCAATCCGGTGCACTGCACAGGCTTCCCGACAGAGGAATGCTCTTCATACACCTGAACCTTTTGTCCTGCAGAAGCTAATTTAAAAGCAGAATAACAGCCAACAGGCCCGCCGCCGATTACTGCAATCATAAGAAGAATAATGAACTAGAATGTATATAAATCTGATGAAGAATTGCTAAAACGAAATACTTAAATAGTAGCACGGATTAATGATTAACAGCAGGTAAGGCCTAAAAGCCAAGTGTACCTTGAGGTGCACGCACAACAGTGCTTTTAGGTGCTGCAATTTTTCTACCATACAAAGTATATCTCCTTTTCCAGTATTATCAAGTCTATAAAAATAGAGTTTGAATGCTCAAACTTCTGGAAACAGGACCACGCCAATATGTCTGCAAACTGCAGCCCTGCCCAGCAATGCGAAAGGCTGTGAAATATGGTTACGGATGTGGGTTTCGAGTTTTTATGCAAGTTTCTCAGGAAGCATTTGTTAAAATCTTCGCGCAGGATGTGCTTTCCCTTTGAAAGGTCAACCCTTACTTCCACATAGCCGCCTTCCAGAATAATATTCTTTGCAAGCCTGCCGGCAACATAATCATAAAGCCTGTGTTTATTGGACTTAAAGTATTCGCTGGTCACTTTCTGCTTTTCCAGCACTATAAAAAATAGCTTTGCGCCCTTTACCTGGTTCAGCCTAAGGATCATCTCTGTTATAAGCTGGGAAGATGACTTGTTTGCTTTTATCTCAATTGCTTTTTTCAACTCTTTCCTGAACTTGTTTCGCCTGAGGCTTTTTATTATCCTGTCCAGCTCTTTGGGCTCAGTGACCAGCAAAGCGGCAATTGTCATGTAATTTGAGCCGTATAAGCCCAGGTCGCCGCTTTCATCAATGTACATATATTTAAATTGCCTCATTTTTATTTCCTCTTTTTTCATGCACAAATCAATGCATCATCTGCTTATAATCTTTGCCATCAAAATCCGCAAATTTTCCGTCGTCAAAAGAAAAATGAGCAGTTGTTTGGAAATAAGTACAAGTTTATGGAAAAATGCGCAGATTTAAGGAAAAATGAAAAACCGGGAGATTGCAATCTGCCATTTTGTTGGCGCCAACAAAATGGTCATATCGTTTTGCTAACGTCAGCAAAACGATGCTCAAATAAAATAAACAATAATTTAACGCCGGAGGCTCGCCTTTGCTTTCCATAGCCTTCTCTACAAAATATACCATTTCATAGTAACCTTTATAAGCTAATGCCGTTATTCATTAAAATAACGAGGAAGAAGGAGCCAAAACGACTTCTTAATAACAAAATATGCAAGCATTTGAACATTTGGGGCTTAGCCCGCACATACTGAAGGTAATTGAAGAGCAGAAGTTTGAGATGCCGACTGAGATTCAGGAGAAGGCAATACCTTACGCTCTCAAGGGAAAGGACATAATAGCCAGCTCTGCCACAGGCTCGGGAAAAACCCTGGCTTTCGGCGCAGGCATAATAGCAAACGCAGAAACAGGAAAAGGAATACAGGCGTTAATCCTGACTCCAACAAGGGAATTGGCTGAGCAGAACGCAATGAACCTGAAGCTTTTCTCAAAATACAAGCGATTAAACATACTTACTGTGTACGGCGGCGTGGGAATGGAGCCGCAATACAGGGGATTAAAATCAGCTTCCATTGTAGTAGGCACTCCGGGAAGAATCCTTGACCACATCGGAAGGAACTCAATCAATCTGAGAAACGTCAGGACATTAGTCCTTGATGAGGCAGACAGGATGTTTGACATGGGCTTCATAAGGGACGTTGAAAGAATCATAAGCCAGTGCCCGAAGGAAAGGCAGACTTTATTGTTCTCCGCAACAATTTCGTCAGAGGTTGTGCATGTTTCAAGAAACTACATGAAAGAGCCTGTAAGGATTTCTGTTGACACTTATGTTGACCCTGCAAAGCTGAAGCAGGTTTATTACCAGGTGCCTGACAACATGAAATTCTCATTATTGGTTCATTTATTGAAGAATGAAAGAGCAGGCATGGCAATGGTTTTCTGCAATACCCAGAAGACAACTGACTTTGTTTCAAACAACCTTCACAAGCAGGGCATTGAGGCTCTGGCAATCCACGGCGCATTCACCCAGGCAAAAAGAACAAGCACAATGGAGAAATTCCATTCGCAGAAGTTTGATGTTTTGGTTTGCACTGATGTTGCGTCAAGGGGATTGGATATCAAAGGAGTCACTCACGTATATAACTATGACATTCCAAAGGAAAGCAACCAGTACATTCACAGGATTGGAAGAACTGCAAGGGCAGGAGAGGAAGGAAAGGCGATTAATTTGCTTTCAGACAGGGACCATGACAATTTCTCAAGAGTGTTAAGGGACAATGACGTGAAAGTAAAGAAGGAAGAGCTGCCTCATTTTGAGAAGGTAATGATAAAGTGGAGAGACGAGGAAAGGGGCGGAAGGTTCGGAGGGCAGAGAAGCTTCGGGCAGAGAAGCCAGGGTCCAAGAAAGTTTGGAGGCGCAAGAAGGTTCGGGCAGAGAAGCGAAGGGCAGGGAAGCTATGGGCAGAGAAGGGATAATGGCCCAAGGCAAAGCAATGCGTCGAGGAATTCCGGCAATGGCCCGAGGACTTTCGGGCAGAGCAAGGGGCATTCAAGGGCAAACCCTGCGTTTGAAAAGTCTAAGGACGCTTATTATTAATGCATGAGGAAAGGCTGCTTGGGAGAATACCTTTATTATTGGCTTATTTCAGAGCAGGTTTAGCAAATCCTTAAGTTCCAATCTTGCTTGTTTCATTATGCTTTTTAGGGTTCCTTTTGCAAGCTCTGGATGCAAGGGAACTGGAATTGTTATAGTGCCTTCCGGAATAGTCTTGTTTAATATTGCATGGCTTCCGTGCGTTCTCACATGCGCAAAGCCAATCTTGCATAGAACTTTTACAATATCCTTACCTGACAATACCGGCAACTTTGGCATTCTTGTTCACCTCTAAAATAGAAAAGAAAGGGACTTCTTCGCTTACAAGCTCTTCGTATTTGCTCGGTTGCTCTTCAAGGTATAAATCTATTGCCTCGCGGATATTTTTCATAGCTTCATCAACTGTGTTGCCCTGACTTGCAATTCCCAAGCCAAGAGAATGCGCTACAAAAACAGGCTTTCCGCTGCTCAGCTTTTCCTTGTTTATAACCACATCAACAAAATATTTTTTTCCCATGCATAAATAAGGCTTATTCTTCTTTTTAAGCTTTTGCAAAAGATTGCCTTAAATGTTATTAACCCTAATAAGTGATTACAAAAACAAAAGGCTTATAAATCTGTATTTTATCCAAAAAGAGATAGTTTAGGGGGCATTATAATGACAGATATCGAACAGATGTTAAAAGAATCAAAAGACGCGCAAAGGTACGCAGAGATTCAGTCAAGTATTAAAGACACTGCAAAAACAATGGGCTTGTACAAGGTAATATGCGGCTTGAATCTCGCAGCTGCAGGATGTTTCGGATTTGGTTCGTATGTGAATTACAGCCATAATAATGACAATATAGGGATGTTGAATTTAATTACAACAATATTATTCACAGCTGCTTCAGGAATTAATTATGGCGTATTTAGAATAAACAAAAACAAGAGAGACAAGCTTCTTGAAGAGGCAAAAGGATTAGAGGCAAGGGTGGATTGAAGATGGCAGACTACAAAACATTAAAGCACGAAGAACAAAATCTTGAAATGAACACAGGCAATAGCCTTACCAGCGCAGCAGTCATGTATGTTAATTCATTTGCAGCAACTGTCGGCGCAATTTGCATAAATGCCTCTGGAGATTCCAGGACAGCAATGTATTCAGCAGGAATTGCCGCATTGAGCCTTCTTGCGTCAGGCTTCTGCGGAATGAGCCATGACAGGGACAAGAAAAAGCTTGAGGAAGTCAGGAAAGAGCTGAAAGGATTGGAAGGAAAGGTGGAGGAATAAAAAATGAAAGACTATGACAAGATGGTTTCAGATGCGCAGAAGATTGCCGTGTATGAAGAAAGAATAGATTCTCTTAAACAGGCTGTTACTGCGGCAAAAGTCGGCTGTGTCGGAAGCTATATCGGTGTTTTTGGAGGCGCGCTTGGCGCAGTATATGAGACTGCAAACAAGCAAAACAAGCTTGCAGCAATATTTGCAGGGCTTGCCGCCTTATGCATAGGCACAGGAGTCTTGAATTCCTGCGCAAAAACAAAGTGCGAGGGAAAGATTGCAGAGCTTGAGGCAAGAAAGAATTCTCTTGAGGCAAAAGTTAAGGAGGAATAAAAAATGGACACAAAAACAAAAGCAGGATTTATAGCAGGCGGGGTTTTGGCAGCAGCAGGAATAACTTTGATGATAGCACAGCCGAAAAACCAGATGACATATGAAGATGATTTATTGAACGGCGCAGCAGCTTATGTTGAGCAGTATGACGACGACAAGCCGGCAGATGCTTTGCAGTACCTTCTGCAGACAATAGATGTTGCCCAGGAAAGCAATGTTAATATTCAGGGGCTTTCGCAGCTTGAGAAAAGCGTAAGCGACATAAGGAATGAGGTAGTATTCCTTGGCACTTACAGGAATCCTCCGACACTCTATCACGCTGCATTGGAAGAGACAGCAGGGCAGGCAAGGAATGTTGTCTATGAGAACACGCCGAGCAAGGCGCCAAGAACCATAGGATATGCAAGCCTTTTAGCCGGAGCCTTGTCACTCTTGTACAGCATTACTGCGCCAATCAGAAAGAAAAGAATGACTCCTTAATTTTTATTTTATTCTTCTTATTTGCCCCTTTTTTCATTGAATAATTCCCTTTTCTCCAAACATAATATTTATAATGTCCTTTCTTCATTAAATCTATATGGAATTGGCAGGAGGCGCAACGCAGGTTCTTTTTGAATTGGCAGTGATGATAATTATCGCGACTGTATTCGCATACATCGCAAGGCTCATAAAACAGCCCCTGATTCCTGCTTACATAATTGCAGGCATTGTGATTGGCCCTTTGGCTTTGGGGCTGGTAAGTGACACTGACTTCATACAGGTAATGTCGCACATAGGCATAATGTTCTTGTTATTCATAGTCGGGCTTGAGATGAACCTGCACAAGCTGAAAAAAGTGGGGGCTTTTGCCTTGCTTGCAGGAGTACTGCAGGTTGCGCTGACTTTTGCAGTGGGCTATGGCATTGCTTCTGCTTTCGGCATAAGCCAGATTAACGCAATATTTCTGGGCATGCTTGCCGCGTTCAGCAGCACGATGATTGTAATAAAGATTTTATCAGAAAGGGACGAGCTTGACACCCTGCACGGAAGGCTTCTTGTGGGAATTCTCATAGTGCAGGACATAATAGTGATACTGGCAATGCCTTTCCTGTCAAGCGCGGCATCATTCTCCTGGTTGATTGTTGCAAAAATGATTCTCGGCACAGTCATACTTTCAGCAATAGCGGCGCTGTTTGACAAGTTCATGCTTGAAAAACTTTTTTCATTTGCGGCAAGAAGCGACGAACTTTTGTTTCTTCTTTCCTTAAGCGTCGGCTTTGTCTTTGCTCTTGGCGCGCAGCTGTTCGGGTTTTCAATTGCAATCGGCGCGTTCATTGCAGGCGTGATGCTGGCAAACCTGCCTTACCATTATAATATCATCGGAAAGATAAGCCCTTTAAAAGATTTTTTTATCACGATATTCTTTGTATCGCTCGGATTGCAGGTTGCAAGCTTCAGCCTGAAGAGCGTTATATGGCCGTTCATCGCGCTGCTTGCAGTCATACTATTCGTAAAGCCGCTGATAATAATGCTGATATTGAGCATTTTCGGATACGGTAGAAGGACTTCGTTCCTCACAGGCACCTTGCTGGGGCAGGTCAGCGAGTTTTCGCTTATACTCATTCCTGCCGTTGCAATGCTCAGCAATTCAGTAATCTCGCTTTCAATGGCGCTGGCAATAATCACAATCACCCTGACAACTTATGTTTTCAATTATGAGGACAAAATATATACTGTTCTTTCCCCGTTTCTCGCAGTATTTGAAAAATTATCGCTGAAAAAACAGCCGATTGAAACAAAGGAGCTTAATGTTTCCAGCCCAATCATACTTGTCGGATGCGACAGGATGGGAAGCATAATTCTCAAGACGCTTGAAAAAGACCACAAAAAGCAGATATGCGTGATTGACTCAAACCCTGAGATTATTGCAAGGCTTAACAGGCAGAAGATAAACTGCATGTACGGCGACATTGTCAACACAGAGCTTCTTGACAGGATTGCATTTGAAGGCTCTCCGGTTGTAATATCCACCATCCCCCAGTTTGAGGACAATATATCCCTGCTCAGGTATGCGAACAAGAAAAATTCAAGCACTACGCTCATAGTTGTTGCCAATAATCCGACTGATGCAAATGACTTGTATTCTGCAGGCGCGGATTATGTCATTGTGCCGAAAATCCTGAGCGGCGAGTCGCTTTCGCTTATGCTGAAAAGGCATTTTCACAACAAGCATTATTTCAGCGAATTAAAGGCAAAGCAGACAGGATTCATGAGCCAGTTCCGCAAAAGCGGACACGCCTAGAATCCTTTGTTTGCAATAAACCCTATAATCAATGATGCTATGTAAAACAGCAGGAGAAGAATTCCCTCTTTTTTCGTAAGAACCTTTCCTGTCCTGATGAATATTGTGACAAGAACGCCTGCAATGAACATCATTGTTGCTGTCACATAAATTATCATAGGATTAAAGTTAAAAGGGCGTATCAGCGCGAGTATTCCCACAATGATTGTTGCGTCTATTATTACATTGCCCAGCACATCGCCGATTGCCAGCTTGTTAAGCCCTGCCCTTACGGCTTTTAATGAGAATATGAGCTCCGGAAGGCAGGAGCCGATTGCAACTATTGTAATGGCAATCAGGAAAGGGGGCATTTTGACATCATTTGCAAAATTAACGCCGAACCTTACTGCGCCGTATGCGCTTAAAAGCAGGAATGCCATGCTGATTACAAGGTAAATAAACTGTTTCCCCCACTTTCTGCTTCTTATGCCGTCAAACACTTTCGTGAACATCTTGCTTTGTATCAGCAGGGTAAGGAAAAATACAGCTCCGCTAAGGACAAGCAAAAGCCCGTCTGTTCTTGAAAAATATCCGTCAAAACCCAATATGATTGGAACTAAAAGAAGGACAAGGTAAAGCAGGTCGTTTCTCAATATCTCGTTTTTGATTGTTATTCCCTTGACTGAAAATATCGCGACTATTCCCAGCACCAAGGCAAGGTCTGCGACATTTGAGCCGAACAGCGCGCCAAGCCCGAATTCAGAGACTCCCTTTATCGCTGAAATAATCGAGACAGTGCCCTCAGGAAACACTGAAATCACTGCGATTATGAAAAAGCTTACAATAAACTCAGAGAGATGAAAAACCCGGGCTATGTTTGTTGAGTGTTTTACAGCTTCCCTTGCGCTGATTACAAGAACTGCTATTGAAAGCAAAAACAGCAGCAGGTCTATGATTAGCATAAGATTATAGTGCTGTTGAAGTTATAAAAAGCTTTTGATAAAGGAAAGCCCTTAAGGGGAAACCCCTTAACAACCCCAGAGTGATACGCTTTTTTTACCTTTTTAATGCATGCTTCTTGTTTTTTGATTATATCGTGCTCCCAAAATCTTAATACTTGCCATCCTTCTCTTGTTAATATCCTTGTTACATTCTTATCTCGCAAAGCATTTCTTTTTATCTTTTTATCCCAATATTGCTTATTTGAAGAAGGCTTTCTAAAGTGGCTTGGACAATTATGCCAAAAACAGCTGTCGATAAATATAGCTATTCTTCTTGAAACAAATGCTATATCGGGTTTTCCTTCTATGGCATAGTGTGTCTTATATCTTAATCCTTCTTTCCATAATCTCCGTCTAAAATCTAGTTCTAAGGATGTATTTTTTGACTTTATCTGTGACATTATCTGGCTTCTTTTGTGTTTAGAGAAAATATCCGCCATAATCGGCTAATCTCCTAATAGTGCTAGCGGATTTATTTTGAATTGAAGCATTTTAGAAGGTTCTCTGCCCTTATCTCCGCCTTTTCGTTGCATGGTAATTTTGCCTATGTTTAATGACCCTTTTTTGCTAAATTCTACTTTTCCCTTGCTGAATATTTCTATAGCCTCTCTCATCGTTTTCAAACACCATTTGGTGTCACTTTTGGTTTTTAACACGACTAACATCCATGATGCCGCATAAGCACCTCTGCCTTTAAGCACATCTGAAATTATCAGTTTTTTATTGGCGTGAAAAAAATCCAATATTCTTATTTGTTCTTCATGGCTCATTTCATCAAAGAACATCCGTCTTGGATCGCGTAATCCTCTTTGTGCAGACCTAATTTTTCCGGTAAATAATTTTAACAATTGAACTATCTCTTCAGGAATATCCCACAACTCCTTGTAATTATCCACTTCACGTTTATCCACCTGATTAAAACCATGCGGATTGCTTACTAATTTTACAGAAATATTTTCAACAGTTTCAGAATTTTTCAATTGAATTATAATGCGAACCTGAACATCAGTCTTATGCCCATGCAGAACTTCAGCGTTTATATTGGATATGTCTTTAAGTTCATACCCCATTTCATTCAACCAATCTTGTGCTTCTGCGTCTTTTTTCCATGAATTGAATTTTTGAGCAACGTCTTTTTCATTTTTAAAACCTTGTTTTGCAGTTAAAGAACCAATTTCAACTAGTTTTTCCATTTATCTCCTCTCCATAATACGCAGTTAATATTTGTTCTGTAATCTTTTTTAAAACAGTAACAACAACACTATTTCCAAATTGTTTATACGCTTGGGATTTGCTAACTGGAATCTTAAATGTGTCTGGAAAGCCCATTACTCGCGCACACTCTCTTTCAGTAAGTTTTCTTATTTTTCCATTTATCATATATGCTCCTGTTTTTGAAGCAGCCCCGCCGCCATAAGCGGATAGCGTTATCGCATGCCCGTTCGTGCTATAAATTCTCTCCCCCTGTCCACCCGCATTTATTGTGCCTATCTGCAAGGGTCTTAATTGTGACTGCTGTTCTGCCGATTTATATACCTTTATATCGTCCCGTTTTATCTCATAGCTCGTTAAATCTCTATCATTCTCTAATAAATCTTTAAGAAACACTTTTTCATTCTTCGGGGGCGGAAACTTAAATTGCGTTATCCCTAAATCTTTTCTAAAACAAACGAAATAAACTCTCTCTCTGGCGGTTGGTGCCCCATAATAGCTTGCATTCAACACTTCATGGAATACATTATATCCCATCTCCTCTAAAGTTTGAACAATCTTTTTGAAAGTCTCTCCTTTGTTGTGCCTTTTAAGATTTTTTACATTCTCAAGAAATAAAACTTTTGGCTTCTTTTCTTTTGCAATACGGCAAATATCAAAAAAAAGAGTTCCCCTTGTATCGTCAAAACCCTTCTGTTTTCCTGATATAGAAAAAGCTTGGCAAGGAAATCCCGCACACAAAACATCATGAGAGGGAATATCCTTTTCATTTATTTTAGTTATATCTCCTGCCGGTTCTTCTCCAAAATTTTCTTTATATGTCTTTTGAGAGTATTTATCCCACTCAGAACTAAAGGTGCATTGCAATCCTGCGGATTCCATTGCTATTCGAAAGCCGCCTATGCCTGCAAATAAATCAATAAATGCGTTTAGTTTTTCCATGTTTGCCTCTTTTAATCAATCCAATTATATGTTTGACTTTGCATTAATAAACCTTACTGCTCTCGCGGCTTATTTTTATACTTATTTCCGGCAAGCGGGCTTATTTTTTTATAAGCTCCGCAATATTTTCAGCTTTTTTGAGATCTTTTAATGTTGTTAGAATAGTTCCTTGGATAGTTCTTTTATCCTTCTTTTTAATATGCCTGATTTCTTTTATCCATTCTAAAAAATATACTTTTTGCAATTCATCATAAGGGCTATTAAATAATTCTGCTCCTGGTAAATTACGAAGGGGCTGGTTAATATTTATTTTTTGCACTTTGCCATAGCAAGTTATGGCACTTATGGGGGAAGTAACGTAAAAAGCTAAAAATTTTCCTCCTTTTCTAGTGTATTTCATAGGGTGGTAATAAACACGATATTTTTGCACTATACTTTCAAAACGTTCTTTTGTAATTGGTATTATCGCCACTTCATGCAAACGCAATGTTGATTTTGTAAATTTGGAACATAATTTGCATATAAACTCTCTGTCTTTATTTTTAGAGATTATATTGCATGAATTTCCTTTTAATATTTTTACTCCGCAATTTATGCATTTAGGGCTAATCATAATCTTATTTAACATTAGCAAGCTTATATAATTAATGCTGCCGAAAAGAAGTATACAGTTGATGGCGCCAGAGGGAATTGAACCCCCGATATCGAGCTCATGAGACTCGCGTTCTACCACTAAACTATGGCGCCGCAGGAAATCAGAGATTTCCTTATGGCAGAAAGGAGACATAATTGGTTTAAAAACCTTATCCTCAGGGAATTCACGCCGGAGGCTGGCTTTTCAAGCCCGTGCAAAAGCTTTTTAATCAATAATCACTTCCTATTTACCATGATTATAAAAGAAGTGAGAGCAAGAAAAATACTGAACTCAAGAAAAGAGCCTGCAATTGAAGTCATAATAAACAACAAGTACTCAGCATCCACTCCTTCAGGAGCTTCCACCGGAATACACGAGGTAAAAGCATTCGCAAAAGACGTCAACGACTCCTGCTTCTACATAAACCACAAGGCAGCATTGAAAGGCTTGAAGTTTAACAGCTTTGATGATTTAGAACAAATAGACAGCTTGCTCCCCAAAATAGGGGGCAATGCAGTATTGGCAATTCAGTATGCAATTCTTAGAGAGATGTCAAACAATGAAGTATGGAGATTCCTTAACCCGCATTCAAGAAGCATCCCAATGCCTCTCGGAAACGTAATCGGCGGAGGAAAGCACACAAGGAGGCACTCGACAAGCATACAGGAATTTTTGCTTATGCCAAGAGCATTGTCCATAAGGGATAACATTTCTGCGATGAGGGCAATCCACGAAAAAGTGCAGAAGGAATTAAAGCTGAGGGAACTGACTGACGAGGGGGCGTGGGTGCCGAACGGCTCTGACAAGGCGGTATTGGAATACCTTCACAAGTTTTTGTCAAATGTTGAGAACACGCACGGAATAAAAGTTAATTTTGGTGTTGACATGGCTGCTTCAAGCTTTTGGGACGGAAAGCATTACAATTACAGGAACCTTGCAAACGGAAAATCTGCAAAGCTGACTCCAAAACAGCAGATAGAGCTTGTAAATATGATTGCAAAGGAGCATTTTCTCTGCTTTGTTGAAGACCCTCTGCAGGAAGAGGATTTTGACGGCTTTTCAAAGATAAGGCAAACCACCTTGGTTTGCGGTGATGATTTGGTTACTACAAATTTGGAAAGATTGAAGGAAGCATTGAAGCACAAAGCAATCAACTGCATGATAATAAAGCCGAACCAGATTGGCTCAATAATACAAACAAAGAAGGTTGTTGACTTTGCAAAGGCAAACGAGATTGTGACAGTAATATCCCATCGTTCAGGCGAGACAATGGACACAATGATTTCTGACTTGGCAGTTGCCTGGGAAATACCCTACATAAAGACAGGCATTCACGGCAAGGAAAGGGAATGCAAGCTGCAGAGGCTTGCTGACATAGAGGCAGTTATTTAGTTGTAAAAAACTTTACTCACTTCGTTTGTAACCTCTCGCACACGACGAAAGGTTTAAAAGGCAATAGGGTTTTCTTTCTTTATTAATTACAGGCAAAGACATTAAGGGTAGGTAGCTCAGCCTGGGAGAGCACACGGCTGAAGACCGTGCGGTCGGGGGTTCAAATCCCCCCCTGCCCATCAGGGACGGAGGGGCTTGGAACGCAAGTGACAATGTCCCCTGGCCCAGTTATATTTCAAACGAGGTGGAAAATGGGGCTTGACTCAATAACAGGAATGGCAGTGTCAATAAGCGACAGCAATCTTCAGCTGCCTGCGGCAATAGCTGTCTTTCTTATCGTGGCAATGGGTGCGCAGCTCCTGCTGAAAAGGACAGCATTTTCAGTAATTGCGGGAATTGTCTGCGCAGCAGCGCTGATGGGAATGCTTTACCTGTTTTAAAAGCAATATAATAAAAGAAGCAATGCCGAAGGCTGGCTTTCTATTTTGTCCCGATATGCCCGCCGTTATACACGCCGGCATACTCTTTTGCATTTCCTTCCACCTTGTGGAATATTATGTTTGCAATCCTTGCGCCCATTTCAATCGTGAAAGGCATTGAGCTGATGTTTATCATTCCAAAAGTCATTTCTCCGTTAAAGCCGGGGTCAACAAGCCCGCCAAGCAGAAGTATCCCGCTCCTGTAAAGAGTTGACCTTGAAATAATCGTGGAAGCAAGCTCTTTAGGGCAATTCACTTTCTCAATTGTCTTGACAATGTAATATTTATTGGGCTCAAGGCTGACTTTTGATAATTCGCCGTTCCCGTGTTTTGCAAGCAATTTAGTATCCGGCGTCTTCCTTTCAGCAACTCCGAGAAACCCTTCGCCTGAAAATTCGTGTATTTCCCCTACCCGCAAGTCAAAAGAAACCCCTCCTGCCTTTGCAAGCTCTGATTCAGGAATATTCTCCAGAAGCTTGTTCTCTTTTACCAATTGCACCAGTTTTTCGTGTGATAACAGCATTTGATTTTACCTCTTGAAGTACAAAAACGCTGAAGTATATATAAGTTTTGCCTGAAAAACAGGAATTATCCCACTCCAAAGTTTTTTATACTATTAAGGCATAGTAATAGTATCCATTTATAATTTTGGAAATTTAAAAAAACAAAAAGGAGGTGAAAAAATGGCTGTATTGGAAGATGCCGGCGTGGCAATAGTTACGCCTATAGGAAGCCTGTGGCAGAGTTTTGTCGCTGTATTTCCCGGACTGGTGGCTGCCCTTATAATAATTGTATTGGGATATTTTATCTCACTGCTCTTGGGGCATGTTGTTAAGTTTGTTCTCGGGAAACTGGGCGCTGACAAGATAATGTCAAAGGTAAAGGCGCCTGATGCTTTGCAGAAGTTCAGCGTATCAGGGATAACAGGAAGGCTGACAAAATGGTATGTCTTCATATTATTCCTGGGAGAATCCGCCAATGTGATGAACTTGGGTATATTAAGCAATATGTTCACAAGGTTTGTCCTGTGGCTGCCTCAGCTGATAATAGCAATGCTTGCAGTATTTGTCGGCTTTATAGTCGCCTATTATGTAGGGCATATTATTGAGGCTGATATAAAGATGAAAGGCTCAAGGACAATGGCAAGGGTGTTTGAATATGTGATATTATTCATCGCGTTTGTCATAGCGCTGGAGCAGATAGGCATACAGGTTGACCTGCTTAAGAACACGTTCCTTATTTTAATCGGAGCGCTGGGCTTGGGCGTTGCAATAGCAATAGGCTTGAGCTTCGGGCTTGGGCTGAAGGGAAATACTGCTAAGATGTTTGCAGACCTAAAAAGAAAGTTTTAAACTATTTTTTCTTTTTCTTTTTTATCAACTGTCTCGGGAGACTATACTCTTGTTTTAACAATCATAATGTTTAAAAAAGGGCTTTCTTTCAGATTATCTTATGCCAAAGGTATCAGTGATTAGGACAAAGCCGGAAACAGTGCTTGAGGATTACAAAAAATTGCTTGACACTTCAGAAGTCAAGAAGCATTTGCCTTGCAATGAAGAGCTTTTATTGAAATTAAACCTCTCGTGGAGCCTTTACTATCCTGCGTGCTCGACAGAGCCGTGGCAGCTAGAGGGGGTTCTTAAATATCTTAAAGAAAACAGCTATAATAATGTGCAGGGTGTTGAAAACAAGACAGTTGTCACAAACGTGATGAAAGGTGTGAAGGGAAACAAGTGGGGTCCTGTGATGGAGAAGTATGGCTGCCCTTTTACAAGGCTTGATACTGCTGAATGGATTGATTATAAGCCAAAGCATGACACGCCTGCACTTGACTGTATTTTTCCCGACAGGCACAGAATTCCAAAGATGTTTATAGGCAAAAATGTCATGCATTTGCCCACATTAAAAACGCACGGGCACACTACAATGACGGGCGCAATGAAAAACGCTTTCGGTGGATTGATTACAGAAAGAAGGCATCATTCGCACAAGATGATTCATAGCATATTGGTTGATTTGCTGCAGGTGCAGAAGGAAATACACCCTCATTTGTTTGCAGTGATGGACGGCGCTGTTGCAGGCAACGGGAAAGGGCCGAGGACAATGGAGCCTGTTGAAACTAATTTATTATTGGCTTCAGACGACCAGGTTGCAATTGATGCTGTTTCTGCGCGCCTGATGGGATTTGACCCGATGCAGATTCCTTTTATTAAAATGGCGCACGACAAGGGGCTTGGCTGCGGCGATGTTGCGCAGATTGACATGGAAGGCGATGATGTCACGAACGTTAACTTAAATTTTCATACTGGCAAGAGCCCTGTAATCTTCTTTGACCAGCTGTTCAGGAAAAAGATGAAATTTATTGAACCTTTGTTGTTTCACACAGGATTGTTCCAGCTTTGTGTGTTCGGCTCTGCATTTTATCACGATGTGTTTTGGTATAATGTAGTGGGGAAATCAAGAATAAAGTCATTCTCAAAGACATCGTGGGGGCAATTGTTTGACAAATACTAAAATGAAATTAGATTTTCACGTGCATACAAAATACTCGAATGACAGCCTGATGACTCTGGAGACATTCAATAAAGTATGCAAAAAGAAAGGGTTTTTTCCTGTCATTACTGACCACGATACGATAAAAGGCGCATTGGAATACAAGAAGCGATTCGGGGACTGCATAATTGGGGAAGAAGTGCATACCTCGCACGGCGACTTGGCCGGGCTTTTCCTTAATGAGGAAATACCAAAGAAAACTAATGTTTATGAAGTCGTTGACAGGATAAAGGCGCAGGGCGGGCTTGTGTATATGCCTCATCCGTTTGACATCGGAAGAAGGTCAACATTAAAAGTCCACGACTTCAAGGCAGACATTGTCGAAGTGTTTAATGCAAGGGTTGTCTTGCAGAAATTTAACAAAATGGCAGATGAATATGCTGACAAGCACGGGCTTTTGAAAGCTGTAGGCTCTGATTCGCATTTCTCAATGCACGTCGGCATGTGCTATGCTGAGATGGATTCTTTTGATGACATAAAGGGATTCAAGCAAAGCCTCAGGAAAGCAAGATTAGTTACAAAATCAGTTAATCCTCTTGCGCTTGGGCTGACTAAGGCTGTTCATTTTTCAAGAAAGAGAATGGAAATGCTTCAGAAGCTTGTAAGGCTCAGATAAGGCTCTTAAGAATATCCGCTTTTGTCACTATGCCTGTCAAATCGCCTTTTTTTGTGACTAAAACAACAGGAAAATACTTCAAAAGGTTTGAAACAGCCGAGACTTTTGTGTCCTCTGAAACAGTCGGAGGAGCCTCAACCATTGCCTCTTCTGCTGTCAGTTTTGCAAAATCGGGCTCTGTTGCCTTTTCAAGCAATGTTGATTCATAAAGTATGCCCGCTATATTGCCTCCTTTCATCACGGGAATTTGTGAAATGCCGTATTTGTTAAAAATTCTTATTGCGTCTTTCAGCAAATCCCTTGTATTGACTGAAATGACTTTCTTCACCATAATCTCTTTTACAGCAGGCTCATTATCGTGCTTCATCCTTTCAATTGCTTCGGAAATTTTTTTTACGTTTGAATAGGAGGGGTCTATACTGCCTGACTCAATCTTTGCAATCATTGACTGGGAAACCTTTGCTATTCTCGCGAAATCAGACTGCGTGATGTTTAATAATCTTCTTATCTGCTTCAGCTGGGATATTTCTATCATTTATTTATTCTTTTTGGAATAAAGGTTTATAAGCATTGCGTAGAAATAATACCTGGGATATTTTACAGGAATTCTGAACGGAGTTATCACAAAGAATAAGTCTTGTAAGTATTGCCTAGCAAAAAACCTTCCCTGTCCTTGCCCTTATATTCCCTTATTGAAACAATATTGCAGGTTTTTGTTTCAAGAGCTTTCAGGCATATCTGCTCCAGCTTTGCAGGGTCTTTTTCAAGATAAGGCTTTTCATTCTCGCCTGCAATTACATCGCCCAGCCCGGGCATTTTCATGACAACGCAGTATTTCATTTTTTGTATCCTTACTTTTCTAATTTCGGCGTTTCTCTCTTTTCTTTCATTGGAGTCTTGTCAATATTAACATTATGCTCTTTCATCGGCTTCATTGATTTCTTCTTGTCAGTGTCTTTTTGTTCAGGCAAAGGCGCCTTTGCAGTTTCCATCTTTTTTGCCTCTGCTTTTTCCATTATTTTTTCTTCTGCCTTTATTTCTGCTGCTTTTGCCTCTGATTTTTCGTCCTTGCCTGTAACCTTGTCCTTAAGCTTTGCTGCAAGCCCTTTCTTTTCTTCCACTTTCTTGACTTCTTTTGGAGCTCCGACAAGCTCCACTCTTGCGAACTTTATCTCCTTATTGCCCTTTTTCTCAGAAACAACTTCGATTATTACCTGCACTTTTGACGGAGGATGCCTGCTTCCCCTTTCCCAGATTTTCAGGTTCAGGTGTTTTCCAATCTTTACATCCTCTACCTTCATGTGCCTTATTGTGAAATTCTTGACTGCCTTTATGCATTTTCTTGCCCTGAGGAATATCGGAACCTTCAGGCATTCGCTTCTCAACGGGATTGTGTATGTTCGTTCCATTTTTAATCACTTAAGCTTTTGTCCTCTGCCTTCTCCAGCTTCTCTTCTTTGCAGTGTGCCTTCCGGGATGTACTTTTCTTCCCTTGCCGTATATCTTGGGCACTGTCCAGAAAGGCGCCCACCTGGTCTGCCTTCCGCATTTTGCCAGCCTTCTTTTCTTTGCTGTCGGCTTGTATCTTGTCATTTTTATTTCCTCTGAATATTTATCTTCGTTTCCTGTTTCTTTTCATCCAGATAAATAAGCAGCTCTTTCAGCTGCTCGTCTGTGATGACCTTTGTAATCTTGCCTGACTGCACAAACTGTGCAATCAATATAGCTGTCTGCAGCGCTTTCTCGGGATGCGCGGCTTTCAGCGTGCCGTACCTCGACACTGCCTCTGCATCCATCCAAAGTTTCGCAGCGCCTTCGATTTGCGCCACCTGCTGCTGAAGCTGGATCCTTTCCTGAAGCTGCGGATTTTGCTGCATTTCCTGCAGTTTCTTCTGCCTTATTGCCTCAAGCTCATCCATTGTTTTTATTTCTTCCTTACTGCTTTGTCCAGCAAGGATTTGCCCTTGGGAGTTACGATTCTTCCCTTGTGGCCTGATTTCTCAACCTGCTTGATAAGACCTTCCTTCTCAAGCTGCTGAAGCATGACTCTTATGATTTTTCCAGATGCTCTTGCAAACCTCTCGGGAGCAGCGCCCCTGTTTTTCCTGCCGCCGTACTTTGTCCTTAATTTTGCAACGCCTATCGGACCGAGCATGTAAGTCCTTCTTAAGATTGCCGCTGCCCTTACAAGCCACCAGTCCTTGTCAGCAGGAACCCTGTCCTTGCCGTGCCCTGTCTTTACAAAGTTTGCCCACTCAGGCATCTTGATATTCTGTGATTTTTTCAGCTCCTCAACAACCTTCTTGTTGAGCTCCCCTGCCTTAACATCATATACTGTCGCCATTGTTATCGATAGAGATAAACGAGGGTTATTTATAAGTCTTTCTATGGCTGATGAGAATAAAAGCATAGGGAAAAACAAAGGAAAAAGGCGGGCTTCCAGCGTGATTTTCATTATTATTTTTAATGAGCTTTTTATTTATTCTTTTTCTTGCGGGTTGTTAAGGGCAGAGCCCTTAATGGCTTTCTCTTTATTCTCATTATCCCATTATTTCCGCCAACCACTAAACTAATAAACAACCTATCCTTATATTTCTAATATGAAAGCGGTGAACATAGATAAACTAGTCCCTGACTCGTCTGTCCTTATTGAGGGAATCCTGTCAAAGAAAATAAAGACAGGCGAATTCAAGGCAGATGCAATCATAATATCAGAATCAATGCTGCAATTGCTTGAGCAGGAAGCTGCAAAGGAAAAGGCGGCAGGCTATCTAGGGCTTGACGAGCTTGCGGCAATGAAGAAAGTCGCTGCTGAAAAAATGAGAGTATCAGGCAAGAGAATTACAACAGGGGAGCTTAACAGATTAAACTTTGACGAGACAGATGCGCTGGCAAGGCAGCTGGCATTTGACGAGGGAGCTGTATTTGTCACAACAAGCAAGTCAAAGCACACTGCGGCCGAGGCAATGGGAATAAGGACAATTCTTGTCCAGCTTGAGGAATCAGGAAGAAAACTGAAAATCGAGACATTCTTTGACGCAACCACAATGTCAGTCCACCTGAAAGAGGGCGTAAAGCCGTATGCAAAGAAAGGATTCCCGGGGCACTGGGAATTTGTTGAATTGATGAACAAGGAAATAGGGCAGGAAGAGATTAAGGCAATATCCAGGGAAATAATCGAGAGCCCGAAAGAAAAACTGGATTCATTTGTTGAAATTGAAAGGCCCGGAAGCACCATTGTGCAGATGGGGCTGCACAGGATTGTAATCACACGCCCTCCGTTTTCAGACGGATGGGAAATAACTGCCGTGAAGCCGATTAAGCAATTGAATATTAATGAATACAACATGAGCCCTGAGCTTACAAAGAGAATCAATGAGGAAGCCTCGGGAATTTTGATTGCAGGAGCTCCCGGAAACGGGAAGACAACATTCGCAAGCTCTTTGGCTGAATATTATTCATCGCAAAGAAAAACAGTGAAAACAATAGAGGCGCCAAGGGACATGGTTCTCAGCCCTGCGATAACCCAATACTCAATAAGCCACGGCGATGCGCAGGAAGTGCACGATATTTTGCTTTTGTCAAGACCTGACTATTGTGTTTTTGACGAGATGAGAAACACAAAGGATTTTGCATTGTATATTGACTTGAGGCTGGCAGGCATTGGATTGGCAGGCGTTGTTCACGCAACAAATCCCATTGACGCAATTCAGAGGTTCATTGGAAGGGCAGAGCTGGGGACAATACCGCAGATACTTGACACTGTTATTTTCATAAAAGAGGGAAAAATAGGAAAAGTGCTTTCTGTCAAAATGACTGTCAAGATGCCGACTGGAATGACAGAAGCTGATTTGGCAAGGCCTGTTGTTGAAGTCCGTGATTTTGAGACAAAGAAATTGGAATATGAGATTTACAGCTATGGCGAGGAGACAGTAATGGTGCCTGTTGCTGCAGGCGGTGAAAAAGCATCAGCCGCCCATTCATTGGCTGCAAAGCAGATTGAGAATGCAATGATGGAATACACTGCATCTGCGCAGGCTGAGATGGTCTCGGGAAACAAGGCAAAAGTCTATGTGCCTGAGAGGGACATGGCAAGGATAATCGGCAAGGAAGGAAGGACAATCACTGAAATTGAAAGAAGATTGGGAGTGGGCATACAGCTTGAGCCAATGAAGTCAACAAGGGACGAAGGAAAGCCGCTGAATTATACCATCAAGGAAAGAGGAAACTCAATACTATTATATACAACAACGCCGGGCGAGTCTGTCGAGGCGTTTATTGACGGCACGTTTTTATTCACCTCAACCACGAGCAAGAGGGGAGAGATAAAGATAAACAAGAAAGGGCCGATTGGAAAAGAGCTTCTGAAAGCGCTGGACTTGGGCAAGAAGGTAGAGCTGAAGATTACTGCATAGGCAGAATAACCTTTAAATAGTATTTCTTTACTTCAAATACCAATATGAGCCCGTAGCGCAGCCTGGATAGCGCGACTGCCTCCTAAGCAGTAGGTCGTGAGTTCAAATCTCATCGGGCTCGTTTAAAACCTTGTATTGCTTTGCATTCTGATTATTAATGGAAGTGATTATCGCCCGATGAGCCTCGAACAAAGTGAGAATGCTCATCGGGCTCGTTTAAAACCTTGTATTGCTTTGCATTCTGATTATTAATGGAAGTGATTATCGCCCGATGAGCCTCGAACAAAGTGAGAATGCTCATCGGGCTCGTTCTTAATCCTTCTTCATTTAATCCAAATTCTTAGTAAGAAAGCATAATGCCTGAGGAGTTTATTGCCAATACAAAACAATAACTAAAATTAATGCCGGCAGGCGGGCTTTTTATCCAAAAGGGTTATATACCTCCCATACATCACACCTAGTATGAAAAAAGGAGGGCTTTTGCTTGCATTAAGCATTATTGCGCTTTCGGCAATATCTGTATCATGCGCAAATAAAGCAAGCGTTGCTGAGCCCTTGCCTGTGTTTTTGCCAGTGAAAGAGCTTGCTCCTGATACTTTTGATAATGCAATAAACAGCAGCCGGTTTCCTGTTATTGTTAATTTTTACAATGAGCACTGCAGTGATTGCCTGTTGATAAAAGAGGGCTATGACAAGCTATGCAGGGAAATGCAAGATAAAACTGTTTGCTTTGCGTACAATACAAGCCAGAACAGGGGCGCAAAAGAAGCAATATCTGCAAGATATGAAGTAATGTATGTGCCTTCTTTCAGGTTTTTTTGCAACGGCGTTGAGAACCCTGAAAAAAGGGATTATGTGATAAAAAATGAGAGAGAGCTTAAGAGCGTGATAAATGAATTTTTGGAGGAATGCAAATGAAAAAAACAATTATATCAATGGGACTCGCTGCAATCGCGGCAACCGCCACATTAACCTGCGCAAGGCAAATGCCTGCTGAAGCGCCTGTTTACGAAGGGCCTGCAGTGACAGAGCTTACGCCTGAAAACTTTGACGAAGCGCTCCAAACAACACAAGGGCCTGTTGTTGTTGACTTTTACGCAAACTGGTGCGGACCTTGCAACCAGATGAAGCCGATATATGAAAAGGTATGCGAAGACTTAAGAGGCGAAGTAAGGTGCTTTGCATTCAATGTTGACCAGGACAGGGGGCAGGAAAACAGGATATCATCAAGATATGAGGCAAGATACATCCCGAGCTACAGGTATTTTCACAATAATGTTGAAGACGCAGAAAGGAGAGTTTCAGGCGCTAGAAGCGAAGGCAACCTGAAAAATGAGATAGAGGATTTCATAAGGAGCTGCCAATGAAAAAGGCAATTGCAATCGCAGGGCTGGCTGCTTTGATAGCAGGAGCGTCATGTTTTTCAGAAACAAAAGGCAAGCCGATAATCAATGAAAATGCAAGCACGAATAATGCCTGCAGCGTTAATGGAATAGGCTACTGCTCCCCAAGCCAATATATGTTTGCTGGCAGTGAATCCGTTGAAGAGCTTGCTCCTGAAAATTTTGACAGCACTGTTCTTGAAAACAAGCTTCCTGTGGTTGTAAAATTCTACGCAGAATGGTGCCCGCCGTGCAGGAACTTCAAGCCAATATTCGAGAAAGTATGCGCTGAATACGAGGGAAGGTTGGTTTGCGCAGCTTACAATACAGACCAGGAAAATGGAGAAGGGGGAATTATGGGCAGGTACGGCGTCAATAGAATACCGACAACCGGATTTTTCAATGGAGGCAATGCTGAAACAGAAAGATGGTTTGTCGGCGGCAAGCCTGAGAATGTTTTGAGAACTTTGTTTGACGAGTTTCTCAAGGGGTGCAGGGAGTAAGATGATAAAGGCAGGACTGCTGGCTGTTCTTGCCTCTTTTTCTTTATCTGATTCTGTGCACAATGTTACGCCTGACAACTTCAATGATTCTGTGTTAAATAATCCAAAGCCCGTTGTTGTTGATTTTTATGCAGGATGGTGCGGCTCCTGCCCTGAAATGAAATATTATTTCAATGAAATATGCGAAGAAAACAGCAGATTGTACTGCGCAGGATACGACTTTGACAGCGGCGAGGAAATACCTGCAACGTACGGAGTTGACCCGCTTCCTGCATTCAGGTTTTTTTGCAACGGCAAAGAAGATGAAAGCAGGAGAATAGACGGCGCAATCCCTAAAGAGCAGTTGGAAAGCAAGATTCTGGATTTTCTGGATAACTGCAATTAAGAGGCAATCCATTTCATTATTGCATTAAGAAACTCGCACAGGAAAGATATTCCTATAAAATCAAGAACCATTGCAATAACAAAAGCAATTGCGAGCCCGACAAGAATCTTCATAACAAGCTTTCCCTGCTTCAGCAGGGTTAAAAGCAGTATTCCTGCAAGAACATAAAACCAAAAATCCCACGCCACTTTAAGTGTTGTAAAAAATGTCCTCAGCAAAGATTCAAAGCATATTGGCAGAGCCATTCTTAAACGAAAGGCTTAATAATTAATAAACCTATCTTTTCTGCTGTAAAAGAGGATTAATATAATGGCAAGCCACGCAGCTACAGCAGATGAAATGGGGATGGGCGGATATTCAAGCCCGCAGCCCAGAAAGAAGGGTTTCTTGGGATGGGCTAACAAATGGACAAATGCCGACAGTTATGCGCCTTCTGAAAAAGGGAAGAAAACAACAAAGAACAAGGCGCTTTGGGTGTTCATGGTTCTTGCATTGTTTCTTGTAGGCACATATGCTTATTACTGGGCAGCTTCTCCGGGAGGGCAAAGAAGCCTTGTGCAGGCAAAGAATCTTTTCATGGAATATAATCCTGCAACGTGGTACCAAAAGCAGATTGGAAAAGCGCAGGACATTGGGAACATCTGGAGTTCAGAGCCGGTTACTGCCGAGAAAAAAGGAATACTCTTTGAAAGCTTCAAGCCGACAGGCTCTGAAGAGATTCCGCAGGGCAGCATTGCATTATTTACATATGGATTAAAATTGTCAAATGCAGATGTTGCAAGGACACCGCTTACTTTGACTTGTGAAATAAAAGAGAATAACCTGCAGGGGCAGATACTTCCTTCCAATCCAATGTATGTTACAGGAACAAGAATTACGGACAATGCAAGGTGCAGGCTTCCGAAAGAGATGACAAGCGCATTGTCAGGAACAGTTGAAGTAATGGGCGGGGTTTCTTTTCCTTTTAAGACAGAGGATGTAAGGCTTAAGGTTTACTTCACTTCAAGGGCAATGGAAGATTCGCTCCCGTCAGGAGAAGACCTGTTCAGCTACATGCATATTGGCGAGAGCCAGCCGATAAGGGCTGAATACAAGGGAGAGCCTATTGAAATAGGATTGGGGGTAAGCACTGAAAATATTCAGCCGGTTGTATTGGATGAAACTTCAAATCCCCTTGTCGGAATTACAATCAATAACAGATGGGACGGCAACATGACAAAATTGACTTCATTGAAGCTTGTGCTGCCGAGGGAGCTTACAATCAATCAGGAGCTTTCGGCAAACCCTAACGAGATTTGTCCTTTCACGCTTTCAAGGCAGGGAAGGGAAACGAATGAATATAAGGCAAGCGAGGAATTCATAAGCGCATTCACGCTTGCGTCAGAAAGATTAAGGTCATTTGAATGCTGGCTTGATGCTTCTCCGGACATGCTTGGCAATGCGCCTTATATGGTAAAGGAATACAAGGTTGATGCAGAGTATGAGTATGAACTGCCGAAGAAGACATCCACAATCACAGTGAGAAAAATTGCTTCTGCAGAAGAAGGAACAGATGAGACAGGAGAGGTTGTAAATCCGCTGATATAAAATGAAAAAAATCATTATCTTATTATTGGCAGTTTCGCTCCTGCTTGCAGGATGCCAGGCATTAAGCAATATCAAGCTTCCAAAAAGCCTTCCGGGCTTAAGTTCAGGTGAAGATACAGGAGGTTCAGGCTCTATATCTGCTTATTTTGTCAATCCGAAACAAGGAGGCAGTGCGCTTAAGGATTATCCTTTCAGCCCTGTTGTAAGAATAAAAAGCCTTGGAGGGTATGAATCAGACGGGCAGGTTTGCATATCAGGGCTTGACAGGGAAATATTTTCGGGATTCTCCGGATGCGAATGCATGAGTTTCAAGCAGGAGAAGGACGAATCGGGAAAGTTTGAGCATGATGATGTTTCTTTCGGCCCTTATACACTCAGAATTAAGCAGGATGACAGGAAAGAGCACGTTGTGTCATCAGTGACAAGGTTTGAGTATGGCAATGAAATAAAGGCAAATATCAGCATAAGCAGGGATGCCTATGAGAATACAGGCTGCACTGCTTCAATCAATTCAGCAACTTCGGGTCCGTTGGTTGTCGGCATTGTTGAGCAGGAGACAATCCCGATTACAGAAGACATTGTCACTTTAATATTCAAGATACACGCATCAAAGGCAGAAGAAGGCAGGTTTATACTTGAGGAAAACCTGAATGACCAGTGCACGCCGCTTTCTTCTGAAAAGCTGCCGGTTATAAGGGCAAGGGCAAAGGGCTTTCCTACAAGGGCGCCTGTAACCTGCAGGGATGTTGAAATAACAGGAAATGACGTGACTGTTGTCTGCGAGGCAAAAGACATAAGCTTGATTGATTCAAGCGGAAGCGCGCTGTTCGGAGACAATTACAGCCCGGAAGTTATATTTGAGCTCAGGTATTTCTTTGAGACAACAAGTTCGGCAAGGTTCACTGTTTCATAAATTTTGAGAAACCTTTATATATAGATAAATCCCTAATTTATATAGAAATAACGGAGGTATTGAAACTTTGTTTCAGACCTCCCTCGCAAAAATCGGGAGGATTATACTATGAAAAACTCAATAATGTTTATGGCGATTCTGGGCGTTTTGGCTATGCTTGCTGCCGGCTGTACTGGTCCTGCAGGAAGCACGGGATATTACAAATATACCGGCGACAAGATGGTTACTGCTTCTTTTGTAAGGGATGCGCCTGTTTCGCTTGAAACAGCGCCTTATGAAAAAGGCGATGATATTGATGTTGCAGTGGAGCTTACAAACAAGCTGCCTGAAGATGTTCCTGCCGGCAAGGTAAAGGTAAGGCTTACAGGCGATGCAACAATGCCTAACTTTTTCACAGGAGCAAAGGAAATGCTCAGTCCTCTCTTGAAAAAGATGGATGAGAATGGCATTGCAAACCCTGATGAAATTGAGCTCGGACCAATAAAATTTGTTGGAGATGTCTCGGGAAAAATAACAAAGACAATAACAGGGCAGTACTGCTATTCATACCCTGTGAAAGTCAAGGCAAACCTGTTTTACACTGCAAAGGCAGAGGAGATTGGAAGCAACCTTGATTCAGGCTCAAACCCGCCGTCATCAGTGCAGGTTATCGCAATAACACAGAGGCCTGTTGATGTCACAAACAATGTCGGCGAATTGGACTTTAAGGTAACAATTAAGAACAAGGGCACAGGCACTGTTGTTGCCTCCTTGGGAGACTGCTTTAAGTTCAGGGACAGAAGAGAAAAGCAGGAGCTTAAACTGGAAGCAAAAGGCGCATACAACATTGAATGCGAAAAAGGCGGGATTGTAACCTTGCAGGAAGACACGCAGGAAAAAATAGTTGACTGCACTGTAAAGGGAATTGACCCTGCAAACCTGGGCAAGGTTCCGAGCGAATTGACCCTGACTTTGACAAACTTTGCTTATGAAGATGAGATAGCGCCTGTAACAATCTGGCTTGAAGCATAAGCATTTATTTTTTCTTTTTATTTTATTCTATTTTTATTATTCTTATCTAATGGCAACAAATACAAAAGTTTTATAAACTATATATTTATCCCCTCTCTTGCATATTCATGGATTAAATGCCATGCGGGGGCAGACGGAACACTGGTTCCGGGCTCCCTTTTATAGTTGCGGGGGTAAAACAATGAAAGCAATAAAAACACTTTTAGGCGCGGGCTGCCTTGCTGCAGCCTTGGGATGCGGAAACGGCTATGGGATAGACAACTCAGAGCCTGTTGAAGACAATATCCTTAATTACCAGCTGGACTTAAGCAGGGAAATTCCGGATTACAGGATAAGAATCCCTGTTGAGCAGGACAATGAATGGAGACCGGAGCCACAGACAGGCATTCCTGGCCCTAGAGTTCCGAGATTACCTTTTAATCCGGGCAATGCGGATGACCCTACTCAGGCATACGGCTGGGGAGTGTACTGCATAAGAAAGCAGACACCCGGCTCAACACATTTCGGCGTTCTTGCAAACTACGATGTTTCTGACAAAGATGGAATAAACGAGATGGGACTTGTTGCTTATGGCGAGAGAACAATGGAAAGGTTCAGGCAGCAGTACCCAGACGGCGTTACAGAAGCTGAATACAACTTTGCAAAGAGAAACTATGGCGTAAACGGCGATGAGGATGTTCTTGCTTTGTATGTAATAGACAATGAAGGCAATCAGACTGAGTTTGCATTAAAGCCAATGAGCTGCGAAGCGCTGGACAAGCTGCTGGAGCCTTACAGGCTTTAAGTTTATTTAATTATTGAGGGCAGTTTTTATTTTCTTTTATTCTTTTTTTCCTTAATTTTTAATTAATTTCAGGCTTATTATTTCGGGATAATACACCCCTTTTTCTCAACCAAAAGGCTTATATATTAGTTATTACGCTTATGTAGTAACAATTAGGGGGTAAAATGAACATCATAAACAAAACTCTTGAAGAAATGAAGGCTGACGGAGAGATTATTGATTTTGGCGAGGTAGTGATTGAAGAGGAAAATCAGGAAATGCCTGTTCTTGTGCTTTACATTCCCCCAAAAGTCATTAAAAAGCAAGCTCCTTTGGAAGACATGGTTGAGCCTTTATCATTTCATAATGTAAGGGCTGAAGATGCTCAGAGAAGGCTGAGGACGCTTCCTGATTACCTGTTCGGAAAGGCAGGATTAGGATATAAGGCGGCAAGGCTTTTTGGAATAACAACCGAGAGGGACAGGCTGGATGCATTTGGCAAGTATTTTGCTGATTCTCTTGACGGCAGGAGATATTTGAATCCTGCGCAGTTTTTGGTAAAGGCGGAAATAGCGATTATTAATGTAAAATCAGGAAAAGAAGGCGAAAGGCCGATACGAAAATCAATAAGAAAGGCGCTTTCTGGAAAGGATGAAAAAGTTTATGACAGCATAAGGGAAAAACTGCCTCAAATAGCAAGGGCGGTTGCAACAACAGGATTTGCAGTTGAGGTTGCTGACATTTACAGGGATGCTGACAAAACAGGGAAAACCCCCTTTGAATATGCAAAGGACATAAGGAGAGAGCGCCAGCTTGATGATTTGGCAAAAAGAATAATCTATGGAAGTAATAACAATGGAATGCAAAATAAGCCTTGAACAGCAGGTAATAAACGCGCTGATAAGAAGAAAAACACATTACCTATGCGCTGCAATGGATTCTCCTGAATATAAAAAAGCAGCAGGCAAGGCAAAGGCAGAAACGGCAAGCTATTCTCTGCTTGCAAAAAACCATGAAGTTGCTGAATCTGCAAAAGAGCTTTGCGAAATAATCGATTCTGTTAATTCTGATGAATTATACAGGGAAGAGTTTGCAGCAATGCTTGCTTACCATACCTATAATAATGTGCAGGAGACAAGAAGGAAAGCGGCAGAATTGGCAGGATATTCGGAAACTTTTGAGAATGCACTTAAGGACAGCGTAAGGCAAAAAACAGATGCATGGAAAAGAAATATGGAAAGGCAGTACGGGCTTGTGATGAATATTGCTGAAAATTGTCTTGAATTAGGGGATAAAACAGCATTGTCAAAAGAAGGCATTGAATCAGCATTGAGGACAAGATACCATTCTGCAAAAGAATATCTTGAATTTGAGGCAGAGCTTCAGGATTCTATTGAGGCATTTTCCCAGCTTAATGCCGAGCTTGCGACGCTGCACAGGATTGAAATAAACATGGAAACGGCTGAGATTTACGGAGACAAAATGGAATCTCCCGAGCCTTTGTTTTATATTTCCCTTATATCTGAAAAAGCGGTTTTGCTTGCAAAATTGCTTTCAATGAAAGCAGCTGAAATAGAGGCAAATGAAGTATTCCGCAAATAAAGACAATTGCACTGTTCAGGTTGTAAAATTGGTGCAATTGTCTGATAGATAATTGCGCGTATATCTAAAGCATAATTAGCGCAATTATCTATAAAAACATATTTAAGCATTCTTTTCTTTTAATATCTTAATGATAAAGCCGATTGTTGCAGGACAGTTTTACCCTGCGGGAAAGGAGGCATTGATTAAACTACTTGACAAATGCTTTTCTTCAGCTAAAGATGCCAAGAAGGCAGGCTCAAAGGCATTTGGCATTATTGCGCCGCACGCCGGGTATGCGTATTCAGGCAATGCGGCTGCAGTGTCGTATAATGCAATAAGAGGGGCAAAAACATTTGTCATTCTTGCCCCTGACCATAACGGCTTGTGCTTTTCGCCAACAACAACAAAGGAGGATTTTGAGACACCTCTAGGAATTGTCAGGACAGACACTGAATTGGTTGAAAAGCTAAAAGCCAAATGCAGTTTTCTGAAAACCGGCAGAATACAGGAGCATGCTGTTGAAGTGCAGCTGCCTTTTCTGCAGTATTTGTTCAAGGAATTCAGGATAGTTCCCATTGTAATCCCTTCTTCTGAATATTATAAGGAATTGGGAAAGGCAATTGCTTCATTAGGCAAGGATTCAATAATTATCTGCTCTTCTGATTTCACGCATTACGGCGCTTCTTACGGCTTTATGCCTTTTGATGAAAAGAATGCAAAAGCAGGTATGAATAAGCTTGATTCAGGAGCGATTAAATTCATTGAAAGACTTGATGCAGGCGGGTTCTTGAAATATGTGCAGGAGACAGGCGCAACAATCTGCGGGGAATATGCAATAGCAACGGCAATTGAAGCAGTAAAAGCAATGGAAGCAAAGAAAGGAGTTTTATTAAATTATTACACTTCAGGAGACATTTCAGAAGATTATTCCTTGGCAGTGGGGTATGCTTCAGTTGCTTTTGTGTAAATTAGTCTTTAAGCCATTCCGAAACAGCACCATAAAATTTTCTTGGTTCTAGCAGAAGCCAGCTGTGCCCGCCGTCAGCCAGGATAACTTTTGAATTATTAATGCTCTTTTTAAAATAATCAGCCGAATCCCTGCGGAATATCTCGTCTTTGTTTGAAAGAAGAATGAGGGTTTTTGCAGTTATTTTTTTCAGCTCATCCCCATAATCTGCCTGCAATGACTTCTTTACTGTTTTTATTACAATCCCTATTTTCGGGAGGTGCGCTGCAATGCTATTCCTGTATTCTCTGGCAATTGTCCTTATTAATCCCTGCTTTTTTTCCTTAACCATCTCTTTTGTCTCTTTTGCAAGCGAGGAAAGGAACGCAAGCTCCAGTTTTGCATATTTTTCAGGCGCGCCTGCAGAATTAACAAGTACCAGCTTTTCGATAGTCTTATTCTCTGCAGCCATGCAGAATGCAATCCCTCCGCCGAAGGAATGCCCCATCACAATCAGGTTCTTTATTTTTAAAGATGAAATAAATTTGTTCAGGAAAGCGGCAAAATCCCTGAAATCCCAAGCTGCCTTTGGAGTGCCTGATTTTCCAAAACAAGGCAGGTCAACTGCAATTACCTTATATTTATCTGCGAACAGCTTAAGTATGCCTTTGTATGCATTTGCGTCTGCAAGAACTCCGTGAATGAACAAGAAAGGCTTTCCATTGCCCGCAGTAATATACTTCATCTTAATGCCTGCATCAGAATAGGTTTTATTCTCAAATTTCATATGAAATCCTTAATCATGTGTTTTACGTATTCGTGGATAAGCCAGCCTCCGAGGAGAATGCCGTCGAATACTGCAAACAGCATTTGCGGCTGCATTCCTGTAAATAATGCAAGATTCAGCCCAAAGCTTAATTCGCTGAAAGGATAAAACGGCATTATGCTTCCTGAGAATATTGCGTCAAGCACGAGATGCGTGAATATGCCAAATGAAGCCATTCCAAATAACAGCTTCGCTTTCCTGTTTTTTCTCATCAATAATGCCGCCATAAGAAACAAGAGAGGTATGAAAATAGTATGCGTGAACTGCCTGTGCACTGATGAAACAGAAACTTCCCTGAAAAAGCCGATAATCCGCCAGATTGCAATGTCAATATCCGGCAAAAGTCCTGCAATGCCTGCGACAAGCACGTAAAAGAGGGGGAACTTCTTTTTTGCAATATAATCCCTGTACAGGTCAGCCAGTATCAAAGGCACAAGTATGTGGGTTGCAGGGTTAGGCATGCAAATATAATGGCTTTTTGTGTTTTTATATCTATCCAACACCTTTTCCTACAAAAAGCTTTAAAATACAGGCTGTTTTCAGGGGCTTATGGCATGGATTAAGGCAAAACACGAAGGGGACTTGGCAGGAGTTGCTGCAAGGCTTTACCATTCGAATATTATACTTTCTGACCTTGATGACACTTTGGCAAAATCGCCTATGAAGAAAGTGGCTTACGGCTTTCTAAAGCGCCCGGACATGCTTGCAAATCCTAAGTTTATTGCCTGGTGCGCAAAAGCCGCGTGGAAAAAGGCAGTTAAGGGCAAAAAAGCAGAGTCAGAGCTTGGCAGGGAGTTTGTTGAGAAATTTCTTGACGGCAGAGAAAGGAAAAAACTGGAAGAAAAGATGTCTTTTGATTATATGGATGAATTAAGGGAGTCTGCTTTTCCCGGAGTATTCTCCTTTTATTCAATGCTCCCGAATGCAATGAAAATTATAGTCACAAGAAGCATACACGAGATTGCGTGGGCTTATCGCTGCGCGCTTGATTTTGATTTTTCAATGGAAGAGCAGTATGACAAGAAAAAATCTGTTGATTTTATAATGCGCGTTTTTCCTAAACTCAAGAGATATGCAATATTTGGAGATTCTGCGGAAGATGAGGAGATGGTTGATTACCTGAGATTTCAGCTTGTGAAAGGCAGTATAGATACGCTTGTTTCAGTGCATATTGCGAAATCCGAGAAAAAGGCAAACCCTGATTTTGACTGCTCGATAGGAAGGAATTATTCATCTCTTGCAGAATTGATAAGCAAATACTTCAGACTATCTTCATCTTCTCAATGAAGTCATGCGCTTTTTTCAGCACTTTCCTGTCGCTTGGAAATGAAAGCCTTGCATATGCCTGCTCAAAAGAAAGCCATTCATAACCATCATGCTCTTTTGAGATTATAACATTTTCTGTGCTTGTTTCTGCAAATATGTATACTGCTGTCTTATGTATAAGCTGTCCTTCTTTCCTGTAAAACCACGTTACAGTCTCTTTAAATCCCTTGACAAAGAACAAGTCGTTTATGCCTGTTTCTTCAAAAATTTCCCTTCTTGCAGTCGCTTCTATGTCTTCTCCTTCTTCTATTTTTCCCCTTGCAAAAAACCAGCCTTCTCTGTAATGGTCGTGTGCTTTCCTGTATAGAATCAAATACAACCCTTTATTGTAGATTATTGCTCCTGCAGAACGTTCATTGGGCATGTATTACTCCGTGTTTACTGCGCCGGCCGGTATTCTCACTCTCGTTCGAGACCGTCCGCCGCTGATGCGCCGGCCGGGATTCGAACCCGGGTTATCGGCTTGGAAGGCCGAGATTCTAACCACTAAACCACCGGCGCGCAAGGGCAGTTTAACTGTTTGCTTTAATACCAAAGAAATCAGGTTTTTATAAACTTAACGCTTTATTTCTTAACAGGCTGCGCAGCTTGCTGGGAAGTCGTTTGGGCTGGTTTTTGAGCTGCCTGCTTTGCACCCTGCGCATTTGCCTGCTGGGGATTGTTAATCTTGTTAAAGGCATACTTAATCTGGTCGTCTTTCCAGCCTGCTTTTTTGAGCGCGTCTGTAATCTGGGCATCATTGTATCCTTTTCCTTTAGCAGCCCTAATATACGCAAGAATCGCATCAAGGTCTTTTTGCGCTGCAAAAGGCATGACCTCTTTTTTTTCTTCAGGTTTTTTTGCCGCGCCTGCTGCTTCTTTTTTCTTCTTATTATACATAATTATTATTCCTGTTGTAATCACTCCTATTATGATTATTGCGATCAGAATCCACCACCACCAGCACCAAAATCCAACACATTCTCCTGGTTCTCCGCAATCCTCAGGGCAGTCTTCTCCTTCATCGCATATACCATCTCCGCATTCTGCTTCACCGAATCCAAGATTTTTTCTTGAGGGGTTTGCAGAAGTGCTGCACAGCCTTTCAGAAGGAGCCAAAGCAATAGCCTGCTGCTGGCATTCTACTGTGCCTGTGCCTGCAAGTGTGCAAAGCGAAGTATCTCTTGTCATCTTGCCTGTTGAAGTGTCGCATTCGCTCCATGCAACTCCTGAACAGTCGGCAGTAACCTGGCAGGGCGGAGTAATTCCTGAGCCGCTTCCGTTGCCCATGCCCAGCATTCCTGCAATATCTAATGTACATTCAAGCAAGCATTCGTCGCAAGGCAATACAGTAAGCAATGTATCTTCTGTCTTGCCGCTTTCTGCTGATAAGAAAGCGCCGCTTGTTTCCCTTAATTCTGTTTTAAAGTAATATTCCGGGTCTGTGCCATCATCATCTTCAATATATGCCGCAACCCACGGCGCAATCCATGCGTGAACATTTGTAGGGATTCCGTCTTCATCAGGAATATTTGTGAATACCTGCTGGGCTGTTATTGTATCTTCAAGGCTGCCTGTTCCATCGCTGTATTCATATACCTTAAAAGTCACGTCTGCTTCATCGTCGCATCCTTCGCCCATGGCAATCATATAGACAGTATCGCCCTCGTTTGCAGAGTTAATCAGTTCAACATCGCAGCTTATCCATGCAATGCTTTCAAGATCCATTTCGCAGCTGCTTGAAACAGAAGCTTCTGCGCAGTCAGAGTCCTCCTCATCTATATTGCCGTCACAGTCATTGTCAATGCCGTCTCCGCAGATTTCAGCCATTCCTGGATTTACAAACATGTTTGCATCATCGCAGTCCACATTTGCTTCCCCGCCGCAGTCAACGCCGCCGACAGACGCTTCCGCATTATACCCGTCCCTGTCGCTGTCAGTGCAGGCGTCATCTATAATTCCGTTGCAGTCATTGTCAATGCCGTCTCCCGGGGTTTCTGTTGCACCCGGGTTTATTTCAGGATTGTTATCATTGCAGTCAAGCTGTTCAGGGCAGTCAATCCCAATATAAGGGCAATAGCCATCGCCGTCCTCGTCAGGGTCCGGAACTGCAAGGACAAGAATTGCAAACAATGATAAGGCAACTAATAAAGATAAAATACCTCTCTTTTTCATTATTCTTTTAAGGGTTTAAGGGTATTTAAAGATTTCTAACATGATTTTTAATTAAATCTTAAGCTCTTTCTTCACGTCTTCCTCTGTCCATCCCTTTGAAACGAGATTTTTGAGAATTTTTTCTTTCGGCATATTTCTTGACAATGCTGTCTTGATGTATTCCTGCACAGGGCTGAGATTTTCAGAAGGCTTTTCAACGTTTTTTTCCTTTTTCTCCCATTCCATTTCTGCAAATGCAAACTTTATCTGCTCCTCTTTCCATCCTTTTTCGTGCAGGCGGCTTTTTGTCACTGAATCATCCATGTCTTTTTCCCTTGATGTCCTTATGAATGACTTGACTGATTCCAACTCTGCAGGCGTTGAAAACGGCTTTTTCTTCTTTGTAAGGTGCCAGAGGCTGTATTTTCCCCTGTAAAACAGGAGGTATCCTGCCAATGCAAGGCAGATTATTATAATGATAATTATCAATGCCCAAGGTGTTTTTGAGCCGCAGTCTTCAGGGCAGATTGTTTCATCTTCATAATAATCAGTGCATATTCCGTCCCCGCATACTGCTTCCTCTGCGCCGCAGTCTTCTCCTTCGCATTCTGATTCTTCATCTTCTCCTGAAGGGACTATTATGGTGCTTACTTTTTCCATTGGAACATCAAACTCAGTTCTTACCGCATACCTTTGCTCTTTTTTCGAGCCTGCTCCGAGCCCTTCTCCAACAAACCATTTCACTACAGGGTCTGCATTCACAATTGAAGTAGGGGCTGTTTCAAACATTATGTCTGATGCTGAATCTGCCACGCTCTTGTCTATGACTTCAAAAATGTCAAACTTTCCCAACTTTTCGCGGGCGGTTATTTCTTTTTTGACAAGCGCATACTTTTTTATCGCTCCTGAAAATTCCTTTATTGAAACAGTGGTTACAGAAGCCATTATCTGCACCTTTTCCTGCGCGAAATATACTTCCTGCTGTTTGTCAGCAGGCGCAACATCAGAGGTAATATCATTGAGTTCAATCAACTGAAAGTCCTTAATAGAGCTTCCCAAAATAACTTCTTTAGGCAGGCTTGCCCTGAAGCTTTCTATCTCCGCCCTCAATGCAGGCGTGTCCGCAGAAGCTCTTGATGAGATGTTTCCTATCTCTGACAATGCAGCCTCAATATCCTTGTCAATGCCAAGTATTTTTAATGCAGTCTGCGCATCCCCTGCCAGGGCAGATATTGCATTAAGCGCTGTCCTTGTTTCTTCAACCATTCCCTGCGCTGATGAAGGGCTTGCTGTTCCTCCTGCGCCTATTGTAATTGTTGCATTTGCGAATAGCCCTGAAAATCTTGCCTCAATAACACCTGTATTGGCAGTTGAAACAACCGGCGCAGGCGCTTTTATGCCGAATGCCTCAAGAGGTATTTCAATTGTTGCAGAAGCAGGCAGTGTTATATTTTCGCCGGCTTTTGAAATCCTGCCGATTGATGCTTCGGAAGTGTCAATGTCATAGAATTCGGTTGACCTTGAAGACACGTCTCCTGTTTTGTATTTAAAGTCAAGATTGCTTAAGTCAATAGTTCCTGAATTGTTTGCAATGAACTTAAGCTCAATTGTGCAGGTTATGTCATTGCATATTCCTGAGGGGGATAATTCAGTTATGCCCTCTATTGCATATTTCACAGCGTCTGCTTCATAGTCCCATGCAGTAAATTCAGCATTGCCGTTAAGAACCTTTGAATATGTTCCCTGCTTAATCTTTATCTGCGGATTCCTTGAGGGATATTCTGTGCAAGTGCTTCCTGTTTCACCGGGCAGAGGGCAGTTGTGCGCTGTTGAAGACGGACCTTCTGCCGCCTTAACTTCGTACATTTCAATATCAGTGCCGTTTGTTGAATAAATGCAAACAGCATATTTGCCATGAAGCCCGTAGTCAGTGCTGTCTATTGTGCAAGAACCCCATGCAAAATCTGCATGTTCAGGCAAATCGCATTCAAGGACAGACGATGCAAGATATATTGGCGCTTCATCTGAATCCATTGTGACAATTGCGGCAGTTATATTGCCTGCTGTGTTCAGCCTTTTGTACCATGCGGCTATCTGAAAGTCCTTTGCAAAAGGCAAATCAATAACCTGGCAAATCATTGTTGTGTTGCCTGTAATGAGCATAGACTGTCCGCCGCTGTCTCCGAGTCCTTCCGGCTTTGTGTATTCAGAATCCAAACCGGTTTTTGCGCCAAGGTAATACCATTCAATTATCCCGTCATTGCCGACATCTATTCTTACGTCGCTTAATGTGTTCGAGCCGGACCCTAACATGTCCATGTCAAGCGACACAAAATTTGAATAAACATCTGCCTTTATTGCAATGCTTGTTTCCCCTCCATTGCTGAAGCTGAGGGTTTTTGAAGCAGAAGGATTTGTTACATTCTTCATCGGAGGCGCCTGCGTGAAAGTGAAAGACGCATTTGTAAGGGCAGAGGCGAGTGTTTTGTCAAAATTAACCCTTTTCATAGGCAGTTGAATCCTTAACTCAATCTCGTCTTCTGCGTCAAGAGCAATGTCCAACGGGATTGTCAGCGTGCCTGTTAATGTTTCATTTGCTGCAAACGAGGATTTTGAAAGTTCTATCGCAAATGTTGCATTTGTCACGTTCGTGTTGATTGGAAGGGCTGTTGCATTAGCAAATAATAAAGCTGTTAAAACAACCGCGACTGCCGCCAATATATAATGGATTTTCATAAAGGTACCTCTTTTATGTATTATATTGGGGGTTAGGGGATATTTAAAATTAACCATAATGCCTATTTTCTATTCACAAGCTATTTAAAGCGTATTTTAAGCTTCTTTAGCATGAAGCTATTGGTTACAGGCGGAGCAGGATACATCGGGAGCCATATTGTTCATCTGCTTTACAACAAGCACGAGATAATTGTTCTTGACTCTTTGGTTCACGGGCACGAAAAAAGCATTCCTAAGGAAGTAAATCTTGTGAGGGGGTGCCTTTCAGACACTGCCTTGCTTGACAAGCTGTTTTCAGAAAACGGGTTTGATGCGGTTGTGCACCTTGCGGGGTTTATAGAGGCAGGCGAGTCAATGCAGAAGCCTGAGAAGTATTTCCAGAACAATACAGTAAACGGCTTTAATCTTCTGAATGCAATGATTAAGCATAATGTAAAGAAGATTGTTTATGCTTCAACAGCAGCTGTTTACGGGCAGCCAAAAGAGATTCCAATTGCAGAAGATGCTGAAAAAATCCCCGCCAATTATTACGGCTTAAGCAAATTAATGTTTGAAAACATGCTTGACGCATGCAAGGTTCACGGGATTAAAAATATTTCATTGAGATTCTTCAATGCTTCGGGCGCAGGCTTTGGAATTGGGGAGCATCATGAGCCTGAAACTCATTTGATTCCATTAATCCTGCAGGTGCCTTTGGGCAAAAGAGACTGCATAAAACTGTTCGGAACTGATTACCCGACAGAAGACGGGACATGCGTAAGGGATTACATTCACGTTCTTGACATTGCAAAAGCGCACGAACTGGCTTTGAATGCCTTGGAAAAAGGGAAGGAAGGGAAATTTAATCTTGGCTCTGGCAGGGGATATTCTGTAAAAGAAGTCATTGACGCTGCAAGGGTAATTACCAACCATCCAATACCTGTAAAAGAAGAGCAGAGAAGGGCAGGAGACCCTGCGGTGCTTGTTGCTTCAAACAGGAAAGCTTTTGAAGAACTGGGCTGGAATCCGGAATATGGTTTGAAAGAGATAGTTTTGAGTGCGTGGGAGTGGCATAGAAATAATCCTGAAGGATTTAAAAATTAAATTCTTTTAAATAATCCCTCATCAATAAACTTATTAAGCACATTGCTAATTAAATTATTATGCGATGCAAATCAATAGAAGACGAAAAGAAACACCTTTCAAAAAATCCGATCATGAAATGTGTTCTCAGGAAATTCAAAAAAGACATTGTTCATGCCGTTTATTTAGCTTCCCCTAAAAAAATCCTTGATATCGGCTGCGGGAACGGATTCATAACAAAAGAGATTGCAAAAGCATTCCCAAAAGCCAAGATTACTGCAGTTGATATTGAAAGAGAAAAAATAGATTATGCGGATAGATACAATAGCTCTGGAAATATAAAATATATCACGGGAAATATATTTAATCTTCCATTCAAGAAAAGTTCTTTTGATTTGGTTATATGCAACGAAGTGCTTGAGCATATTAGTGATTACAAGAAAGCAATTGAGATTTTAGCAATGCTGTCATCAAAATGCCTGCTTGTTTCCGTTCCTAATGAGCCCCTGTTCAGGATTGCGACATTCATGAGGGGCAGGCATTTGCGCAGATTTGGAAATATGCCCGGGCACATTAATAACTGGAGCAAAAAACAGTTTGTGAATCTTCTTAAGCCCTATGGGGGGGTAATACAAGCAAAAACTTCCACTGTATGGAATATAATCCTTCTGGAGAAATGATGAAATATAAAAAATATCTTTTGCCGGCACTTATGCTTGTTATATCTCTGGCTGCAATTTTCTTTTTCGGAAAAGCAGGGTATTCTTCTTGGAAAGAGATATCCGGCAGTGCAATGCAGTTTGATTATTCTATGCTTATTTTGTCAATGGGGTTTGGCATATCCAGTTTTTTTGCATTGTCTTTGGGGTATTATTTTGTCAACAGGCGCATGAACATTGAAATACCCTTCTGGAAGCTCGCAAAAGCAAGGGCTTTTTCAGACATAGCCAGCTATGTTCCCGGCAAGATTTGGACACTGCTTGCAAGAATGAAATACATGAAGCAATGGGCAAGCAGGACAAATGTGGTTGTAAGCTCTTATTTGGAGCTTGTTTCTTTAATACTTTCTGCTCTTCTTGCATTTATAGCGCTTAGTTTGGCATATCCCGAAATTTTTGAGAAATATGCTCTCCCTGCTTATATCCTGCTTCCATTTTGCATAATCTCAATGCACCCGAAAGTAATTTCTTCTGTAATTAATCTCGGATTAAAATTATTCAAAAAAGAAAAAATTTCCTTTCCATTAAGCTATGGCAGCATTATCTTTGCAAATGTGATTTATTCTTCATACTGGCTGCTTACCGGGCTGGCTGTTTTCTTTTTAGCGCTTTCAATTTATCCTGCGCCATGGTCTTATTTCCCTTATATTGTGTTGAGCTATGCGGTTGCATGGACAATTAGTTTCCTCAGCGTGATATTCCCGGGCGGGCTGGGCATAAGGGAAGGCATATTAGCATATGCTCTTGGAATATTCTTGCCTCTTCCGGTTGCCCTTATTGTTTCGGTGGCATCAAGGGGAATAATAATTCTTAGCCAGCTTGTATTTGCATTAATTTCATGGATTTTTGCGAGGTTATAGCGCCTTACTGATATGCTGACTGATTTATTTCAAAGATAATGTATATTGGCTGCGTTTTTGCTTCATCCATAAAGAAAGCCATCACTGGAGTCATCTTTTCCTGGTTTATCATCGGATATTGCTCATTTGCGCAGCCCGCATAATCGAGCCCGTCAAGCACATAAAATCTTGGCTTGTATGTGCGTATGTTTTCTTCAGCCAATGTAATATTCCCGCTTGATGCAGATTTAAAATCTCTTTCAGAGTAGTATACAATGGGCACTGAAAGCCCGCACCCTACAATTACATCGCCCGGATTTGTATGCTCTTTCAGCCACAAACCCCCCTCTCTTTCTTGAGAGAAAGAATCTTTCTTGTAATTGATAAGATTGTCTGCGTAAGATAATTGTGCATATATGCCAAATATCATCAGCAAAGCAACGACTGCCACTGCCATTTCCTTGTTATATTTGCTGATAAACCAGAATATTTTCCTTATTCCAAGAGCGCATATGATGAATAATATTGGCATTGCAGGGAATACAAATCGCGGCTCAAAAATAAACGCAGAGAATGCATTTACTATGCCAAATATTAATAAAACACTGAATCCCCACAAAAGGAGATAAAAATCTCCTATTAATCGCTTGTTCTCTTTTTTCCATACCTTGTCAAAGCCGATAAACATATTTATGAATGCCGCGAGCCCTGCTATGAATGCAATTATTAGAGCCCATTTTGCAATAGAGCCCAACCCGATTGCAGGCAAGCCGGAGCCAAGGTAATATCCTGTTGATGTGATATAAGAAAACATGTTTGGAAGGGAAGATATTATTTTTCCGACTGCCCCCTGCTGCGACGCAGCCAGCCCTTCATCAGGGCTTGACAATATCATATTAATTCTGGGGTAAGGGCTTCCAAACTCAGCCTGGTGGTATATTGCAAAAGGCAGCGCCGCCAATAATGCACAGCCAACAATTATCCATATTTTTTTGTTTTTCAGAAATTTTAATCGTTCTGTAACCAGCAAAAATAAGAACAGGAATATTGCCAAAAATCCAATGCCATCATATGCATAGATTCCTGCGCCGTAAATTGCCCCTGTTGCATAAAGATAGTTTTTCCCTTCATTTTTCACATATCCCCTGTAGAAAAACAAAGCCGCAAGCCCGAAAAGGACTAAGCTGTATATATCTGCAGACAATCTTGCTGACCAGAACAAATGCTCAAAATAAACAGCCATGAATAATGCTGCAAGCAATCCGATTTTTTTGCTGAAAAACTCTTTTCCTATTAAGTAGGTAACTAGTACTGACCCTACTGCAACGAATTGATTGAAGAAGCGTATGAACCACTCATTCGCTCCAAGCCAATAAAATATCCCCCAAAGCATGGGAATTGCCCTCGCCCTCCAAGGAGCCGCCTGTTCAGGCAAACCAAGCCCGTAATGCTTTGCCAATGTAAGGTAATCTGCCTCATCCCACCATACAGCCGCGTTTACTGTCATGTACTTTAGCCTGATGATGAATGCGAATGCAAGTATTGCAATGAGAATCAGGCGATGTTTCTGAACTATGAAGTCATTTAATTTATTGACAAAAGCGCTTTCCTTCGGCTTGCTTCCATCTTCTGCAGAACCCTCTTCCATTTGGTTATTCTTTTGCAGAATACTTTAAATAGTTTTGCATACAACAACAATATTATGAAAACAATAGTCCTGGACACAAACTTCATCATGTCCTGCCTTGGCTTCAAGATAGACATATTCAGGGAACTGGAGAGGGTTTGCGACTTCAATTACAGGACAGCAGTCCTCAGGGCTACGTTGTCAGAATTAGAAAAGCTTATAAAGGAAGGCGAATATTTTGAGAGGAAGCGGGCATCATTGGCCCTGCAGATAATTAACAAATCCGGCATGGACATACTGCGCAAGGACGGCTATGCAGACGATATTTTGGCTGCACTTGAACCAGAAGAGCACGTCATAGCAACGCAGGATGCGGGATTGCTCAAAAGGCTGAAGCAGAAAGGATTCAGGACAATACAGATAAGGCAGAAAAAGCGCTTTATTGTTCAATAATGCGCAGGAGCAAAAAAATGTTTTATGAAGTTGAAGCAAAAGGTCACGTAAGGGTATTGCCAAAATATTTTGGCGATGACAACAAAGAGGCAATAATGAAAAGCCTCAGCAAGCAGTATGACGGATTTATTTCAAAGGATTTCGGCGTTGTAATCGGAGTTACTGACATAAAGGAAGTCAATGAGGGAATCATAATCCCCGGAGACGGCGCTGCGTATTACAACACTGTTTTTTCAATGCTGACATACAAGCCTGAATTGCAGGAAGTTGTTCTTGGAAAAATCGCAGACATAACAGATTTCGGCGCATTCATAACAATCGGGCCCATAGACGGCATGATACATGTTTCGCAGACAATGGACGACTTTGTAAGCTTTGGAAAGTCCAATGTTTTGACAGGCAAGGAGTCCAAGCACAATTTGAAGGTAGGGGACTTGTGCAGGGCGAGAATAATCGCAGTAAGCTACAAGGACCTTTCAAACCCAAGGATTGGGCTTACAATGAGGCAGCATCGCCTCGGGGCATTGGCCTGGATTGATGAAGACTTAAAGAAAGAAAAGAAGGGTTCAGTCTCTGAAAAAGCGGAAAAAACAGAGAAGACTGAAAAGAAAGAAAAGAAAAAGGAGAAGAAGTAAGATGGCAAGAAAAGTATGCAGGAAATGCCGCCTTTTTGTTGAAGGCTCTGAATGCCCAATATGCAAGGGCTCAAGCTTTACAGACACCTGGAACGGCAGGTTGTACATAACAAATTTTGACAAGTCTAAGATTGCAAAAACGTGCAGCATAAAAGCCAACGGCGAATACGCAATAAAGGCGAGGTAAAACCATGAAATTGACTATATTGAGCGAGAAAGAAGAGCCTTTGCTTAAGAGAAAAGCAGTTAAGGCAGAGATAAGCGAATACGGCGCGACGCCTTCAAAGGCGGCAGTAAAGGAAGATATTGCCAAAAAATTGAAGACAGATGCTGCGCTGGTTGACATTGCAAGCTTAAAGCACGGATTTGGCGGCGGAAAAGTCACATTGACATGCTATGTTTACAAGGATGCCAAGATGGCTGACCTTTTGGGCAAGGAAGGGCATAAGAAAAGAATAGCGGCAAAAAAAGCAAAGGCAGCTCCGGCTGCACAGTGAGGTAAATGAGAATGGCTGATAAAAAACCGAAAAACAAGAAGGCAAGCGTTAAATACAAGAAATATTCTGCTGACGGAAAGAGAAAGCCGAACTGCCCCAAGTGCGGGCCCGGTGTGTTCTTGGCAGAGCACAAGGACAGGCAGACGTGCGGCACTTGCGGATATACTGTGTTTAAGACTAAGTAATTTCTTTTTTATAATTTATTTTTAATTCCATATATACGTGCACAAATAAAGACATTTTTACTTTTTGTTGTGCCCGTATACCCTTACTTGCTCTATAACCAACTGCAGCATCTTGGCAATATATGCCTTATAATTTCCTTTATCTGCAAATTCAAGGGCTTTGTAATATTCTTCCCTTTTTTCTATAGGAATAAAAAACATCGGAAACCCTTTTTTCATCAATATCAGGTTCATGACCACCCTTGCGGTCCTGCCATTCCCGTCTTCAAATGGATGTATCCATGCAATCTTTGCATGCATTAGGGCTGCCAGCTCAAAAGGGTGAAGCTTGCCTTTATTTAGGCTGTACCATTTAAGAAGATTAAGGATATGCTTTTTTACTTCCGTGTGCTTTGGCGGAATGTGGCTTGAGCCAAATATCTGAACATCAAAAAATCTTATTCTCCCGCCGTAGACAACTCCCGTATTTTTGGTAAGTATTCCATTCACATTTTCCAGCATCTTTGCATTTATATCTCCTTTATAAGACTTTATGAAATCCAGGCATTCCCTGCCGTTTATTGCCTCATTATAATCCTGCGCAGTGATCCCGGAAGGAATAACCTTGTCTTTAAGGATAAGGGCAGTTTGCCTCAGCGTAAGCCTGTTGCCTTCTATAGCATTGCTGTGGTATGTAAATCTTATCACAAAATCTTCATTCAGCTTATCTTTTATACTTTTAGCCGTGTACTTTAGCCATTCTGCATATCCTGCTTTCAGGTCCTGCAGTGTTTCAGCGTCATGACCTGAAAGATAGGCGTAGTTTGATTCTTTTGCATAAACTCCTGCTTTCTTTTCTATTTTTCCAGCAAGCACGCTCAATTCTTTATTTGAAGGCTTCTTATCGCCGAGAAACAGCCTTATTTTTTTCCATTTGACAGGGGAGATTCTTATATTTTTTGTAAGGTAAAAATATTTCTTATTTCCCTGCCTGGTTGTCTCAATGTAGCTCATATCAGATTATACGTGCACATACTATTTAAATCTTTCGCATATTTGTGCCCGTATACTTTAAGCTTTCCCCTTGACTTATAATTTATGTAAATAAGAGGATTATTTATGCACAATGACCATTTAGGCTCTGTGTCTTAACCCCAGAATCTCTCTAGCCTCATCACAAGACGCAACTCCTCTTCCCCACTCTCTAGAGAGCCTTGCTATCCTCTCTACAAGCATCTCATTTGAAGCCAAAACTCCCTTGTCAAAATAAATATTGTCTTCCAGCCCCACTCTCACGTGCCCTCCATTATACATTGCCAATAAGTTCATCTCCAGCTGGCTCTTCCCAATGCCTGAGACAGCCCACTGGCAATTCACAGGCTTGTCTGCATAATATCTCTGGAAGTATTTCATCTCCATCAAGACTTCGTCTTGGGGTGCCGAAAATCTCGGATTTTCATGCACAGCAGGAGTTGCGCCTTTCATCCCGAATATGAAATTCAAATACAAAGGCTCTTTCAGCAATCCTCTTTTTACCAAATCCAGTGCATTAGGAAGCATGCTTGCATCAAATATCTCTATTTCAGGCTTGATATCATATTCAAGCATCTGCTTTGCAAGCATGTCAATTATCTGCGGTGGGTTAACATAAGCAGAGTTTGAGAAATTTACAGAGCCGGTAGTAAGAGACGCCAACTCTGGTTTCAAATACAATGCGCTTCCCCTTTCCCCCTGCTTTCTGCCGCGCCCCCCTGTGGAGATATTTATTATTAATTCAGGGCATTTTGCCCTTATTCTTGTTACAATGTCTTCAAACACTTTTGGGTTAGAAGTGGGCTTTCCTTTTTTGTTTCTTGCGTGCAGATGAACAACAGAAGCTCCTGCGTTATAGCAGGCATAAGCTGATTCTGCAATTTCTTTTGGAGTAATTGGCACGTAAGGTGTCATTTCCTTAGTTGGAACTCCTCCTGTCAAAGCGCAAGTGATTATTAGTTTTTGCATCTAAATCTTCTCCATTACATCTTTTACAGATGTTTCAAAAATATCTAATATTGTTTCCAATTCGCTTTGAGTTGTCGTGAAGTGCGGCGCAAGCATCACGTGGTCGCCCTGCTCCACTTCATTGCCTTCAATATTAACTTTCATTCTCGTGCCTGCAAAGATTAGCATTCCGTTTTTCCAGCATTCTGCTTTTATTTTTGCTGTTAGGCTTAATTCATCAGGAAACGGCTCTTTTGTTTTCTTGTCTTTTACAAACTCAATTCCAGCCATATATCCCAATCCCCTTACATCTCCGATGAATGGATACTTCTCTTTCATCTCTTCAAGCCTCTTGAAAAGATAAGCGCCGCCATATCCCACTTTCTCAAGCAGATTTTTCTTTTCAATGTAATCAAAAACTGCATTCCCGGCTTCTGCAGCAAGAGCGTGCCCTGAAAACGTGAATCCGTGTACAAAAGCCCCTTTTGAAATTCCTGCTGCTATCTTGTCTTTGCAAATCATGGCTGCCAATGGCATATAGCTTGAGCTTATTCCCTTGCCTAACGTGAAAATGTCAGGAACAATATCATAGTGCTCTGCAGCAAACCATCTTCCTGTCCTCCCCATGCCGGACATTACTTCGTCAAGGATTAGTAATACCTCATTTTCATCGCAAATCTGCCTTATTCTCTTGAAATACTCCTTGCTTCCTTCTGCGCCGCAGCAAGAGGCGCCAACAACAGGTTCTGCGATAAAGGCCGCTATCTTCTCCTTGCCTTCTTTTTGTATAATCTTCTCTAAGCTGTTTGCGCATTCCAATGAGCATTTGCCTTCTGATTTTCCGTAAGGGCAGCGATAACAATAGTGAGGAGATGCCTTTGGCTGATGCTTAAGCATAGGGGCGTACAATTTCTGCCTTGCAGGGTTTCCTGATATTGCAAGAACGCCCAAAGAATTGCCGTGATAGCTCATTAATCTTGATACTATTTTTGACTTCTTCTTATGCCCTGTGTCGTGCCAGTACTGCCTTGCCAGCTTTATTGCAGTCTCGTTTGCTTCAGAACCTCCTGACACAAAATATGCTTTCCCGAATTCAGAATTAAGATAGGACATTATCCTGTCAGACAATTCAATTATCGGCTTGTTGATGAAAGCGCCTGTGTGCGCAAAGCAAAGCCTGTCTATCTGGTCTTTCAGCCTTTCTTCTATAAAGCGGTTATTGTAGCCCAAAGAAACAGCAACAACCCCGCCGCAGGCGTCAAGAATCTGCCTTCTTTTATCATCCACTATGTATATTCCTTCGCCGTGGGAAGCTATTGGATAATCCTTGGTTAAGTCCCTCGTGAACACGTGATGCCCCATAAATGGTAGTAAAGAACAGGGTATTTAAAAGCTTAACCCGATAATGGTGTAAAAAAGAGATAAGGGGCTCTGCCCCCAATAAAAATTACTGCTTCTTCTTTTCGTCAAAGATATCGCCTATGAACAGCGAAGGCGATATTCCTTTGTCAGTTACAACTATCTTTGCATTCGTTGCAAGGCTTTTCTCAACCATCTCAATCTGCTTGAGCTTCTGGGCATTGCCCTTGAAATACTTGTCAGCAGCCTCGTTCACGACTTTTATGGCTTCTGCTTCTGCCTTTGCCCTTATCCTTACCGACTCTCCTGCGCCTTCTGCTTCCTTGATTTTTGCCCTTCTCATTCCGTCTGCTTCTGTCTCTTTTGCAGTGGCATAATCAATGGCAGCTGTCTTTACGTTTTCTGCCTTTACAACATCATTCATTGTTTTCTGCACATCTTCAGGCGGGCTGATTTCCTTAAGCTCTGTCCTGACAACCTCAATGCCCCAGTTCTTTGTTTCCTTTGATAAAGCAGACATGAGCTCGCTGTTTATGGAGTCTCTTTTGCTGTTTGCATCATTCAGGTTCATTGTGCCGATAATGTTCCTTAATGTTGTCCTTGCAAGGCTGATTATCTGCTCCTCGCAGTTGTTTACATTGTATTGCGTATTCTTTACATTTGCCTCATCAGCCTTGACCCTGAAGTATATCTGCGCATCAACAGTTGCGTTAAGCTTGTCCTTTGTGATTATTTCCTGCGGCTCTGCGTCAACCATGTTCTCAGTCACGTTAACCTTTACCATGCGCTCTATAATGGGTATTATCCAGTTGAATCCCGGCTGCGCAAACCTTGCGTATTTTCCAAGCCTTTCAATCAAAGCCCTTTGCGTCGGTCTTACAACCCTTATTCCTGCAAAGAAGATTACTGCCGCTCCGCCTGCTATGTACCATATCAGATTTACCATTTTAAACCTCCATATCTTAAGAGTAATAAGAAGAAGGGGTTTATTAGCGTTTCCTCTTAAAATGGCGCCTTATGCCCCAGATTGCAAACACTACGATGCCGTAAGGCAGGAGGTATGAAATAATCTTCAATAACGTGCTTGCGCCGTTAATCACATTCTCAACAAGCTCATAAAACTTTACAAACTGCAGATTAAAATAACCCGGCTGCTCTTCAGTCATCCAGACATTAATATTAACATAATCAACCCTCTTGTCAGCTTCCTTAATAGCCTTTTCCAGGTATTCTATTGTCTTTTCCTGCGTAAAGATTCTGTCAATCAATTGTATCTTAAACTCGCTTTCCTTTGTTTCTTCAAGTATTACCTTGTATCTGGCAAGCCTTTCCTTTTCAGCATTTAATTCAACTTCTAAGTCTGTATAGCTTTCTGTTATGTCATCAGAATTCTCGCTGAACCTTTCAAGCTTTGCAATGCCTTTTAATTCACCGACAAGCTCTTCATATTTTGATGATTCAACTTTTATCCTGTACTGTCCTGTATAATATTCTATGCTGCCGCTCTTGTGCAGCTGGACATCCTCGTTAAGTATTAATGCATCAACTGAAGTGATTGCTGTTTTCATCTCAGACTCAGCTTCCCTGAACTTTCCTGTTTCAGCCTCTGTTTCAAGGCTGGATGTTTTTGTTATCTTCCGCCCTGCAATGGCTGCTTTATCAGTGGAGGCTGCTATCCCATATACTGCAGCCTCTTCACTAATTGCATTATAGCCTGCTCCGCCATAATCATAAGAAGGAGCAATGGAAGGCATAATGCTTCTCTGCGCTGTCACGCCAGAAAAAGAAGAGCCCAAGTTAGATATTGAAGACATTGAAAATACTATAATGCCCAAGACAATAATCCCGGCGACAATCAGCCAGTTGTCCTTGACTTTCTTAAGCTGTTCTTTGACTGTCATGCATATTGGATATGCTGCCAGATATATAAATTGTTCTAAGTAGTTAGGTATGTGCCGAAAGAATAATCTTACCCAATCGTCCTTCTGAAATCAGTGCACTGAGCGTTGCCCACGCCTTCTATTTCTCCGAGCTTGTCCTCGAATGAATCAGAGCCGAGCTTCTCATTGCAGGTAAAGACTATGCTTAATGCCTTCAGCCCAAATGCAACTTCCTCAACCTCTGCCTTGTAGAAATCTCCGCCGTTTGCCTTCAGGACTTCTTTTGCCTTTTCCTCAACAGTTTTTATGTCTGTCTCAGGAGAATCCATCATAAGCTTTATTGTTATTATTGCAGTTGCCATTTTATATCTCCTAGTTCGGACCTGAAAATCCGCAGGAAGGGCACACGTATCTTGCGCCTATTTCCCTGCAGTGCCTGCATCTCTTTATCTCATACTTGAGGCATTGCGGACATTTGAACACTGCTGAGCCTTTATCATTGGTAAGCTCTTTCTTGCACGACTGGCATAAGTTTGTTTCCATAGCCATTTAGGAATTAGAAAACCTTTATAAATGTAACGGTAGACAAAAGGATGGGCGCCCCTATGGTATAGCCTGGATAGCATGCGGCCTTGCGGAGGCTGAGACCAGGGTTCGAATCCCTGTAGGGGCATTTATGAATTCATCGCACTCGTTATGCAGGGTAATCTCCAAGAAGGGGATTATGTCCAGAAAGGAGGTTGCGAAGCAGATTATTGCCGGAAATGTCTGCGTTGACGGGAAACTGATAAAAAAACCAGGGGCAGTTGTCCCGCTTTCTGCAAAAATCACAATACAGGGCGAAAAGCAGGAAACCAAGAACAAGATTTACCTCCTTCTCAACAAGCCGCCAAGGTGCCTTACAACAAGGGACGACCCGTTAAAAAGAAGGACTGTTTATGACATTGTGAAAGAAAAAGAATGGGTTTTTCCGGTGGGAAGACTGGACTACGACACCACTGGATTATTGATAATGACAAACGATTCTGAGTTCAGCGAAAAGCTTGCAAGCCCCGAGAATAAAATCCGGAAAACATACATTGCAAAAATAAAAGGGGCAATCTCAGAAGAAGAGCTTAAGAAAATCAATGCGAAATTGGTTTCAACGACAGGCTTGTCATCGAGGATTGAAATCAAAATATCCGAGGGAAAAAACAGGCAGGTAAGGAACTTGCTTGAAGGAATCGGGAAAAAGGTAATTTCATTGTCAAGAATAGCAATCGGAGAATTAAGGGACAATAATTTAAAGCCAGGCGCCTTCAGAAAGCTCACTTCAGGCGAGTTAAAGCTTGCGTTGAAAAACGAGAGATAAGCTTATTAATAACTTTTTGCTTTGAATTTAAGCAATAATAATTTAAAAGAGATGAACCGGAGGAATTAAAATGGAAGACACGCATTCAGTGAAAATGGCGATGATTGCATCTGCTGCAAAAGCTCTTGAATACAGGAGAAAGAACCCTGGCAAGAGCGATGATGATGCCTTAAGGCACGTAATGAGCGTGGCAGACGACCTTTTGAGCGAGATGCACTGCTAGAAAAGGTTTATTAAGCATTTCTTTCTCTATTTTTTATGGGCGGACCTGTAGCCTAGCCTGGATAGGGCGACAGCCTTCTAAGCTGTAGATCGCAAGTTCAAATCTTGCCAGGTCCATACTTTTCTTTTTTAATTAGCATTCAAATCAACAAGATTATTAATCTTCACTGGCAAGCCCCGAACGAGCGCAGCGAAGTGAGACTGCTTGCCAGGTCCATACTTTTCCTTTTCGTTCTTCAAAAGCTTAATAAATGCGCTAAACTAAATAATAAAGAGCAATAATGAGGTGATATAATGAAAAAGACACTAATAATTTTATTGGCGATTGCGCTTCTGGTAACAGCGTGCGCGCAGCAAAAGGCGGCTGAAACATATTCGGCAGGGATTCCTGCTGAGGCGCCTGTTGTAGAAACTCCAGAAGCTCCTGCTGAAGAATTGCCGGCAGAAGAAGTGAAAGAAGAATCTGCTGAGGCGCAGGAAGAAGAGCCTTCAGCAGAAACTGCTGAAGAGCCGGAAACAGATGAAAGGATATTTGAAGTAAAAAAAGGAGATGAGCTTAATTACAAAGGCACTGAATTTACTGTGGAGGAGCTTACAAATTACGGAAATTATATGACAATTGACTTTAACCCTTATAGGTTTCATCTTTACGAAGTCAATGGGCCTGAGATTCTTAACGGGATAGAGTATACAATAGTCGAAAATAACTTTTACAAGCTGGGCTCTGTAAAGCTGAGAGTAAGACCTGTGCCTCTTGGCGCAAGTGAATACCTGATTGAAAAAGGCGATTCAATCACCATTGCAGGAACCAAGCTTACGCTTGGCACTGTGCAAAGAAAAGACAGGGGAGACATATCTGCCTATTTCTCATCAGGCGGAAATGAATATCTTGTAATGCTTGGAAAAACAGTTAATGCAGGGGATATTGCAGTAACTCTTAAAAGCGCATTCTTCAGGCAGCGCCAGTATGCAATCTTAAAAATAGTGCCTGCTTAAGGCACTTATTTTTTCTTTTTAATTTAATGCAAATCAGAGACTAATCTCCTTCAAACTCGCATAATTTGAAGAACTTATAGCCTTTCTCTTCCAGCTTCTTCCTTCCGCCGACTTCAGGCAAATCAATTACAAAAGCCATTTCGACTATTTCGCCGCCTAATTTCTCAATCAAGGCCGCGGCTGCCAACGCAGTGCCGCCTGTTGCAAGCAAATCGTCCACTATCAGCACTTTATCGCCTTTTTTTATTGCATCCTTGTGAATCTCTATTATGTCTTTTCCATACTCTAATTCATACTCGTGCCTTTCAACATCCGCAGGCAGTTTTCCTTTCTTTCTGATTGGAACAAATCCCTTGCCTAACTGGTGCGCCAATGCGCCGCCAAGAATGAATCCTCTTGCTTCCAATCCAACAACAACATCTATCGGAACGCCTGTATACCTTTGGACAAACTCGTCAATAATTTTCCTGAAGCCCTGTGCGTCTTTCAGTAAAGTCGTTATGTCCCTGAACATTATTCCCTGCTTTGGGAAATGCGGTATTGTCCTTATTTTTGACTTGATTGATTCCATTCTAACCTCCTTTAATTATTTAATCTTTGGAATTGCTTCTAATAATAATTTAGTTACTTTCTCCACATTCTGCCCGAATATTTTTAAAATATCTTCCCAAGTAACCGGCTTTTCGTCTTCCTTCCAGCAGTCATAATCAGTGCTCATAGCAACAGCCGCATACGGAACTCCAGCTTCGTTAGCCAAAGTCGCTTCAGGCGCTATTGACATGTTGATTATATCAGCTCCCCACAGCCTAAACATCTTGCTTTCTGCTTTTGTAGAGAACCTCGGGCCCTCTATTGTAACTACAGTGCCTTTCTCGTGGTGCTTTATGTGCAGTTCCTTGCAAGCTTGTATTAATATGCCCCTTACTTCCTTTGAAAAAGGCTCTGCCATTGGGGTGTGCACTGCGCCGTTTTCAAAAGTCTCGTGGAATGTGATGATTCTATGCCTTGTGAAGTCAATGAACTGGTCAGGAATAACCAAGTCGCCCCTTTCTATTTCTTCCCTTAAGCTTCCTACTGCCGTTGTCGCGATTATATGCGTGCATCCTGCTTTCTTCAATGCCCAGATGTTTGCTCGGTAGTTGACGTTTGTTGGCGGATATTGGTGCTTCTTGCCGTGCCTTGCGATTAATACGACATCTATCCCTTCTATTTTCCCCTCTGTTAATCGTGATGAAGGCATTCCGTAAGGTGTTTCAATTTCTGTTTCCTTTGCATTTTCTAGAATTTTTGGGTCGTCCAGCCCTGAGCCGCCTATGATTCCGATTTTTACCACTTGTATCACCTCGTAGAATAAAGAAATATGTTATTTATATATATTACCACAAAAGGCGGTGAGGGAACAATGGCTTTGCCTTTTAGTTTGCTCACAGCCCTCAAACCCCTAAAGGATAACGCTTATAAATATTGAGTGAATTGTTAAAGAATACATCTATGCAGGTGTAGCCAAGCGGCTAAGGCGAACGGCTGCAACCCGTTTAATCACAGGTTCGAGTCCTGTCACCTGCTTATATCTAGTTAAGTGGTAAGAAATGGGAATAATAAACAAAGAAACAGGATATAGGCTTAAAAGAGGGGATAAAGTTAAAGCAGTAGGGGTATATATTAAGCTCCCTCGACAAATAACAGTAGGGAAAAATGAAAAAGTAATATATTTGAAAGAGGGATTTGGTTTTTATCCTAAAGCAGGAATACATTTTTTTAATTGGACTGGACCAATACTAGATTATATCGGTGAGTGTATTCAAGAACGTAAATCTAACTTTTCTTCAAATGAGGTAAGAGATTTTTTAATCAAAACAGGAAGATATAACGATATTTGTCATCCATTAGATTCTAATTTTTTAGTCAAATTGGACTCAAATGAATTTAATGCCAGAATTAATTCAACATTATCCTCTTTTAAAGGGGCAGGGCTTAGACGTTCTTTAAATAATCGGACTGGTAAAAATTATAACCAACATGAACTTCCGTTAAGTATAAAGCAAACAGCAAAGAATAATTGGGAAATTATACAGCTTGAAGAATATAAACCTGAGTTAAAGTCGTAGCTTAAAGGTGAGAAATTGGGAATAATAGAACAAGTAGATGCCAGTTTAATTAAAAAACAAGGAAAAGAATTAGATACTAATGCTTTAAATAAAGAGCTATTTAAAACCCGCAAAAAAATAAAAAGAGAAGTAGAAAGAGTATTGCTTGTTATAAATCAAGAAAATAGAAGATTATATACTTTAATCAAAAAACATCCTTTAAATAACTTTAATCAGGCTATTTTTAATGACAAAACTTCTCAAATTGTTAAATTTAATGAAGGACTTATTGCAACTTGGCGTGATACTCTCAGATTAGACAAAGAAAAAGATAGTGAAGATTCCCTGTTAGAATATAAATATTAACTGGATTATTCTTCTGCTTAGGATGGCTTTATTTGAATTAATGAAAAAAGCAATATGCTTAAATACAAGTCAGGCAACACCAAAAGCGTGAAGAAAGACAAGTCCCCGCAGGGGTTCATTGACGAGGATATTAAGCATCTGCTGGATTTGATAAATTCTGCTGATGGCTATGAAACTACCAGCTCCTGCTCCGGAAGAATCACTTTGATGAACAGGCAGGACAAGAAGGAGTCTGAATGGCTGTTTAAGTCGCATTCTGCTGTAAAAGCCGATGAATTATGGAATGCTTTGCAGAACACTTCAGGCAGGGTTTGGTTTATGCAGGAGCCTGTGATTATCCATGTGAAATGCTTTTCTCTGGAGTCTGCTGAAAAGCTTTTGAACATTGCAAGGGAAATCGGGATGAAGCATTCAGGCATTGTGGCTTTGGGCAAAGAGCCAATATTGGAAATAAGGGGAAGTGAGAGAATGGAAGCTATCCTTGATAAATCTCTTGCAAGCAGGGAATACATTGAGATTCTTATTGAGGAAGCAAACAAGAAGCTTCTGAAGGCAAAGGAAAAAATAAATAAGTTAGAGAAAGCCGTAAGCTGCCTTTGAGGATATCAGCTGTGTTATCCCGATATTATTTCCTAAGGGAACAATAATTCGTTTCATCTTATTAATCTTCCTCCTTCATTTTTCTAATAAATGCCTGTTCTGGTGTCTCTAGTTCATTCAGGCTGCTGTGCGGCCTG
>JAQTVM010000032.1 GCA_028706745.1 Candidatus Nanoarchaeia archaeon
AAGAAAATCCTTTTGTTTTTAGCTTAAAAAATTCGCGTCTTATGTCTTCTTTTTTCATAAATACCACCAAAATTCAGCAGAAACCGCTGAATTTAAAGGGTGGTGACATATGTCACTATACTATACATTCTTCGCAAACTCAGAAAGATTTATAAAGGGGTTAGCTTTCTACCCATTAACAACCAATGACATTTTCGGAGGTATAAAATGGCAGACGAAATAACAGACATGGCCCTCGAGGCAATAGAAAAGGCAAGAAAATCAGGAAAAATCAAGAAAGGCGCGAATGAGGCAATAAAGGCGCTGGAAAAAGGCGCTGCAAAGCTCGTTGTTGTCGCAAAAGACGTCAACCCGCCGGAAATCATAATGCCCTTCAAGCCGCTTTGCGCGGAAAAAAAGGTTCCGCTTGTGACTGTTTCTACAAAAGAAGAGCTTGGCGCATCAGCAGGACTGCCTGTAGGCACATCCGCTGTTGCAGTTATTGTTGAAGGCGATGCAAAAGACGTGATAAGAAGAATAGCTGAAATGTCGCAGTAAGGTTCAAAATGGCAGAAGAAAAAGAAAGACAAAAGAAGAACAAGCCGTCTGAAGCAAAAGCAGATGCGGCAAAATCAGCAGAACAGCAAAAAGGAACAGCCCCAATACCAACTGGAAAAACCCTGTTTTCAAATGCATATCCTGCAAAAGTAGAGGAAGTGGCGGGAAGAACAGGAATAAGGGGCGAACTTATGTATGCACGATGCAGGGTTCTCGAAGGAAGGGACCAGGACAAGGTTCTCACAAGAAACGTAAAAGGCCCGGTAAGAGTGGGCGATATCCTAATGCTTAGGGAAACAGAATCCGAAGCAAGAAGAATCGGAAAGGGCGGGAGCACTAAGTAATATGGTCAAATGCACATTCTGCTCAAAAGAGCTTGAAAAAGGCACAGGAAAAAATCTTATCCAGAATGACGGAAAGCTTGTTTATTTCTGCTCAAGCAAATGCGAGAGAAACATGCAGAAGCTTGGCAGGAAAGCAAGAAACCTCAAGTGGGTTACAAAGAAATTAAAAGCCAAGAAGTGAAACAATGATAGAAAGAACCCTTGTTCTTGTGAAGCCTGACGGAGTCCAGAGAGGGCTCATCGGCGAGATAATTTCCAAATTTGAAAAGCGCGGGCTGAAAATCGTCGGCATGAAAATGATTTGGATTGACAAGGATTTCTCAAAAAAGCATTATGCAGCGCACCTTGACAAGAAGATGTACCCGATGCTTGAGGAGTTCATAACATCAGCGCCTGTCGTGGCAATGGCTGTTGAAGGGATACACGCTGTTGAGCTTGTCAGAAAGGTTGTCGGAAGCACAGAGCCGAAAGGCGCGCCAATCGGCACAATAAGGGGAGATTACGCCCATGTCAGTTATGAATACGCTGACAAGAAGAAGATAAGCATAAAGAATCTGGTGCATGCATCCGGAAACAAGCAGGAAGCAGAGCAGGAAATTGCCTTATGGTTCGGAGTTGACGAGCTTTACACGTATGAGGCAAGCCACGACAGGCACGTTCTTTGATTATTTTTATTAGAATTATATTTTAATCCAGCATCCTGTCTATCTCTTCTGCCACAGAATTAATCTCTGCAAACATCTCGTCCATTTCTTTCTTCAAATCCTTTACCAACAAGTCAAGGCTTGCCTCTCTTAAGGCATACTTGTTCTTTTGCGCAAGAACCATTCCCGAATCAATTAAATTATTCAAATGATGAACAACAGCCCCCCTTGAAAGATGAAGCCTGTATGCAATCTCGTCGCTTGAAAGCGCCTTACCCTGCTTTGCAGCCTTTAACAATTCAAGAAATATCCTGTAGCAGGACTTGCTCCTGTCCCTGCACGTGAAAAGCCCCATTGCGCCTGAAAACCACATAACCTGCTTGTTGATGTCAGCGTTCTTTGGCCTCTGGAGCCTGTATATTGTCATCTTCTTTGCAGCCATGCAGTATAAGGGTGTTGTTTATCTTAAATAGTTTACTGAAAGCAGGCATCCCTGCAATAAACACAAACAAGCAACAGCAAAAGGTTTTAATAATCAAAACGCATTCCCTTATAAAATGCTTGAGAAAATAAGCGGTGTAAGGGAAATAAAGGAAAAGCTTGATTCAGTTGAAAAGCGGATGAGCGTTATTGAATTAAATATGCAAAAGCAGGGCAATGAAGTTATTGCAAAGATAGAAAAAGAGGTTCACGAGATAAAGAATTTGCAGCACGGATATGTTTCAGCGTTCTCAAAAGACCTTGAAAAGATAAAGGAACTGCAGGCAGAGTTTGAGAAGGCATTAAGGACATTTCATCAGAACCACAATCAGCTTTATGAATCAGTCTATTCAAAGCTGCATAAAGAGGTTAAGGAGCACACGCTGCCTTTGAAGGAAGCTGTTGCTGAATTCAGCGCCTTAAAGCCCGAAGCAAAAAAGCTTATCGAGTCATTGGGCGCTGTGAATGAAGGCATAGCAAAGCTGAATATTGCTGCACAGGGGATAAAAAAAGAGGATTTTGAACTGAAAACATATGCAAAAGAACTTTTGAAGGCAGACAGCGAAAAGCTAAGGCTTATGAAAGAGATAGAAACTCTTAAAAGGATAATATCTTTTGAAAGAAGAAAGCAAAGATAAGTTCTAATGGGGCTGCGAGGCATTCTCATTTCATTCGAAGCCTCACGTCCCTAATGGGGCCGCGAGGTAGAGTCACTTTGTTCCTAACCTCACGGCGAGTTTATTTGATGATTAATACTCGCATTATTTGCATTTAGAATTATTTATGGGGCCGCGAGGATTTGAACCCCGGTTACAAGGTCCCGAACCTTGAGTCCTACCAAACTAGACTACGGCCCCGTAGGATTACAAAAAGAAAAAGCAAAGTGCTATTTATATACCTATCGATAAAGAAAATAAAAAAAGAAAGAAAAAAAGAAAGCTTACTTCTTGCTTTTCTTGATGAAGAAAAACACGCCGACTGCCGCGCCGATTACAATCACTGCAATAAGGACGTACAGCCACACAAGGCTTGCCTTTGCAGGCTCCTCGGCAGGCATAACAGGAGCTTCTTCTTCAGGTGTTTCTT
>JAQTVM010000011.1 GCA_028706745.1 Candidatus Nanoarchaeia archaeon
ATACCTGTTCCTCTCCAGCTCATAGATTAAGCCTTCTTTTTTCAGGCGGTGCATTATAATTCTTGCATATTCTTCCGCCCCTGTTATGTTCTTCAGTTCCCTTATCCCAAAGACAGGGTATTTTTCCAGTTCCCTTAAGATTTGCAGTTTTTTCATTTTCTATGCTACCTTAGTTATCATTTTTGATAATTATATACTCCTCCAAGTTTAAAAAGCTTTCTATTTTCAAGAAAATGCCCTGCTAAACAAAATCTCCAATTCTGTCCGCGGCTTTAGAGGCATCTCCTGACTGCAATACTAATAGTTATAAATGCCGGATGGTTCATATATACAAGGAGAAAGAAGTAAATGGAGCTTTTCAAAAACATAAAAGAGACAGAAAACCAGATTGCAAAAGCCGATACGCTGCTTAAGCAGGGGCTTCTAAAAGAGAAAATATCGCTCGCATTGAAAATACCCGAGGAAATCTGCGAAATCGCGTCTGCAAGAATGAGGAATGAAAAAACGCAGAAAACAAGCCTTAAGGGGCTTTTCATGAACCTGAACGATTTAAGATTTGCAACAAATGAGACAGCCGCCAAATACAGGGCTAAAAGATTGAAATGCAATACAATCATTGAAATCGGCTCCGGCATAGGATTGCAGAGCATCTGGCTTGCAAAAGAATGCAAAAAGGTAATTGCAATAGAGATTGACAAAAGAAAGCACGAGTATGCAATTCAAAATGCAAAAATGCAGGGAATAAATAACATTGAATTCATTAACGAGGATGCATTGAAGATAAAGAAACTGACAAAAGCAGACATTGTCTTCTGCGAAACAGAGAGGGAAGCGGAGGAAGATGAAAGAAAAATTGAAAAGCTGAAGCCGGATATAAAGAAAATCATTGAAACTTACGGCAAAATAACAAAAGACATCTGCATTGAAGTTCCCCCTCAGATAAAGGATATCAAGCTTGACTGCGAAAAGGAATACCTTTCAGTAAATCACGAGCTTAACCGCCTGAATCTTTATTTCGGGAAACTGAAGAAATGCGAAGTTTCAGCCGTGATTGCGGAAACAGGGGAAAGATTGGAAAACAAAAGCAAGGAGCAGTTAAAGGAAAGCAAGCCGCTGAAATACATTCACGAAGCAGACAAGGCTGTTGAAAAAGCAGGATTGAAAGCTGAAATACAGCCAAGGGGAATCCACGCTTTCAAGGACTTCCTTACAAGCGAAAAGCCTGTAAAAAGCCCTTTCATCAAGAGCTCTTTTGAAATACTGCACAGGGTAATTGGATTTAATGATGCAATAAAGGCATTGAAAAAAGAAAACTGCGGAAAAGCTGTTTTAAGGTACAGCATAAGCCCTGACAGGTACTGGAAAGAGAGAAAGAAATACGAGGATGAATTAAAAGGCGAAGAAACCCTTTACCTGTTTTCCTCAGGCAAAGAGCTTCTTGTCTGCAAAAAGATTTCTTAGCGGCAGAGAGTGCCTTACTTTAGCGGTGCATCATGGGCATGCATATGCCGTAGACTTTCCACTTCATGTATTTTGCAATTCCAATAAACAGCAAACCAAGGATGTATGCAAACAATCCGTAAGTAAAACCCAAGGATACCTGCAATAGTATTCCCTGCAGAATTGATGCAAACCCCAATGCGCCAAAAAACACAGCTCCCAGGAAATAAAGCCCTCTTGCTCCCCTCTCCCTGAAAGAACAGCACTCTTCTTTTTTCGCTTCTATCTTTTTCATTTTTCCACCTCTTTTTTACTTTAGATTAAGAGCTTTCTTCAGCTTTTGCTGGTCAAAGCCTATTATGCATTCTTTGTCAACCATTATCACGGGCACGCCCATCTGCCCTGAAGCTTCTATCATCTCGGCAGCGGCTTTCCTGTCTTTTGACACGTCAACTGCCTCAAACTTAACATTGTGCTCTGCCAAAAACTGCTTTGCCATGTCGCAGTAAGGGCACGTCGGTGTTGTGTATACTTTTACTTTTGCCATGCTATTCTCCTCCCTTAATGCAATATAAGCCGTTTTACTGGTATAAAAACATTATGGCTTTCTTTTTTAAACTTAAATCAATTCTTCTTCTAATATTTTTAATATATCCGGCGCAACAAAAATTTTATTTCGCTTGTAAGGGGAAAACTCGATTATAACCCCTATTTTTAAGAGATAATCCATGCCCCTCTTAATTTTAGGATAATCTATATCTCCAAGCTCCGCTTGTAAAAGAGGAATTGAATAATAAGGTCTTTCAAAAAATTTGTCCAATAAATAAAATGAGATTGAAGTCGCGCCTTCTTCAGTTAAATTATCCTTATAAGAGTTATATAATCCTATCATTTTTTTTACTTTTTTAGAAGTGCTGATGGCAACTTCTATTATACCTTCTAAAAAAAACTTTATCCATTTGGAATAATCTCCGGTTTGCCTTACTTCCATGAGAAGATTATAATAAGCATCTTTATATCTCTTAAAGTATGGGCTGATATACAAAATCGGCTCTTCCAAAATCTTTGTTTGTATAAGGTAAAGGGGAATTAAAGTCCTTCCCACTCTGCCATTCCCATCTTCGTAAGGATGTATGGTTTCAAAATAATAGTGAATAAGCCCTGCCTTTATCAGCCTCATATAACCTTCACTTTTATTGATATACTCAAACAGATAGTTCATCAATTCTTCAACTCTTTCTTCAGACGGCGGGACAAAATCCGCATCAAGTATATCGTTTGTTGCGCCCCCTGCCTTTATCCAATTTTGCTGTTGCCTATATTGCCCTGTTTTTTTCTGAAATCCCCTGGTGCCCTCCAATAAAGTGTGGTGCATTTCATTTAATAATTCCTTATTAATACTTTTTCCATTTTTTAATTCTGAAATAGCATAGTCGATTGCCCTGACAAAATTGACAACCTCTTTAACATTTGGATTGGTAAATTCCGGTTTTTTGCTTCCCGCCTCACTCAGAAAAACATCTGTCAGCGAAACAAATGTCCCCTCAATTTCAGAACTGCTGACTGCTTCTTTCCTTAAGTATGGATCTATAAACAATTTCAAATTGCCTATATTTTTGGTCAAACCCTGCAGCTCCCCTATTGCCCTATTCGCCTCATTGGATTTTTCCATTAATATTAAATCATTACAAAATTCATTCATCTCAGGCAGGGGATTAGGAAAAAAATATTCAAATTCAACAAATTCCCTGCCAAATGTTGCGCTTCTCCTTACCAATTGCCCGGCTTTTTCATTAAAATTTGGTAATTTCATAGCTATTTTGAGGGATTATTAGTATTTATATTTTTCGGTTATTTAGTTATTAAGGCTAAGCATATTATCACATTATGCCAAAAGAGTTAATTAAAGATTAAGCTAAACACAAAAACGTTAAAGGATTTAGCACTTATTAACGAAAAATGCATAAAATGTTAATAAGATATGATTATGGCTTTCTTTTACTGAAATAAACAAGCATAGGGATGCCAATTAACAGCATTGCAATGCAAAGCAGCTGCCCCATGCTTAAAACCCCGAAAAACAATCCTATTTGCGCATCCGGCTCTCTTAAAAATTCAATGAAAAACCTCAAAAAGCCGTACATTACCAAAAACAACGAAAACATCACTCCTTTTTTTAATTTCATATTCCTTATTGAATAAAGCGCTGAAAACATAAACAGGTTCTTCAACGCTTCATACAACTGCGAAGGATGCCTGAAGCCGTCAACTGAAGGAAATTTAACAGCCCATGAAACAGAGGTTATCCTGCCGTAAAGCTCTCCGTTGATGAAATTCCCTATCCTGCCAAGGAACAGGCAGAATGCAACAGGAATCACCATTATGTCTGCAAGCTCCCAAAAGCTTATTTTATGCTTTCCTGCAAACCATATTCCCATCACTATTGCGCCGACAAGCCCGCCGTGGAATGAAAGCCCGCCCTGCCATACAGCCAGCATTTGCAGGGGATTATCAATAAAATAGCCGAGGTTGTAGAATAATATGTAAAATATTCTTGAAAAAACAACAATGGCAAGAAGAGTATAAGCGACAAAGTCAAGTATCTCCTCTTTTTTTATTCCCAGCTTTCTCTCTCTAAAAATCCTTTTCAGCATGAAATAAGCGAATATTGCGCCTATGATGTATGCAAGCGAATAGTATCTTATTTCCAAAGGGCCGATTGAAGCCAAAACAGGATTAATTGTGCTGTAAAATGCCATAAAGCTTCTTCTCCATGTATTTTACAAGCAAACCGGCTGCAAGCATGCCAAAAGACAAGACTGCCGAGGTTAAAAATATTCTCCTTGCAATAAGCCTGAAGAATGACTCGGGCAGAAGTACAATTATCCTGTCTGTTTCAGGATTCATCAGCCACAAGGAGTTTGAAAAAAATATAGTATGGAATTTCTCAAAAACCCACTGGAAATTAATTGAAAGCAGAACGAGGACAAGCACAAAAGAGAGTGATGCAATGCCTCCTGCAATAAGGCAGTGAGCCATAAGCGAAATGTCTCTCTTGAAAAAAGCATAAGCAATAATTCCAAAGCAGAACAGCATTGAAATCATAAGCAAAACAGCGCTTAATGAGAAAAGAGTTTTCACGTCCTTCATGTGCGCTGTTTCCTTTTCATTGAAAAAAGCAGGATTTAATTCACTGCCTTCCTTAATGTAGCCAAGCAGATTGCCCGCCCTTGCATCCGCGTCAGGAAGGGAAGCGTAAATATCTTTTGCCCTGAAAAAAGAAGCATAAAAACCTTCGTCAAAAGCAGATATCCTGACAGCTGAAAGCAGGTACATCAATACTGCGAAGAATGCAAACAAGGCAATAATAATCCTCTTCTTGTTTCTTGCTTTCATTCGCACCTCTGAATTGCATTTTCAACCCTTTCCCTGCTAAACTGCCTCTGCATTACAAGAAAATCAAACAGCCCTTCCCTGTCCGGCTTTTTCCATTTCAGCGAATAATTCCTGTTAACAGGCATTTTGCTTATGTGATTGAACACATCTTCCCATCCATATTCGTCTTTCCAGCCAAGCTCTTCAAACATCTTTCCAAAGTCATTGCCGTGCTTCTGCACAAGCTTTAATGCCTTTTTCTGCCCTATGCCGTAAATCCCCTTGTTGTAATCAGTGCCCACAAGCATTGCAAGCGCAATAAGCTGCTTTTGATTTATTGAGAGCTCTTTTAACAAATGATTCAACTCCAAAGCCTGCATTCCGATTATTACCTTTTTTCCTGCGGATGTTTTTCTTGACTTTGACATTGTAATATTTGTAATTAGTCTTGGCGCATTGTAAAGAAGGCAGTCATAATCCTGCGAGGCAACAGCCCACGCATCGCCCTGCCTGCAAATATAAGCCGCCTGAGCTTCTCCGTCAGCCATTGCCTGCACAACAGGCAGCCCCATAAGCGACAAAAGCTGTTTTGCATCCTCTGCCATTTCATCTGTTATTGTCTCAGATGTTCTCGGCATTGCAGGCTCTTCAGGCTTTTCATTCGGCAGAAGAAAAGGCCCGTCAAATACAAAGCACGGCTTTGCGCCCATCTCAAGAAGCCTTGCAGTCCTGTAAAACAATCCGGACAGGTGGGTTGTCACATTCCCTTTATTGTCATTAAGCATAGGCATTGTTCTCATGAACTGGTGCAATTGAATGTAAGTGTCGACTGCGATTATTCTGCCTTTCAGCTCCTCTTTTTTCAGGTTGCGGAAATTCACAATGCCTGCTATGTTCACGCCCATAAGCTCATGATGGGAAATGCCCTATTTATTCTTATTGGTTGCGTTCATATTTTTAATTCAAAACCCGCTTTTATTGCCGCAATATTCTCTTTAATGAATTTTTGCGGAAGAATTCCGGATATCATCTTTTCATCCATTCCAATGCCAAGAAGCTTGATTAAATACCCGAGCGCCACCATGTTAAGCATTGTCTTGTTTGAGAACATTTTTTCCGCTGTTTCCCTGAAAGGGGCTTTTATATCTCCTTCTTTAATATTAAGCGATGAATCCGCAATTGTTTTTTTTGCATTGAACTCGTATTTTGAATTGTCAAGCACAACAAGAAAATCCGCTGAATCAATAAGCGGGTTGATTATTTTTTCCTTTGAGAATGTTAAATATCCCTGTATTCCGCCCCCCCTCATTGCGGCATCATAGTCATAGAATGCAGAAACATTAAACCCCTTGAGCATAAGGTACTCTGCCAATACATTTCCCATGAATTTTATTCCCTGCCCTCCTGTGCCTGTTATTATGAGCTTAGCCATTTTTCACCATTCCCAGCTCATCTTCACGCAAAACCCTGTTTTCTTCAGTTAGCTTATAGCTTTTCTTGAGCCATTCAAGCAGCTCCTGCCCTGTCTTGAAAGCGGGATTCTTTGAGCGCGTAATGCACCTTGTCCTTATTTCAACAAAGCTAAAACCTTTCCATTTAACTGCATCCTTAATGCGCTCTTTCATGTGAAGGATATGGGCTGGTGTTGTTCTTGCATAAAAATAATTCTTGTTCAATGTGCATAATCCCTGAAGGTTTATCGGCTCAATGTCGCTTCCTTTCGGGGAAGTCATTGTTACAGAGCCAATGGAAGTTGTTGGGGCAAGCTGTCCGCCGGTTAGCCCGTATATCTCATTGTTGACGCAGATTACGGTTATGTCAATGTTCCTTCTTGACGAATGAATCAAATGGTTTCCGCCTATGCCTGACAAATCCCCGTCTCCGCTTACTACAATAACATTAAGCTCCGGGTTTGCCCTCTTAATTCCCTCTGCAACAGGAATTGCCCTGCCGTGGGTTGTATGGACTGAATCAAGGTTCATATACCCTGCAAACCTGCCTGTGCATCCAATGCCTGAAACAACAACAGTATTTTCTTTTGACAAGCCAAGCTCTGCAAGAACATTTGCAAACTGCCCGAGCACAATTCCCAAAGAGCAGCCCTGGCACCAGATAGCGGGCATTCTCTCATTCTTTATCAGGTCATTCATTGCGCAGCTCCTTTCTTATTTCGTCAGCAGACACTGTTCCGCCCAAGACAGGTATCTTTCTTACTTCCCTCTTAAGGAAAGATTCAATAAGTGTTGCATACTGCCCGTCATTCATTTCAATCACTGTTATTTTCTTGTATTTTTTTGCTATTTCCCTTAGCTCATCAAGAATAGGAAAAACCCTTATCGGCCTGAACAAGGCATATTCATTGCTCATTTCTGAAACAGCCCTTGACAAGATGCCGTAGCTTATTATCAAAGTGTCAGAATTTTTGTTTTCAATGTATTCATAAAAATTGTACCTGCCTGCAGCAGACATTACTTCATCCTTGTATGATTTGTACCACTGCCTGTAATAAAGGGAGTCTTTTGTTTTGGGGATTCCGTCCTTTGAAAGCAGCCCTGTAAAATGCCTGTTTCCGCTGCCAAGCGGCTTTATTTTTCTTTCCTTTAATTGAACTTTAATTGCATCAAGGTCAACTGACTCAGCCAGGTGGCTTAAGATAGCGTCAGAAAGAAGAAACACAGGGCACCTTGCATCCTCTGCCGCATTAAACGCCTCAATTGTGTATTTATAGCATTCCTCGGCAGAATTAGGGTAAAATGCAATTGAAACAAAATCCCCGTGAGAGCCGTGGTATGCCTGAAGCATGTCAGCCTGCGCAGCAAGCGTCGGCATGCCTGTGCTTGGACCCACTCTCTGCGAATTTACAATTACAACAGGAACCCGCATCATATGCGCAAGCCCAATCCCCTCCTGCATTAAGCTGAAACCGGGACCGGATGTTGCTGTCATTGATTTTTTTCCTGCCAATGAAGCGCCTATAATCATGCTGACTGAAGCAATCTCATCCTCTGCATTTACAAAGGCAATATCTGACTTTGAAAGCTCGTGCATTATTTCAGAAGCAGGGGTAATAGGGTAGCCTGCATAAAATCCAAGCCCTGCCTTTAAGGCGCCTTTCACAATCGCTTCATTTCCCTCTGCAATAGTTTTTGCCACTGCATTTCTGATAAATCAGGTGTATTTAAATATTGTTAAGCAAAAAAGCAAATGCTTTGCCCCATAACCTTTCCCGAAATCATGCTTTTCGAAAAACCGGTCTCTTGCAGAACAAAGTATAATAATACTTATAAAGAGAACAGCTTAAGATTAAATCATGAAAGTGGGAATAAAGACATATGCTGACGAAAGGGGATACAATTATATTCCAAAGATAATTGACTATGTTGATTTTATCGAGATACTTCCTCTTCCTGACAACGGCATTTACAAGAATTATGCCGACTTTGACACGGAGATAAGGATTCACGCGCCGCATCAGGGACAGGGGGCAAACCCTGCTGACAAGAATGCAGTAAAAAGGACAATGCAGTGCATGAAAGTTGCCATTGAAGCCGCTGACTTATTTGATTCAAAAACAATTGTCGTGCATCCGGGCGTTTATGAGGGGGTCGGCTCTGCAATGAGGGCTATTGATTTCCTGAAACAGTTCAATGACAAAAGATTTATTATTGAAAATCTGCCTGCTGAATGCTCAAGGCAGAGGGAACTTGGCTCTACAGCAGAAGAGATTGAGCCTTTCCTGAAATCTCTTGACTGCGGAATGTGCCTTGACTTCGGGCACGCGTCAATTACAGAACGCACAAGCACAAAAGACTACAAGCAGATAATAACCGACTTTCTTAAGTTTAACCCGAAATATTTTCACATAATGGGCGGCTCAATAAAAGAAAACATTGACCACAAGAACCTGTTTTACGGGGACTTTAACATAGAATTCTTCAAGCAGTGCATTCCAAACGATGCATATGTCTGCCTTGAAACCCCGCACGACGCCGAGATGCAGAAAAAAGAGATAGAATACATAAAAAAAGGAAAATCAAAAAGAAATGCATTATCTGTTCTTAATTTCTGGAGAAAACCCTGAACTTGCAAAGGCGGAGATTGAGCTTTTTGCAGGCGCGGACATAAAGGGGCATTCAGGCAGTTCTGTTGTTGCAGAATGCGGAAAATTTGAAAAGCAAAGGCTTGCCTGCACAAAATACCTGTGCAAGTTCCTGTTTTCCTGCGAGACAAACGAGCTTAATGCAAAAGTGCAGTCATTTGGCTGGCAGAAGCATTACAGGGATAACTTTTACGTGCATGTGCATCACACTGAACAGGCAAAAGAAAAAGAGCTTGCTGAAATAATATGGAAAAAGCTGAAAAACCCAAAAGTGGAATTCAAAAATCCTAAAACAGAGATTGATTTTGTTTTTGAAAACAAGAAAGTGTTCTGCGGCATACGCCTTGACAAAAACAAAGAGAAGTTTGAGGCAAGGAAAGCGCACAAGCGCCCTGCATTTTCGCCAATATCCCTTCATCCAAAGCTTGCAAGAGCGCTGATAAACATGACAGGCGTGAAAAAAGGCGGAACAATCCTTGACCCGTTCTGCGGCACTGCGGGAATACTTATTGAGGCAGGGCTTATGGGAATAAGATGCATCGGCTCTGACATTGCAGAAGAAATGCTTGATAAGGCAAAGATAAACCTTAATGCATATGGAGTGAAAGGCTGTAAGCTGATAAAAGCAGATGCAAGAAAGATAAAAATAAAATGCAGCGCAATTGCCACAGACCCGCCTTACGGCAAGGCAAGCTCTTTGCACAAGCAAAGCATAAAAAAGCTTTATTCAGAATTTCTCTCAAATGCATACAGGATATTAGACAAGAAATCAAGACTGGCTGTTATATTCCCCAACAGGCTTTCTGTCAAGTCAAAGTTCAAAGTATTAAGAAGAATTGACATTCCGATACATAAGTCATTGACAAGAACCATTAATGTTTTGGAAAAGAATTAAGTTAAAGTTCTGCAAGCAGTTTTTCCATTTCAAAAACAAACGACTTTGCCCTCTTAAGCGATGTTTCGGCTTTGGCATGCTTTGCCTGCTCAGTCATCCTATACTGAATCCTGTTTCTCTTTGCCCTTTCCAAATCAAAAGATTCTATAAACTCATCCGCCCTTAATCCCACTATTTCAAGCGCCTCTTCTTTTGCAGATTCGTATTCTGCCAGCAAAGATTCTTTCAGCTTGCTGCGGATATATACTATAAGCGCATCAGCAGTTACCTTGTGCGCAATTTTTTCTCCAACCTTATATCCGAAAGAGTAAAGAACCGCGTTAGCCATATAATACATCGCATAATAAGAGCATACAATAGCCCATAAATCGGAATGATTATTTTTAAACAGCAAATCCGCCACTTTAATGCTTTCTTCGCAATTATTAATCAATATCCTGCGCACTGCCTCGTCAGGATTCTTTAATTTATTAAGCAGCCCTTGCCCGAGATATCCTGGAATGTTTGCCTGCGCTTCTTTTATTCTCTCTTTAGACAACATTTTCCATCAGCCTGTAATAATCTTCTATGCCCACCAATAATATATTCCTTTTTATAGCTTCCGATACCACTGTAAATTCCCGGCTTTTTGCCATTTCCAGAAATTCGGAGGTTTTAACTGCAGTAAGGTGAATATTAAGCGGAAGCAAAGATATTGCCTGTTCCACTGCTTTCGTTTCTTCTGCTATAACAAGGATGTCGATATCCGAATGCCTGCCTGCTTCTTTTTTTGCAAATGAGCCGAAAAGCAAAGCTATGAATGGCGCATTTATTCTATTTAGTTTTGAATACAAAACCTTGAAATTGGGGTTTTTCATAAGCTGCTCCCTGCGCATGAATTCGGCAGTAAATACATGCGGGCTAAGCTTGCCGCTAAATGAACATAAGGTAGTATTACCCAATTTCTCCAAAGCCACAGAACCTTCTTTTTTGAGCTTTGATATCACATTGTAAGCTGATTTATAATTAATGCCCCTGACTATTGAAATCCTTCTTATGCTGAATTTATTCCCCTTGTTATCTATCAAAAAAGCCAATATTTGTATCAGTTCATTAGTCATTTTTAACCATAGTATTATGGCTTTTAACCATATATTTAAACTTTTCGCATGTCTCTTTATTTATAAAAATAGAATATCTGTCAAATAAAACCTATAACCCACGATAAACCCGATATAATAAACGCAAGAAGCTTGATAATCCACGGCACCAAATTTATGAATATAAGCAATAAACAAATTCCGCTGAAAATGCTCCACGCCCTCTTTGCCTTTTTCTCGTCCTTGAATATCCAGAGCATTGCAACAAGGAACATCCTGCCTCCGTCAACAGCGCCAAGCGGAAGAAGATTGAAAAGCGCAATTCCTATGCTTATCATGAACAGCCATGCAAACAGCATATTAACCCATTTTATTGCAGGCAGAAACGGGCTTGCCCACTCGCGCTTAAGCTTTGCCTGAAACTCAAATGAATTTATCCCTATAATGCCCCTTGATGAATTGTTCGGGTCCTCCACTGCCTTTACTTTTGCATATCCCTGCGAAGTCATCATCTCAATGCTCTGCCCCGGATAAAAAGATGAAGCAGCCATTATGGACTCAACGCTGTCAAGGGAAATGCCGTTGATTGATGAAATCACCACAGGCGCTTTTATGCCTGCCTGCAAAAGAGGATACCCTTCTGTAAGGTTTGTAACGCTGATGCCCGCAACTCCGTAAAGCGATGAATACGCAGGAACAATAAGGAATATGAGGAGGCATAAGAATAAAATCCCGGTAAGTATGTTTGAGAAAGGGCCTGCCGCAAACACAGTCAGCTGCTTATACCTGCTTTTTCTTTTCATCTGCTTCTCGTCAGGCTCGACAAAAGCCATAAGCAGGGGGCCAAGGAAAGCAAAACCTGAGCTTTTTATCTTAATCTTGTGCAGTCTTGCAAGAATTCCGTGGGAAAATTCGTGTATTGTGGCAACTATCAGTATTGATACAACCCAGTGCCAGAATGACAAAGTCGGAACTCCGGGTATTTTCACTCCGGGAAGCACGGGGGCAAGGGGAGCTATTCCTGAAGGAGTTATCAGGAATTCAATTGTCTCTTTTATCAGGTAAAAGAAAATAAATCCCATTCCCGCAAAGCCGATTACAACACCAAGGAATCCCAAAACTTTCACAAGCCGAGGAAATTTCCTTGGAAAAGAATCCATCAGCTTTAACCCAAGCTTTGTCCTGTACATAAAAAGAATTTTTCCCTGTATTGTAAACTTGTCCTTGTGCGACAAATAAAACAGGTAAAGCAGCCCGTAAAATAAAATCAAGGAAAGCAGGTCGTAATTCATAAAAGCCCCTTCTGGCATTTCATTACTTGCCCTTCCAATTCTTCCTTATTATTCCGGTTGCTGTCTTGATTGCAAGATAAGTCCCGCCTGCAATCATTATGGGGGCAACAGCGGCTCCCCCTAAAATTGCGGCTGAAATTCCTGCCGCTGTAAAAAGAGCAGTGTCTCCCTCGCTCAGAAAAGATATTATCTTGTTTTCCATTGACTTTGGATTTTCCTCTGAATCCATTTCAAGTATTATCTTGCCTTCCTTGAAAACCTTAATCCAGTTTATTTCCTCGCTGACAAGCACTGCAATCGTGTCAGGGACATAAGAGGTTATTCCTGCAGCCGCAGCGTGCTTTGTTCCGTAGCCGGGAACAGGAATTGATTTTTTAATCTTGACGCCGTAAGCAAGCAAATCCCCTTCATTTGAGATTAATACAGCGCCGTCAAGCACCGCAAGCTTTTCCAGAACCTTGTCCATGCCTGCCTCTTTCACATTTACCTTGTTCAGAACCTGCGGAAAAAGAGGATCATAAAGGTGCTTGAACTTGCCTGAAGGGCCTATGACAAACAATGCGCCTTCCTTGCTTCTTGCAATTCTTTTTGCAATAGGCAGCAAAATCTCATAAACCTTGTCCTTAGTCAGCTTTCTGGAGAATATGCTCATAGGATTATATAGGCAAGTATAACTTTTAAAGGTTTCTATGCTTATTTTGACTTTTCAATAAGCTCCAAGGCAAGGGAAGTGTCGTTAAGGGCAAACAAATGCGCGCCGGCTGCTTTGTATTTTCTCAGTTTTCTGATAAAATCAGAGAAATATGCAATCCCAAACTCCCTTCCTTTTTCCTCAAGCCCTTTTTTCAGATTTTCACCAATCTTTACCTTGAAAAATGACTCAGCATCAAGCGCCTGCTTCAAAGACACGAGAGGGCGTATTCCCGCTATTACCGGAACAACAATCCCCGCCTTCCCAATGCTTTCAACATAAGCCTTATATTCCTCAAAAGAAAATACCATCTGCGTGATTACCGCCTCTGCGCCGTTTTGAATCTTGAGTTTCATATGCATTATTTCATCTTCAACAGGGTCTTCAGGATGCCCTGCCGCAATAATGCAAAAATCTGTCTTATTTCCCGCCCTGAATTCCCCCTCATTATTGTTTCTTGGCAGATATTTGCCATTATTCATCTCATTTATCTGCTTCATGAGAAGATAAGCATATTTGTAATCCCCGCTCCATTGCTCTGAAGAGCCTGCAGGCGGGTCTCCCCTTAATGCGAGTATGTTGCTTATTCCAAAATAATTAATGTCAGCCAGGTCATTCTCAATCTCCTGCCTTGTCCTTTCCCTGCAGACAAAATGCGCAATGCAAGGAACTCCAAGCTCTTTTTGCGCAAAATAAGCAATAGGCAGGGAGCCTCCTCTCAGGCTTCCGCCCGCCCCCTTTGTAACGCTTAAAAAATCAATCTTTCCCTTCAAGGCAGAAATCTCTTTCATGAATTTTTCAAAATCAGAGCCGTTTCTTGGCGGAACAATCTCAACGGAAAAGCAGAATCCTTTTTCCAGCAGTTCTGTTATCTTTTTCATTTTTCACCAAGCAGGTGCTGCACTTCTGCAACAGCTGATATTGCATCGCCTGCATAATGCGCGCCTATGCTTTTTGCATATTCGCTTGTTATAACAGCGCCGCCCGCAAGCACAGGCACGCTTATATTCTCTTTTTTCAGCAGCTTAATAACCTTATCAATTTCAAGGGCTGTTGTTGTCATCAAGGCAGAAAGGCAGAGCAGTTTCGCTCCTTGCTTTTTAACAGCCTCAATTATTTTCTCGGCAGGCACATTCGCGCCAATGTCAATCACATCATAACCCCTGCTTTCAAGCATTGAGATTACAATGTTCTTGCCTATGTCGTGGATGTCATTCTCAACAGTCGCAATCAGCACATTCCCCCTGCTCTTTTCAGGCTTTCCGGACTTTGCAAACTCAGGCTTAAGCTCTGAAAACGCTGTTTTCATTGCATTTGCGCAGGAAATGATTTGGGGCAGGAACATTTTCTTTTCATGAAACCTTTTCCCTACTTCCGTAATTGCATCAACAAGAACAAGGTTTATTTCTGCGGCGGAAATCTCAGAAAGCGCCTGCCTTGCAAACAGCCCTGCTTTTTCCTTATCGCCGTTAATAATCGAATTGAATATCCTGTCTTTTAGCCCCATTGAATCATAATCAGCTTTAACTGCCCCAGATAAGTGTTTTAGTTTTGCTGAATCTTTTTTTTCGTTGATAATTGCATCAGCCGGGTTCATTATTGCAATATCAAGCCCCTGCCTTGAAGCTTTTGAAAAAAACTCATTGTTTAACAAAGCCCTGTCCGGCATTCCGTGAGAAATATTTGATATTCCGAGAACAGTGCCGTATCCTTCTGCTTTTATTTCCCTAATTGCAGACAGGACAATATCCTCATTTTCGGGATTTGTTGCCTTTGCCATCACAAGGCAGTCAACGAATATGTTTTCTTTCTTAATGCCGTATTTCCCGGCTTCTTTTGCTATTTTTTCTGCTGTTTCAATTCTTTTTTCTTTTGTTTCAGGAATCCCTTTTTCATCAAGGCACAATGCAATTATTGCCGCTCCGTATTTTTTGGCAAGAGGAAGGACTGCATTGAGGCTTTTTTCAGAGCCGCTGACAGAATTTATCAGAGGCTTGCCTGCATATTCCTTTAATGCTGACTCCATTGCTTCTGCGCTTGAAGTGTCTATAATCAGGGGAATATCAACAGCCTGCTGGACTTCTGAAACAATTTTCTTTAACGCTTTTTTTTCATCAGCGCCTGCAACGCCTGCATTGACATCAAGCAGCAAGGCGCCTTCTCCTGCCTGCATTCTTGCCTGCTCAATGGCATAAAATCCTTTCCCGCCAATAATCTCCTGCCTGAATGCCTTTCTTCCAGCAGGATTAATGCGCTCGCCTGCAATGATTGTGCTTTTGCCTAAATCAATAGTATTATACCTTGAGCAAAGCGCTGATTTTATTTCCATATTTCTTTTTGCCGGCTTTGCATTCTTTAATTTTTCAGCAATTGCCTTAATATGCAGGGGAGTTGTGCCGCAGCACCCCCCAATCATATTCACTCCAATCTTGCGCAGCTTGACGGCATATTCTGCAAACTCAGCCGGAGTTTCCGGATAAACAGCTTTTTCTTTCTCAATAAAAGGCATTCCGGCATTCGGCTTTATCATTATCGGCTTTGAACAAAATCTTGCAAGCTCTTTTGCCGCCCCATAAAGCCCTTCCAGCCCTTCTGAACAGTTTGCGCCAATTGCGTCAATATCCAGCGATTCCGCAATGCAGGCAAAAGTTTTCACATCAGTGCCTGCCGCAGTCCTGCCCTGCTGGAATGACATTGAGACAATAATCGGAAGAGAGCAGGCGTCCCTTACCGCAATTACGGCTGCCTTAAGCATTTTCACATCAGACATTGTTTCTATTGCAATAATATCGCATTCTGAAAGCGCCCTTGCCTGCTCAAGATATGTTTCATACGCATCATCAAATGACACTTTTCCAAGAGGTGAAATATAATCGTCAATAGGGCCCATGTCGCCTGCAACCATGATTTCTTTTCCTGATTCCACTGCAGATTCCCTTGCAATTCTTGCGCCTGCCTTGTTTGCTTCAGAAACATCATATTTTATTGCTTTTTTTTGAAATGCAATCCTGTTTGCCCCGAATGTGTTTGTGAATATTACGCCTGCTCCTGCTTTTATGTAATCATCATGCACTGATTTTACAAGCAAGGGGTTTGTTATATTAAGAATTTCTGTATTGCAGCATTGGCATTTGCCCATAAGCATTGTGCCCATTGCCCCGTCCGCCACAAGCACTTTTTTTCCAAGCAGTTCTGAAAATTCTTTCCTGTCCATAATCTTGCCTCTCCAATGAGCATCAATTCTCAAAAATCAGTAAGGAAGCGGAAACCCCTTGAGCATTTCCTTCACATCGGACTTGATTTTTGCAAGCGCTGCCTCATCCCTATGATTTTTCAGCGCCTTTTCAATGAATCCTGCAATCTCCTTCATCTCTTTTTTCTTCATTCCCCTTGTTGTTATTGCAGGAGTGCCCATTCTGATTCCGCTGGGGTCAAACGGGCTTCTCTTGTCAAACGGAATAACATTCTTGTTGCAGATGATTTCAGCCTTTTCAAGCGCAAGCTGGGCTTCCTTTCCAGTCAATCCGCTTTTTGTAACGTCCATCAGAATCAGATGATTGTCAGTGCCGTTTGTTACCAGCTTGAATCCAGCTGACATTAATTCATCAGCAAGAGCTTTTGCATTCTTTACAATCTGCCTTGCATAAACTGCAAAATCCGGCGCCATTGCCTCCTTGAAGCATACAGCTTTTGCAGCGATTATGTGGTTATGGGGCCCGCCCTGCATTCCGGGAAAAACTGCCTTGTCAATCTTCTGTCCGAACTTCTCTTTGCACATTATTATTGCGCTTCTCGGCCCCCTTAATGTCTTGTGTGTTGTTGTTGTGACAACATCAGTATAAGGAAAAGGCGAAGGATGGGCTTTTCCAACAACAAGTCCTGCAATATGCGCTATGTCAGCCATGCTTATTGCGCCGACTTCCTCTGCAATTTCTGAAAATGCCTTGAAATCAATTGTCCTTGGATAAGCAGATGCGCCTGACAAAATCAGCTTTGGCTTTTCCTTAAGAGCAATCTTTCGTATTGCGTCATAGTCAAGCATTTCTGTTTTTTCGTCAACGCCGTAATGAGTGAATGCATAATTTTTTCCTGAGAAATTTACAGAATGCCCATGAGTAAGATGCCCGCCGTGGTTTAAGTCCATTGCAAGTATCTTGTCCTTGTGCTCAAGCAATGCAAAATAAACCTCGAAATTTGCAGGGCTGCCTGAGTAAGGCTGGACATTCGCGTGCTCTGCGCCAAAAAGCTTTTTTGCCCTCTCGATTGCAAGCTGTTCAACCTTATCAATGAACTCGTTTCCTGCATAATACCTTTTTCCCGGATAGCCTTCAGAATACTTGTTCGTGAGCACAGAACCCATTGCCTCAATCACGGCAGGGCTTGTGAAATTCTCAGAAGGGATAAGCTCGAGGCTTTCGTTCTGCCTCTTTGTTTCAAGCCGGATAAGCTCTGCAATCTCAATGTCATCCTCTTTAAGCATGATAATTGCGATTGATTTGATGCTTATAATAGTTGCGGATATATGAGAAGATAATACAATCTAAGAGCCAATAACTAAGAACTAATAACTGCCAACTACTTATTAAAAACTACCGGCTGCTAACTGCCAATTAAGAATTTACTTCTCGCCTATCTGTCCGTCAACATTGCCGTCAGCTGAATCGCCTGCAACAACCTTCTTGTTTGATTCTTCAACCTCGCGATTGTCCTCTTCTTCCTGGACCATCTCATTCTCTTCCTTTGCATTTGTGCCTATCTCTTCAATCTTTCTCTTTATCTCTGATTTCCCTATTGCTGACTCTTTAAGCACTTCATCGCCAATCATGTTCAATGCCTTGTTGAATGTGCTGCCTGAAATCATTCCTTTTGCAAGATTGTTTCCTCCTGCCGCCCCTGACTTGACAACATCCATGAACTCTGCAGGAATCATCATCTTGGATGACTTCATGTTTTCCAATGCCTTTACATACAGGTATGCAAGCGTCCTGTCATCAAAGCTTTCAGTTCCCTTTCCAAGGGCAGCGGTAAGCACTCTTCTTGCCTCTGCAACAAACTTCTTTGCTTCCAATGACTCAGCTGCAACCTTCTTTCCCCTCAAAGCATCAAGCACCTGCCTCGGAGGCTCCATTCTCTCCATCTCAAAATTGTTTATTGTTAGCCCCCAGTTCTGTATTGAAGGCTGTATCTGCTCAATCATCAGCGCTGCAATGTCCTCTATGTTAATCAAAAGCTGGGTGAATGAAAACTCTCCTGCAATGTCCCTTACCCTTGCTGTAATCATGTCAGTCAATGCGCTCTTGTAATTTTGCACGCCTAATGCCGCGTTTACCGCGTTGCTTATGTAATAGAACACAACTCCGTGCATCTTTATCTCAAGCCCTTCCCTTGATATTATCGGAACATCAATCTGCTCCTGCTGTTCCCTTAAGTCCAGAACATATCCTACTTTTTCAAATACAGGGATTACAATTGCCCAGCCGGAAGGCGAAACCCTGTGAAACTTGCCGAACCTATATATAATGGCAGCTTCAAAAGGGTCAAACTTCCTTATGAAGAACTTGTAAAACAAGAATGCAAATATGCCTGCTGCCGTGAAAAGCGCCACAGGCAGCAGCAAATTAAGGAAATACAATACAAGTATGAGAGCTGCAAATATCAGCAATATTATTAATGGCCACATATGCTAGAAAGATAATTATATGGTTTATATAGCTTTTGGCTAGTAAGTGGCAAGCGGCGGGTGGCAGCAGTAACTACCGGCTACTTGCTACAGGCTGCTTACTAAGGACTCCGGCTAAAAATACAAAACCTTTAAATACCCCCCGCCTATCACGAGCCATATGGCGCACTGGAGAGACGAGGTAAAACCTGAAATCAAGAAAGAATTTGAGAGATTGGTAACCAAGTCAGCCCAGCATAAGGAAACTTATGAAAAAGCAAAACAGGGCGCAATTGCCCAGCTTTGGACTGCAAATGCAATCCAGGAAAAAGAGCTTGACGAATTAAGGGCAAAAATCGCCCTTCTTGACAGCAGAATAAGCACGATTCCGTCATTAAAGAGCGCAAATATTGATTCCATGGCATTAAAGCAGGTTCTAATGAGGCTTGAATTCCTTGAGAAAAAGCTCGAGAATGCATCATTGCAGAACGAGAAAACGCAGATACTCTGCAAACACCCGGACATCAAGAGGGAAAAGGGATACCTGTATTTCATCAGCAAGGAAGGAAAGCTCGCAAGAGTGCCAATGGCAAGAGGAAAAGAAAGCAAGATTCACAGGCAGGAAATACTGCACGACTGCAAGATACACACAGAGCCGGGCTGGCTTTATTATGTTGACAGGAACATGAATTCCGCAAGAACAAAGATGGAGAGAAAAATGCCCGGGGCTGTTGTAAAGATTCCGAAGAAATACGCAAAAGACCTGAGAAAGGCAATGGGCGAGATAAGAAAGATTGAGAAGATGAAGAAGAAGATAACTGATATTGAAGAAAGATTAAAAGGAAAGCTTCCTTTGTTTGAAAAGGCAATAAAGGTTCTTGCTGCAAAAGGAAAGATGGCTGAGCAGGCTGTGATGAAGACAAAGTTTCTTGAAAAAGCGCTTGCAGAGATTTCAGGCAAGAGGAAAAAAGAAGGAATCAAGATAGACGCAAACAAGGCAATGAGGGAAGTCATTTCAAGAAAGGTTGCAGGCGTGAAGAGAAAGGCAAAGAAAGAGATTGCAGACAAGGTGAAAGAGGCAGTTGACGAGACAACGCACGAGCTTCATCAGGCATTGAATAAGATATAGGCGTAAAGCTTATAAACAAAAAGGATTATTCTTTTATTGTTACCATCGCTAGGGCGTTCACGGGGTACCCAATCCCTGAGGGCAAACTAGGGAACGACCGCCTTGCGCGGGACCTTGGTAACGATTTTTTAGGCTCCAAAAATGCTTTTCCAACAAAAGCGAAAATCTTGCGGTTTTTTGACAGCAAATCTTATAAACAAGCGATAATTAGCTTTCTTTTATGGCAAAGAGTGGTGAGTTACAATGGGATGTGAGTGTGCTAAAATATGCAAGAATAATCCAGACAAGAAGTTCAGTGAGCTAATAGAAATGGGGCTTATATGCAAAACTTGCGCAAGCAATTACAAGGAATTTACCGCAATGCTGGATGAGGAAGAAAAGATAGGGGTGAAATCTAATGAGATGTGACTGCCCCCAAGTCTGCAGGGACCATCCTGACAAGACATTTGAGGAGCTTATAGAAATGGGATTGATTTGTGATGTGTGCGCTAATAGTTATAGGGAGTTTTCTAAGATAATGGAAGGGGAAGAGGAGACTTAAAATGAATTTCGCAAAAATAGAAGTGTACATGCGCCCTACCTGCAAGGACAGCAAGGAAGCAATCTCTTTCTTGGAGAACGAGAAAATAGCCCATAAAGTGATAGACATAACTACCTCTGAAGGATATTTGCTTACCAAAGATATGGAATTATCTGTATTGCCGACTATTCTTTTAAAAGACGAGCAGGACAATGTTGTAGACAGCGTATTTTGTGTTGAAGGGCTAAAGAGGGCTTTGGGGAGATAAGATTGGTTAAAGACATAAAAGAGGAAGCTAAAAAAAATATTTCTGAACTTGTTGGCAGATTTAAGAAGTTTGAAAGCCAATTTATGGACAGCAGGGAATTTGAAGCGCAAATAAAGCTGATAAATGAGTTATTTGAGGCGCTTGGATGGGATGTAAGGGGAAAAAAGGATTTTGATGAGGTAAGAAATGAGGTTAAAATAAAGGAGGGAAGAGCGGACTATTCTTTTAAGATAAATGGCGTTACAAAGTTTGTTCTTGAAGCCAAAAAACCATCTGTAAATATTGATGATAAGAGAACATGGTTCCAAGCCGTAACTTATGGATATAATAAGGGGCTGGCATTTGCAGGGCTTACTAATTTTAAAAGATTAATTGTATTTAATGTTGAAAGCGATGAAAAAGATTTGGAAAAAGTCAAAGTTCTCGATTTAACATGTGATGAATTTATTACCGAATTTGCAAAATTATGGTGGCTTTCAAAAGAAGGGATAGCTAATGGAATTTTAGAAAAAGAAGCCGAACAGCGCGGGGCAAAAAGAAAGCGCCTGCCTGTGGATGAGCAGTTGTTTAAGGATTTAGTATATTGGAGGAATAAGCTTTACAAAAACATAAAGAAAAATAACCCACGGCTGCCGGAGCAAGAGATTGACGAGAATATACAAGTTTTGCTTAACAGGCTTATTTTCATTAGGTTCTGTGAGGACAAAGGCTACAGCGAGAAAGTGCTGCTTGAGAATCTGCATTTATGGGAACAGGACAAGAAAACAAGCTTGTGGAATTCGCTTAGAGGAATATTTGATCAATTTGATGACGATTATAACAGCGGCTTATTTGAAAAGAGAACCTGCGATACGTTTAATATTGATGACAAAGAGTTAAAAGAAATAATCTACGACTTGTATAATGCACAGGAACATTCAATTGCCTATAAGTTTGATGCCTTATCTGCCGACATATTAGGCAGTGTATATGAGCAGTTTTTGGGAAGCATAGCTTATAGGAAAGAGCAGGGTATATACTATACCCCTGCCTATATTGTAGATTATATTATTAGAAATACTTTATGTGAGATATTAAATAAGAAGCCCATTAATTTAGATAAAATAAGAGTCTTGGATCCTGCTTGCGGTTCTGGCAGTTTTTTGATAAAGGCATTAGATTATTTCATAGGATATCAAAATAAAAGAGGAGACATTTCACAAGCAACACTAAGTACAGATAATAGTGAAGTTATGTATTCAAGAAAAGCCAATATCTTAAAAAAGAATATTTTTGGTGTCGACCTCGATCGTAAAGCTGTAGAGATAGCACAGCTTAGTCTTTTTCTCAAAATAGCAGAAAATAGAAAAACTTTGCCCAATATCCATGAGAATATCCAATTAGGCAATTCTCTTATAGATAACAAAAGCATTGATGAAAATGCATTCGAATGGGACAAACAATTTAAGTCTGTTATTGGAGAAGGTGGTTTTAATGCAATTATTGGAAATCCGCCTTATATTGCTTGGTCTAAGATAAATAGACAGGAAAGAAGATTCTTTGACAAAGGAACTTACTTAAATATAAATTATAAATGCAGACCTAACCATGAAGATGCACAACCAAATTATTACCTCTTCTTTATAGTAAGGGGCAACAAGGAATTAAGCTCGGAAGGTAAATTATCATTCATAATTCCACAAGAATGGTTATACAATGACTATGCGTTAGATTTTAGAAATTATTTGCTCAACCAATTTGGGAATATAAAGGTAGTCCAGTTTAATTCTAATTTTAAGGTATTCAAACATTTTAGTGAAACAGTAGGCACTAATTCATTGATAATTATTTTATCGAAGAAAGGTAACCAGGAATTAGATTATGGGTATATAGGAGATATGGATGAAAGTATAGTAAAACAAAAATTAGCAACAAACTCGTTCGATATAAAATTAACAAAAAAATATAAAGAAATGTATAACACTAGATGGAAATTCAATAACATAAGGATTGAAAATATAAGAAATAAGATTTCAGGTCTTAAACAAATTAGTTTGTTACAGGATAAATCTTATTTTGAAGTCAAGGGCGGATTTCAACCACCTGTAGAGCAATCTAAAAATTTTGAGATGAGTTTAAGCGAGTATAAACAGCTCAATCCTAAAGAAAAAGGCATTGTTTTCAATTTAGTATTTGATGCTAAATCAATAAAAAAATATTCGCCTATTCAAAAAGGCAAATTTTGGATAATAGCGAATGATATAGGCACAGAAAACGAATTAAAGAAAGAATATCCATCCATTTTTAAAATTCTCTCAGATAAACTAATAAAACATAATAAAGAATGGTGGCATTTCCCAAATATCAGAAATTTTGAAATAATAAAAAGTTGTAATCTTAAAATTTTATCCCCTCGAACTGGTAAAGGACCTTCATTTACATTGGATGAGTATAAATCTGTGTTTAAAGGCACAAATACGATGATTATATCAAAAGAGCTAAATGCAAAATATATACTAGGCATACTTAATAGCCGTCTTTCAGATTTTTGGTATTCTACTTCAGGAAATGAGTATCATGGCGGTAAAACTAAAAAGTATGAGCCTGATAAAGTAAAAAGAGACACAATCCCTATAAAAATTGTTTCAGAAACAGAACAACAACCATTTATCAAACTGGTAGAAAGAGAATTATCTCTTAATAAACAGCTTGGTGCAATTGAAGGCAATAGTATAGACACAAAGAAAAAGCTAAAAGAAGAAATCGAAAAGATAGAAGCAGAAATAGACGAACTCGTCTACAAACTCTACGGAATAACTGATTCTGAAAAGAAGATTATAGAAGAAAGCCTGAAATGAATAGAGTAATAGCCAGTTTAAAGCGTGAATTAGCAATAAGCAGATTAAAGAAGGATTTCTATGAGCTATTCAAAGGTATATTTACATGGGACTTGGCAATATTTGCCATATTCCCCATTATTATTACAATTCTGGCATTATTCCCTGATTTTAGCGCAAATCTTAGGCTAAATATTCATGAATGGAGATGGTGGCAATTGCTAACCTCCTCTTTTGTCCATATTGATTTTGAACATTTTATAAAGAATATTTTATGGTTTCTAACATTATTCTTCTGCCAAATAATAATTATTTCAAGACTAAATATAAAAAGAGATTATCTAATTTTATTTTTGCCAACAGTATTCTTATTCCCAATAATTAGTTCTATAATCCAGATTCTTGTTTATCCCATTAAGGTGCCATTATTACAAGATACGATGGGATCTTCGGGAATTATTTCCGCTTTTTGGGGAATAGGATATTTCCTAGTGCTATTTGCTTTATCTAAAAAAGAAAGAGTTATCAATAAATATTCTTACTATCTGGCAATAGGATATATTTGCCTCTCAATTCTAGTTATATATCGTTCCAAAGCTATTACAATAATTATCGGATTATTATTTATCCTATTTTATTTATATAAGTATCTTGCAAATATTAAAATAATCACTAGAGTTTTAGGAGAGGAGACCCATACTAATTCAGCCTATTCATTCATACTTATATTTTTATTCCTCCTCTTTTTTGCTGCGCCTTATGTTTTATTTCCAATAAAAGTTAGTGATAACAGAGGAACGGTAGATTTAGTTGTACATTATATGGGCATCATATGGGGATTAAGTATTAGCTATTTATACCTGAATTGGAAATATAAAAAGAGATACCTTATTGCAAAACATATCTAAACTGCCTTAAACCAATATATTCTAGTATTTCCAGCCGCCTTTTTGGCTTAAGCCCGACAAAGCAAATCCCCTGAAATTCGCCGTAAGGCTTATAAACCCCCTTGATTTACTTTCGTGCAATGGAAGGCAACACAGTACAGGCATCTGCGACAGAACTCAGGCCCGGAAAGTATTTCGTATTTGAGGGAGCTGCATATGTCGTAAAAAGCGTGGACATATCAAAGACAGGCAAGCACGGGCACGCGAAGTGCAGGATTGAAGCTGTGGGAATAAAAGACGGCAAAAAAATCATCACAGTAATGCCCGGACATGACAACGTGCAAATACCAATCGTGGAAAAGAAGTCAGCGCAGGTTCTTTCAGTGCACGAAGATGTTGCAAACCTGATGGATTCAGAGAGCTTTGAGACATTTGACATAAAGATTCCTGAAGACCTGCAGGGAAAAGTTGCGGAAGGCAACACAGTAATGTACTGGATTGTGATGGGCGACAAGATGCTTGTCCAGAATAAGTGAATGGAGAGATAACACATGGGAAAATTCGACGAGTCAATAGGAAGATTGTTCAACAGGGTATTTGTATGCAGGAACTGCAAGACAAAGATGAGAACTGACAAGCTCAGGATAATGAAGGGCGAAGTCAAGTGCAAGAAGTGCGGCTCAGATAACCTGAGGCCTATAAAGAAATCTAAGTGATTTTAATGCTGAAGAAAGGCGATTTTGCGGAGATTGTATTTACAGGACGGATTAAGGAAAGTGGAAAAGCCTTTGACACCAATGATAAGGAATCTGCAAAGAAAGAAGGATTGTTTTCTGAAAATTCAAGATACGACCCCATTGCAGTATGCATAGGAGAGGGGGATGTTGTAAAAGGGCTGGACGAGGCTCTTGAAGGAAAGGAAGCAGGAAAGGAATTCAAGGTTGAAGTTCCTGCCGAAAAAGCCTTCGGGAAAAAAGATGCAAAGATGTACAAGCTTGTTCCCGCTTCTGTTTTCAAAGGCGAGATGCAGCCTGTTCCCGGCATGCCTGTTAATTTCAACAACGGAATGAACGGCACTGTGAAAACAGTCAGCGGCGGAAGAATTCTTGTTGACTTCAACCATCCTCTTGCAGGACAGGACCTGATTTATGACTGCAAAATTATAAAGCACATCACAGATGACGCTGAAAAGCTGAAGGGGTTCCTTAAGTATTATCTCGGAGCAGAGCCTTCAGTTGAAGTGAAGGAAGGAAAAGCAGTCATAACAGCAAAGCCTGAAGTTCCTGAGCCAATACAGAAAGCGCTTATTGACAAGGCAAAGAGCAGGATACCGGGCTTGAAAGAGATTGTTTTCTTTAAGCTTCCCGAGCAAAGCGAAGGGAAGCTTGGAGCGCCAGCGACAAAGGAAGTTAAGAAGGAAGAATCAAAGAAAGAAGAAAAGCCCGCTGTAAAAGAAGAGGCAAAAACTCCTGCCGCTCCGAAGAAAGCAGCTGCAAAGTCTTCCGAGCGAAGCGAAGGAAGAATTGGAACGCAAGTGACAAATAAAGCATAATTCTGTTTTGGAAGCATAGATTTAAATATCCCCAGAATATTCCCCACATAGAAATAATTATCAAAAAAAGGGTGAGTTCATGGACAGGCTAATCAGCGAAGCAGCATCAAAAGTCGGGCCGAAAGGCACAGCAAGCAGAAAAAGAAATGCAATGGATGAAGAGCTTGAAAAGCTTCTCTCCCAACAAAAATCAAAGATAAAATTAATAGGCATTGGCGGCGGCGGAAACAATTCCATAAGCAGGATGTCAGAAGTCGGCGTTGAAGGCTGCGAGACAGTAGCGATAAACACTGATGCGCAGGACCTGCTTTACACAAACGCTGACATAAAAATTCTTATCGGAAAAGAAACAACAAAAGGGCTTGGAGCAGGAAGCGTCCCTCAAGTAGGGGAGCAGGCTGCAAGGGAAACAGAAGCTGAAATCAAGGAAGCGCTGAAAGGCTGCGACATGGTTTTCATAACCTGCGGGCTTGGAGGCGGAACAGGAACAGGAGCCGCCCCTGTAGTTGCAGAGATGGCAAAAAAGCAGGGCGCATTGACAATAGCGGTTGTCACAATACCGTTTGAAATGGAAGGCGCGAGAAGGTATGAGAATGCAATGTGGGGGCTTGAAAGGCTTGACAGCAATGTTGACACACTGATTGTGATACCAAATGACAAGCTTCTGGAATTGGCTCCTGACTTGCCGATGTACACTGCATTCAAGGTTGCGGATGAAATACTCACTAATTCAGTAAAGGGCATTGCAGAGCTGGTAACAAAAACAGGATTGGTTAATCTTGACTTTGCCGACATAAAGACAGTCATGCGCGACGGAGGCGTTGCCATGATAGGCATCGGGGAAAGCGACGGCAAGTCAAGGGCGGTTGATGCAGTGGAGAAGGCAATAAACAATCCATTGCTTGACGTGGACATAAGCGGGGCAAACGGGGCTCTTGTGAATGTTGCAGGCGGGCCTGACATGACGCTGGACGAGGCAAGAAAAGTGGTTGAAACAGTGTCATCACGGCTGTCCGACGACGCAAGAGTGATATGGGGAGCGCAGATTTCAGAGGACCTGCAGGGAACGATAAGGGCAATGCTTATCGTGACAGGTGTCAATTCGCCGCAGATATTCGGAAAGGACAACAAGATTCACGGCTCAACAAGGAAAGAAATCCAGGACGAGCTTGGGATTGAGTTTGTTGACTGAATCGAAAGATTTTTATAGTGGTGTATCTTTTTATGTACAAGTGTACTAAAAATGATACAGCGAAACAAGCTAAATATAATGGGATTATTCTTTGAAGAGCCAGCAAGAAATTTTTATCTTAGGGAAATTAGCCGCCTTACAGGCATAGCTGTAATGAGCGCAAGAAAATATCTTATTGAACTTGAGAAAGAAGGGTTGCTCCTTAAAGATAAAAGCACCCTTTACCCCAGCTACAAGGCAAAAGACACGAGCACGCTGTTCCGCGCTTACAAGCAGCATGCAATGATTCTTTTTATACATCAGTCGGGGCTCATTGACTATCTTGAAAAAGCCACATTGCCAAGATGCATAATCCTTTTTGGAAGCGTCAGAAAAGGCGAATATACAAAAAAGAGCGACATAGACATTTTCATACAAGCGCCTAAACAGGAATTAGGGTTGGCTAAATTTGAGAGAATATTAAAGCATAAGATAAGCATTTTATTTGAGCCGGATTTAACAAAGCTGAACGAAGAATTATTAAATAACCTAATCAACGGAATCGTGCTATACGGAAATTTAAGGATAAGGGGGCAAAAATGGCAGGAAAAGAAATAATGTCGTGGGACATATGCATAAAAGAGCATATTGATAAGATTGAGCCTGATAAAGATAAGGCGCAATCATTGCTTAAAATGGCTATGCTGAGATATGAATTCTGGAATAACATTAAATTTGACAAGAAGTATACATCAATTGCTGTTGACGGGTATTATGAAGTGATAAAAGAACAGCTTACCGCACTGCTCTATACAGCAGGATACAAGTCCGATAACCATGAGTGCCTCATCTCTTTTCTTAAAAAGAATTATTCGCACTTATCTTATGAGATAGGCATTATCCACCAGCTTAAAGGGATAAGAAACGATATTGATTACAGGGGATTCTTTGTAAATGCCGAATATCTTGAAAGGAATAAGCTGGAATTAAAGCATATAATTGAAGTTCTTAAGGAAGAAATAGAAAGAAAACTTAAAGAGGAATAAGATATGTTAATTAAAATATTAGGCATTTTAGATATCCTGTCAGCTGCAACTCTGCTTTTGCTTAGATGGGACATGGGGCACATACTGGGAATTATATTGGGGCTTTACCTGCTTGTGAAATCAATGTACTTCCTCACAGACGTTTCAAGCATCGTGGACATAGGCGCAGGAATATTTCTCATATTGGCTGCCTTGGGGTTTTACCACGTGATAACTTACATATTCATATTATGGCTTCTGCAGAAGGGATTATCTAGCTTGTTCGCGTGAATATTAAGGCTATAAATGGTTATGAATAAATATTTATATTACATATAGCAATAATAGTGTATGGGCAAAGGAATTTTGTTTTTGTCTGGCGGAGGTTCTGAGAAAGATTCATATACTTTAGATAAGGAATTTGCAAAACTGCTGAAAAAGAGATTGTTGTATATCCCCATTGCACTAAATGAAGTCAAGCACCCTTACAAAGAATGCCTAAAATGGCTAAAAGGAGTCTTTAGGCAATTTAATTTTGAATCAATTGAAATGTGGACTGATTTATCAGGACATAGTAGGCAGGATATGATAAAATTTGACGGTGTTTATATCGGAGGGGGTAATACATTTAAGTTATTAAAGCAGCTAAAAGAAACAAAATTTGATAAATTATTAATTGAATATTATAAAAGCGGAGGCAATATTTATGGCGGTTCTGCCGGAGCGATAATCCTGGGCAAGAATATAATAACAGCATCAAAAGATGATAAAAATGAAGTAAAGCTAAAAGAAACTAAAGGCCTCAAATTAGTTAATGAGTTTAGTATCTGTTGCCATTATAAGCCAGAAGAAGACAGTATAATCTCAAAATTAGCAAATACCTCTGCGCTGAAAATTATAGCCTTGCCTGAAGATGCTGGCATAATTGTAAAAGAGAATAATATTCTTTGTATGGGAAATGGAAAATCCTTTATATTTTATAAAAATAAAAAGAAAGCAATGAAATAATCTATTTGTTGCGCTGATAAGCAGATTTTACTTGATCTAATGTAGCAAGACGCTTCTGCCTAAGTTCATCAATAAATTTATTCGTATCATATAGCAATATAGAGGAAAGATTTTTAAATGATTTTACAATCCCTAAACGCCTAAGAATTTCCATATTTCTTTTTTTATTAAGTTCTGATTCTAAAAAATGCATTGATGCATGAAAATCCCGTTTTGGGTTTAAAAATTTAGCCCAAAAATTAAAATAATGCTTAGCTAAAGTCTTACTATCAAAATTGTTCTCTACAGATAGGGGCTCTAAATATTTTTTGAATTGCCCATATTGGTTGACATGTGATTCAGTCATGCCGGAAGCAGCCAATAATGTTGCAGTCCTAACAGAGTCCATTATTGCATATTGATTTTCAAAAGAAAAAGGTTTAGGTCCTATTATATCTGAAAAGTTAGGGGTTTTTGCTGCCGCCCATAACACTCTTTCCAGACCAAATCCTAAGTCGCTAATCTGTATATCCGGCTTGTCTTTAAAGAATATTAAACCCGCATCCCCTAATTCAAGACCCCCATAATAAAATTTTAAAACCACGCCGTCTGTATTTGCCCAAAAACCTGACTTTCTGCTATAATTCTTATTTAGTTTAAGAGAAAAGTCCCCCATATACAGCCCCATACTTGACAGAAAATTCATCCAACAGTCTATAGCAGAAATATGTTCTTCGAGGCTTGCCCCGCATTGCACAGTACAAATATTGACAAAAGAAGACACATTGCCTTCTCCAACACTTTCCCTAAATTTTGTCCTAATCACAGGTTGAGATATAAAATATTTTTGAGTATCAATGCCTTTCTTACCATGGAAATAATCACAAAAGAACTGTATTCCTGCAACAACAAATAGGGTGTCTCCCTTGTAATTATTTATTACTGAATCCCTGTGTCCTTCTATAAAGCCAGCATCAGAAAAGAACCTATTCATCTTATAGACAAATTGATCCAATGTAACAACACCTTTCTTTTTGCTATAGTCTAAAAAATCAAGCCCTGAAGAAGAATTAAAAGCCCTCTGCTTTGAATACCCTATGTCGCCAGACCCCAATGCTGTCTTATTCCAATCATGCCCTGATAAATATTTATCAATAGTGCCTATAATTTGGGATTTCATTTTTTAAGATAATTCCTCCCTTTTAGAATAGAATCTGTAATATCTGTTATATTTTGTATGCCCTCTTCCACTATATTTCTCACTACAGCCTCATCAACAGGCCCATCTATTGAAACAAGAGCTTTCCACGGATTTTTTAACAGCCTTCCGCTTTGGCTAACAAGATATACTTCAACGTACTTGTTAGTTATTTTGTATATTTTATCCGCAATTTCTTGTGCAAGAAGATTATATAATTTTCCTGCATGATAAACTGGATTTTTTGCAGCCAGCCCTTCAATACTATATGGCCTATTAGATGAGATTAACCCATTTAGTCTATTACCTCTGCCAACAACACCTTCATCCCCGCTTTCTATTGAGGAGCCTATAGCTGTAATATATAACTCCTTAAGCTCCAAGTCATCTCTTGTGTTTAAATTAATAGAAAGATTTAATCCATGCAATAATGAATCCAATAGTTTACTTATATCTCCCCTTATTTTAGCCAAATTAGAAGTGTATTCTTCCAGGCTATGCACATAATTCGCAATTTGAGGTACGCATAAAGTAATATCAACATCATTTCCTAATCTTGCAGCCATAATCTTGATATCACTTCCCAGCCAAGGTTTATCTGCCTTATATTCCCGACAATTAAGAAATTGCTCTAATTTCAGGACAGCAGATTCTACTTTGCTTAATGGAGCGTATCCAACCCCTATTGCAGTATCATTTGCTCCTAAATGCTGAAGTTCTCTCAAATCATTTGCATCTCTTGGCTCAAACCAGAACCTTCTTGTGCCTTTTGCAGATTCATTTTCATAGGTTTTGCCCGGACTGCTTTGCGTACTAACCATATTTATAATATCAATATCTTTTTCCGGATTTAATCCGTCAAATTTTTCCTTAAAAAATTTCCTTATTACGGGATAAAGCAAATCATTTATATTTAAGTCCACATTGCCAAACCGCAATGAAGCTCTGCCATTCAATATGACTCTAATTGGCTTTGTTATATTTCCTTTTCCAAGCATTACATGGGATGCTCCGCCCAATAAGCTAAGTTTATCAAAATTATGATGGAGTACAACCCCACATTTTTCTTTTGTGTACCTAGAATAATAGATAGATAATTCTTCAGCCAGCTCATCTGCCAATGTATCTGGATGCCCGCTCCCTTTTCGCTCTACAAACTCAAAATTATCTATTCCTACCTGCCTATTTACTATGGATATAATCTGGATGCCCATAGCAAAACTAGATATATTCTCCCTTTAAATACTTTTCCATCTTAAAGTAGTAACATACTAATATTGGAATTTATCATAATAAACTTACGTTTAAATATCGAAATCTTATTAAGCAGACAAATCATTATAATTCCATAACAAGAGGTGGTTTTAATGCACAGTGACCTTATAATGCCGGAAGAAGAAAAAGCGCTTTTCAATCAGCTGGTTGAATACTACAAAAAACTGTATCCCGGAATAGGATTCAAAAAAGTTGAAATTCTTTTGAAGCCGGAAGAGATTGCAGGCATTATATATACATATCCCGGAGAAGAGACAGAAGCGACATTCAGGGAGGAAGTGCAGATAATTGCTGATTCATTAAAAAACGGGTATGACACTCCTGTAATAATCCTGAGAAAGCTGAAAGACAGGAAAGACATTCTTCTTGACGGGCATCGCAGATTGAAGGTTGCCTTTGACAAGAAGATTGGGTGGAAAGCTTTAGCCATGGTGCCTGACAGGGAAGTCCAGTTTGGCATAGAGAAGATGGGGAAGGGGAAGATAGCGGATATATTCAAAAAGACCTAAGCCTTTTTGGATATCCGAAAGCAGTAGCTTTCGAATATTTTTGGAAAGCATAATAAGAAAGCTTAAATATCATAAGTAATCTTTCTGATTTTTATTTCTGTTGGGAAATTAATCTTGTGATTCAGACGAAAATTTGGCTTTAAGTAAGCCAAGGTAAGATGAGGCTTAAAATTTTTATGCTGGACATTAATTTCGTAGGGGAACTTTTTGAAAGTATCATGCACTTTTTTAAGTTCCTTATTTTTATCTAACACTTTTAAGCATAATAATTTGTATTGATTCTTATATCCAGATATAAAAAAAACCTTTCCAAGCTCAAGATTGTTCAATTTAATTTTCCTGATATTCTCATTCAATTTATTTTTATTTATCTCTTTATCAATAAGCCCATAAAATAAAGTCAGATGCATCTTTGATGAAACATCACCCTTAATATAGTCGATAACATCCGAATAGAAAAAATCCTCTTCTTTGCAAATATTTTTAATAGCTTTCTTAATAGGCAAAACATCCTTCTTTTGCAATTCTGCCATGATATATCCATATTCCATTTTATGACCTCAATAATATTTGGGGATAATCCTGCCTATCTATTTTATCAAATAAAAGCATCGACCCCTTTATATATGTTTTAATCTTGTTTTTATATTTTGGGTATTTAGATTCAAGTATCTTCTTCAAAACAACATCATTGGTTTCCATTTTAAATCCAGCAATAGAGCATAAAGCCTATATTTTAGGGTTATCGGCATCTATAGTAAACCAAATATTATAATTGCTTTTCCTTATATCCTCAAAGATTTCTATCCATTCATCTCCACTATTAGCCGCAGCCGCATAAACCCGTTCTCCGTCTATTAAACAGCAAGTTCCTATTATTCCCCTCCTGCGTTCAAATACTATTGAGCTTATTCCCTTTAGAGATGCCTTTGATTCATCAAAAAGACAGCCATAAGACTCTCTTAATAAATGTTTAATCTGCAATTTATCATTATCAGAAATGTCAGTAATTAACATGGAAGTATATTTGGAATTAGTCGTTTTGAGTTTTTTATATTTTAAAGCATAATCTCTTAAAAATTCCTTCCCTCCATCTATAGACTCAAAAAAAGCGTAGGTTTGTTCTGAGTTTAAGTTATTGCAGATTGTATCTATTTTATAGTCCAATCCGGGCCGCTCTTTGATTAACCTGATAATAGCGGGGATGCTTGAAGCTATAACTTCTCGAGTCTCCGCAGGAATGGCAATCTCAGGAAGTCTCGATATTTGTTTCAAAGCGCTTATAACTACTAAGGGAGATTCTCTTGCTCTGTCAGAATTACAGAATTTAAGTTCCCTGCGCTTAATTTCATCTATTATACTGGGATTTTCAAGTTTATGGGATTGTAAATTATAGACACAACAATTAAAATTTACATCCCCTTTGCCAATCATTGCATTTATATCTGATTCTTGCATTTCGCTTATGTCTATATCTACATTTCCATAATAAATGCTAATTGCCTTAGCCCTCTCATTAACATAATATTCAAAATTTTCCAAATCTAATTTTTCAGTTTTATGGTACCCTTTTCTTTCAAGTATCCCAATCATATTCTCAAGAGATAATTTGGTCTTAAAATCAAAATCTTTTGCAGGTTTATCTAATATTATATCCCTTATAAAACCACCCACCAGATAAATCACGGGATTACCAAGCAACGCCCTTATGTTATCAATTGGTGCTTTTTTATCTATTTGTTTTTCAATGCTTAAAAGTTCCTGAAGATTTTCTCGGTCATCAGAAGGATAAATTAAATATTTATCAATGCCACAAATATGCAAATCCCTCAATATATTAAGACGGGAATCATAATCTAAAGCTAAAATTTTCCACATTTCACTGATATATTCTGCATCTTTTAGAAGATACGCTTTATTTATTGAAGAATCCAAAGTTGATTGTTCAATATCAAACTTTAATTCACCAGCAAACCTAAATACCCTTAATATTCTACTCGGGTCTAAACTTAATTTTTTATCTGGCTCATTAATTTTGATTATTCGGTCCTCCAGATCTTGTAAAGACCCCAAATAATCATAAAAATTGCCATAATTGTCCAAACACATGCAGGATAATGTAATATCCGAATTATTAATTGTATGCTCAACATTAGTAGAAGCTGTAAAATCATATATCTGCGAACCAATTTTCAATTTTATTGTTGACACCTCATCCCATCTTCCAATAACCAATTGAGGAAAATCATTTTGAATTTGATTAAGGTCAAAATTTCCTAAAAAATCATAGTCTGAAATAGTAATATTCCTTCCCAGAATAAAATCCCTTATTTTTCCGCCTCTTAGATATATCGGTGCTGCCTTTGTTTTTGTAATTCGTTTGGCTATTTCAAAATGTAATTCCATTTCTTTGTTTAATCTTTCAAAATCTATTTTCATTTCTATACCCCTAAAACCTGATATTTAAATATTTTAATCCTTTATAAACTTTATTATTTTAGCTACTTAATAATAGTTATTATTTTAGTTAAGACTGCGCTAGCATCCACTTGACAAGAAGATTGGGTGGAAAGCTTTAGCCATGGTTCCTGACAGGGAAGTCCAGTTTGGCATTGAGAAGATGGGAAAAGGCAGGATTAAGGACGTTTTTGGCAGGAAATGAGTTTAGTACATTAAACCCTTGTTTTCCATAATATAGAAAAGTTTATATATTACCTACTATGCATTAGCTTATGGGTAAAATGAGATTAATAGGAACAGCAAGAAAACTGGAGGGAATGAATACTATAGAGGGGATAAGCCGCGCAATGGGTATAAACCAGAAAAAAGCAATAGAGTTAATGCACAGGATGAGAAAAAAAGGGTTTGTGAAAACAAAAGGAGGGGGAAAACAAAAAAGGTTCTATTATATCTCGCCAGAAAGATTATCTACGGGGACAAGCCTCTATGAGATTATTAATAAATATGCGCCTTCAGGCGCAAAAGTGCAGCCTATTCATGAATATATAGTGCATGGGCGCAGAGTAACTGAAGAAGAAGCGCTCATATTTGCAATAGAGTCAGAGAGCATCCGCGCGATTATTGCATCGCTGTCCCTGTTTAAGCATATAACCCAATGGACCCTGCTCAGCAAGCTTGCTGATAAACCGCTTAAAAGAAAGATTTGCGCCTTATATGGTGTTGCAAAAACTATTTTAAAAGTAAGAAAAATGCCTGAGAGGTTTAAAAAAAGTGCCGTACCCTGCAAAAAAGACAAATACACTTACATTGCCCGGAAAATAGGCTCGAAGGATTTCAAACAAATAGAAAAAGCATGGAAAGTTTATATTCCGCTAAATAAAGCGGATTTGGAGGAGTATAAGATATGATAAATTCAAAACAACAGGAAGGGCTGTTTGCCAATGCAGCTTCAAAGCTAAAAAATAAAATAACCTGCTATGCGGCAGGCGGAACAGCCATGCTTTTTTACGGGCTAAAGGAAACAACAAAAGATATAGACCTTATTTTTACTGCGGAAAAAGACAGGCAGCAATTCATAGATGCCATTCAAGAATTAGGCTACAAAAGCATGAACCCGATAAAAATATACGGCAAAAAGGAAAATAGGCCGATGATGCTCACAAGAGGGGATGAAAGGTTTGACCTCTTTTTAATAAAAGTCATCTCCTTTTCATTATCAAAAACAATGCAGGAAAGATGCGAACAAACGCACGAATATGGGAGCAAGCTTGTGCTGAAAATAATGAACCCGCATGATATCCTGCTTATGAAATGCGCAACTGACAGGATAAAAGACAGGGAAGATGCAAGAAGCATTATCGAAAACATAAAGATAAATTGGAAAAGTATAATCGACGAGGCGAACAGCCAAGTAATCCACGGGCATGAGAAAAAGGCAGTTTTTGAACTTGGCTGCTTTTTGGACGAGATTAAGACAGAATTGAATGTTAATGTCCCGCAATGGGTTATTGAAGAGTTGTATTCCCTGCTGGAAGAGGAAACAAAAAAGCAGGTTAAAAATCCCAACAAGAAAGCTTAAATATTGATAGAGCATCAATAATATCATTAAAAGGAGGTATCGAAACAGCGTTTCGGACCACCTTCGAAAAAAGGAGGTGCCTTATGGCAAGAAAGAAGTCAAAGTCATTCGGAAAGCATATTTATGCTTTAATTGCTATCGTCGTTTTGTTGGTGGCGGCAGGGGTTGCAAGCTACGCAACAACTTATACACCAGGAATGGCGGCGCATGCAAAATTGTATAGTGATGAGATTTGGGGAAAAAGCGGGAATGAGATTATAGTTAAAGATAATCTAAAGCTTGATGGGATGGCTGCAGCAGGACCAGCATTACTGGATGTAACTGCATCCGAAGTAGCGGGAGCAAGAAATGCCATTAAAGCTTATATTGACTCTACTTACACTGCAATAGAAGGCTCAAGCAGAAGAGGAATAGGCGTAAAAGGGATAGTTGAATCCTTAGGGGCAGGCGTTGAAGGCACTAATACAGGCGCATCAACAACAGGAAAGCTCGGCACTACGAATGCAGGCGTTGAAGGAACAGTAGACAGTGCAACTGGTTTTGGAGTTTATGGAACACAAGCAGCTGGTGGATATGCAATCAAAGGTTTAAATACTGACTCAGGCAATTATGGGGAAATCGGTGGCGTTACCACTGGCGTGAAAGGATATGGTTCGAGTTATGGTGTTCAAGGAAGCACAGGACTTAGCGGAATGGCTGGTGTTGATGGCTTCACTTCAAATCCAGCAGGATATGCAGGAAAGTTCTCAGGTGGTAAGGGCTTGTATGCAAGCAAGATAGAGTTTGGGAGCGCTGCTTTTGGCAATACAAATGGATACTTGGTTTTAGGTGCACTTAATCCGGTATCATGTAAATCAGCATGTGAAACACATGGTGGCCCTACATTTACATGCAGATTTGCGTACCTTGTAGATGGAGTTCCAGCAGGTTGCACTGATACAAGTACACTCAAACCAAGGCACTGCTGGTGCAGTTAATTTCATTTTTTCTTTCTTTTCTTCTTCTTTATTTTTCTTAACAGTAAACTATAAATACTAATCATTCTTCTCTTTAAGCTATGAAAAAGAGGGTGATTTTGGCATTATGCATTGCAATCCTGATGTCTGCTTCAGCAATGGCGGCAATGCAGTGCTCTGTTGTTCCTTTTAACAACTGCCCGCAAAAAAGCATAAAAGTGATTGGCATGACAAGCTTGTCAAATGACGGAAGCCATGCATCAATACCTTCTGACCAGGCAAATGCATTAGTTGCATGCTGCTCAGGAGTTGAAGGGCTTTCTGTTGATTATAGCCGGGAAGATGCAGATATCTATCTGACAGAAGCAAGGAATGCGCACGTCAGCAGGGTGGAAGGAGAAAACGGAATTAAAATAAAGGGGGTTTCATGCGGATATTTCAATGACTGCAACGAAAATGCCTGCGTGTTTTCAATATCATCTGACAGGGATGCGCATATTTCAGACTGCGAAAAGTATGCTTTCAGCAGAAAGCTCTGCTGCACAGAAGGAAAGCTTGCAGGCGAAGAATTGCCAATACTCACAGAAGAGAGGAATGTGCCGGAAGAACAAACAACCAATCCTGTAACGGAAAATAATACATTTAAAGAAGAAAATAAATTAAAGGCAAGCATTTTGCAAAAACAGCAGTCAAACAAGGAATTGAGGCGCGTCTCGCTTCCAGCCCATATAAAAGTTTTCTTAAAGAATTTCCTCAGGGGAGGAATGGTGGGCTCATTCTTAAAAGTGCCTCAGTAAAGTATATATACGCTTTTATTCATTATTTTAGGTATTAAGAGGAGATAAAATGAGGATAATATTCGCAGCAATTGCTTTTTGTGTTTTTCTTTTACCGGCATACGCCCAGTATGGAACGCTCGCAGGAATAGACTCTGAAAGCCCCGTATACATGGGTTACAATGATTGCATTGACTCGTGCAAGAACTGTGAAGACAACTGCAAATTCAATGCATACAGGATGGCTGCTGAAATAGAAAGCAATGAAAAGCTGTGCAATTATCTGCCAGAAGACATGAAAGAAATGTGCACTGACAGGGTTTATTCTGCAAAAGCAACAGCTGCAAAAGACAATGCCTTGTGCGAAAAAGTAACAATGGAAGAGGAAAAAAAGATGTGCCTGCTTAATGTGCAAATTGAAAAGGCAATAAGCAAGAGGGATGAAACAGAATGCAGTTCAGCTCCGGAAGGGCTTGAAACAGCGTGCATATATTCTTACAGCATGAGGCTGGCGCTTGAAAGCAGGGATGCTGCAAGCTGCGACATGATAAGCGACACATTAATGAGGATTAACTGCATTGCAGCTGTACAGGGCACTGCCATTGAACCGTATAATCAAGAATACAACACCAAGCAGATTAGAGTATCTTCGAAACTGCCATTCATTTTCCTGCTTGCGGCAATAATAATTGCCGTAGCGCTTTTTTCCGGAAGAAAGCAAAAAATAATAAACAAAAAAGCAAATCATGCAAAAAATAAGAGGGCATGATAACAATGGCAAATAAGCTTAATATTTTAATTCTCGCGGCAATAATCCTGCTGTGCATTCCCGCTTATGCGCAATACGAAACCCTTGCGGGAATTTCCACAGACAGCCCTGAATACAATCAGTACAAATCGTGCGTTGACTCCTGCGGGCAGTGCGAGCAAAACTGCAAGGCAAACACTTACAGGATGGCTGCTGAAATGCAGGGCAATGAAGAAATGTGCAAACAGCTTCCTGAAGCAGAACAGCAGATGTGCCTTAACAGGGCATATTCAATGAAGGCAGTTTCCTCAAAAAACAGCGCTGAGTGCCAAAAAATAAGCGAAGAAGGGGAGAAAAACTCCTGCATTCTCAATGTGCAGACAGAGAAAGCGATTGCTTCTGAAAGCGAGGCGGAATGCAATTCAGCGCCGGAAACAATGGTTGAAATATGCAGGCAGTCCTTTTACCAGAGAATGGCAATGCAAAAAGCAGACGAGACATATTGCAATAAGATAACAGATGAAATGTTAAGAAGAATGTGCGCAGAAAATGTTGCAATGCAGAAAGGCGCAGCCGCGCCTATAACTGAAACCCGAACTGAAGAAACAGGCTCAGAATCATCTGGAATAAAAAGCAAAAGCCTTATAATCTATGGAATCATCATTTTAGGTGTAATAATCGCAGCGGTTGCTGCCATTATAGTTATAAAAAAGGTGACCGGAAAGAAGCCTGCGCAGGCGCCGCCATTAGTGGTGCAGCAGCAGACATCCCCTCCTTTAAATGTTCAGCAACAGCCGCAGCAGGGTATGCAGCAAAGCGTACCTCAAATACAGGGTGAAAAGAGATGAAAAGAGCAATACTCGCTTGTGTTCTGGCAATAATCTGCCTTAGTTTGCCTTCTTATGCTGGAATGCAATGCTCAATAGAAGATACAATTACCTGCGAAAATGATCCAAACAGGGAAGTAATATTCACAATTTCTGACTTGGCAGACGGCGGAAGCCACGCAATGTATTATCAAGATGAATACGGAAATGAAGCAGAAGGATATTTTCCTAAATCAGTGTGCTGTGGGGGCGTTGCAGGACTTAAAGCATTTGTAGAAACAAGCGCACCTTCGCCAACAACTTATGATTTTGAAATCGGCTTTTTTGCAGACGGACATTTTAGCAGAACAGGCACATATACAACATTTAAGAGAGGGCTTTACCTTGATGCGCCTACAGACATAGACTGCCAATATTCAACAGAAGAATGCAATACAGCGGGCTATGACACCTGCTTATTTACAATATCAGAAGACAGCCCTGGATATTCGCACGTATCAGGATGCGGTGACACAGAATATCCTTTTGATAATGCAAATGATTATAGGTACTGCTGCTCGTCAGGCACTGCAACGTGCAGTATAACAGATATCTATTGGGGACTTTTAAACGAAGCAGACGAACTAGAAGAAATGTCAGGCAGCGGACCTATTGGAGGAGAACAAGACATCTTTCTTATTGTTGAAACAGCCAACTGCTTGCCTGGAACACAAGTGAATTTTGGGATAGACAAAGATCCTGCAGGCACCTTTACTTTCAAAACATACCCCGATATGGACTTGGGAACTTTTGAAGGAGAACCATTAGGTGCAGAGTATAGTAATGTAGCAGTGGCATATTGGGAAACACCGGCTATAGATGGAGATTACATTTTCAAAGCAACAGTGCATAAGGATGAAGTTGTAAGAGAAGATGATTCTCCCATTGTTAATGTAGATGGTGACGTGTGCCAAGCAATAGACCCTACGCCTTATTGCCCTTCGATGACAGATGAAGAAAAAGCATTATGCGCATCACAATGCGTGCTTGGCGGAGAATACCCTTGCCCAGATAACGATTGTGATGAAGTTGCTAACTGCATTGACAGATTTGAAGGAACAGTTGTCGATCCTGAATTGGTGGACAAATGCACAGGCGTCGTAAGAGGCACAGCGGGCTGCGTGCCTAAAATGGACTGCACAAACCTCTTATGGAGTGAATGCAAGAACTGCGAAGCAGGGCAGGAATGCAATACAGTGGGCGGCTTTGACGCAGGTACGATGTATATGGAAAGATGCGAAACAGGAGATTGCCTATGTAAATGGAATACAGAGGGGGGAGTTACGCCTACTGGTTGCACAGATGCACTTCTTGACCAATCCGACAACCGCTTCAAGGAATGCATCGAAGACGAGGAATTCCCATTCTTCGACGGGTTTAACGTGATTGCAGTGCTTCTTGTGCTTTCATTATATTACGCCATTATTATTGTAAGAAAGAAGAAGTAAAACCTATTTGGTTGTTATTCTAAACGCTAGAGTAGTAAAGTTTATAAATGATTAATTTACCCTCAAACCCAAGCTAAATATTAGGAGGCAAAAAATGAACAAGAAACTATTGGCTGTAAGCATTCTGTTAGGGCTTATGATGGTGTCTGCTGTTTCAGCAGTCGGCTCTGAGAGAATAAGAATACAACCCAAGACACTGCCGACATTGGAAATATCGGTTATAGACAAGGAAAGCATCCTGCCAAGAGTGCATATACCTCAGCCGCCAAGAATACCTACCAAAGATGATACAGGATTCTATTCTTACGGCGAAAGGGGAGCCGGAATCTGGGGAGATTCTGTAGACTATATAGGTGTTTTAGCAAGCTCAGATGATGATACCGGCTTGGCTGCAACAACTAATAAAGGCTATTGGGCAGTATGGGCTTATAACAGAAAAGCTGAAACAACCGGCTGGCTTGGCGCATACAGGACAGGAGTACTGGGACTTGTAAAAGACGCCTCGTTTTTTGCAGGTGAATTCCTTGGCGGAAAGGGAGTATATTCTGAAAACGGGTACTCAACAAGAAAAGACGGCAGGGAAGTAAATGGCGTTTCAGGCTCATTCCGCACAACTGATGGAAAGAGAATAACAATAGTAAACGGCATCGTAACAAATATTGCCTAATTTATTTTTTTCTTTTTTTAATTATTCTTCTCATACAATCTTATTACAGCTTCCAAGGCAGCTGCGTGCGCCCTGCGGGAAGGCGTATTGTCTGCCTTTTTAGAAGAAGGCGCAACAAGAGTGATGCATTCGACCTTGTTCTCCAGGCAAGCCAAAGACAGGATGTTCCTTGCCTTCACCTCAACAAAATCATCAGACACGGAAGCAGGCAGAAGCATTCCCTCACGAGCCAAAACATACCTGTCTCCGACAACGCCGTCCGTATGCATTGACTGAAGAGGCGTATGCTGCTTTGCAGCGGACAATATTGTTCCTGCAATGTCCTTTGTCTCCTCTTTCATGCGCAAGAAAGATTTCTCGCCGCTAACAACATTATACACAGAAGGAACAACAAAATAGCCGTCGCAGTAAGGCCAATTTTCGCGCGCAATTGAAGTTGCCTGCAATACAATATTATATTTCTCATTTCTTACAAATGAAAGCAAATCCCTAACATCAGTGGGAATGTCTTTTGAAGGCTTTCCGTGCAATAAATAAGACGGGCTCTCAAAACCAGTTGATGAAATAATCTCGCACTTGCCGGGATGCCCTGAAGTGTCAATCACAGGAACAAGCGCAATCTTTGTGTAAAACGGCTTATATTCGCCTGAAAATTTCCTTGCAATATCCAAAAGCGATTCAGCGCAAAAACCCCTGTCCCCGAATTCAGAGCCTAAAATAAGTATGCTCCTCTCGGCAGAAAATAACGGATTTATAGTAAGAACAGGCAGTCTGCCAATTTCTGAATACATTCCTGAAAACTCGCTTTTAATGCTTTTCATCCATGATTTCATCTTAAACCCTCCTATGCTTTTACCTTAAAACCAAGATATTCCTCTTCAAGCGCCTCGCAAACAATGTTTTTTGCGCAGGAATTGCAGTAGCCGTATCTTGAAACAAGCTCCCAAAACATTGAGGCAATTGTATCCTTAACCTCATACGACAAGTCGTCAAACTGCCTTGTGCCGAATGACTTCACAGCAAGGTAAAGCTTGTCGTTAGGCAATAAAAGTTTCTGCCTTTTCTCATCAAAAAGTCCGTCTTCAAGCCTTGAGAAAAGATTGTCATATACAAATTCCATTCCCACAATCATGCTGCCGCCTTTTTCATTAACCGCTTTTGCTATTTCGCCCACTTTTTTTCCAATGAAAAGCCGCGCTTCTTCACCGGGGCGCATTCCTGACTTCTTTTCAATAAACTCCATGAACTCAATGTCAGGCAGGGTTCTCCCCTGCTTTGTGATGAATATTTCAACATTATCCAAATACCTGTCTATTAATTCTTTTCTTTTTTCAGGAGTAATCCCTATAAACGCCCTTTTTATCTCAGAAGCGACAATGTGCTGGTATTCCGCCTCAACCATCTCAATCATGTTCTCAAACCGGCCATACCCTTTGTCCTCTCCCTCAATACTCGCAAGCTCGCGCGGCTTCTGTGAAATGAGGTCTGTCAGGGCGTGCTTAATCCTGTGAAAGCTTAGGCAGGATGACACCCATCCCTCTTTCTTTTCCTCTGCCTCTTTCCTGCTTATTATGTCTGCAACAACATTCTGCATTGTCCTCGGGGAAATGCCTTCCATCCCCTCGTCAGTGCGCTCATTCCTTATTGTTCTCTGCACTTTTGAATCAACAAGCATCAGCTTTTCCTCAGGGCTGAGCCTTTTGTGAATAATTCCGTCGTAAAGTTTTGCCTTTACAAGCGGCGACATGCTTGTTATTACAGCCCTGGCAGTGTCATCAAACAGCTTGGCGTAGTTCTTCGGCATAGGTTTTTTAAGCCTTGTCATTACATTCCACATTGCCATCATATCAACAACATGAGGCATTATGTGCTTTCCGCTTCCTTCATTTTCCTCTGTATAGCCGCACTCGTCAAACTGCCTGCGGTAAATCTTTGCCTCCTGAGAAGGCTGCAAAATATATCCCACCTCAACAACCCTTGTCCTGTCCATAAGCCCCTTGTTTGTGGAATCTTTCAGCATCCTTTCATAATCTTCAAGGTTGGTGGTTCCCAAAATCATTACATCAACAAAACCCTGCACGCCGTTGAAATCAATTATGAATTCCTGCACAGCGCTCAAAAGATACTGCAGGTAAGCCCCGTTTCTCTTGAATATGTCTGAGTAATGTATAATGCCCCTGTTTGCATCAACCCATTTTCCTGAAAATTTGTGCAGTTCTATTCCTTTCAATAAATCACCGACATTGTGGTATGACTCTGTCTCCATTGTAATGACAGGCGAATCTCCGTCTGTATTCTTGACAGGCTGTATTGTGGCGCACCCTAGATTGCAGGTTTCTGAAAATCCAAGCCTTTCAACCTGAATGTGCTGAAATACCTTGTCCAAATCCCCGCTATACTCTTCAAGAAGCCTGTTGTAAATTGTCTGGCAGTTAAAGCAAAGTTCGCTCTTGAGTATTTTTGCGGGAATCTTGACTTTCTTTCCGCTTTTATTTATTATTTCCTCAAGTATCTGCTTTCTCTGCATTCTCGGATAAAGAAGAAGAGGGCTGTCATTCATCTGGCAGGGTATGTTTGCAAGCGCCTCAGAGCGCTTTAAGTGGGCATAGCAGGTGTCATCTTTATGCTCTTTGGAATTAAAACCTACTTTTTTTCTTCCCTTTGTTATCGGAAAAACCCAGTTGAAAGTGTATACTCCTCCTTCAGGGGTTTTTGAATATTCCTCTGCCCCTTTTATCAAAATCCTTACAATGCTTGTCTTTGCAGTCGCAACAGGGCCCTTGAGCAGAAAAATTCTCTCGCTTCCCCCTCCTCTCGCGATTGTCTCCATGTTTGAGACAAGCTGCATAAGCATCCTGTCCTGCCCGTAAACACCTTCCCCGACTCCAAGCTTGTCCTCAAAAAGCCTGTAATGTTTTATCTTCTCGCCGCAGTCATTAATCTCGTCAAAGCCGAAAAAATGAACCATGTCAGAAACGAACTGCACGCTGGTTCTCATATACTTTCCAGGGTCTTCCTTCATCATCACAAGAAACTCGTCAAGGGAGCCTTTCCATCCGACGCCTGCTGAAAATCCGTCGCGGATGCGGGCGTGCACTTTTTGGGTTATATCCTTTACCATTTTGTTATCTGCACCTGCCCCTGATCATACGAAGCGATAATCGGCTGCCCATCTGCAATTGTTGCTATGTGCACAGGCCTGCCCCAAACGCTGTAAATCCTTGCAAGAGTCCTGTTCCTGTAAGCATTGTCAAGCTCCTGCCCGTAATACACGTGCCGCAAAAGAAGCTCCTTGGAATTTTCAAAGTTTCCGTCAAAAACCTCTATCACAGGCTGTCCGCCGTTGATAAGCTGCCCTATAAACCAGTTTCTGACTTCCTGCGGGTCCCTGCTTGATATCTTGTACCAGCTGTCATCATGGTCAAGCTTTGAAGTGAAGAATTTCATTTTTTGTATGAACTCGTCTGTCATGAAGTCCTGTATGAACTGAACATCATTATATGCTTCCCTTACCGCAAACATTTTCTTGAATCCGTTCCCTTCTTTTGTGTCCCAATCCATTTTCTTAAGCGCGTCTTTTTCTTCCTCATACTCTTTTCCGTATCTTCCCTTGTCCCATCTTTCCTTTATGTCATGGTAAAGCAAAAATCCTAGTTTGTAGGGATTCATTCCTCCGCCGCCTATCACTCCTGCCATTGTCTTTGCATAGTCAATAAGCCCGTTCGGCTCTGCAAGCCCCATCTCAGTCATCATGTAATCATGCCAGAATGTTGCCCAGCCCTCATTCATTATTTTTGTCTGCCTTTGCGGAAGAAAATAATAAGACTCTTCCCTGATTATTGAAAGAATGTCTTTTTTCCACTGGGACATTCCGTCGGTATTGTCAATAAGAAATTTCAGCACATCCCTCTCCGGGTTTTTTGGGAACCTGTCTTCAAGCCCTGCTTTTTCCTCTTCCGGTTCACTTCTTCTTCCGCTAACAAGCGCTTCAATATCAACAAAATCACGCATGTATTCAGGAAGCCCGAACGGCAGCTTTTCAGAACTGCTTTTGCCTTTTTCTTGCTTGCAGCCCTTGCAGCCTGACCCGCACTTGCAATTTTTTTCCTTTTTCTTTTCTTCCTGCTTTTGCTTCTGTATGTAGGGCGTGTCCTCAATCAAATATTCAATAGAAAGGCAGTTGTCAATGAACTGCTCAACTTCCTCAAAACCAATCTCGTCAATGTATTTCTCAATCAGGCGGCGGTGGTTTTCCATTGTGTAAACCATGCTCCTGTCAGTGTGCCTGAAGCAGGCATTGTTCTTGAAAAAGTCAACATGCGCAAAAACGTGCGCCATTACCATCCTTTGCTGGGTAATGCTATTGTAATGCAATAAGTAAGCCACAGCCGGGTCATTGTTTATGACAAGCTCGTAAAGCCTTGAAAAACCGTAGCCTGTTTCCTTCCTTGTCCTCTCGTATTCCATGCCAAAACGCCAGTGGCTGTACCTTGTCGGAAATCCTGTGTTTGCGCAAACCTCATTCATTGTATCCAAATCAACAACATAAAATCCTGTAGGATAAAAATCAAGCCCGCACCCTTTTGCAGCCTCTTCAATCTCATCTTTCATTTTTGCCATGTTAGGCGGAAGGTGCCAGTACATTTTATTTCCCTGTCCCGAGGAATGTCTTTATTGCAGGCAGGATGTCCTCTTCATCCTGCAGCCTTGATGTGAGAAGCTTGTCCTTGTATTTTGATTCGTTGATAAATTTCTCAAGCTCTCCAAGATATGAGCCCATCACTTCCTCTGATTTCGTGCCATACCTTGAAGAATAAAACCACGGAATGTCAATCTGGGCATAGCATAGCAGGTTAAGGGCATCCATCAACCCGCCCTTGAGCACAGTGAATTCATCCTCATTGTTTCCCCAGTTGTCTCCGTCTGAAAACTGGAAAAGGTATATGTTCCAGTCAGAAGGGTCATAGCTTCTCTTGATTATTTTTTGCGCTTCTATGTAGCCTGAAACAATCTTTGTCCCGCCTGAAGTTGTTGTCTTGTAGAATGTTTCCTCGTCAACCTCGGCAGCAACTGAGTCGTGTATTATGTACCTTGTCTCAAGCCCCTTGTAATGGGAGCGCAGCCATACATCTGACCAGAATGCGATTTTTCTTGCAATGCTCTTGTGCCTGTCTGACATGCTGCCTGAAACATCCATCAAATACATAACAACCGCGCTGCTTTCCGGAATGTCCTTTGTTTTCCATGAGCGGTATCGCATGTCATCTTTCTCAATTGATATTGACGGGTCTTCAGGGTTGTATTCTCCAGAAGCTATCTGCCTTTTCAATGCCTCGCAGAAAGTTCTTTTTAATCTCAGCAAAGAACGCGGACCTTTTCTTCTAAGCCCGGAATAATGGTCAAACTGCTGGTAGATTGTCCTTTTACCCCTCGGCTCAATCCTCGGCAGCTTGAGCTCCTCCCCAAGAATCAACGCAAGCTCTTCAACAGTGAGTTCAAGCATGTGCTCCCCTGCTTCTTCTCCTGCCTTTTGCCCTTCTCCTTCTTCACCCTGGTCAGCCGGGCGCACCTTGTCTCCAATATCTCCCTCTCCCTGTCCAACCCCCCCGTCATCCTCATTGTTTCCGTACTTGAACCTCGGCAGGTTTATGTGCGGAACAGGAATTACAACCTTGTCCTTGCCTCTTCTGCCAATAAGATCGTCTTTTGCAATAAGGTCTTTCAAATCTTTTCTTATATTGCCGCGGACAATCTTGTTAAATCGTTCTGCGTCCTTTGGTATATTTGAAACCATGTTCTCCTGTTTTACTAAAAGAAAGGATTACTCCTTTCCTGGTTCCTTGCCAAATATAGACTGCGCGTTTGCTGTTGCTGTCTTGATGCAGTGCGGGCAATAGCCAATCTTAATCAGGTTTTCATGGAATTTTGTTTTCTTTTCCTCTGAAAGCTTGTCAAAATTCCCTGAAGCATACTGGATAAAGCTTATCTTATCCCTGTTGTCGTCAAACAGCTTGTCTTCAAGCGCCTTTCTCAGCTGGTCATTTGACTTATAGGTAAACGGCTCCTGCCTTCTCGCGTATCCTGCAGAAGAGATAATCATTGTCGAACGCCATTTTTCCCTTGCAGAGTCAAGAATGCCTATTTTTTCCTCTATTGAGCGCATGAACGGCTCGTCAGGCTCTATTTCCCTTCCAATCCCCGACCTTATTTTTCTGCCGTTGACAGATGCCTCAACATTGTCATAGTATTTCTTGAACATTGAGTCAAGAGCTTCCTCGTCTCCGCAGATTGCCTTGCCCATGTCTTCCTTGATAAGGGTTTCAAGCGCGTTTGTCGCCAAGCCAAGCAGTGCTCCTCCAAATTCCTTTGCATCTTCCGGCTTGTACAAAGCGCTTGTTGCAAGCCATTTCTTTGCAGCGTTCAAAACCATATAAGGGTCAACGCAGTTTTCATCGTGGCTGCATGAAGCCGCTGTCACAATGTTCTGTATGAACCTCGGGGAAACTCCTCTCAGGCCTTCTGAAACTGCCGCTTTCATCATGTCTTTTACTTTTGAAGGCTCAAAGTCCTTTACAGTCCTCCCGTCGTAGAGAAATGCCTTCTGCAGCAGTGTAAGCTGCATGTTCTGCGGCTGCTCAAGCCTTGTAAGGATTGCCCATATTGCCGCAACTTCAAGTGTGTGCGGCGCAATGTGCTTTCCGATTGACTCTGCGCTGAACAGCTTTTCATAAACCTTTATCTCTTCCTTCAGCCTTACATTGTAAGGTATGTCAATCCTTATTGTCCTGTCCCTGAGCGCAGCCATGAACTCATTTGACTTCAGCTTGTTAAACTCTGCCTCGTTCGTATGCCCGATTAAGACAGTGTCAATGTCAGTCTGCGCAAACTTCTTGGGCTTGATTGTCTTTTCCTGCGTTGCTCCCAGCAAATCATACAAAAACGCAACATCAAGTTTCAGAACTTCTATGAATTCAATCATTCCCCTGTTTGCAACACAAAATTCTCCGTCAAAATTAAAAGCCCTGGGGTCTGAATCAGAGCCGTACTCTGCAATTTTCTTGTAGTTGATGTCTCCTGTAAGTTCAGTTGAATCCTGATTCTTCTCATCCTTTGGCTGGAATGTCGCTATTCCCTTCCTGTCTTTTTCCGAGATAAGCAGCCTGTAAACCTCAACGTGGTTTTCCATTGCCTTTCTCCAGTCTCCCTTGTATTCTTTCATAAGGTGTTCAAGGTTAAAGCTGCATTTCGGGCAGAGCTGTCCCTTGTTCTTTATCCTGTATTTCATCGGAGAGTCTGCATTTCTCACATTATTGTCATTTATTGTCTGCAATATTTTATGCATGTCCTCCGGCAAAACAAGCTTGAGAGGGTCTTCCCTCATTTCGCAATGCATGTCGTGCAGTTTTTCGCCGCCGTAATTTTTTCCTTCCATGTTTATCCACCTGAATGAATACAAAGGCTCAAGCTTTGAATACTGCTCAAGTCCTCTTTTCATCAGTGTTGCTATTGTGCTTTTTGCGCTTCCGACAGGCCCGTGGAGGAGGAGGAGCCTTTTCTCTGCGCTAAGCTCTCTTGCTGCGCCCTTGATTGTGTTTACAAGGGCTGCAAGCGGCTTTTCAAGCCCGAATATTGCATTCTCAGTGGGATGCCCTGTCTCAGGGTCAAACGGAGTGAAAAACTTGTATCTCCTGTAATCATCGTATGCGCCTGAAACATCCTCAAATCCTGCTGATAGAATCATGTCATAAAGCCTCTGGTAAGATGTCCTTGCGGGCCTTGCGTCTGTAAGCAGCTTCTGGAGATAATCCCAAAGCTTCATTTCCTCATGCAGTCTGTTGAACACGTCTGCTGAGCTTGCGCCCAAATTGTCAAATAGAACTAAACCAGAGTCTTTTTCTTCTCCCATATAATGTCCCTCCTTTTTTAAAAAAGAGAGCAGTTGCTGTCGCCCTCTTTTTCTGTGTTTATTGATGTTAGCGGCATATATAAACCTTTTTAACAAAAAAATAAAAATGATAACAAAGAAGTAGTAAATAGTTATATGATAAAATATGACAAAGGAAAATCAAGCATGATTACCCCAAAACTTAAATATGAATTGGAAGCTAGTAAAATAGAGGAAAAATGATACGCCAGCCTATATGCGCCTTCATGGGGCACGTGGACCACGGAAAGACAACAGTGCTTGACACAATCAGGCACACTGCTGTTGCAAAATCAGAGGCAGGAGCAATCACGCAGATGATTAGCTCAAGCTCTATTTCAATAGACACAATCAAAAGGATTTGCGGCGGATTAATCAAGGACCCTTCAAAAATTACAATTCCCGGCTTGCTTCTCATCGATACTCCCGGGCATGCTGCATTCACCAACCTGAGAAAAAGAGGAGGCAACCTTGCAGACATTGCAGTTCTCGTAATTGACATCAATGAAGGCATAATGCCGCAGACAACTGAATGCATTGAAATTCTCAAGCAGTACAAGACACCATTCGTGATTGCATTGAACAAGCTTGACTTATTGCAGGGATGGAGAGAAAGGCAGGGAATGGTTTTGAATGTTATTGAAGAGCAGAGCGATTCAGTCAAGCAATCCATTGAAGCAAAGATGTATGACATTGTCGGAAAGATTTATGAGATGGGAATAAATGCAGACAGGTTTGACAGGGTTTCTGACTATTCAAAGCAGTTCGCGATAATCCCCTGCGCTGCTGTCAAGGGGATGGGGATTCCTGAACTGCTGATGGTTCTTATCGGGCTTGCGCAAAAATATATGGAAGGAAATCTGCAGACAGGCAGCGGGCCCGGAAAGGCAACAGTTCTTGAAGTGAAAGAGGAAAAGGGAGTCGGCACTGTTCTTGATGCGGTTTTGTATGACGGCGTTATTAAGACAGGGGACACAATTGTCATTGGGAATGTTGACGAGCCGATAATCACAAAAGTAAAAACAATTCTTGTTCCCGATAAAGGAAAATTAAAATCAGTGAAAGAGGCAGAGGCATCAGCCGGAATAAGAATAGCTGCAAACGGAACTGAAATGACAATTCCCGGAGTTCCTGTCGAGGTTGCGGGGGCAAATATTGAAGAGACAAAGGCGAAAGTCCAGGCAGAAGTGAATGAAGTTATGCTTTCCACTGAAACAGAAGGTATTGTGATAAAGGCGGATTCGCTTGGCTCTCTGGAAGCTCTTGCGCGCTTATTGAATGAAAAAGGAATAAAGGTGAAGAAAGCGTCTGTCGGAAAAGTGACAAAGAAAGACATAGCAGACGCAATTTCAGAGCAGAATTACGCGCACAGGGCAATTCTCTGCTTTAACAGCCCTGCTGATGAAACAACAGATGTGAAAATAATCAGGAGCGACATTATTTATCATATTATTGAGCAGTATGAGAAATGGGTTGAGGAAGAAAAAAGAAAACAACAGCAGAAAGCATTGGATGCGCTGACAATGCCGGGAAAGATGCAGATTCTTCGCGAATGCATATTCAGGCAGAATAACCCCTGCGTTGTAGGCGTGCTTGTGCAGGGCGGAGTCGTGAAAGCGGATGTTGATTTGATAAAAGTCGATGGCACGCCTGCAGGAACAATAAAATCAATACAGATTGAAAGGGAAACAGTTGAAAAGGCAGAGAAGGGAAAGGAAGTTGCAATTTCTTTGCCCGGAATAACTGCGGGCAGGCAGATTGACGAGGATGACATTCTTTATGTTGACATTCCTGAAAGCGATTTCAAGGAACTGAAGAAGTACAAGAACCTGCTGAAAGAAGAAGACATAAAACTTCTTAAGGAATTGGCTGAAATCAAGAGAAAAACAAATCCCTTGTGGGGGGTATAATAAAAATAAAATTCTTAAAAATTAAACGGAAAATTAACTCCGAAAGCAAGCGAAGTGTACCAGCCTGAATCATCTTCATTGAACAAGGCCCCTGCCTCAAGCTCAAGCTGCCCCCATTCCTTGAATATCAGCCTTCCGCCTGCGTGCACATTGCCGTAAGCAGCAAAGTCAAGGTTAAGCCATGGGTCGTATGTGCCGACAAAGCTTATCCCTGCGCCTGCAAAGAATCCTCCGCCAACCTCTGAGTTAAGCACATTGCCTGAAAGCCCTATTGTTTGCTGCGCTACAAAGCCGTCATATATCCCGCCCGTGATTATTGCTGTAAAAGAATCTGAAACATCAATGCCAAAGAACATATTGTCAGAATCGTCTTCTGCATCTCCAAGCTCTGCAGAAAAAGCTCCGATGTGAAGGTTTAATTTTCCGCCAACGCCGTATCCAATCTGCTGGTGGTTAAGCTCAATGCCGTTTATTCCGCCGTATAAGGTTGCAGAAGGAGTCAATGAAAATAATTCAGGCTGCCCGTCATCAGTATAAGTGTGCGGATTTTCAAGCCTGCTTTCAATTCTTGATTCCCTGATGTCATTGTCTGCATTTGCAGTTTGCGCTGCCAAAGAAACCGATGCTGCTGCCAATAATGCTGTAAGTGTTTTCATCTTAATACCCCCAGTGAAGCTTTCGCCTCAATAGGCGTTATTTTCCCCGCCTTTATAAGCCTTTCGTTAGTTGCCACGAAAAAAGGAGAACAAAGCAAATATCGGATAAGCCCGAAAATAACCTATACCGATACTGCCGTAAAAACCATCAAAAGTGTTATAAGCAAAGAGAACACCCAAAAAAGCATTGGGCCCATAGCATAGCCCGGATAGTGCGGTCGGCTTCATGAGCGCAAAACTCAGGCCAGGGACCGATTGACCCAGGTTCAAATCCTGGTGGGCTCATAGTCGTCATACTGCCTGAAAACTGCCTTGAAACACCAAATTACGGCTGCCTTTTTCAGGGTTTTCCCCTCGTTGTTTCACAAATACAAAACACATTCTCACTGCGTTCGAAGCCTTTCTAACTTGAAGTTAGTGTATAGTATAGTGACATATGTCACCACCCTTTAAATTCAGCGGTTTCTGCTGAATTTTGGTGGTATTTATGAAAAAAGAAGACATAAGACGCGAATTTTTTAAGCTAAAAACAAAAGGATTTT
>JAQTVM010000012.1 GCA_028706745.1 Candidatus Nanoarchaeia archaeon
AAGAAAACCCTTTTGTTTTTAGCTTAAAAAATTCGCGTCTTACATCTTCTTTTTTCATAAATACCACCAAAATTCAGCGGAAACCGCTGAATTTAAAGGGTGGTGACATATGTCACTTGACTATACATTTTTCATCTTTATCGCAATCTTTATATAATAGAACCTTATTTTTGCTGTAAAATGAGCAGTAAAAAAACACCTCTGGAAGACAAGATACACGGCAAAAAGCTAACCGGCGGAAGGAAACTTCTGGCAATATGCGGGCTTGGCGCCGCCATCTCAGCAGCCGGACTGCCTCCCAAGGAGGCAAATGCAGAGCTTTACTGCTATCCTGACATGTTCAATCCGTATGTTGAGCATTGCACTGCGGCTATTGACACAAGCATAATCTATTCAGAAGCTGAGAGCGTCACGCAGAATGCCAGCCAGTGGTGCTGGGCTGCCAGCATAGAGATGGTATTTGCATATTATGGCCATGATGTTTCGCAGGACAGGATAGTCCAGAATACATGGGGCGGGCTTGTTGATTATCCGGGAAGCCCGTGGCAGATAATGCAGAACCTTAACAAGGAATGGACTGACAATAATGGAGACACATTTCAGGCGCAGGGCGACAGCTATTCTGCAAGTGTTTATGCGGCTGCGCACGACCTGGCAAGCGACCATCCGCTGATAATCGGCGCGTTTGGGCATGCGACAGTGCTAACCTCAATGAGCTATGCTCGGGATGTGATGACAGGCGCATGGGTGATGGAATCGGCAACTGTTCTTGACCCCTGGCCAGGAAGAGGAGAAAGATTTGTCAGCGCGTATGAATGGACTTCCATAAACTTTGCGGCAAGGGTAAGGGCAGAGGCATTTTAATTTTTATAATTTCTGCATGTTCTTGTATTTCATTTCTTTTTCTTGAATATAGGCTGCAGGAAGAACAGGAAAAACGCGAAAAAGGCGTAATATGCCGGTTCTTGCTGCGTGTAGCCAAGAATACCGAGAAATCCCCGGAATCCGAAAAACCAGCTTGCTTTGAATTTCATATTATGAATAAGGCTGTTTACTGTTAATAATACTTGAGCTTAAGGTTATCCGCTCCAACAGCAATATTTAATAAGGGATATGCCTTTATAAAAGATTAATGATGAAAATATCAAAAAATCTGTTGTTGTGCTTAGTGATTGTGTGTCTTGCAATATTTTTGCTTGCTGCTGTAAGCTATGCAAAAAATGTTGATGCAATAACTATAGAAAATATTACATTAAACAGTGTCAGCTCTGTTAATGTAAGTGCAGGAAAAAAAGCAACTGCCTCAGTAACTGCTTCTGTTGAATCAGGAAGCTGGCAAAAAACACAATACAAGATTGGCGCAGGCAATTATGTCTGCAAGGACACGCCTGATTATAATGCCGGAGCCAATACTGTCTATTTTAATATTACCTCGCCTTCAAATAAGGGAGATTATGATTTTCAGGTTTGGGCGTGCGGCAGTTCCTGCAAGACAAGCAAGCCATGCTCTAATTATACATTTATGCTTTTAAATCCTGATGGCATTCATGTAGTATCAAAATGCGGTGATTTAATCGTTGAGGCAAGCGAAATTTGTGATGGAAATTCACAAAACTGCACAACATCAAAAGGATATGCCGGAACGCAGTCCTGTAAATCAGGTTGCCTTGCGTGGAAATCTTGTGTTTCATCAGAAAAATGCGGTGATGGAATTATAAACGGGCCTGAACAGTGCGATGACGGCAACAAAAAATCCGGCGATGGCTGCTCTTCTGCCTGCTTGCTTGAAACTGCTTATTACCGCGACAAAGATAAAGACGGCTATGGCAATACGGCGCAGCTAAAGTTTGCAGTAAGCCCTCCGGCAGGTTATGTTTCGGAGAATGAAGACTGCAATGACAATAAGGCAGACATAAATCCCGGAATGGCTGAAGCATGCAATAACATTGATGACAACTGCAATGATGTTATTGACGAAGACCTGGCAAGACCTGATGACAATGTATTTGGCTTATGCTCTGCAAACAAAGAAGTGTGCAATGCAGGAATTTGGTTAGACAGCGCGGAGAACTATATTCCTATTAATGAAACATGCGACGAATTTGACAATGACTGTGACGGCGAAATAAATGAGGACAATGTTTGCCCTCTAAGCTCTTATTATTGCGACACTGATACTGACGGGTATGCCGGCTTAATTCCAATCGGGCAATGCGACACTTACAACTGCGTGCCTGATGGATGCTCGACAGAAGCAGGGTTTGACTGTGATGATGCAAATGAGGAGATTTATCCCGGTGCAGATGAATCATGCAATAACATTGACGACAACTGCAATGGAATTATTGATGAAAACCTGTCAAGGGCTGATGACAATATGTTCGGCTTGTGCTTCTTAAATATGGAGGTATGCAGTGCGGGCGAATGGTTTGATAATGAATTAAATTACCTGCCTTCTGACGAAATATGCGACGGTTTTGACAATAACTGTGATGGCAATGTTGACGAGGCTGAAAACATAGAACCTCAGGGCATACAGGCATTTATTGGATTCAGCCCTCTTGTTCAGTCCTGCTATACAGGTCCTGAAGGAACAGAAGGAATAGGAATATGCGCGTCAGGACTGCAAACCTGCGCAGAAGGAAACTGGGAATCTTGTGCAAATGAAGTTTTGCCTGCAGAGGAGATATGCGACGGCTTTGACAATGACTGCGACGGAGAGATAGATAATGGCAACTTTACAGATTCTGATGCAGACGGAATAAAGGACTGCGTTGATATAGACAATGATAATGACGGTGTTGATGATGATGAAGACGTGATTAAAGGCAATAGCTCTGACATTAATACAAATGTTCCCGGCGGGCTTGTATTCTCTGTTGATGATGTGCAGGATGCTGCAAACTATGCAGGAACAGGGATAGTAAAAATTGCAGACAGCGCCGGAAATGCGCTTGTTGAGTTTGAATATGACTTTTTAACTGCGCTTGACTTATCAAGCATAAACCTGACGTTAAGCAATGAAAGCGGCTTTGGCTCTTTGATAATCAGGGGCATTAACCTTGGCGGGCAGAATGCCACAAAGACAGCTTATGTTGACAGGATAGCGGGAACAAATACAATATGCATTATTGATGATGAAGTTGACGCAATTGTTGTCGAAGGCGACTGCTCAAACGGGATAAAGGTATCTTGCCCGGGAACAAGCGGGGATTACAGCTGTGAGCTGGCTGATGGCGGCGCAAGATATAAGATTAATGGGTTAAGGCATTCTGCTGTTACAGAATATAGCTATGTTCCACCTGCGCCCGCTGAAGTTCCTTTGATTGGCGGAAGTTCAGGGATTTTGATTGTAGTACCGCATAATGTTCCTGTTGTTGAGGAAGAGCCCGTTGTTGAAGAGCCGATAATTGAAGAAGAGCCCGCTGTTGAAGAAAAGCAGATAATTAAGGAAGAGCCTGTTGCTGAAAAGCCTGCAACAACTGTTGAGAAAGCAAGGGCAAGGCTTGGGCAGATTACAGGGCAGGTAACCAATTCCCTAAGAAGCTCTCCTGACAAGTGGGGAGGGGCTGCAGGAATTCTATTGGCTGTTGTGCTGGTGTTCACTATTTACATTAACACAAGAAAGACAGTCAGGCAGTGATTCGATAGGTTTTTAATTGCCTGCTTCTTATTTTTGGGCATGGAAACAATAATTTCAGTGATAGGAATTACATTAGCAGCGATAATCTCTGTGATTTATTATATTAAAAAGAAAAAAGCATTTCTTGCCATATTATGGCTTGTTATCTTGTCTATCGGATTAGGCACTCCTTTGCTTTATTTTGTAATGCCCCCGGTAATTGCAGTTGCTGCAAACAGATGGCTTTATCAGAAACTTAAAAGAAACTGGCTCGCATTCCTTCTCTCATTGCCAGGAATACTGCCTGTTGCAGGATTGCTCGTATGGGCAATACCTTATTACATCCCTGTCAATTCAGATACAATCGGGCTTGGTGCGCTGGTGGCGGGGCTTGGGATGATAATAATTTATGTGTATTTGATTATAGCAAGCATTATTTTGTATTTCTTGTCCACGTTCATTTATTTAATTGTGAGATGGGTAAGAAAACATGGACACTGAACTGTTTGGTAAAATAGGCAGAGAGATTGAAAGGCTGAAAGAAGAGAATATTCCTGTGATTGTTGAGGGAAGCAATGACAGGAAGGCTCTTGAAGAGCTTGGATTGTCCAATATAATAATCTTAAAGGGAAAGCCGCTTTACAAGCTGGTTGAGAGCATTGACGTTAAGGAAGTTGCTGTTTTAACTGATTTGGATGAGGAAGGCAAGAAGATGTACCACGAATTAAGGCAGGAGTTTTCCACACGCGGAGTAATGATTAATGACAAATTAAGAGTATTGCTTTTCAAGACGCAGTTAAGGCAGATAGAGGGCTTGGCAAATTATTTGGAGAGGAACAAATGAAAAAAGAACTCATTAATGGAATATTTGCAGTGGGGCTCTCCTTGTACACTTCCAAGACTCTTATTCTGGGAGATGTCCATATAGGATATGAGGAAGCAATGAACAAGCAGGGAGTCCTTATTCCAAGAAGGCAGTATGCTGAGACAATCTCGCTTCTTGAGCAGACTTTTGCTGAATTAAAAGCATACAATATGCCTGTTGAGAAAGTGATTATCAATGGCGACTTAAAGCACGAGTTTGGGACAATCTCTGACACTGAATGGAGGAATACGTTGGGGATTTTAGACTTTCTTGCAAAGCAGTGCAAGAGCATTGTACTGATTAAGGGCAATCACGATACTATTCTTGGCCCGATTGCAAATAAGAGGAATGTTGCTGTGAAGGAGTTTGAAGTCGTGGGGGATGTGTTTGTTTGCCACGGGGATTATATTACAGATAAGGCAGAATTAAAGAAAGCTAAAATACTAATAATAGGGCACGAGCATCCTTCTGTTGTTTTAAGGCAGGGCGGAAGGGTTGAGAAGTACAAGTGCTTTTTAGTGGGTGAATGGCAGAAGAAATCCCTTATTGTAATGCCGTCGTTTAACACAGTTGTTGAAGGCACGGATGTATTGAAGGATGATTTGTTGAGCCCTTTTCTTTCGGATATAGGAAAGTTTGAAGTATTTGTCTCAGGATATGGGGAGATTTTGGATTTTGGAAGTGTGAATAAGCTGAGGCAGTTGGAGTAAAGAAGCTTAAACCATTCCAAAAACAAGCCCTGCTATTGTGGAATAGGCAATTACCAAGCCGACATATACTGCTGTTTTCTTGTTCCCCAATACTTTCCTTACGACAAGCATATTGGGAAGGCTTAAGCTGGGTCCTGCAAGAAGCAAAGCCAATGCCGGTCCTGAAGCCATGCCTTTTGCAATCAATGCCTGAATAATGGGAATCTCAGTAAGCGTTGAAAAGTACATGAATGCCCCGAATACTGACACAATCAGGTTTCCCAATATTGTGTTTGAGCCGACAAGCCCCTGTATTAATGTTTCAGGAAGCAGAGGCATTATGAATCCTGCGATGAAAACCCCTATAAATAAAAGCGGGAGAAGGATTTTTGCAAATCCCCATGTTTCCTCAAGCCATTTAAAAGCTATGTGGTCCCTGAACTTCCATAATACCAGCCCGACAACCCCTAAAGTAAACAGCCCCATTATTGAATATTTCAGCATACTGCCAATCTGCAAGCCATTTACCACTAAAACTCCAACCATCAAGCCAAAGAAAGCAAGCAATACCTTGGTGGATATCTTTGATTCTTCTGTTTCCATAATCAATAATTTTTCTTTCTCAACTTTTTCCCTGAATATGAATGCCATTGTCAGCCCAACAAGAATTGAAAGGATTATCGCAGAAATAATCCTCGCTATCCCGATTTTAAATCCTAAAATGCTTAAAGTAAGGAACATTGCCGCAATGTTTATCGCAGGTCCTGCAAACAAAAATGTAATGGCTGGCCCTAATCCGGCGCCTCTTTTCCTTATGCCTGCAAATAAAGGTAAAATTGTGCATGAGCATACAGCCAGAATTGCCCCTGAAACAGAAGCAACGCCGTAAGAGACATATTTTTTCGCTTCATGCCCGAGATATTTCATTACTTTTTCTTTTTGGATGAAAACAGCTATTGCCCCTGCTATGAACAAGGCGGGAATCAGGCAGGTTAGAACGTGCTTTTGTGCATAATCATGCAGCAAGTCAAAAGCAGACAGTACAGAATTCCTGAACCATTCTGCATTTGAAGGCACGAAATAGAATATTCCAAACACAGCGATAATTATTGCCAGTAATGTCCAGTCTTTTTTTTCCATATTAAACCACCATCCTTATTGTATAATACAATCCTGCCAAAATAAAAACAACAGCCATTATCTTTCTCATCCATAATTCAAATGTTTGAACCTTGTTCATTATTGCGCCTAATTTATTCACGCTTTTGACTAAGATAAAAGAGAATACAATTACAGGCAGCCCTGTGGCAAATGCAAAAACAGAGGGAAGGAGGATTGCGCTTTGGGCTTTTATTGCCAATGGGATAAGCATTCCGAAAAACAGCACTGCGCTGAACGGGCAGAATGCCATTGCAAAAACAACCCCCAGCAAAAATGCACCTGCGTACCCCTTGTTTGCAAGATTCTCCTTTAATCTGCTGAATCTGCCGTTTTCCTTGAAAATATTGAGCTTTATTGCATCCAGCATTACAACACCAATTATTATTAAGAAGGGACCAAGAATCTTTTCTCCGTATTTTTGCAGAAACAGCGCTATCTCCTGCGTGTTTATCCCGAAAAAAACAATCAATGAGGCAATTCCAACATAAGTGAACATCCTGCCAAGGGTATAAAGAAAGCCCACAAGCAAGGTATGCCTGCTGTGGCTGATTCTCTTGCTTGCGTAGGCTATTGCAGTTATATTTGTTGCCAATGGGCAGGGGCTTATTGCAGTCATCAAGCCAATGAAAAAGGCGGCAACTATCGGAATGCCGCTTGTTCCCATCGCTTCCATGAATGCCATTAATCCCATATTAGTTTCCTGCCAGCTTTTGCTCAATAACTTCCCGGAGGTAATTCATATAGTCAATTTTGTTGTTTATTTTGTACCATACATTGGTATTCTGCTCTGCCTTAAACTCTCCTTCTTTTGTATAAACGCCAAGCCATAACGAAGAGCCGGTTGCCTTATATTTCATTACCAAATCCATATTTTCCGGAAGTTCGCCGTTAATATGCCTGAACACAATTTTACCTGTTTTCAGCTCATTCGGGAAAAATGTATTTACTGTCTCTTCAGCATAAGCACCGACTGTCTTGCATGAATAGCACTGGTGAGTCCCGTGAAAATGGTATATTTCAAGCTTGTCAATGTTTATTTGATGTTCTCCTGATACAACGGCATTGCTGTCAATTGGCGCTTTTTCTGAGCATCCTGCAAGAAGCAGCGCAATTGCTAAAATAATGAATGCTGTATTCTTCACTTTAACCACTTCTTTATTTCTTCAGGCGCAGGTACCTTCCCGTATGCTTTTACTTCTCCGTCAATGACAATTGCGGGCGTTGACATTACTCCGTAGCCTATAATCTTATCAATTTCAGTCACTTTAACAACTTCTGCCTTCTTGCCTGTTTCTTCAAGCGCTTTTCTTGCATTCTCTTCAAGCTGCTTGCATTTCGGGCATCCTGTCCCCAGTATTTCTATTTTCATTTTATCCTCCCAATTATTCTTTACGAGCTTCCAGTTTTAAGCTTTCAACAGGAAGTTGATTATATTGCCTTTTGCTTATGTCTGTATCTTCTGAAAGAATTTTGACTTTAAAACCCGCTTTTCTGATTAATTTTAGATATTCTCCTTTGAGTAATGCTCCTCCGACACAGCTTGAAATAAGATTTTTATCTTTCCTTTGCATTTCAGACAATTCTTTTAATAATACTATATCTGAAACAAACATTTTTCCTCCTTTCCTAATAACCCTGTGTGCTTCTTTGAAGACTTTTAATTTGTCCGGAGAAAGATTAATTACGCAATTGCTTATAATTACATCAACTGAATTATTCTCTACCGGCAAGTTTTCTATTTCTCCAAGCTTGAACTCGACATTATTGTATCCATATTTCTTTGCATTCTCTTTTGCTTTCTTAACCATCTGCGGAGTCATATCAACACCTATGACTTTGCCTTTCTTCCCCGCTTTTTTGGCTGCAAGGAAGCAGTCAAACCCTGCTCCTGAGCCAAGATCAAGAACAGTCATGCCTTCTGTTATATCTCCGAGTGCTGTTGGATTTCCGCATCCAAGCCCAAGATTTGCTCCAGGGCAAGAATTGACATCTTTGTCAGAATAGCCAATAGATTTTGCCAAATCCTCGTTTGTAGATTGGCTGCAATTGCATGAGCATCCGCATCCCTGCTCTGCTACTTTTCCATAACTTTCTTTCACAATTTTTTTTATTTTTTTATTTTGAATCTTATTTTTCATTTTATTTCCAATGCCTTCAATACATCGCAAACCCTCATATCTGCTATTGAATAAAAAACCTTTTTCCCTTCCCTTCTTGACTTTAATATCCCTGCATTTTCCAATTTCCCAAGATGTATTGAAACAGTGGACTGGGTCCTTTTTACGTGAGGGAATATCCTGCAGACACATTTTTCCCCGTCCAATAAAAATTCAACTATCTCCAGCCGGGTGTTGTCTGACAATGCCTTAAAAATTGCAAGTGATTGTTTCATATTTACATATTGATGAGTGTCAATATTTATAAATCTTGCGCTTAAGAATCTCGTTGGGGATTATAAGGGGCGCTCCCCTTATGGGCTTTCCTTGCTTTAGCCTAAGAAATCTTTATATACAGCCTCTCACAGAATATCCTTATGCCTATCCGTGAGGATGAGAAAATCATCTATTGTGAGAAGATAAGCTATATAAATAGATAATCATAACAAAAAGGCAGATTACGGGGCCGTAGTCTAGTTTGGTAGGACACAAGCTTGGGGTGTTTGTAACCGGGGTTCAAATCCTCGCGGCCTCATTTTAAATGCAAAGTGCAGGCATTAACTTGCAGGCACAGAAAAGAAGAATGCCGTGAGGCTTCGAACGAAGTGAGATTGCCTCGCGGCCTCATACTTTTTTAATTTAGTAAAGATTAAATATCTAGAATATCTAGAATATCTTGGGATAAAGCTTAAAATGGCAAACTTAATCAGTAGAATCATGAAAAACAAGCTGGCAATAAGCCTGACAGGCGCCACAATTGGCTCTGCGGGATTGTATTTTACCGCATTAGGCTATACCTTTCTTGGAGCTGTTTTTATAGGGGCGGGCGGCATATTAATCGCCTTGGGGACGAAGTAAAATGGCTGATATACTTGTTGTGAGGGTTTTGGGCGCAACACTTATGTCAATTGCATTATTCATATCTGCCATGAAGAGAAATGCGCGTATAGCAATAGCCCTGATTGTGATTAGCATGGCAATGTTTTATCTGCTTTCTCAGGCATAATCCTTATATATTGTTTAAGTTTATTATTCTACCATGGATGAAGTTGAGGTGAAGGTACTGGACGTTGACAGGAACGCTTTAGTAAAGAAACTTCTCTCCCTGGGTGCAACAAAATACTTTGAAGGCGAAATCCACGCTGTTTCCTTTGATTATCCAGACAATTCAATCAAGAAAGCAAAAAGAACATTGAGATTAAGGACAAAAGGCGACAAAACCTACCTCACATTAAAAAATCCAATTGATAATCCTGATATAAAAATCAGGGAAGAGATTGAGCTTGAAGTGTCTGATTTTGCGGCAATGAAGAAGATTCTTGAATCCTTGAACCTAAAGCAGTGGAGGGACGTGAAAAAAACAAGAATAAGCTACAAATTAAAAGACGCCTTGTTTGAGTTTGACAAGTATCACGGGGAGTTTGAATATATTCCTGAGTTTGTTGAAATTGAAGTCATGGCAACAGATGACAAGGAAGCCATAAAGAAAATCTACGAATACACAGCAATACTCGGAATTAAGAAAGAGCAGTGCCTGCCGTGGACATTGAATGAATTAACAAAGCATTACAAGAAATAATCACCAGCAGTCAAAATTTAAAACCTGCTTCCAGTTCTTCCATGTCATTCTTCTTTTATTTGTTACGTTCCTGTTGTATGCAACGTCATAAAGCACGTGCTCCCATGAAGGCTTTGCGCAGCCTTTTATCTCTGGATTGTCATCAATAATAATGTCTCCTGAAACAATTGTCTTGTCTGCAGTGAGCATAAGCTTTCTTACCCATTCGCTTCCAAGATGCCTGTCAATCCATTCGTACTTTTCAACAACGCAGTGCTTATACCTTTTCATTGGGCTTGTGCATATGAACACGTCATGCCCTTTTGATTTCATCTCAGCCAAAGCTTCAAGCCCGCCTGCAACAGGCTCAAGATTTGCTATGAATCCTTTTGATGCAACTACGTCTCTTATATCCTCCTTAAATTCTGCAGGATATTGATTTTCCAAGCCCCATGTAGTTCTCTGCTCAACCGGTATGTAAATCCTGCTCGGATACAGTTTTCTCCACTTTTTTACAAAACCGCCTTCATAATCAGCGATTACGTCATCCATATCCACCAATACTTTCATAAGGCTGGTTATAGTCATTACCTTTATAAATATTCACACCTTTTACATCCATATGGGAAAAAGACAGTGGCTTGTGCTTGCTTTGATTCTTGCTTCGTTTGCAATAGGGCTTTATTTCTATCCGTGGATGCCTGACAAAATAGCATCGCACTGGAACGCGGCAGGAGAGGTTGACGGCTACATGCCGAAGCTCTGGGGCTTGTTTCTTATGCCTTTGATTTCAGTTGCATTATTCATACTATTCCTTGCAATACCAAGAATGGACCCAATGAGGGACAATATCAAGAAATTCAGGGATTACTTTGACACATTTACGCTTGTTTTATTCCTCTTCTTATTTTATCTCTATTTGCTTACAATATTGTGGAACATTGGGGCAAGGTTCAACATGAGCCAGATGCTTGTGCCTGCTTTCGGCTTTTTGATATACTACTGCGGCATATTGATGCAGAATGCGAAAAGAAACTGGTTCATCGGAATAAGAACTCCGTGGACATTAAGCAGCGAAGCGGTATGGAACAAGACGCACCAGCTTGGAGGCAGGCTGTTCAAGATAGCGGCTGTGATTTCCTTTTTGGGAATCTTTGTACCAAGGTATGCACTATTCTTCTTTTTAATACCTGTTTTATGCTTCTCAGTGTTCTTGTTTGTTTATTCTTATGTAAAGTACAGGGCTATTGTTTAAAGAGGCAATTTATGAAAAAATACAGCAGGCAAGAGCAGAAGCTGCTTGCAATATGGGCAGCTGACTGCGCTGAAAGAGTACTCCCCTTTTTTAAGAAAGCATATCCGAAAGATAAAAGGCCGATTAAAGCGATAAAAAAATGCAGGGAATGGGCTCAAACAGGAATCTTCAAAATGGCAGACATACGCAAGGCTTCTCTTGATTCTCACGCAGCAGCAAGAAAAGCTAAAAAGAATAATGCGGCTTGTTTTGCAGCGAGAGCAGCAGGGCAGGCAGTTGCAACTGCGCATGTTCCCCGGCACGCATTCGGCGCTGCTTACTATGCACTTAAATTATTTGCAGAAATAAGCCCAAAAAGAGCAGTCAGGGAGCTTGACTGGCAAACAATGCATATGCCTAAAAAACTAAGGAAGGGATGGCGGGACTGGCAGTCAAAGTGCCTTCCTAAAAACCTAATGCGCACTTTTCTGTGAATTTCGCTTCACAGCTTTGACGACGTGGAGGAAAAATCGCTTTAGGCGATGTTGAAAAAATGCATGTTTTTGCCTTCATTTTCCGTAAACTTTTCAGCAAACCTGTCTTGATTTCCAACTTCCATGAAAATTTTGCGGAAAATCAGCCGAAGAGTTTAAGAACAAGTTCTGCACATCTGCCAATTATGAATTTCAAGCAACCACAATCCTTAAATAGTATGTCTGAGATATACTATTATATGGCAAGCCCAAGCAAGGAAGCAAGGATACTCCAATTGATTCTTGAAAACAGCCCCTTGAAGCAGTGGCATTTCAATGAGCTGGTGAAAGAGTCAAAACTCACAAGAGCAGTTGCAAACAAGTGGCTGAACCGCTATGTGAAAGACGGGTTTTTAAGGCGGGTAAAGGAAAAAGGAAAATTCCCTTATTTTATATCAGGCATGGACAATCCAATATACATCTCAAGGAAAAAGCTTATGGCAATTGAGCAGGTTTTCAAAAGCGGGCTTGCAGAACATTTGTTAAGCCTTAAAGATGCAAAATCAGTGATTCTTTTTGGCAGCTTTGCAAGAGGAGACTGGCACAAGGACAGTGATATTGATATCTTCATTTACGGTAAAAGCAAAGGATTTGACAAAAGCAAGTACGAGCTTAAGCTGAAAAGGCAGATTGAGCTGCATCTGTTTGAAAACAAGGCTGAGCTGAATCAGGTGAAATCAGGCATGCTGAAGAACGTGCTTAACGGCTATGTCCTCAAGGGGCAGATGCAGGACTTTCTGGAGGCGTCCTGATGAAAATAGACATAGACAACCTGGATAGCACTTACAGGCTTTGTGAGATTTCAGGAAAATTCAGGATAACAAATGAAATAGACATGGAGCTTGTTAAATCAAAAAAGTTGGTTTCCGAACTAGGGCTTGCATTCATAATGGAAAAGGCAAAAGGGATAAGCAGGGACAGCCCTGACTGGACATTTGTGTTTAGGGATTATTATGAGGCATTAAGGGGTTTGATGGAAGCCCTCTTGCTTTTTGACAGGATTGTTTCGGATAATCATCAGTGCATGAATTCCTATATCTGCATAAATCATCCTGAAATGGGGCTGGACTGGGAGTTCCTTGAGATTGCAAGGCTAAGAAGAAACCGCATAAATTACAGGGGTCAGCTTGTCTCATATGATGAATGGCACGGGCTTAAGCTGAAATTCGAGCTGCATATTGCCGCCATCGTAAGGGCAATAGATGCAAAAATTAAGGACAAATAGCAAAATCCTAATATTTATAAACCGCTTAACACCTCCAATTTCTATGGAATTCAGGATAAAGCAGTTCAGGAAGCCAATAATAAAGCAAGCGATAATGATTACAGGCTTTCCGGGAATAGGCAATGTGGGGAAGATAGCAATAGACTTCCTCATAGACCACTTAAAACCTGTTAAAATAATGGAGATTGAGTCAGACAGCTTTCCGCATTCTGTTTTCGTCACAGAGCAGGGGCTTTTGGAAATGCCTTCTGTGCGTTTGTATTACAAGAAGGTAAAAAATAATGAATTTATATTTGTATCAGGGGATGCCCAGCCTGTTACAGAGGAAGCGTGCTACGCTTTCTGCAATAAACTGCTTTCAATTGCAAAAGAACTGAAAGTAAAGGAAATAATCACGATGGGAGGCATTGGCTTGGGAAAAATACCAAAGAAGCCCAAGGTTTACATTGCCGGCAACAACAAGAATTACATAAAGGGATTTCCAAACTGCAATATTAAGATTTACGGAGTTGTAGGCCCGATAATGGGGGTTACAGGCGTGCTTGCAGGCATGGCAAAAGACATGCTTTCAGCTGTTATTCTTTCGCAGACATTTGCCCATCCTGTATATCTCGGGGTAAAGGGCGCAAAAGAAATACTTGCCGTATTGAACCAGAAGTACGGGTTCAAGCTTGACATAAAGAAGATTGCTGATGACATTAATGGCTTTGAGGAGGAAATGGTTTCTTCGCAGGAGCAGTTGCTTGCAAAGCCAAACAAGGGGGGAATGACTTATTTCGGCTAAAAATCAGAAAGCCCTTTTTGCTTTGCATTGTCTTTAGAGCTTGATGAAGATTTTTTAGTTTTTGAAGATTTAGCCGCCTTCTCTGCTTTCGGTGATTTAGCTGCCTTTTCCTTCTTAGGCTTCTCTTCGTCATCCGCGTCAGGATTTGCAAACCCGTCTATGTTTCCGTAAACCCCGTCGTATCCGGGATTTATTTTTATTGTCCTCTCCCTCAAGTCAATTATCAGCTTTGCAATGCGCTCATCACACACTTTCTTTAGTTCATCAAAAGAAACTCTTATCAAAATATTCAATTCATCTCCGAACTTCTCAAGCAAGGGATTATACGCTTCCCACACTGCTTTTGTTGCAATGCCTTTCTGCAAAACAGTTGCGATTATCTCAGACAATGGAATCAAATGGTATGTCTTGGGAGCATCTTTGCGGACAAATCCGTCTTTCCTGTCAGCCAGCTCTTCAACCCTGTGCAATACTCCTATTGTCAGGTGGCTCTTGCATACAGGGCAGATATTATTCAGCTTGATAGCTTCAGCAGGCTCAAGCCTTACATTGCAGTTCCTGTGCCCGTCAACGTGGTATTTTCCATAAGCAGGGTCTGCCTCAATAGTTGCCTTGATTCCCTCTCCTGTCCTTAATGCGTGAAGAAAGCTCTTGTAGTTCGGCTCTATCTCAAACACCGTTGCCTCCCTGCCCATTCTCCACGGCCAGTAGGAGTGCAAGTCAGAGAAGCTTACGAGATTGATTTTATCTAATTTTGACAAACGCCAATTCATTTCAGGATCAGATGAGATTCCTGTTTCAATTGAATGAATATATTTTATATTTGCCCCGAAAGCCTCTTCCAATGAATCAAACCCGCCGTTAGAGCCGAACACAGCAAACCAGGGCGTCCAGGCGTGAGCAGGAACAACTTCAATATCCTCTGAAATTGCCCTCATCATGTCAACAATCTCATTGCAGGAAATCTTGAATATGGGCCTTCCATCATAGTCCACTCTTCCTCTTTTCTTCAATGCTTCTGTTATTTTATCAGCTATTTCCAATGAAGGGGCATAAAGCAAAATATGAACTCTTCTTCCCCTTCCGCCCTGCGAGTAAATCAATGAAATCTCTGTCTGCAGAATGAATGGAAATCCTGTTTTTGTGCGAAGAAAGCCAGCGCCATCCTCTTTTAATTCTTCTTTTATATGCTCTATCCACTTCGGGTGCGTGAAGTCGCCTGTGCCAAGCAAAGTAATTCCTTTTACCTTTGCCCATTTCTCCAAAGTTGGAATAGTCAATTCTTTTGAGCAGGCTCTGGAGTATTTGCCGTGGATGTGCAGGTCAGCTATGAATTCCATTGGAAATAAAAAGAGATGCTTTGCTTATAATGCTTTCGGGAACTTCTCTAGAATGGGCTTTATTCTTGCCTCAAACTCCGCTCCTTTAATGCCTTTTTTGTAAATAAGCTCAGGCTCTTCCTCTTCAAGATACTCAATATCTTCCTTCAGTTTTCCGTCAACAACACCGATTGGCGGATAGCGGTTTGAGCGAAGCGAGTAGCCTGCCCTATAATTGTAATCCAGCGGGCCATGCCCCCAGTTCATATTAATCCTGTCCATTGCCTCGTGAAACTCAAAAGGAGCCACGATGTAAAGCGGAATCCCCTCCTTGCATTCATACCACAGGTTCTGCCACATTTGCTGGTCGTGCAGGAGAAGTGCGCTACATAAAAGAAGCTCTGCATCCTCTTTTTTTCCGTATTTTGAAAGCTCTTCAAGAGCGCCTTTAATGTTTCCGTCCTGCTCTGTAAATATTCTTTCTGAAGAATATGTGTTAAAGTCCCTAAATTCCTTTATCATTGAAATTGGCTCTTTTATGCCAGTCTCGCCAAAAATTTCATGCTGGTTTGGCATTTGCCGCAGAACTTCCTGCCTGAAAACAGCAGACTCTGTAAATCCTGAAAGCACAACTGCATAAGGCCTGCCTGAATTGTCCCTCATTTTCCTTTTTGAAATCTCTTCTGTTTTTCCAACAATTGAGAGATAAGAAGGCATGAACCTGTAATATTCATCTATAGGCATTACAACCGGATGAAAGTTTAGCTCAGAGTCCATGAATGCCTTTGCGATGATTGCAGCCCACAATGTTTCCATTGATTTATTGTGCTCAAAAGACGATGCAACATAGCCAAAGCCACGGGGCTTTTCTGTTTGCAAAAGAATAGGCATTGTGACACGATTTATTGCAGGATTTTCAAAGCTTGTTATTAATCCAGAGCTTGCCTCTTTAAGCTTATTCTCAAGATTATTCAAAATATCCCTTACTCCAGCAACATAAGGTTGGCTTGAAGTTTCCAAGTCACCTATTGCAATGAGCTCTTCCTCTGAAATTCCGTTTGCCATAAAACTGGCTATTGCATTAGCTTTATAAATATTATGGCAATTAGCACTTGTATGGCAATAAAGAGCAGCAGGATACACGTTCCGCTTGAAATAAGGGTTTCAGGCTATAACGGCGAGCCCTTCTACCAGGACGGACCTTTTTCTGCAGCCAAGGCAAGCGCAGGCATAATGAATGAGCAGGGGCAGATGCTTGTAAAGCTTGGTGGTTCTGAGTCCTATACTGTTTTTTCCGGCTTTCCAAACGACAATAAAGGCGATAACTACTTGCTTGTTCAGAGAAAAGCGCCGAGAAAAGGAAAGCTGTATTTTGCCACAGACTATGAAGGGGATTCCTCAAAGTTTCAGGAGAATTTGAAGAGCATTGAGAATTATGTAATCCTCATCAACAAGGACACTTATGTATTCTGGAAGCCTGTTTTGTTTCCTTCTGAGAAGACAGTTTTTGAAGTACATCACCTGAGGACGTGGGTTTTCAACAGCTGGAAGCATTTCTACGAAGTGAAGAAATTGAAAGATAAGAAGTAAGAGGCGGAAAAACGCCGAATCCCATTTTCATACCACCTGAAAATCCTTCATTTGCTTTTTAAATAATTCGCAGGATTTTCAGCCTTGCAGTTTATTTTCAATTTCTTTGTAAATTTTGCGCTTTTTGGGCGGGAAGTGTTATTAAGAGCTTTTTCATATGAAATCCTGCAATGGAAATGAAGTTTTACCTTGACACGTCAATCTGGATGGATTATTTTGAAGGCAGAAAAGGCAAGTATATTGACTATGGGGAGTCTGCTTTCAAGCTTCTTATAAAAGCGTTGGCTGAAGGCATTAAGATAGTTGTTTCAGATGCAATACTGCGCGAGCTTGAGAGGTTTTACTCATTTGAGCAGATAAGGGATTTTGTGCTGCCTTTTCAGGAAATTATGGTGCAGTCAATTGCAACAGAGGTCCAAAAGAAAGATGCGGAAAAACTTGCTTTTGAGCGAAAAATTCCAAGGGATGACGCGCTTCACGCAGTTATTGCAAGGGATAATAATGCAATTCTTGTTTCAAGGGACAGGCATTTTGAATTACTTGCGGATATTTGCAAGGTTCAAACGCCTGAAGATATCGTTTGAGCCGTGAAGCTCGTCAAACACCTCGTTTCTTGCTTTCTCATATTCTTCTTCTGTTGTCTTTCTTTTTGCTGCGCCCTTCAAATGTGCTATCTTCATCATAGCTTCTTTCAGCCCTTCCTTGTCTACTTTGTCCCTTAATGCTGCTTTTATGAACTCAGTCCTGCTGTAAAAACCTGATTTTGCCACTGCATCTATTTCTTCCAATGCCTTGCGTTCCATCTTGAATGTAACCAATTGCGTAGTCATATATAATTTGTATATACGCTGTATATATAAGCTTTTCGCTGGAAAAAAGGCAAAAGAAAGCCCGCCTTGCGGCATTAATTCAAATAAGACATTGTCTGGGCAATAAGATAATTAAAAGAACTCCAAGCTGCCTTTTACGCGTTCTCAAGAACTGCCTTCATGTTCACAATCTCAAAGTCTTCCCTGGGCACTATCTTCACGTAATTCGCTCCGTTGTCAACCATTGCAGAAATGTCCTTTGAATACTCTGAAGCAGACGTGTCAAAGCTGAACTCTGACTCCTGTACAGACACTGAAGCCTTCTTTCTTCCGGAGTCCCTGAACTTGAACTTCAGGAACAGCTTCTTGCTTCCGCCATCTATTGCATTGTAATCATCTGAATTGATGTCAAATGTATATGAAGGATAAGTTGACTTTCCTGTCTCAATCTTGACTGAAGCCATGTCCAGCGAATAATCTCCTTTGTCTATTGAGAACACGAGCCTGTTTCTTCCTTCAGAGCTTAGCTTCTCGATTGCCAAAGGCAGTTTTATCTCGCCGTGGAAATCGCAGAATATTGTGTCTTTTGAAACAAGATTGTTGTTTAATTTGATGGACAACTGCCCCCTGGGCTCCTGAGCATTGCAATTTACGATATAGCCAAGGGTTGCCTTTCTTACAGTGCCTGCTGTTGAATCAACAAAGAAGCTCCTTGCTGTCTCTGTCTGCTCAACTGTTTCTGTCTTTATCAGCTTGATGTCCTGCAATAAGTAATATGTTGACTTGTAAAATTCAGACATCGGAGGCAGGTCTGTTGAGAATGTCAGCTTGTTGTTTTTCTGCAGGTATTCTTTCGGCAGGTCAATCGGCAGCTGCTCTGATGTCAATGCGCCCTGGTAGACTATCCTGTCATTGAGCTTTATTGTGAGCCTGTTTCTTCCCTCTGCAACAACCAGGAAAAGCTTTGCTGATGAAACCTTGTCCATGTTGTCAATGGTGAAAAGAACATTCTTGAAATTGTCCTTAATAAGGTTTCTTGAAACAGAAAGTGATTTTACAAGGGGAGTCTGTGTTGTCTCATCCTTGAGATACAAATGCACAGGCTCGAGGTTGAATGTGTTTATGTTCTTTGAATATGCAAATACCTGCCCCGGAGATTCTGAAAGCAAAACCTTTGACCCTTCTGCAACAGCCACTTCCCCTGCGCTTGCTGCTGAGGATGTTTCCCCGAGAATCTCATCCCTCTCGCCGGGAGGAAGCAAAACAATATACAGGATTATGAAAAGCGCCATAAGCACTATAAATGTGGATATTTCAACTGCTCCTTCGCCTTTTCTGCTTTTCATAGCATAGAGAATACCTTTATTAATATTTAAACCTTTTCTATCCTAGCTGTTTGGCGCCAATTTTGGCAAAACAGGGAATAAAACATGAAAATCATCTTTAAGGACTGGAAATCAGGGGAGCTCAAGATTCAGGCTGAAAGCAAGGACGATCTGTGGGTATTAAGCCAGATTATAGAGCCTTCTGACAAGGTAATCGGGAAAAGCACGAGAAAAGTAAAGCTGGGAAACTCTGACTCAAAAGAAGCTGTTGTAAAGCGGACAATTACTCTGGAGATTGAGGTTGAAAAACTGGATTACAGCGCTGAGTCATTGAGAATACAGGGTATTGTAAGGGAAGGGCCAGAGGATGTTCCCAAAGGCTCGCATCACACTATAGAAGTTGAAGAGCAGACTATTGTGAAGATTGTCAAGCCCAAATGGATGAAATACCAGATTGACAGGATAGAAGAATCAACAAAGGAAAAGGCAGACGTCATAATCTGCATTTTAGACAGGGGAGAAGCAGGTTTTGCATTATTAAAACCCTATGGTTTTGAATGGCTTTCTGAGTTTGAGGGAGAGGTAAGCAAGAAGGGATTTGAAGACAAGAAGGAGTCAAAGTTTTATGAAGAGGCTGCACTGATGCTTGCTGATTATTCAAAGAGATATAATGCAGAGAGGATTGTTATTGCTTCTCCCGCATTCTGGAAAGACGAGTTCCTTGCTGTGCTGAAGAAGAAATATCCTGATGCTGCAAAGAAGGTTGTTCTTGCCACGTGCAATACAGCGGGCAGTGAGGGAGTGAACGAGGTTCTGAAGCGCCCTGAAATAAAGACTGCCTTGCTCCAGCAGAGGGCTGCAAAGGAGATTAATGCTGTTGAGGAGCTGATGAAGGCAATTTCAAAGGATAATGCAGCTTACGGCCTGAAGGACGTGAAAGAAGCCGCTGATTCAGGGGCTGTTTCAATGCTGTTGGTTACTGACAAGTTTATTGAGAAGGCAAAGCTGAGCAACACTTTTGGGGAAATAGACAGCATTATGAGAAGTGTTGATAATTCAAAAGGCGAGATAGTGATTGTTTCTTCGTCGCACGAAGGCGGAAAGGAATTGGAAGGATTGGGCGGGATTGGCGCGCTGTTGAGATATAAGGTGAAGTATTAGTTCTAAAATGAATGCGAGGGACAGGGTTCGAACCTGCGTAAGCACTAAGCTACTAGCTCCTGAAGCTAGCCCGTTTGACCACTCCGGCACCCCCGCAACCTGCAGACAGGTTGATCATCAGTGCAGGCATACTCGCTTTGCTCGTAGCCCACATAGCACCTGCTGGTGCACGTTTATTGTGCTATAGAATGGATATAAAAATGCTTTAAATAGTTAACTATGGCTGAAATTCCGGCCGCCTTTCCACCTGCCACTTGCCATCCGCCCACAAAAGCTTTTTAACCATATATTCAATTCTTTCCATTATGGACTGCATAAGGTGCAAGGGCAATGCAAACAGCAAATTCTCCTGCAAAAGGGGCTTCTGCCCTATTCTCCAGAAATTCAGGGAAGCTTTGCCTAAAGTGAATCTTGATTTCAACGGCTCATCTCCCCCGGATGTTTTTGTCGGGCAGTTCAATTATCCGAACGTATTTGCAGGAATCCTGGCGCCTGCGCAGCACGATGACACGGCAAGCAAGCTATCTGCGCCCGAGGAATGGTTCAAGGAGCATTTGGGAGTGCACGACATTCTTCAGAGAAGGGGCTCAATGATTTACTCAAGGTTTTCAAGCAACATAAAAAGCAATAATGATAAATTAAAAGAAGTGATGCAGGAAGTTTCAATGGCGCAAAAGCCGTGCGACATGGAATTTCATCTGCTGAAAAAGCCGTCATTGGCAATGGAGCTTAACAATCATTCATCTCCGATTGGAAATCCTGCTCCGTTGAAAAAAGCCGAAATTACCGAGAATCCGTTCATTCCCAAAAAAGTTGATTCAGTTGTTTCAGACAATGGCTTGAAATCAGTTGAAGCGCTTACTGACTTGTACAAGCACGAATACTCAGTTACTTCAATGGTTAAGCTTCTGACAGCAGGATTGCTGGGCTCAAAGCTGGAACGAAAAATGGTTCCAACCAGATGGGCAATAACAGCTGTTGACGACATTGTTTCAAAGGATGTCTTGAAGAAAGTGAAAGATTATCCGTGGATAAATGAATACAGGGTTTATCACGACGAGTATGTCGGAAATCATTATGAAATAATACTTCTTCCAAGGCAGTGGAGCTATGAAGTGATTGAGGCAAAGATGCCCGGCTCCTGCTGGAACACAGGAATGCAGATATTCTTTATGAAAGACAATGAGGGTTTTTATGGCAGGAAGTCATATGCTTCTGAAGTGACAGGGGCTTACTATAGCTGCAGACTGGCAGTTGCAGAACATTTGGATTCAATAAAGCGCCAGGCATCTGTGTTAATCCTAAGGGAAGTGAGGGACGAGTATTTTGCTCCCTGCGGCGTTGGGATATTAAGGGAAACAGTGAGAAGCGCAATGTCAAAGCATTTTGAAAAATTCAGCACAATAGAAGACGCATTAAAGGCAGCTTCAGCAAGATTAAGAATTCCAATCAATCAGTTCAGTGAAAGCAGTGTTTTGTTAAAAGAGGCGAAGCAGCAGAAGACGCTGCTGTCCTTTACTTAGGAACATCTTCATTAACGACTTTTCTTTCGCCGTCTTTCAAATCCTTCTTGTCCTGAGCAAATTTCAGGCTTTGTATTTTCAGTTCTTCTGCGACTGCTTTTTGCGCAGCCTCAAGAGAGCCTAATTTCTCTTCGTAATAAGCAAGCTCCTTCTTTGACGCGGCTTCTGACGCATCTGCATAGCTGCTGCCCTGCTTCAAGAGCTTTCTTTCCTCAATCGTGTATATTGCCATGCCCTCAAAAAGCCATTCAGGAATATCCTTGTCAATGTAGATAACCCTCTTTTTTTCATAAAAGTCAACAATGTCGCCGATAAGCGAATGCGAATTGTCAATAATGTATGTTTTGCCTTCATAAATTGCGCCCTTAAGCATTATTAACTGGATTCTTGGCACAGGCGTTGCGTCTGTTTCTTTTTTCTTTCTTGTGGGCGGCATTCTGCCTGGCATTGCAAGAACGATGGCTTCCTCTTCAAGAAGCATTTTTTCCCCTTCCTTGTCGCCGTGCTTTTTCTTGTAGAATTCAAGCTCTCTCTTCTGCGCCTCATTGTGAGAATACTGGTAGCTGTGCCCTTTTTTCAGCACATTTCTTTCGTGAATTTCGTGCACCGCGATTCCCTCGTGAAACTTCGCAGGCATGTCCTTGTCAACATATACAGTGCTGTTCTTCTCGTCAAAATCCCCCACTGTGGAAACTTTTTGTGAAACATCTATCCTGTATTTCCTGCCTTCAAATTCAATTGTTTTTTCTGTGCTGACCATCAAAATTCCTATGTCTTAAGGATATAAATACCTTTCTAGTTTGGTTGGTTTTTCAACAGCAAGCTGTACATCGGAAGCCACTGCCTTTTCACAAAAGTTTTCTCAAGAACAAGCATATGCCCGAATCCCCTCTTTCTTAATTCCCTGTTTACAATGCCGCCTGCGTGCGGGTGCCTGTACTTTCTCTCGTGAGGGCTATTGAATCCGTGCCAATAGTGCGTAAGTTCGTGCGCGATTGTCAAATCAATTATGTATTCAGGCACTGCCTCATGCGTAAACAATGAATTCACTGCAATCTCAGTATCCTTGCCTGTCCTCTTGATGTGCCCGAACTTGTTCTTCCACTTTCCTTTGAAGCGTATGGAAACATTGTTCAGCTTTGCAACTTCGGGGAACAGCATTTCCCAAATCTGTAACATCCGCTTTTCAAGCCATGCATTGTCGCGCATACAGAGAATATAATTCAGTTGTATAAAAAGATAGTGGAATGGCAGGGCAGCTCTACAATTCCAATTCTTCCGGAAAATGAGTAAGATTTTCGCAACCATCAGGCAAAATATGCACAATATCCTCTAGCCTTACGCCGCCTGTGCCCTTGTAATATAGTCCGGGCTCAATTGCAATAATATTGCCTGCTTTCATTGGCTCAATTCCGTGCGGAGATTCGTGGATATCCAATCCAACTCCGTGCCCAAGTCCGTGGATAAAGCCCTGCATTTTTCCATTTTCAGCGCTTGTCTTGAATCCATTCTCTTCAAATGCTGTTTTGCATTCCATATACAAACCATAAAGATTCTCTTTCGGCTTCATCGTGAATATGCAATACTGCTTCATTTTCTTCACAATTTCATACATTTTCTTAAGTCCGGCAGGAGCCTTTCCTTTTACAAATGTCCTGGTCATGTCTGAAAAATACCTGGTTGTTGAAGAACGCGGAAATATGTCTATTATGATGCTTTCATTTGCTTTCAAGGCGCCTTTTCCCGTGTTATGCACATCAAGGCAGGAGTCTCCGCATACAACAATGGGCTCTTGCTCTGCATAGCATCCGTGCCTTGCAAGCTCAATGCTAATTTCCCTTTTCACCCACTCAGAAGTCAAAGCCATTGAATTGTAATGCAAAACACCTTCGCAGCCAATAAGTGAGCGGGAAATCATTTCTTTTGCAATATTCATTGCTGATGCAGTGGCATCCTGCACTTCTTTTATCTTATTTAATTCATCAAGACTTTTGCACTCGCGCCCTAATTCAGGCCCTTTTATATTGACAAAAGAATGTAATCTTAATTTTTTTCCAATCCTGATGGGAAAATCAAGGGGTACTTCAATTGTATTAATATGTTTCATACGGACATACTTAAGCAAAGCATCCTCAAGCGGGCCCCTTTTCCCAAGAATCTCCTCTGCAGAATAAACAGATGTCGCTTTAGATTCTTTCAAGGCTCGCCCCTTCTCCATCACAGAAGTTATGATAACTTTTGACTTATTGTCCTGCAAAAAAACAAAAGAATCAAAACATGAAAATCCGGAAGCATAATACAAGTCAGAATTTGAGGAAGTGCCGTATAAAACCAGCGTCATTTTAATTCTTCTTGAATTTACCTATATCATCAATCAAGTCAATATGCCCGAGGAACTGCGCCCTGCAGCAGTATCTCTTCAAGCCCAAGTCATCCATTATTTTTTTTCTGTCTTCGCCTTTTGCCGCTCTTGCCTTATAGTCTTCCCAAAGGTGCCCTATCGGCTTTCCGCAGCTGAAACATCTTATTGGTACCATCATTTTGATTTCACCTGTATGACTTCTGCCTTGCAGCCCTTGCTTTTGAATCGTTCGGCTTGTGAGGCTCGTTCCTTCTTACATCAGCGACAAGCATATGCCTGTCATAGCTTAAAAACTCTTTCTTAAGGTTCTTGCTTCCTGTGTATGCAACAAGCCCTTTTGCCAGCGCAAGTCTTGCGGCTTCTGCCTGCGACATTGCGCCTCCGCCCCTGATAACTATGTCAGCATTAATCTTTTTTGCAACTTCATCCGCAAGCATCAGAGGCTCAGAAACCTTAAGCTTGAGTATTTCAGGCTCAATAGTGTCAAGCAGTCTTGAGTTTATCCTGATTATTCCTGTTCCTTCATAGATTGTCGCTCTTGCGACTGCCTTTTTTCTTTTACCTGATGCGTGTGTCTTTTTCATCTTGCTCCTAATTCGAATGATAATTCCTGAAGTGTTATATATCTTGTGGTTTCCAGCTTTTCAACGCCTGACTTTTCGAGCTTTTCTGTTTTCTTGCCTTCAAATTCCTTTGGCGTTCCAATGTGGCACTTTATTCTTGCCAGAGCTTCAATGCCCTTTGCCTGCTTGTGCGGAACCATTCCCTTTATCACGTGCTTAAGCAGCATATGCGGCTTTCTTCCTATGAAAGGTCCGTGAAAAGGACCGCCCCTGTCTCTCTGATGGTGGAACTTTTCAACAGTTGTCCTTCTGTTGCCTGTGATTATTGCTTTTTCGCAGTTGATTATGTCTACTTTTTCTCCAATCAAAGCTTTCTTTGCTGCAAAAGCAGCCAGTCTTCCCATTATCAGATTAGTTGCGTCTATAATCATCCTATTATCCTCACTTTGCTTCCTTTCGGGTTTGCTTTCATAAGCTCCTGAATAGAAAGCGCCTTTCCTTTTTTGTTGATTTTTTCCTTTGCCTTGCCTGAAAACTTCCATGCGGCAACAGTTACTTTTTTTGTAAGCTCGCCTGCTGAAAGCACTTTTCCCGGAACAAGGACAGTTGAATTCTCGTCAGAAGCAAGTTCTATCTTGCTGATGTTTACTTCCCTTCTTCTTCTCGAAGGCTTTGAAAGCTCTTCTGCAGCCAGCCTCCATATTAATGCATTCTGCTTTCTGCCAAGCTCCTTAAGTTCTGCAACCAGCTTCTGCAGGTTGATGTTTGTCGGTCCTGTTCGTTTCATTTTTTATCCTTGTTTTTTCCGTTTGAATATGTATGCAGGGGAAGGGATTCGAACCCTCGCACCCACTAAGGGACTAGACCCTCAATCTAGCGCATTTGACCAGGCTCTGCCACCCCTGCACATGTGTTCTGGGTGTGCAAATGCGCTCTTATGACTATGCCTTTTGCTTTATGGTATGCTGCATTTGTCGCATGCCATTAGTAAAAAGCAGCAATGCTTTTTACTTTATATCCTTTATCTCTTCCTCAAGCGCGTCAAGCTCCTCATCAAACAGTTCCATTGCTGTAGTGAGTACCTGCTTTGCGCTGAGCTGTCCCCAGCTCTCCAAAGTAACTATGAAATCTTCATTGCTGCCTGAAACCTGTATTGCTTCAGGGCATGCGTCAACACAAGCCATGCACAAGTCGCATTTTGCCTCGTCAGTTACTTTCAGCTTCTTGCCGTCAAGCTTCAGTATTTTTTTAGGGCAAACCTCAACGCATTCCTTTGCATCCTTGCTTTCTTTTATCTTGAATTGCGGATATCCCTGAAAAAACACTATTCCGGGGCTGAACTTTATATGATCCTTTCCTTCGCCAAGCTGCGCAGTCATTTCTGCCTTGAGTATCTGCCCCTCAAACAGCTTCACAAGAGGCATCTTGGGATAAACAGGCGTTATTTCAGGATCTTTTGATTTTATGCTTTCTGCATAGACAATGCAGGGTCCTGTCTTGTTGATTGTCATCTTTACCTGGCACCTTGCGCATCCTGCTCCCTTACACTTGCATTTTGAAGGCAGATTGTATGACTTCAAGTCAGTGTGCAGGGGCAATAACCCGAGCCTGTGCGAGAGAATCTCGTCGTAAAGAGCAGAGCCGTTTTCCTCAAATGTGACTTCTTCTATTGCCATTGCAGGCACTTTGTTGATAACAAGCCTTCTAAGCGTATTTACATAAGCAGGAGAAGCTCCTGACAATACAAAGCTCGCATTCTGCTTGTCCGAGTGAATAATTTCCAGTTTCATACTCTTCTTCCTCTCTTGCCGCCTTTTTTCCTGCACCTGTCGTGCGGAACAGCGGTAATGTCATCAATATCGCCGATTCTTAATCCTGCTCTTGAAAGCGCTCTTATTGCTGCCTGCGCGCCGGGGCCTGTGTTGTTTGGTCCGTTATGCCCGCCGGGCGCTCTTACTTTAATGTGAATAGCGTTTATGCCCTTTTCTCTTGCACCCTCTGCAACCAGCTTTGCAGCCGCCATTGCTGCTGAAGGCGAAGGCTCCATTCTGTGCGCTTTTACAACCATTCCGCCTGACACTTTTGCGATTGTTTCAGAACCGGTGATGTCTGTAACATGGATTATTGTATTATTATAAGATGAATAAATGTGCGCAATCCCCCATCTGAGCTTTTCATTCTTCTGCGGAATCATCTTTCTTCTCCTTTATTTCTTCTGTATTCTCTGCCTTTATCTCATCCTTTTGCTCTCCTTTCTTCAATGCAACCTTTCTCTCGGGATGCTCTGCATCCGCAAGGTGTGAAGTCGGCCTGAATGTAATCATTGCTTCCTGCCCTGCAAGAAGTATGTATGCGGGCGAGGTTATTTTCCTGTTGTTAAGCATTACATGCCCGTGAGTTATGAACTGTCTTGCCTGCTTCATGCTCTTTGCAAATCCTCTCTTGAAAACATGCGTCTGCAGCCTTCTTTCAAGTATGTCTTTTACTCCCAAGTCAAGAACATTTTCAAGCTTCGCTCCCTCTGCCATAAGCCCCAGCTTTTCAAGCCTTTTTCTGAAAAGCTGTTCTTCTTTTTCAGCCTGCTTTCCTGTCTTTGTGATAAGCTGCTTTGCCTGAGCTTTTATTCTCTTGAGCTTTGAGCTCATTTTCCATATCTCTGTCTTGTTTTTTAATCCATACTCTTCTTCAAGCTTGTTATCTTCATTGATTCTTTCTGACTTCCATGGGTGCATGGGTGTATCATACTTCTTCCTCTGCTTTTTCGGATCTCCCATTTTAAGCTTTTCCTCCGGCTGCCGGTGCCTTCTTTTTTACAACGCCAAGTGAAGAGCCGTGCCTGAAGTGCGCCTTTGTGCTCTGCCCTCTTACAGGCTGGCCTGCGGCGTGCCTCATGCCCTTGAAAGACTTAATCTTCTTCATTATTTTGATATCATTTCCAACATAAAATGCAAGGTCTGCGCCGTGAAGGTGCATGTTTTCTCCTGTTTCATAATCCCTTCTCCTGTTTATCATCCAAACAGGGATATTATGCTTAAGGGGATATTTCACTGCATCATGGATTTTTTCAAGTTCTTCGTCAGTAAGCGCCCCTATTTTTGCCCTCTCATCAATGTTAAGAACATGGCATATTGCATGAGCCATTGTCATTCCTATCCCTTTTATGTCTGCAAGAGCCATGAGAACCTTTCTTGTGCCGGGGATGGTTTGGTCTACCAGCCTTACCATCTGCCTTATGTTTTCGGTTTGTGCCATTATAATTTGCCTTCAGTTGTTGTGACAGTCAGCCAGAGCTCGTGCCACCATTAACTTTATTCACTTTGGTTATTCTAGCCTATTTATATAGTTTTCCCTTTCTACTGCTTAAACAGGATTTCCTGTTTGAGCTTAAAAAACCCGCAGGTTTTTTACTTCACGAAGAGCTTGTACTTGTCTTCGTTGTTTATCTCGCTGATTATTCTCTTTACGATTGCTTTTTCAGGATCAGGGAGCAGTTTTATCCTGTCCCTCATGTCCCCAAAGCTTTCAAACGGCTTGTCCTGCCTTTTTTCTACAATCTCCCACATATGCTTCTTGCCTATTCCCGGCAAAAGCTCGATGCTGTGCATTCTTGTTGTTATTGCGCCCGCCTTGTTGAAAAACTCGACAAACTTTGCCTTGTCCTTTGCAACAAGCTCCTTTACAGCTTCCTCAAGCGCGTGCTTTGCAGTTTCTGTAAGCTTTTCCGGAAGCAGTTTTCCTGAAACATGATGTATTTCATCCCTTTTGCCTTCTCCTATATATACAACGCGCATTGACTGAAGCGCAGCTTCCTTTTTTGGAATCAACTCAAGAAGTGAAAAATGCGAAGTGCCGATAGCCTGTGCTATTGCGGTCTTCCTGAACATGGGCCTGTTGTCAAACGGATAGCCGTTCGGCAGAAAGTCCAGTATAATTGCCTGCTCCTCCTTGCTCTCTTCCATTTTAATTACTCCTGTAATGCCTCTAGAAGTTTCTGGTAATCCTCTTCCTTAAGAGTCAAGGCCTCGCCGGAAAGCGTGCATTTTATGCTGTCAATATCCTTTGGAGCAATGTCAATGAGCTTTGCTATGTGCCTGTCCTTTAATCTGGAGATGTTAAGCTCTGCTATCTTTTTCTTCAGCGCTGCAATGCCCTTCTCCTTGATTGTAAAATTGTTCAGGTATTCCTTTGTCTTGTTTGCCCTGAAAGCAAGTTCCTTGTCCCTTTTTTCAATCTTTGCAAGCTTTTCCTTCAGCTCTGCCATTGTCAAAGGAATCTCGTTGATTACTTTTATGTCAGTCATTTTGTTTTCACCTTAACAGGCTTATTTGCTTTTACTGTTGCATCCGGTTTTATCTTCAGCAAGTGCACCGGGTGCGAGATTATCATTTTTTCCATGCTTCCGTCTTTTATCAGGACTTTTACGCATTCGCCCTGTTTTCCGACAACAACGCCGCTCTTGCCCTGGAATCTCGGGTAAGGCATTCCTGCATGCACAGACGGCTCCAGCTTAAGAACCACATTTTCGCCTTCCTCAAACTTATTGAAGAATTTGCTGATTGCTACTTTTCCCTTTTCGCCTTCGGGCTTTTTAAGCTTGCTTCTTGTCTTTCTTCTGAAACCGCCTATTCTTTGAACCATAGTAATGTCTCCTAAAACCTATTCTACGAGAAAGCTTCGCAAATTGCTGCGCTTTCTCTAGTGCATAAAGCTAGGCTTTATACACTATCGAAGAAAAGAGAAACTTAAGAGGTTTATAAATGTTGCGTCTTTTGGGTTTGCGCCTTTTTTCCCGCTTTATTCTTCAAAGGCAGCTTTGACACTCCATTGCATTCAAGGCAGGCAATGATTAATGCCTTGTTTTTCGTCCGTATCCTTGCGTTTTTTCCCGGAACAAGGTATGCATTGCACTTTTTGCAGAACTTTCTTTTCAGCGCAAACGGGATTCTTGTGTTTGTCCTTGTTGAGATTTTTCTCGCAAGCTCCACATACCTCCTTGCAAGCTTCGGTTCTTTGCTGAAAGCATCTTCTGCTTCTGAAAAAAGCTTTTCAATTCTTTCTTTCGCAATCGATGCCTGCTTTTCCTTTCTTCCCCTGAAGTTCTTCATGCAGATAAAGTGTCCTTACGGCTATATATAAGTATTCCTCTCAGCCGGTTCTCCGCAATCTTTTTAACCCTGCTTGCATTTTCATTGCCTATGGATGGAAAAACAGACTGGCTTGAGATAAAAAGGCAGTTATTTCATTTATTCCTGGGCATATCAATAGTGCTTCTTTATAATTTTCAGATATTAAGCGCAAGGCGCATGTTCATAATTCTTGTAATCGGAATCCTTATTTCAATTGCTTCCACAAGATATAAAGTGCCGGGAATTGCCTGGTTCCTTGAAAGGTTCGAGAGAAAACACGCAAAATTTCCGGGGCAGGGGGCAATATTCTTTGTGCTTGGCTGCTTTACAGTGATTGGATTGTTTCCTCCGAATATTGCATCAGCCGCAATACTGGTGCTTGCCGCAGGAGATTCTTTTTCAACATTGATTGGAAAGCATTTTGGAAAGCATAAGATGGGAAGCAAGTCAGTTGAAGGCACAATAGCGGGAATTGTTCTTGGTTTTTTAGGCGCCTTTATTTTTGTGCCTTTCCTCACAGCATTCCTTGGCGCATTTGTTGCAATGATTTCAGAAGCCCTCGACATAAAGCTTTTCAACAAGGTAATTGACGATAATCTTCTTGTTCCTGTTGTTGCGGCAATTGTAATGTACGGATGGTCGCTGATTTAGCAAGTAGTTGGTAGTTAGTATCCTGTGGCAGGCAGCTTGTGGCTGCTAGAAATTGCCTTTAATACTTTTTCTTGCCGGAATAAAGCAGGCTAGTCATCATTTCGCTGACTTTCTCATCATAAGGCACAACCCTTCCCCCTCCGGATGTCTTTCCTTCTTTTGGAACAGGCTTTTGAGTTTGCTGGAACTGCTGAGGCTGGTAGGAATTAGCATGCGGCTGTTGGCTGGCAGATTGAGGCTGTGAAGGCGCCATTCCGCTCTGTTTTTCCCTTTCAGAAATCATGTCCTGAATAGCCATTGCGAGCTTCTTCAAGTCATCAAGGCTTTCCTTATCCGTGTCAAAAGAAATCTGCACCTGCATTTTCATTCCATTCAAAGGTCCACTTCACTTCCCTCGAAAATGCGTTCCATTTTAGGGGTGCCAAAAATGTTCCATTTTTCAGCACGTTCGCAGACCATTTTACTTTCTTAAACAATTAGCTGTTTATATATATTTCTATACTCAAAAATATACTTCTTTTTTGTGAGTCAAAATCCATTCTTCCCTTGCCTGCCTTGCGCCCTGAATCTTGAACCTCAATCCTGATTTGCCAAGGAAGCTTTTCAACAGCTTTGCCTGCTTTTTGATTACGCCCTCATCAAACTGATATTCTGAGAATGCTGTGCCGGGCTTTGGCACAAACGGGTTTATTGAAACATAAAACTTTGCCTTTGAAAGCCCCTTTGCTTTTATGATAAATTCGCACATTTTCTTAATGTTTTCATCATTTTGTTCCGGAATTCCAATCATGAAATACGCTTTTATTGTCTCAAAAGACAAGTCATTTGCATTCTCAATGAAACGGAAGTACTGCTCGTCATCAACTCTTTTTCCGATATCAAACCTCAGCTTTTCATCGCATTCAGGCGCAATCGTCAAAGTGCGCTGCCCTCCTTTCCTTATTAATTCCAAAAAATCCCTGTCAGCAAGCTCAACCTTGATTGAAGGGACAGAGAATTCAAGATTATTTGAAAGCAGATACTTAAGAATCTCTTTTCTTTTCGGGTGAGTGAATGAGGCAGTGTAAATTATCACTTTATTCCTCTTGTTCAGCTTTATTCCCTTGTCAATAATCTCCTTTATCTTTTCAAGGCTTCTTAATCTTACTCCGCCTCTTGAAGGCATTGGGCAGAACTTGCAGACAAAAGGGCATCCTCTTTCCGGCTCAAGAAGGAATGCGTTTCCGAACACATATTCTTTTGGAACATCAACAGGCAGCGGCTGATAAAGGGGATAAGGCGTGTCATCAAGGCTTTTCACATATGAGCAGGACGGATTATTTAAGCCGGGAACAAACACTCCCGGTATTTTTGAAATATTTTCAAGGAATTTAGGCTTGTCTTCTGTATAACAATCCAGTATCTTGGGCAAAATCTCTTCAGCATCGCCCATTACAAGAAAATCCATGTATTTTGAAAGAGCAGTAGGGTTTGCATTCACGCAGGGACCGCCTGCAAACAGTATCTGCTTCCTTTTTTCTTTTTCAATTGCGATTCCTGATTTTGCAAGCATTCCTTTTATATTGAAATAGTCAGGCTCGTACTGGAACGTGAAGCCGATGAGGTTTGCTGATATCTTTCCCTCATCAAGAAAAACGCGGTTGCACATCCAGTTTGGAATGTTATTAACAAGATTATATATTATCAAAATCCCTAAGTTATAAGCGCCTCCAAACTTCTTGTTCGGATAGACAATGTCAAGCTGGTTTATTCCTTTCTTCCACTGCTTTTGCATTAATGGAAATTCCATGGAATTGAATAGAAAGGAAGTAGTTTATAAATCTTATAGAGAAAAAGGCGGTTGGGGAAATAAGGGTTTGTCACTCTTTGACTCACAGCCCCAAACCCCTCGTTGGCAGCCCGAAGGGCTACTAAATATTATTAGCCCTCTTTTTCAATTTTAGGTATATAAGCAGGACTAATGGGCATAAGGGCAATAATAAAAGCAATATAAAAGGTAATACAAAAAATATAGAGATAGTTATACCTAAAAATAGTTTGCTGATTAACATTAGTTGTATGTAATCTAGAGGTATTCCTTTTGTGAAGGTAATCGCTGCTAAAAAGGATATAAAAATTGCTTCTAGGGCAAATGTCAGTAAAATTTCAAATCTTAAGAAGAGGATAATTTTCTTTGATTGTCTTAGAAGAGATTTACATAAATAAAATATAACATAACTTATAATCCAGATACTAACGGGGATATAGTAAGCAATAACCAACTTATTGGCTTCATCTATGGCTAGGTTTATTAAAAGAAAGTAGTGAAGTAATACAGGTAAAAATATTGCAAGGGTTATGCCTATTTGAATGTTATTTTTTAAATCATTTAATATCTCCTCTTTTTTCTTATTTTCTTCCTCTCCCTTATTCATTTTCAAATACCTCGACTTTTTCTTTGGCATTTTTTAATGCTTTTATGCTACCATCTAAATAATAAGTGATAAAATCATCATCCGTGAATAAATAACGGATATTCTTAAATTCGTTTGAACCCAATCCCGAATAATACCCTCCCTGAGGCTCAACTATCTGGGCATTATTTGCATATGCTACACCCGAATAAGGATCTCCACTATTGGTTATTGCTACTTCACAATGTCCGCCAATCCCCTCTACATCGCCACAAACAACATGGAAATTGCAGGGACAATTTAATTCTTGAATTGCTGAAACTTCTACAGTAATATTCTTCTCAGAGCAGTTAGTTAAGGCACGTTCATATTCAGCTCTTAACCACGCAGACATAAAAAGTGAAAAGTCCTCACAATCACCTGTTTTTGTTTCCCAAAAGGTATTTACATCATATATCTTATCAAGGCTTGTGGCATTGGATGTTGTACTATCATCTACCCATTTAAATCCAAGCTTGTCCATATCCATACCTATCTTATTAGCATTTATTACACATTTCCATGGTGTTGGAAAACTGAGGGGACTCCTCGTTATATTGTGGATATCGGATAATCTTATTAAATCTAATTTTGCATTGCTGCTAACCCACCATTGTAATTTTCCTATCTCTGATTTAATATCACTAACTTCTGTCCGAATAGCCGCCAATTGCTGAGTTTTTGTGTTCAATTCGGTTTGGATTTCTGCCTTCTCCACTTTTTCTTCAATCAAATCTGTTCTTACGCCAGATAATTCTCTTTCTTTTGTTACAACTATATCTTGCGTTTCCTTTAATTCAGCTTCTTTTTGCTCTCTTAATGCGATTTCTGCTTCTTTGCTTGTTTTTTCAGTATTAAAAAGCCCTATATACCTCTCTTTTTCCCCTTGTTCAACATTAAACTTTTCATAATAGGTTTTGTATTCCTTGTTAAAATAATAATATTGGTAGGAAGTAAATGCTAGGGAAATAATCAAAAATATAACAAAACTAAATGCAAAATACTTTAATATTTTATTGGCTGCGAGTGTAGTCCAAAAACTTGATTTCATCTCGTTATTCTTATCATTTATGTCTATCTTATTGCCACATTTTCGGCAAAACTTCTCTTTTCCTTCCAATTCTGTTCCGCATTTACTGCAATTCGCCATTAGATTCACTTAATTGTCTGTTCAACACCCAACATCAGAGGGGCAATTTAAACAAGTTTCTCCTTGTTGTATTATTCCATCTCCGCATCTTGCGATAGTAGTCCCCGATGCAAAGGGACCAGGTACATCTCCTTCTATTGGGATGCATTCTTCACTACAAGTACAATGCCCGCCTGTACAAGAGCATTCATGCGCACAAGGCTTAGCCGGATTATTTATCCAGATTTCACTGGGGCTTATTTCCTCTTCATATGCAAAGTTATCTAACGTTAAAGTTAAATCACTGGAAATCTTACCCAACTCTTTGTAACTTATGTTTTTTACCGCACAATTAATTGTGCCTTCATAGGTATCGGAAGATATTTGAACTATTCCATTATTATCGCATTCAATAGGATAAGCCCCTTCAGCAGAAAGAGTCAATACCTGTTTAGACAGCCTATCCCTATATCTAAAACAATCAGACATAGATGGCAAAATAGTGCCTGATTCACAATCTGTCATAAACCCTCCCCCTACCTCACAAATTAAAGCCCCATTAATACGAGAGATATTACCTCGGCTATTCCTTGCTTCTTTTGCAATTGTGATACTAAATTTTAATTCTCCAATACCTTGCAGATTAAATACAATTGGCTCTTGTTGGATATTTATGATTTTAATAGGGGAAGGTGGATTTGAACCAGAATGAAGATTAGAGCCTATATATTCTTTATTCGGTGTATAAAATAATTTTGCTTTAATTTTAAGCGGAACTTGATAGCAATATTTTCCAGTAATCATCTTAACAATTTTAGCCCCTTCTACAATCTTTCCAACATATTGCAGAGGTCCAATTGTGATAGACTCCGAATTCTCATTTCCTGTGGATGGATCTATACCTTTAAGAGTAGGAATAAAAGGCTCATTTGCACCTGAAAAAAAGTAGGGCATTGTTGCATCCCCTGTTAGCTTTATTTTAACTTCATTAGCAGGTATATCTTCTGGTAATCTATTAGTAATTTTAACACTAATAGGAATAGGATCATTTATGCTATAAGGCTCCGACTCGTTTTTCAAAGGCTCTTCAAATATTACATCAATTGTTTTATTACCTGTAAAAGCATAATATCCTGTTGTATCAGCTTCTATCTGCTCTTTTAGATTAAGCCATTGTTGTTCTGATATAGGTGGCGTATTCTGAATAATCTCAGAAAGGCTATCAGGCTCAGTCTTATCTATGATTACAAAAATGGAAAAAAGAATAAGGGATATAGCAAATAGCGCAGTGCCGAGATAAAACATATACTTTGTCAATTTGCCTGCTTTTCGGGGAATTATCCCTTCTTTCTCTTCGTTGCAAAAAGCAGGCAATTTAAACCCGCAGTTTATACAATAAAGGTCATTGTTTTTAACTTCTGCACCACACTTTGGGCATCTTCTTATTAATAACCCCTCTTTTTCCATTTTGATAGGTATTTGATAGGTTTTCTTTTATTTAAAACTATCCTTAAATCTCAGATGGACAATGACAAGCTTTCTCTCGTCGCCCGCTCCAAAAACCGCAGAAAAATAATTTTTGTGCTGGAATCAAACAAAATGCCTTCACAGCTTAAGAAAGAGCTGAAACTGGAAGATTCAAATGTGGCAAGAGCATTAAGGGAGCTTCAAAAAGCAGGATTAATTCGCTGCATAACCGGCTCTGCTAAAATGGGCAGAATCTACCAGCTTACGAATGAAGGCAGAGAAATAAGAAAAGAGTTGATTGCGATGAATCTGCAAAATAATATAGCTCAATAATAGAAATTAACAACTTAATACGGGACGGCCGCCTTCTCCACTACAGCCCGCTTACTGCCAACTACAAACTACCTGCTTCGTCAACCCATGTAATTAATATCCTTAATCTGCTTGTGGTCTTTTGTCTTCTTGGTCTGGTCCATCAGGGTTTTCAGCTTTGCCTCAAACTGCTGCGCAGCCTCAAGCAAGGGCTTTGGATCTAATTTCAAGCCAAGGTAAGAATCCAATACCTGCACTACTTTTGCAGCAGATGTGCTGTCAGGCAATTGCGAATGCGTCTCGATAAATACTCCGACTATGTTCATTTCCTTTTCTTTCAAAACAAGCCCTGCTGTCACGCCAACGATTATTCCCTCTTTAAGCGGCGTTACCTTTGATTCATCCATCTTTTTTCTTGATTTCACATCATTTGTGTAATAATATACATTTGAGGTTTCGCCTTTTGACATTATGCCTTCAATAGTAATCAGCTGCTTTGCGCTCAATGTCTCGTAAAGCGAAAGAATCGCATTTGAAATGTCCCACTCAATTCCGCGCACATCGCTCAATGCATGCACTATTATTATGTTTTCCTTCTCTGCATAGAATATCTCAAGAGGCTGTATTACTTTTGAGTCATGCACAGCTGCAATAGGCACTAATTTATTCGACCATATGAATCCTATTGACTTTGCATTCAAATGCTTTATCAGGAATTCTGTTGTTATTGTTGAAATAAGCCCCAGTCCGGGAAATCCCTCTATGATTGTCGGATTTTTTGGCTTTTGCGACAAGACTAGCTGCATTGGCTCTTTTTGTGTGTTTTCCATGCCAGTTTATCTGTTTAAAGCATATTTATAGATTTCTATACTGCAGTATAATCGTCAGAAAAGAGCGAATATAATCATATTTCCGTATATCAGCGTAATAACTGTGCCGGCAAGTATTGCAAGAAGGAACTTTATGCCCCTTTTTACAAGTACTGTCTTAACTTTTGCTTTTTTCAGCGCGGCAATCTGTTCAAGCGTAAGCCCGCAGTCTTTTTTGCTGCAAATAATTTTTTCTTTATGCTTTATTTCCTCAGCAGCCCAGTCACCTTCTGTAAGCTTTGAAACAGGCACTTTTTCATACATTCCCGCTTTCTCAGCGCCCTTGATGAACATAAACAGCAGGAAGTAGGCAAAAATAACAATCGAGGCATAAAACATCATTATTGCCGTCAACCCTGACGAAAACAATGCTATTATCAGGGCTGTTACAACCAGCGCAATGCCGAAAATGTAAATCCCCATTCTGCTTATTACCTCTTCTTTGACAGCCTTAATTGCTTTCTTGAAGCGCCTGATAAAAACGTAAATGCTCCATAACATTCCGTATATGCCCCCTGCAATGAATATGTTTGCAGTCAGCGCAAGCAAATAGGGAAAATTTCCGAAATAAGCAAAAGGCGGCGTTGCAAAAGCAGCACCAAGCCCCATTGCAATCTTTGCATCTCCGCCACCCCACTGCCTTGAATAATAAATCAGGATTCCGAACACGTACATTGCTGCAAATCCCATAATTCCGTAAAGCGTGTAAAGCCAGGCGCTGTAGATGATTGAATGCAGCACCCTGATTCCAAGCGCAGATATAATGAATCCGCAGCTCAGCCAGTCAGGTATTTCGCCTGTCTTGAAATCAGTGTATGTTGCAATAATAAGAACGAGCAATGCCAGCACAACGAGTATAATGCCTGTAATCATCAATATTTCTAGGGCTTTTTGGTTTAAAAAGAATTCGATTTAGCCTGTAGCTTGCAGCTTGTAGTAACTACCTGCTACTAACCACCAACTATCGACTAAGTTTCCGATAAATTTATAACCAAATACCCTAAAATACCTCTGAAATGTACTTCCACATCATAACTTCAATTGACTGCAACTCAGAATGCAGGTACTGCTATAAGAAAAGCTGTGATGACTTTGGCAATGACTTAAACAAGACATTCAAGTTTGATTTTTCAATGCCTGCGAGAATCAAATATTCAATAGAACAGCTGAAGCAGTTTCTTGCAAGAAGCAAAACAAGGCATACTCTGACATTCTACGGCGGAGAGCCTTTGATGGACATTGAGAAAATAAAAGAGATTATGGATAATGTTGATGCAAGGTATATGATGCAGACAAACGGCAAGCTGCTTGACAAGCTGCCCAAGGAATACATAAACCGCTTTGAATTAATGCTTATCTCAATTGACGGCGATAAGAAGCTAACTGACTTCAACAGGGGGGAAGGAACATATGACAAAGTGATTTCAAACATTTCCCTGATAAGAAAGAACGGATTTAAGGGAGAATTAATCGCAAGAATGGTTGTTGACGAGCATTCAAATGTATTCGAAAGCGTTAATCACCTCTTTTCAACAGGATTTGACGCAGTGCACTGGCAGCTGGATGCAGGATTTTATCAGCAGGATTTTAAGCAGAGGAACTTTAAGGAATTCAGCAAAAAATACAATTCAGAAGTATCAGGGCTTCTTGATTACTGGCTAAATGAAATGAAAAAAGGAAAAGTATTGAAAATATATCCTTTCCTTGGAATCTTTGAAAGCTTGTATTACAGCAAGACAGAAAAGCTGAGATGCGGAAGCGGCTTTGCAAATTACACAATAGCCCCTGACGGAAAAATATCAGTCTGCCCCATAATGCACGATGCAACAGTGTTCCAGGTTGGAGACATATTAAAAGACAATCCTGATAATTTAAAGCAGATATTTGTTGAAGAGCCGTGCACTTCCTGCGATATCTATGGCTTGTGCGGCGGAAGATGCCTGTATGCAAACAAGGCAAGCCTATGGCCAAAAGAAGGGCAGGACTTGATTTGTTTTACAGTGAGGCATTTGATTGATGCAATAAGAACTAAATTGCCTGAAATAAGGGCTTTAATATCAGAAGGAAAAATCACTGAAACACAATTCAGCTATGAGAAATACACGGGGCCTGAGATTATTCCCTGACTTTTGTGGTTATCACGCGCATTATTCCTGTATAGTTGCCGTAGGGCATGTCAGCAGGCATTTGAACTGTTATGCCTATCTCTTTGGTTTCCCCTATTTGCAGCAAGGCGGGATTTTCTGATGCGCTTGTGTATTCCTTAAGCTGTCCAATTGGAACAAACTTGACAGCTATCGGAAACTCCTGTTCATTGCTGATAAGAATTTTCTTGCTTCCTGAGCCTCCCGGGAATATCATGCCGAAAAACAGCTTTTCAGAGTCAACTGCAATGCCAACTTTGTCGCCAACTCTTGCCTCCATCTCAATATCCCTTATTCCTATTGTTGTCATTGTGTTGTAAGCAATAGACACAATGCCGATTGTTGTGAATGCCAGAATAAGTATTATGAGCACTGCATTTATTTTTTTCATTTCTCTTCCTTCTTTTGCTTTTTCTGCTTAATAAGCCATACGCTGATATTGATAACAAGTATCAGCACAAGCAGGATTAAGAATACAGGGCTTGCGATTACTCCTGCTATTTTTCCGAATGCATCGCTTTTTTTCTTTTCTTCAGGCAGTGAATTAAGCTTTACTTTCACAATCTCGCTTGTTTCCCCGCCTTTATACCTTAAAGTGACATTTGCATCATAATTTCCTGCCTCAATGCCGTTGGCGTCCCAATATCCCCTTAATGTTGCTTTCTGCCAAGGGCTTAAGTCAGTGCTTTCAGTCCTGAATTCTCCTTTAAGAACTCCGCTTGCATTATATATGGATATTTCAGCCCTGACATTTTCAATTGGGTCGCCCCACCAGCTTTCAACATCAACAGTTACAGGATTTATCTTTCCTTCTGTTGCATTCATCTGTATGCCAAGAAATTTCACAAAAAGTTTTCCGATAAGAAAGCTCGTTTCGGCATAAGCCGGCTTTTCGCCCCCGTATGCCATTACTGCCTTTGCATTATATCTTGCAGGCTCAAAATCTTCTGTATCCATCTTTTTCCACATCTCTGTTGATGAAAACGGCTGGACATCGCTTTGAGTTGTGTAAAGTGTTTCTTTTATGTTGCCGTCAATGTCCATCACATCAATAACTGCATTCAGCGCGTACAGAGGTGTGTCCCCTAGGTTGCTTGCGCTTACCTTGAAGTAAACAGGCTCGCCCTTGTTCACGTTGTCTGCACTAAGGGTGATTGTCGCGTATTTTCCTTCTACAGGAATTAGGATGTTGATGCTTGCTTTTACTTCTGCCTTTGCAGCCACTCCCGGAGGCGCATTTATATCCTTTGCCTTATGCATTATAAAACCGCAGTCATATTTTCCAGGTATCGCATCTATTTTTTGCGGTAGTTTTATGTCTACTGTGAATGAATTCACTCCATCCTCATCATAAAGCGTTTCGTTTCTTACATGCACATACGGGCATTTCATCTCAAAATCAATTGCTTCATATCCTATCGGGCGGAATGTAACATATCCTTCATACAGGGGAAAAAAAGGGATGTTTATTGTTGAAGGTGAAACACCTGCGGCTGAACCTGCATAAGCTCCTGAGGGAATGAATATTATGCTAAAAACAAGAATTATTGCAATTAAGCCTGCTTTTCCCATAAGGTATTCTATACATTTGTGCTTTTTAAATATTGTTATAATGGCTATTTGCGTTTTATCTTTAAATTGCTTTATTTTAAGAACAAGATAATTTATATTATAAATAAAATATTCTATGTTTTTATATTGCCTGCGCAACTACTGTCCAAGTATCTGACAATCCTACTCCTGATGCCGCTCTTGTAGTTGGAGTGATATGCAGTTTAAAGCTTAAGTTAATCTTGTCGCTTCCGTCTGTTTTATTGAACAAATCGCATATAGTCCAATTTTCAGCACTTGAATAAGTTGCGGTTATATTCTGATATTGCCCCCATACACCATACATCCCGCTTCCTCCGCCCGGGGTAAAGTTTCCGCCAATACATGTTGCATCATTGCTGAGATTCTCAAACTTCCATGCATATCCTGACAGCCCTGTGCTGTCATAAAGCAGGCTGCTTGTATAATTTGTGTTTGATATCTTAATTGACGCATGCATATTCCCAATGTTCTCAAGCATTAAGCCGTTAGGTATTGTAAATCCGTAGCATCCGCTTGTGTTTGTTCCGTCAGTGCCCATTGTGCAGGATGATTCTCCTGCTCTGACATATCCTGTGTTAAAATTAGCAGTATCATCTGTAAAATTTATCACAAGATTTGTTTCAATGGTCAGGTTTACTGCGCCGTAAGTTGTATCGCCTACTCCCCACGCGCCTGTCAAGGCGTCAAAACCGCCGAATATGCTTATTACAGTAATTGAACCCAACATGGAGATTACAAGGATTGTTACCAATATTCCTATAATAACTCGTTCAGATGTCATTGCTCCTCTGTTATTGGCAGTTTATGATTCTGCATCTGCTGCAACCACCGTCCAAGTATCTGACAATCCTACTCCTGTTGCCGCTCTTGTAGTTGGAGTGATATGCAGTTTAAAGCTTAAGTTAATCTTGTCGCTTCCGTCTGTCTTATTGAACACATCGCAGAGAGTCCAGTTTACAGTATTTGAATAAGTTGCGGTTATATTCTGATATTGCCCCCATACACCATACATCCCGCTTCCTCCGCCCGGGGTAAAGTTTCCGCCAATACATGTTGCATCATTGCTGAGATTCTCAAACTTCCATGCATATCCTGACAGCCCTGTGCTGTCATAAAGCAGACTGCTTGTATAATTTGTGTTTGATATCTTAATTGACGCAAGCCTGTTTCCTATATTCTCAAGCATTAAGCCGTTAGGTATTGTAAATCCGGAGCATCCGCTGGTGTTTGTTCCGTCAGTGCCCATTGTGCAGGAAGTTGCACCGCTTTTTACATTTCCTTGCCCGAAGCTAGCAGTATCATCAGTGAAATTTATAACAAGGTTTGAGCTTATTGTAAGATTTACTGCGCCGTGCGTCGTAGTTCCCTGGTCCCACGCGCCTGTAATTGCTTTAAATCCCCCAAACTTGTTCATCGTGGCAACAGTGCCAAAAAGCGCAATAAACAGCGTTGCAACCATAATCACAACAAGCGTCCTGGATGCTGTCTCTTCCATGTTTACTCAGCTCCTTCTGTCGGCTGCGGCAGTATTGTAAGAGAAACCTGCCCGCCTGACGGCGGTCCTTCGAGAACCCTTTCAGTTACTTTCACGACTTTCGGTTCGTCTGAATCTATTGCGTTTAAATTGCTTACAGTAAGCCACGTGCTTACTGCAACAACTATGACTACCAATAATGCAAGAACCACAATCAGTTTGTTGCTTACTTCTTCACCCATGTTTTTCCACCTCTGATTTTTTACAGCCCAATATATGAATATGCCTTATATAAGGAATAATTGTATTCTATATAAACCTTTCGGGAACTCTCTGATTAGGGACAACAAGAAAGCTTCGCTAATTGCTCAGCTTTCTTTAGTGTATTCGAAACGCAAAGCGTTTCGGATATCCGAAAATGCTTCGCATTTTCGAATACATAAAGTTATACTTTATACACAACACTAAGAATTTTTACTCAGGCGTGAAATCTTCAAGCGATTCTTTCAGCTCTTCGCCTTCCTTTAAAATGCCCTTGTTCTTCATTATCTCTTTTGCCAAAAGCCAGAAAATTAATGCAATGCTTTTCTTGCCCTTGTTGTTGCACGGAACAACCAAGTCAACAAATGTCGCTTCATTGTTTGTGTCGCACAAAGCAATTACAGTGACTCCTGTTTCAACAGCATCCATGATTGCATTCTTGTCAGGCCATGGGTCAACTGCCAATACTAATTTTGCCTCTGAGAAATCTTCCAAATCAGGGTTTGTCAGCAGGCCGGGCTTGTACCTGCCCATTATTGCCTTTATGCCTGTTATTTTTGAGAAAAGCGCAACAGGTTTCCACCCGTTCTCCCTTCTGCATAAGATAATCACGTCTTTAGGCTCATACTGCGACAGAAGCCTTCCTGCAAGCTCTATTCTTTCGCTTATCTTTTTTACATTCATCACTGCCAGTCCGTCGGGTCTTACCTTGTATATGAACGGCTCCATGTACTTTGTCCTGAATTTAGTGCCTATGTGAAGCCCCACTTTTAGGTAAGTGTCCAATGGAATCAGCAGTTGCTCTTCAGCCATATCTCATCTGTGAAAATAGGGTTATTTATAAACCTTTCGAGTAATTGCCCTGCCCCTCATATTCGAAAGGATTAAATAAAGAGCAGACGATTAGAGATTGCATGGAAATCAAGAGGTGCTGGTACCATCCTTTCAGCTTTTCAAGAGAGATGCTTAATGTGCCTTACAATATTAAGATGATTTCTGTCGTAATATTCTTTTATTACTTAGGCTGGGGAATTGTGTCTCCTTTCCTGCCATTGTATTACAAGACAATCCTTGGAAGCTATACTGCTGTCGGTCTCGTTACTGCCCTGCTTCCCTTGTTTGCACTGCTCATAGATATCCCTGCGGGCGGAATCATAAACAGGGTTTCAAAAGTATGGGTGTTAAGGATTGCATTATTGCTTTACCTTCCGTTTAGCTTTTTTCTTCTTTCACTTAAGAATATTTTTCACTTTGTCCTGTTCAGGATATACCATTCTTCTGTTTCAACGCCGTTCTGGATTTCAGCTGATTCATACGCACGCGGAAATGCGCAAAAATGGAAAGCTGCAGAGTCAATGTCTGTGTATGATGTCGGCGCGACATTAAGCCTTGTCATAGGACCGATAATCGGCGGTATATTGTTTGTTTATTTTGATTTTTCCCTGCTGTATGCAATCTCAATATTTGCGGGCATTGCGCTTATTGCCTCTTTTTTCTTAAAGGACAGCGAGAAGCATGAAACAGCAAAAGAGGCTGTGAAAAATCTTATATTTTCAGACGGCGTGTACAAGCGCGCGATTGTTGATTTTTTGCAGAACAAGCTTCTTGTCAAGGTATATTCCTTTGTATTCCTTTTCAGGTTCTGCATGTCTTTTGTCGTGATGCTCCTTCCCCTTTTCCTGAAGGAGTTTGGGGCTTCCAATTTTCAGATAGGGCTTGTGTTCGGATTGTATTACCTTCCTTTGCTGTTTGAGCCTTACTTCTCAGTCTATGCAAAGAACAAGAGATTAATGACAATGGGGCTTCTTTTGTGCGCTGTATTGTTTGTTTCTTTGTTTGTTAACAACAGGCTGTCTTTCATATTTTTCCACGCAATCCTGCTTTCATTGCTGTTTGCAGCCATAATCCCGATGCTTAACGGAAGGATTGTTGAGCTTATGCCCAAGGAGCAGATGGGGGAGTTGTCCGGAGTTGGCATGATGTTTATGCATGTTGCTGATTTTGCAGGGCCTATTATTGCAGGAGTTGTTTCTGACGCATTTGGATTGAGTTACATGTTCTTGGTTGGCGCAATGGTTGCGTTTGGATTAGTAATGCTTTCTTTGAGGAAAAGCTTCAGAACTGCTTTGTTTGATTAAGTGAAGAAAGCCATTGGGGAGCGCCCCAAACCCCCTAACTCCATCCTGCTGAATGGACTCGTCGGTATTCTCACTTTGTTCAGAACCGCCGAGTGCCACTAAAGTGGACTCGTCGGGTTGATGGACTTCGTCCCTACCCGCCTAGTCCTCAGAAGTGGACTCGTCGGTTTCCTCACTTTGTTCAGAACCGCCGACTCCATCCTGCTGAATGGACTCGTCGGGATTCGAACCCGAGGCCTTTCCCGTGCGAGGGGAACGCTCTACCAACTGAGCTACGAGCCCTTAGCTTATTGTGGAGATAGAATGCCTTTTTTAATGTTGCGGTAAGATAATAGAAGAAGAAAAAAAGAAAAAAATAAATTTAATCCCTGCCAGAGCCAAAACTCTGCTGCTTCTTTCGCTTGAGGAATTCTCCCCTCACATATTGCTGCCTTTCCTTGTCAGTAGGCTCGCGCCAAAAAACAAGCACGTGCTTTTTCCTGTAGCCAAGAACTGCAAGGAAAAGCACAAGCAGCACTCCTATTGTTATCCAGAGCGCTTTTAAGCTTACTTTTTCAGCTTGTTCTTCAATGGCTGCTGCAATAGGGGCAACTTCCAAATCTTCTGTCAGGTTTGTTTCTTCTTCAGCAGGAGTTGCTTCAGCAGGCTTGTTCGCAGTTATGGCAAAGTAACTGAATCCGGAACTTGTTGCTTCAAAGTAAACTTTGTTTGCATCAGATGATTCCACTTTGACAGGCAGTAAGACCCACTTAGTTGTATACCTTTGCAGCTTAATATCTGAAGGGCTAAACCCATTGTCATCGAGCCATTCCTTTGTCACAAAGAAGCTTATTTTTGCATTTTTTATTGTTGCATCATCGAGGTTTGTCTTTGTAATCTGCAGGTATTTGTATATTCCTCCATTTGGCGTGTCAATCCCTGACGGCTTTCCTGACAGTGACTCTACGGTTACTCTTACATTTGAAGCGGATTCTTTAACTTCAAACTGAACTTCTGTTATGGGTATGTTTGAGTCACTTACCCTTACTTTTGCAGTAGTGCCGGGAGATACAGATAAAGTTGTGCTAGTTGATGCTGAGGATGAACTGCTTCCACCAGATGATGTGGGTGTGTTTACAGTAAATGTGCTTTCTGTGTAGGCAGTGTGCCCCACATAATCAGTTGCAGTGCACCTTACTGTATAAGTGCCTGCCTGGGCTGTGTCTGTAAATGTGCCGTCAAGATCAGTTGAATAAGTGTCATCAGGTTTCTTTACTGTAAAACTTGCTGAGGGATTGGTATCCCTTGTATGGCTAGCAGAGCATGTTATTGTCTCACTGTCAAGCGTATAAATTAATGCAGATGAGATAGATAATGAAGGCGTCGGGGGTGTTACGTCAACATAAAATGCCCTGAAGTTATAGCCAGAGTCGTTGAACGTTCCTGTCGTGTTTGCATTGCCGACAATATCAGTGCAGTTCACATACCACGCGTGATATCCTTCTGATAAATTGTTCACTGCCTGACTTGCTGCTGCGCCTGAAGCGCTTGCCGCATACCACCCTGTCAAATTCCTGACTCCGTCAACAACAAGGCTGCAGTTAACAACAGTTGAAGTTGCATCTGTTGTTGTCCAATTCAGATAAACAGTGCTTGAGCTGAAGTTTGTGTTGTTTGCAATAGCCGGAGCTATGTTGCTTGGCGCTAAATTGTCAACAGCTAAATTGCCTGTGCTGCTGGACGCAGTGTTTGCAGTTGCATTTGTCGGGTCCCAGCAGGTTACGCCCCAAACATAATTGCCGTCAGGCATGTTTGCAACAGTCGTGGAATTCAATGAGCCGTTTGTAACCATTACAGTTGCATTTCCAACTCCGTCAAATGTAAGATTGCACAGGAAGTTTACTGCAAGGTTGTCTGTTGCTGTCCAGTTGAATACAATCGTTCTTGCAGTTGTGTTAAGCGCAGTCGGCGCATTAAGAGTGATTGTCGGCGCAGTAAAATCAACATACAATGTTCTGTTTGCTGCAGCCATCAGACTGCTTCCGGGAATTGAAGCATTATATGCCTCGCAATTCCATGCATATTGTGCTTCAGTAAGTCCTGTTATCGGGAATTCTATTGTTGTGCTATTGAATGCAGGGCTTTGGTTCGCTAAATGAGTTACTTCTACTCCATTCACAGCCCATATACGTAATGTTATATTCCCTAAATCTGTTTCAGTTGCATTCAATACAGCAGTACAGTTAAAATTAACATCACCGCTTGCACTCCACGTATTGTCTGCAGGAGAATCCAGTGTTACTGAAAAGATTCCTGCAAATCCATATATCGCAAAAATAGCAATTAATATCGCGCCTATTATTAAGAATCCTGATAAAGACTTACCTTGTTTCATTATAATGCACCTCATTCCCAAATTCAATATTATTTAAATGCATACATCTATTTTTAAATGTTTCTTAAAACAGGCGTTACTGCCAAGTTTGCACAGGCACAGCAATATTTATATAGGTGAGGATTATCAGGCATTACATTATATATAGGGGGTTTATCACAATGAAAAAAACACTTGGATTGGCTGCATTGGCAATGACAGGATGCATCTTTGTCAGGGCTGCGCCTGTATCAGACGCGCTGCTTGAAGAGGGGCAGTCTGCTGCTTATGAAAGAAACATTAACCGCGTTGCTGTTGAGTATAGGGGTCCCTGGGGAAATGACACTGCTGATGATGATTTCATAATAATAAAGAGCTATGGCCGGAGAATTCCATATTCTGAAAATTACAGACTTATCAGCTCAGGAGATTCTGCCTGCGTTCTTGGAATAAGGCTGGATTTTGAGATTATAAATGACAATGACGGCGATGTCAGCAACAATATCCTTAAGATAACAAGGGGAAGATGCTGGCAATGAAGAAAGCTCTTGGATTAACAGCGCTTGTCGGAATGTTCGGATGCGCTGATTTTCACACACAGATGCCTGTTTCGTGGTATATCCTTGAATCAGGAAAGTCAGTGCAGATAGAGGACAATGGCAGGCACGTCACTATTAAGTATTCCGCGCCTTCATCAGGAGACTGGGAGAAGGATGACATTGTGCATCTTGAATGCTATGAGCCGTTTAGCCTGGCAAAAAAGCTGGAATTCACTATAGGCGGTTCAGGGAAATTTTACGGTTGCGGCGCGCTTTTCAATTACACTGTTGTGAATGACAATGACGGCGATGCAGCGAATAATATCCTTGGATTTTCAGCGAGAAGGTGGTAAATGAAAAAGGCAGTTTTAGGTATTGCTGCGCTTGTTTCAGGATGCTATCTTAATGTGCATACTAATTACAGGCTTCACGACTGGACTGAACTTTCTGAAGGCGGCTCTGCAATATTTCATTCAGGAGACGCTTCAATTCATCTGAATTATTACGGGCCTGCATCCAATCACGCTGACGGGGCGCACGATGACATTGTGTTCATCGGAAGGCATGTTCCTTTTGAAGGCTATGATGAAAGGGAGCTTGTCATTGGCGACGGAGATGTTCGTTCTTTGTTTGGATACAGGTTCAGGTTTGATATTCTTAATGACAATGATAATGTGATAGAGAACAATCGTGTTGTTGTGTATTGGGACAAGGAGTAAGCATCTATAAAGGCGGCAGAGTTGCACTCTGAACCGGCTGTTCTTTGAACCAAGTTAAATCTCTGCAGAGATTTGACGACGAGCGCGTAAATTCCCTTCCGGCAAGTATGGAAATTCCTAACCTAATCTTCTTTTTTCGCATTGGATTTTCGGATTCGCTGCGGGAATTTTCAAAGGTTGCCGTAAAATTTACGGAAAATTGTGGGAAAGCTATATAAGGAAAGCGCGCATATCATTATTAAGAGTGAAATATATAAACCACTTAAGTGTCCGTATAAAGCCACTTAAGTGGAAATGTTTATAAACAAAAAAGTATTAAATACACTTAAGTGGTTTTTATGGCAGATACAGAAAACTCATGGACACAGCTTTTGCCTCTTGAGCGGGAGAATTATATCCTTTTTCATGAAACAGCATACAAAGACGACATCAGCCATGCTGAGCATAATGCTGTCAAATTTCCAAGATGGTCAATAATCTCCGCATATTATGCAATGCAAATAAATGTATATGAGCGAACTTTGTTTTAACAGGAATGCATTTCTTCAAGTAATCATCAGGCAGCTGCTGGGAAAATATCATGCCTTCAACAAACAGGTCAACCCTGAACCCGTGCGGAATGGAATTAAAAGCCCTCCTCAGCTCAGTAACGTCATCTTTTGAGGCATTAAAGTCAATGTCAATTGTAGACTGCTTAAGGTCCAGCAGCGTCATCGCAGTGCCGCCTACTGCAACAATGCTCATCTCTTTTCCAAGAGCCTTATCCACTTCAGAAAGCAAATCAAGCAGCATATCCTTGTCTATTGCCATGTTCCATACAGCTCCATGTTGCGCTTCACAGCGCTTAAATCAACCTGTTCAGTTTTCACGCCGATTGCCTTTATAACCTCTTCCATTTCTGCATATTCTTTATGCCCGAGGCGGCGCAATGCCTCAAGAATGCCAAGCAGCTTTCCCAACAGCCTGTATTTCAGGCAAATGAATGCCAGGAGCATCATGTCCGGCTTGTTCTTTAATAACAGCACAGGCGCTGCATAAAAAAGCCGCGCTCCCCTTTCAAGCATTGCGGCTGCTATAATCATCTCAATGCAAATCCTGTTTTGCTCGCTTGCTTTCCACCCTATTTCCGAATACCCGAAGCGGAGAAGGTTGTAACGCAGCTCGTCATCGCTTATCTTTCCCGGTTCTATGCCTTCCTGCGCCGCTGCCTTATCCCCTCTCATGTAGGCTGCGCAAATCACTGCCCAGAACATCTGCGGCGAGGAAAAGGCAATCTTGTCAGCCAGCATCTCTTTTAAGGGATTTATTTCAGGAGACTTCAGAAAAGAGATGAACGCCTTTTCAGGCATTATAAGGCAGTCAATCCTGATATTGTACCTGTCCCGGATTGTTTTGGCAAGCGAGTATATGGCTTTTGCCTCATTCTGAATCTGCCTGCTTTCCCCTTCCCTTAAAATGAAAAGCAGCTCCATTCTGTTCAGCCTGGCATTCCTTTCCGGGCTTATCAAAGAAATGGAATCTATTGTGTAAAATTCCCTTGCAAATGCTGACTCAATTTCAGGAAGAATAATGCCAAGGCTTTTTCTTTTTGCAAGCAGGCTGCTTTTGCTCTCAAGCTCAGCCAGCGCCATTGTGTCAGGAAGCCTTGCGTACGCCAGGTTTAATTCCGCAAGCATTGATTTTCCCGAGCTTGCCAGCGTGATAATGCCTTCTTTTTCAAGCGCTTTTGCCTTATAGTATATGTTCCTGTACTGGCCTTTGCCGTATTTCTTTTTTATATCACCGGCAAGCCGGCTGATTGAAATAGGATTGCCTAACCTGCTTCCCAATGCGTCCAGTATCCTGTAAGTTAGTTTGTCCATTATGACTCCAAAGACATAATATTATATTATCAAAGACATATATAAAGATTTCGGTTGAAACGGGTTTTTGTCCGCCATGTCCCTCTAGTTATAATACACTTTATAGTGGTTACAATAGAAAGATTTAAATACTTGCAAGAGCCTCAAAAACTAAGGTTTAGGGGGTATAAAATGGATATGAGCACAACAGGCATACCGCAAGGCTCTGCTTTGGCGGCACAGGCGAGGTTTTTGCCGGATTTTGAGAGACAGATAGTTTTGAACCGAAAAACAGATTGTTTAAGGTAAATGCTATGGATAAAGAAACCGAAGAGAATACAAAAGAGAAAGAATCTCAAAAAGAGCATTTTAATGGAGAATTTGAGAGATTTAAGGATGCAGAATGCTCTGCTGACGGAAGGGTTTATGCAAAAGAAGGGGAATTATACATTCCCGAGCTGGGTCTTGTATGCTATGGCAATGGCCCCTGCGGAAAGCCTTCACAGGAGATAGATACTGCAACTCCCTGCTACCATACTGCTTACATCAAAACTTCAGAAGGCAAGGTATATGCAAGAAAAGATTATCAGGGCATAAAAAAGCTTAAGGAATTCTTTGACAGCCATGGGAATACATTAAAAGATGCATACAAAGCTCAAAGAAAAGAAGAATTGGGGCTTGTTTCAAATACATCAATTGAAAATGCAGTTGAAGTTAATGAACCGGAACCCACTGAAGCAACAAGCAATTATGAACCAAAAGAAGAAACTTCAAGCACCACACTTGTAGAGCCGGTTTCAGCGATTGAAGGCATAAAGAGCGGCTCTTTAGAACAAAAAGTTTCAAATGGCGTAAAAAGAGACGGGAAGATCGTTGAATATCCCAATGAAGGGACATTGTTTGTGGCAACAGATATTCACGGCGACATGGATGCACTTGAAAAAGTAATAGCTGCCTTTGAGAAGAAATATGCAAAAAATTCCAAAATAGGAAAGAAGACTTACC
>JAQTVM010000013.1 GCA_028706745.1 Candidatus Nanoarchaeia archaeon
GCACTTTGACAATGCCCCGATGGTTGACTCAAAACCAAAAGAAACAGCAATCAAGCTTGCAAGAAGGCTGGCTGAGATTACCAATAGCAAAATAAAAATGTATATTGTTAATCACGGAAATAACCAGACGGAGATTTCAAGTAACATAAACAGGAGATATCAATGCGTCCTGTGCAAAAGAATGATGCTGAGGATTGCCGGGGAGATTGCAGCCAAGGAGAAGGCTGATTTCATAATAACAGGAGATAATCTGGGGCAGGTTGCTTCGCAGACTCTTCAGAACATTGCTGTGATTGAATCCGTGGTTAAGATTCCGGTAATACGCCCCCTGCTTTGCAATGACAAGAATGAGATAATAAAAATTGCAAATGAAATAGGAACATATGAGGATTCAATAAGAGTTCATTCCTGCTGCACAGCATTACCTGATAATCCTGTTACAAAGGCTAGAAAAGAGGCTGTTGAAATAGAAGAAAAGAAAATAAATATTCATGCAATGGCTGATAATGCTGTAAAAGAAGCGGAAATTTTTGAGATATGATGCTTAATTTACACAGCTTTCTTTCCGTGCCTTACAGGAATCTCTGCTTTCTGCTCGTGCTCATCAAGGCTTTGAAGAATAAGCTTGTCGTATAATGCAATGAGCTGCTTTGCTGTTTCATTCTGCCGGCTTATCTTGTAAAGAGTTGCCCTGCCGATTTTTCTTACTTTTACCACAATACCTAATTTTTCCAATTTAGGGACAAGGCTGTTCAGCGTGCCCCAGCTTACGCCTGCATTTAACATATCCGTAAGAGTATAGTCAAAGTCCCTGCCTTCTATCAAATACTGCAAAATCCTCATCCGAGGGCTGTCTCCCACATGCTCCAGAAATATTGATTCATTTGTCATTCTCACTCCTTATCTCGTTCGAAGGTCCACTCACAATTGTTCGCAGACCATACATTTTACAAGATTAAGCCTATATTTAAAACTTTCGCATTTATACATCAATGTATAATAAGTGAAAGGAAGCTTAATAAACCTGCTAAGTGATACTTTCGGGAATGACTGAAGCAGATTCGCTCAAGAGGCTTATCCTCCAGAAGCTAATAAGAAGCAATACATGGGGAGGGAAGCATACACCAATTGATTTTATCATAAAAGGCGTTCCGGAGCATTATCGAAATACGCATAAGGGCAAGAAATCTATGGAAGAAGCAATGAAAAGCCTGATGAATGAGGAATGGATTATTATAAGTGTTAAAAAGACAGGAAAAGGCTCTGACAGCCATATTTCCTTAAATCCAAGAAAAGTCAGCGAGATAAAGCAGTTTTTGGAGAATAGCGCATGAAAGTATACATAGAGAAAACAGGGAAAACAGCAAATGCAAAGGCGCCTTCTGTGGCTGCCTTGCTGAAGAAACTGAACATTAATCCGGTTACTGTTCTTGTTGTGAAGAATGGGGCATTGGTTACAGAAGATGCAAAGCTTGCAGAAAATGACACTGTGAAAATCCTGTCAGTGGTGTCCGGAGGATAAATGCCCTGCAAGAAATGCTTAAAGGAGCCTGTATTTGCATTAATTTCAGGAGAAAAACTCTGCAGGAAATGCTTTAATTCTTATTTTGAGAGAAAAATAAGGAAGTGCATCAGGCAGTACGGCTTAATTGAAAAAGGCGACAGGATTGCGGTTGCGATATCAGGAGGAAAGGATTCTTCTGTCCTGCTTTCGCTGCTTTCGGGAATAACAAGGCAGATGAAGAACATAGAAATTTTTGCGATACTCATAGATGAAGGAATCAGGGGGTACAGGCCTTTCACAAAAAAGGATGCTGTAAATCTTTGCAAAAAATTAGGAATTAAGCTTTATGTTTACTCTTTCAAAAAAGAGTTTGGAATGGACCTGGACAGGATGGTCAAGAAGCTAAAAAAAGGGCCCTGCACAATCTGCGGAATTTTCAGGCGGTACTTGCTAAACAAGGCGGCAAGGGAGCTGAGGGCAAACAAGATGGCTTTCGGGCATAATGCTGATGATGAGGCGCAGAGCGTTGTGATGAACCTGTTCAGAAGCAACAATGATGCGGCTGCAAGGCTGGGAGTTGTCAACGGAATAAAGAAAGACGCAAGGTTTATTCCAAGAATAAAGCCGATGTATTTCATGCTTGAAAAAGAGATTACTGCTTATGCCTTTATCAACGGGATTTCGGGAAAGTTTGTCGAGTGCCCTTATGCAGGCTCTGCTTACAGGGGGGAAATCCGCAATATGCTTAATGACTTTGAGTTGAGGCATCCGGGAACAAAAGCGGGAATACTGTCTTCTTTTCTTGAGACGCTTCCGTTATTGAAGGAAAATTTCATGAAGGAAGGCGGAATCGGCTTCTGCAGGAAATGCGGGGAGCCGACTTCTGGCGAGGAGTGCATGGCTTGCAGGCTGCTTAAAGAGCTTCATTCTTAGAAATCCTTAAATACTCCCAATTCATCACCACAAGCGAGAAGAGATGGTGTCTTTGCTCGGAAACACATTGTTTTATCCAGGATGCATTTTGCAGCACAAACTGGAAAAGCTCAGTGCAAACTATGAACTTTTGCTCAAGCAGTTAGGCATTAACTTCATAACTTTAAAGGAGATTGCCTGCTGCGGCGCCCCGATGCTGTATGCAGGGTACAAGGATGATTTTAACGAGCATCAGGAAAAGGTTCTTGAAACTTTAAAGAAAAATAATATAAGGCACATAATAACTGCCTGCCCTTCCTGCGCAAGGATATTTTCAGAGGAATACGGGATTAAGGCGCAGCATGTGACGCAGGTTATACACGACAATATGAGGAAGCTGAAAAAGGATTATCAGGGAGAGAAGATATGCTACCACGACCCGTGCGAACTTGGAAGAAAGCTGGGAATTTATGACGAGCCAAGGGAAATACTAAAGAAGATAGGATTTGAAGTTGTTGAGTTTTCAGAAAACAAAAAAGAGGCGATGTGCTGCGGAGCAGGCGGGTTGTTGAAGGCAAACTCGCCAAAGGCGGCTGACAGGATTGCATTGCTAAGGCTAAAGCAGGCAAGGGCAAGAAAGGTAATAACTGCCTGCCCTCTTTGTTATATGCATCTTAAGCAGAATGCGGAGAATACAGGAATTGAAGTGCTTGAGTTTTCAGAGGTGCTTCTCTGATGTCGCTTCTTGAGTCATTCAAGGGAATTGTAGGGGAAGTAAATGTTTCTGAAGGGCAGATTGACAGGCTTGTATATTCATCAGATGCGTCAAGGCAAAAAGGAAGCGCGGAATTGATTGTATGGCCTGTTAATGTTGAGCAGATACATAAAATAATAATGATGGCAAGAAGAGGGAATACTGCAATTATGCCGAGAGGAGCAGGCACAAGCATGGGAAATGCGGTTCCTTCAGATGACATTGTTCTTGATGTCTCGAAGATGAATCATATCCTTAATGTTGGAGAAGGTTTTGTTGAGGCAGAAGCAGGCGCTGCATTGCAGGACATAAACAAGGCAATAGGAAGCCGGTTTTTTCCTGTGCAGCCTGAAAGCAAAAAAGCATGCACTATAGGCGGAATGATTGCTTCAAATGCAATAGGGGTAAAAGCTCTTGAATTTGGCAGGATGGAAAATTGGGTTGAGGAAGTCACAATGGTTGACGGCAACGGAATGTGCCTGAAATTAAAAGGCGAAGCGCTGAAACACGTTGTCGGAATGCAGGGTTCAACAGGAATAATTGTTTCTGCAAGGCTTAAACTGTTAAAAATGGAGGATGAGAAGAGCATTAGCCTGCTTGGTTTCAACACGCTTACTGCAATGCAGGAAAAGCTCGAGGAACTGAATAAAGATACATCTGCAAGGAACATTGAATTTCTTGATGACATCTGCTCTGAAATTCTCGGCTTTGCGCCGAAAATACATCTTATAGTTGAATATGAAGGCTCAAAAGGAAATCTCAAAGAGGCAGAAGCGAGAGAGGTTTGGTCTGCACGCGAGCAGCTTCCTTTCCTGCTCGGGCAGAGGAAGCATCTTGCTGCAGACGACCTTCTCTTGCCGTTTGAGTCAATACCTAAATTTCTTCACGTTCTGAGAAAAGATAATGTGCCCTGCTATGGACCCATAGGCATGGGGATTCTTTACCCTGTTTTTAGGGAAGACAATTCCATGGCTGAAAGGTTTAGGGCATTGTACAGGCAGTTTGGCGCAAAACAGGGAGTAAAATACGGGCACGGCAAAAGAAAGCATACTATGGATGATGAAAATTCAAAACGATTTTTGGAGCTTAAGGCGCATTATGATCCAAAAAACCTGTTTTCAAGGGGGAAGCTTATATGATCTGCGAGCAGCAGCGAAGTGTGCTAGAAAATCCGAGATTTTCGGCACCCCGAGACGAAGTCTCGATGGGATCTTCGAACGAGGGGGCGAAGTGAGAATGAAATGCGTTGAGTGCGGATTATGCAGGACCAAATGCCCTGTATTCAGGGCTGTGCTTAAAGAAACTGCTTCACCAAGGGCGAAAGGAATGCTTCTTAACAGGGAAATGAATGAGAAATTATTTTTCTTCTGCACTTTGTGCGGAATGCATGAGCAGGAATGTCCTTACTGCGCTGATTTGCAGATATTAAAACAGAGGGAAAAATTAATTAAATCAGGGGTTTCGCTTTCAAGAGGAAAGCAGATGACGGATAATATAAAGGAGCACGGGCACCCGTTTGCAGGGAAAAATTTGTAATATGGTTGAAAAGATATGGTTTGCTATTCTTATTGGCATTGGGCTAAGCATAGTTACAGTGTTTGGCGATACAATAGTAAAACATTCTTCGCTGCAATCCGGCTTTAGCGGCTGGAAATGGCTTTTGCTCGGCGCTTTAATCTATGGCGCTACAGCATTTGGCTGGTTTTTTGTCATGAGAAAAATAAAATTGTCTACTTTGGGAGTATTATACTCAGTTAGCATTGTTATTTTCCTAACTCTTGTAAGTATTTTTTATTTTAAGGAAAAGATAAACTTATTTGAAATATTCGGAATAATTTTGGCACTGATATCATTAGGAATATTGGCTAAGTTTGCCTGATTACTGCGGGTTTATGATAACCTTAATATCCTTCTGCACGAGCTTTGCAAATTCTTCAGGGTCTGCTTTTGTTTCCTTTATTGTATTATAATGCATCGGAATAACAACCTTTGGCTTTATTGCATTTGCCGCTTCCGCCGCTTCTTTTGCATCCATTGTGTATGTTCCGCCGATCGGCAATAATGCAATGTCTGCTTTCAGTTTTTTCATTTCCGGTATGAAATCAGTGTCGCTTGCGTGATACACTGTTATGCCGTTCATTTCAAGCAAATACCCAAATCCTTCGTCCTTTGAATGAAAAGGTATATTTCCCATCCTGAACTTGTTTATGTTGTACGCAGGAACTGCAGTCACTTTCACAGCGCCAATCTCTATTGTTTCTCCGCTTCTTATTATCCTGAACTTGCAGTCAAGCCCTGATGCGCAGCCGGGAGGTATGATGATTTCTGTTCCCTGCTTTAGCAATTCCTTTATCTTGCTTCTGTCAAAATGATCGAAATGTTCGTGAGTAACAAGAATTATGTCTGCTTTCTTGGAGCCTGCAGGCAGGATATAAGGGTCTATGTAAACTGTCTTGTCACCTTCTATCAAAAAAGAGGAATGCCCGAGCCATTTGATATTCAATCCTTCTATTTCCATATTACACTCTGAAGATTATATGCATATTAAAGCTTTTCTGCTGTCAGGCAACTTCTTTTTCAGAGCCGCCTTCGATTATGACTTCTCCGCTGCCTTTCTTCTTAATCTTCTTGAGCATTACAGCCATAAGGCAGAAGAACAGCATCATGATTGCGGCGACAAGGAACAGCGCCTTGAAGCTTCCGTTTGAAACGAACATAATGCCTGAAAAAATCAACGGAGCGGCAAGATAGCCTACCTCATATCCTGTCCTGAACACAGGATAGAATCTTGTTTCTGATTTTTTTGAAACTGCCTTGAAGAAATAAGCCTCGTGCAGAGGCTCTATGAAAGCGGCGCCGATGCATCCTGCAACAAGAAGCCCGATGAACATATAAATATTCTGCGTGAATGCCGCAACCATTATCAATATTGACATTATGAGGAATGCTGACGACAGGAATCTCCTGTAGCCATACCTGTCTGCAAGCCATCCTGCAAAAAAGTCAAGCAAGATAAGCGGTATTGTAAAAAGCGCAAGCGTAATCCCCACTGTTTTTTCCGTAAATCCGTGCTCTGTCACAAACAAGGGCACATAAGTGTAAAGCGCAACCCACCACGTTGCCAGTCCGATTCCTATAAGGTAAATAATTGTGAGGTTGCTTATCCTGAAATATGCCTTGATTTTTGTAAAAAATCTTTCTGTATCCTGCTCAATGTTCGTCTTTTCCTTTATCTTGCCTACCATTATTACGCAGAAAGCGGTTGCTGCTATTATTGCCGCCAGTGAAAATGCCGCGCTTTGCGAAAATATTCCCGCTACAAACCCGCCTGCAAGCGGACCTGCGAGCCAGGCTATATTGAACAGCGTGAAGTAGAATCCCTCAACTTTTCCTATATTCTTTTTTCCAGCAATATCGCGTATGAAAAGCCCCATTGTGACTGTGGCACCTGCTGCAAACAATGACCTGAACAAGTCAACTAAAAGAAACTGCCAGATGCTTGTGACGTGGGGGATTATTGCGTAGCATAATGCAAATCCTGCAAGCGCGATTTTTGTCAGCGGAACTTTTTTCATTCTCTTAAGCAGGTAGCTCATCATAATTGTGAAAATAATCCACTCAACAGAAGACAATGCAATTACAAGCCCTACATATGTGTCTGACTTTACAAGGGATTTTATAAAAAGAGGCAGTATAGGGCTGGCTACTGCAAAAACCAATGTATAAAGTGTTGACATCAGAAACACTATGCCTGAATGCCGCGGGAACTTGTGCCTCAATTTAAACATGCAGTAATATAGGCGTTAAATCATTATAAATGTTTTTACTTGAGAATTTCTCCTGTCTTGCTGCTCCAAAGAATCAAGTCCAGTTCAGCCATGGGCACTTTCAGCTTTTTGCTGAATTCCTTCATCTTATGCTCCATTTCAAGGTATTCTGCCTTATTTTTGGGCTTGTTATTGGTTTTCAATACTTTTGTTGCATGCAGGCAATTAACAATATGCTTGTCAAGGATTGCATACTCCCTGAATCCGATGTTTCTCAGGAAATGGCTTGCCTCTTTCATCCCAATGCCCTTTGCGTTTTCATCAAAAAAAGCCCTTAATTCTTCTATGTTTTCCCTTTTTTTCTCAATTTCTTTCTTTAATTGCATATTGCATTGTTCTTTCATTGCTTTTCTTGTTTCTGTGATGTAATTCGCCCTTTTTCTCCAGAACCTGTATCCCGCCTTGTGCAGCGCACTGCTTATTTCTTTTTCAGAGCCTGTGAATATCAAATTGCCTAATGCCTCTATTGCTTTCATGCCCCCTCTTGCCGATGCGTTTGCCGTAAGAATGCAGAAGCATAATTCCCTGAAGATTTCCTTGTCGCCTTTTTGATATGTCTGCTCAAACTCAGAAAGCCTGTTCTTAAGGATATCTGCCTGCTCTTTTTTCTTATTTTTTATGTCTGATTCAAGCATAAAAGGTTATAGAAACAGCCTGTTTAAATAATTTACTTAACTTTCTTTGCAGTTTCTTCCTTGATTACCCTGATTTTCCGGAACTTTTTTGATTTTTGCACTGCCTTTGTGACTGCTGTGAAAATTGTTGCCAGAATAACTATAAGTGCAATAAATGATTCCCAATACATCCACGTAACCTTGCTCCAATTCATTATAAGCGTGCCTGCCGCAGGCTCCAATCCCTTATATATATAGACAAATCCGACTATGAAACCTGTTGCTATTGCTGTTGCGGGATATAATACAAAGCAAACAAGCGCAAGAATAAGAAAGCTTAGAATCCAGAGCATCCAGTATGTTTGGCGCATTTTATATCCCCTTTAGGTAATTGTATGCTGTATTTGCCGCAATAGCCCCTTCGCCGGCTGCTGTGATTATTTGTTTTAATGAAGTCCTGTTTGTTATATTGCCTGCTGCAAATATTCCCTTAACATTTGTTTTTTGTTCATTGTCTGCTTTTATGTAGCTTTTTTCAAGCTTAATTTTCAATTGGTTTGCAAGCTCTGTGGAAGGCTCCAAGCCGACCTCAATGAATACTCCTTCTGCTTTTATTTCTTTTCCGTTTTTCAGCTTTATTGTATTTACGAATTTATCTCCTTTAATTTCTGATGGCTCTCCGTTTAATACTTTGATTTTATTGCTTTTCTTTATTATTTCCAAAGAGGATGCATCTGCACTTGGCTGGCTCCTGCTTAAGATTGTAACACTTTTTGCATATTCATTTAGCATCAAGGCAGCCATAACTGCCGAGTTTGAAGCGCCTATCACGACAACATCTTTCTCAGCGAACAATGGACCGTCGCAAGTCACGCAATAGCTTACTCCCTTGCCTGTGAATTCCTTTTCTCCCTTGATATTAAGTTTTTTATGCTTTAATCCTGACGCGAGAATTATCGCCCTTGATTCAAACTCATTTCCGCCTGCTTTAACAACAAATGCCTTTCCCTTCTTTTTTATTGAATCAGCCTCAGCCTGCTTTAGCTCAGCGCCTGCTTTTACTGCCTGAGCCATCATCTTCCGGACAAGTTCTGTTCCGTTTATCTGCTCATATCCAGGATAGTTCCAAATCTCGTGCGCATAGGAAATCTGCCCCATATCTGCATACAGAACAAGGGTTTTCAAATGATATCTTGCGGCGTATATTGCCGCTGTGCAGCCCGCAGGGCCTGCCCCTATTATGATTAAGTCGTACATGGTTCTAGTAGTGCTGTTTATGGTTTATAATTGTTTGCAAGATTTTCCGTTAGATTTATAAGCCCCTGCTAATACGCCTGTCTTATGGCAAAAACATATTGTTTTGGGCTTCTGGCAGCCGCCATGATGTCTTATGCCGCGTGCCCTCAAAGAGCAGGGCAAGTTACAGAAGCGCAGCCGCCTTTGGTTTCGCAGGCTTCCCCCTCTGCTTCTGAATCCTCTTCTCATTACATGTATTCAACGCTTGAGAATCTGTGCAATGCAGAAGACAATGTTGTAAGAGGCGGGCTGGTGATAAAAGAGCTTGTGAAAATGGGAATGGATTACTCAGTGCAGCTGTTTGAAATATCCGGAAACAATTACAGGAACATAATAGCAAAGATTGATGCTGATAATGAAGAGCATAATCTTGCTTTCACGGCGCATTACGACAGGGTTGATGCAGGCTGCGGAGTTGTTGACAACGGCTCGGGCGTTGCAGTGCTTTTGGAAATGATAAGGGAGATTAAGGAAAAACCAAACAACAATGATTTGACATTTATCTTTTTTGACGCAGAGGAAAGGGGCTTGTGGGGCTCCAGGCATTATGTTGCAAATACTGATGACACGTTTGAAGCTGTCTTTAACATTGACATGGCGGGATATGGAGACTCGCTGATGATATCAGGGGGAGTGCATAATCGCAGGGGTGAATTCATACCAACAACCGAATATCTTAACAATCTGATAATTGAGCTTTGCAATGAGAACTCAATTCCTTATATTCTTACTGAAGACAAGTGGACAGACAATGTCAGCTTTAATGCAGCCGGATTGCCTGCAGCGTCTGTTGTAAGGATTAACTCAGCCCTTCCATACCCTTATCCGATTCACAATGAAATGGATAATATGTCAATAATTGACATCGATGCGCTCGCCTCAAGCAAGGATTTTATGCTGGATATTCTGAGAAGGTATTAATCTCTTTTCTGCAAATGGGAAAGGTGCTTTATTCTCTTGAGCATATTAGGGTGTGTAGTAAAAATCTCCATTATTTTCTCCCCTTTTGAAAGCTTTATGCTTTTATCTCTCAGCGCACTTAATTCATGCCTGTCAATTGTGCCGCTCATGTCAGAATCAATCGCCTTTAATTCCTTTATATCAATCTCTGCGTGAGCAGGGTCATTTGCAAAGAAAGCCCTGCATCCCTCAACGTGCTTTAACTCCTGTTTTGATGCTTTTGCAGAGCCATAAACCAATTTATACAATGCAGATGCAAGCTCGTGCGGGTCGTTTCCCAATTGAACAGAACCCTTGTCAGCGTAATATTCCCTTATTCTTGAGCCGTACAGGACAAGCAGGTTAGTTACAAAATAAAGAACCAAGGCGCCTACCCCTATTGCAACTGCCCCCCCTTGGTTTTCCCTGTTCCTGCTCCACAAAAAGCTTTGCGCAGCGAACCAGCAAAGCATCGGGACAACGCTAAGAAGCGTAATTATCGTGACATCCCTGTTCTTGATATGCGAAATCTCGTGCCCCATTACTGCCTTCAGCTCTTTTTCAGTGAGGGTGTTCATTATGCCCCTTGTTGCGCAAACCCTTCCGTCTCTTATGCTTCTTCCGAATGCAAATGCGTTTGGAACGTGCCAATCTGAGACAGCAACCTTCGGCTTTGGTATGCCTGCTTTCTTGGCAAGCTCATCAATCATCTTGTGCAGCTTGGGCTCTTCTTTTTCAGTAACATATCTTATTTTCATTGTCCATTCAATTATCTTTGGGCCGATCATGTACTGGAGAATTATCATTCCAATTGCAAACACAAGGTAAAAATAAAAGTTAGTCACTCCTGCGTATCTTGCAACGCCGCTTACAAGCCCGAAGACTATTGCAAACATCACTCCCAAGAGCAAATACATCCTTACCTGAAGCCACATGTTGTTTTCACCTTTGATTTTTATTTCCTGCGCTCTTTTTAAGCATTACGCATTTTAATTGGAATGCTTTTTTACAATTTCCAGAACCTTGTCTACAACTTCATCCAATGTGAGACGTGTTGTGTCAATCACATAATCAAAATTCTTTGGGTTATAGCAGTCAATATTATAATACTTGCCGTATCTTTGCCTGTCATTATCCATTCTTTTTTTCAAGTCATCAACAACCTCTTCTATTGCCGCGTAAGCCCTCTCAGAACTTCTCTGGTCTTTGAAGATTCTTGAAGCCGCGACATTCAGTTCGCAGTCAAAATAAATCTTTACTGACTGCGGCATGAAATAAAATGACAGCCTGCCCTCATTGACGAAGTTATCACCTTTTTTCCCCAGCTTTCTCTGGTATTCGTCAACCATCTCGTCAGTGTTTTCGGGCAGGCTGTTGAATTGGTCTATTGTAAGCCCCCTTTCTTCGGCAATCTTTCTTCTTATCTTGCCCATTGAATAGAAATCATATCCTAACTTTTCGGCAATCAGCCTGGCAGCAGTTGACTTTCCTGCTCCGGGCACGCCTCCGATTGTAATCTGCATACAGAGGAGATTATTTTGCTAATATAAAAACATTTTAGCAACTGGAATATGGATATTGCAGAATATACTTCACTTAATCATTCCATAACCAATCAACCTGAACCTGTGCCCCAATAATCTTGATAAAGTAATCCTGTCTGTTTTTCTTGCGCATACAGGCCTTTTCAGCGCAATATGGAAGCAGTCCTTGGATATTGCATTTACAACCCCGGTTGTAACGCTTGAATTCACGTTAAGCATCAAGGCTTCACCTTTTTTTACAGGCTCAACAGCGATTTCTTTTTCAGAGCCAACAACCCTTTCCAAAAGTTTTGGCATCAAGTCAAATTCAGTCCATACATCAGGCAATTTTCCGGGCAAGCCGATAATGTTTCCGTCCAATGCGTCTGCCTTTACAAGCGCAGGATCCAACTTTGTCAATACTGCAATTGAGCCTCCCGGACCTGCATCATCTATCGGTTCTTCTCCTGTTCGCAGGCTTACAATCTCGGTTGCTATCGGAATCCAGGTTACTTTTCCTTCCTTTTCTGTCTTTCTTCCCGGCTTTATTTCAATCTTCTGCCCTTTCTTCAAAATTCCTTCCTTTAATGCGCCGCCAAGTATTCCGCCGACAAGCTTTTCAGGCAGTGCGCCGGGCTTGTTAACGTCAAAGCTTCTGGCGACAAACATCAGCGGGTCTTTTGCGGAATCCCTTGCAGGAGTCTTGAAAAGTTCTTCTATTGCGAATATCAGGGCGTCAATGTTAATTCCCTGCTGCGCAACCATTGGAATAACAGGGGCGTTTTCCGCAAAAGTGCCTTTTGTGAAAGCCCTTATCTGGTCATAATTAGTCATTACCTCTTCTTCTGAAACCAAATCAATCTTGTTCTGGACAATGATTATGTTTTTTACTCCTCCGAAATCAAGCGCCATCAAGTGCTCTTTTGTCTGCGGCTGAGGGCAAGGCTCGTTTGCCGCAACAAGAAGTATTGCGCAGTCCATTATTGCAGAGCCAGAAAGCATTGTTGCCATAAGTGTTTCGTGCCCCGGCGCGTCAACAAATGACACTTTTCTTAACGGAATGCATACTGAATCGCATTTCGGGCATATTGCCGATGAAGTGTATGCTGCGTACCCTTCGCATTTAGGACATTTATAGAATATTGCATTTGCATAGCCGAGCCTGATTGTGATGCCTCTTTTTATTTCTTCGCTGTGAGTGTCTGTCCATTTGTTTGTAAGCCTTGATACTAATGTTGTTTTTCCATGGTCAACGTGCCCAATCATTCCTATGTTAATTTCAGGCTGGACTTTTGCCAGTTGTGGAAGCTCCCTGTGCTCTTTCTTGGGCTCTGAAGGCGCTTCCTGCTTTTTTGCTTTTTCTTTCTTTGGTTTTTTTGCTTTTTCTTTATTGGCTGCATCTGCCCTGATTATCTGCTCTTTTTCTTTCTTCTCTTTCTTTTTCGGCTTTTCTGCTTTTAATTTCTTTTCTTTTTTCGGCTCTGCAGGCAAAATAGCGGCTTTTGCCTCCGGCTCTTCCTTTGGCAATTCCTGCGAAGCGGGCTGAATTTCGGGAGCCAATGGGGCTGCAATCGGCTCTTCCTGCTTTGATTCTGCCTTTACTTCATTTTTTGCTTCAGCTGCATCTTTTTTCTTTCTCGCCATTTGTTATAGAAAACAAGAAATCCTTTATAAATCTATAGGAAGGAATTCACTTGAAGTGCTTCATCGTGCTTTCAAGTATCTGGCCTGCAATCTTCTCGTTAGAGCTTATGACAACCTCTATTGATGTTTTCTTCTCAAACACCTCTGACGCGAGCCTGCTGATGTCAATCTCGCTCATCTTTTTTCCCAGCAGCATTCCGAGCTTTTTCCTCAGCTCAGCAGGCAGATAAATCTGTATTACTGTGTTTCCAACAATCAGCAGCTCGCATACATCTGCGCAAGGTACGCCTGTCTTTGCCTTGTAGCCCATTTTCCTGTAAAAACAGGCAGCCCACCTGTCTGCGTCAGTGTTTCCGCTGCAAAGCCTGTAGATTCTTATTCCCTGCTTTTTTGCAGCAACCGCCTTGTTGTACTCTGCTCTCAGGTAGAATAAAGGCGCCCACTCGTGAGTGTGATGCATGCAGATTATCTTGTTTTTCGAGGTGAATATGGAGTGCTTCTGGAGATAGTAAAGGTATTTTTCAGTGTCAAAGTATGTTTCAAAAGTCAGGACATTGATTTCACCTTCCTTTCTTGCTTCCTTCAGCCCTTCAATCGCTGTTGTCTTCTGCTTTGTAAAATAATTTGAGCTTACTATTTCAGTGAAGTCGTGCAGCCGTTTGACCCAATCATCTGCAATTTCATACCCTTCCTTTGTCCGCTCCAATACTGCCTCTTCAACAAGCTCCTTTACCGCCTTGTACACTGCCTGGTATGTCACATTTCTTCCAAACCTCTTTTTTATTGCTGCGTGCAGCTTTTTTGCAGTCAGGGGCCAGTCAGACGAGAGAATTGAAATGATGTAATCCTTTACAGAAGCTCCTTTCTCAAGCGAAGGGAGGGTAAGGCTGAATGACATAAATGGAAGAAACCGAAATTCCTATTTAAACATTTGCTTTTTGGTTAATGAAAATAAACCTTTTGGTTGCTTAAATTCTAAACCTTATTTTAATAACCTCTTTTGGAAATATCTGTCTTAGGCATTAATTTGCCGGAGAAAAAGAGGCATCGGAAGCTCGCTTCCGGGCCACTTTTTTGAAACAAAAAAGAGGTCGTGGAATCTGTTCCGGTTCCGCACTTTTTGGGCTCCCGACGGAGCCCTCCTGGGTGAGCAGCCGGAACGCTGTTTAAAAAAGAGGTGGTAAGTATGGAACAAATCAATCTAGAAAGAACTATGCGGGCTGGGGCTTTGAGAAAAGCTGTTTTTGCGGCAGAAGTGCTTGGGGAAGATGCCGTGCTTATGGCTCTTCACAGGAGCTCGGCATGAAATCGCAGTTTCTCAAGTGCACCTGCAGGGACGCGATGCTTCCCGGAGAGAAGATAGTGACTTTCCGCGTCACAAAGCACGCGATGAAGCCTTACAGGGGAAAGGATGAAAACACTTTCTGCTGGCTTGTGCAGGAAAATCAGCTTGTGGCAGAGGGAAGCGCTGCATTGATGCGGATAAGCCCGAGATTTTTTATTGATTCAGAAGCGGCAATAACCCTGGACATGTACGGCGAGCCTGTCTGGTGCTATGTGCCTGTAGAGGATATCGTTGAAAAGGAGGAGGGAGAATGAAAAAAATAGAATTGGAGAGATTAATCTCAAAAAGAAAAAAAGAAGCGCAGGACAAGGGGCTGCTTGAAAAGGCGGTTCTTGTTGTAAGGGACATTGGAAGGGCAACAAAGGGATATCAGGACTATGACGGCTATGGCTATGCAGGCTATGTGAACACAGAATGGTGCTTTGAGCATGACGGATTCAAGCTTAGCAAAAGCATAAACTTCGGGACAAGCTATAGGTATGACTTGCTGATTATTTCTGACAGCAAGGCAGTATTTTTTGCAAAATATGGCAGCTCCAGGACTTCCTGCCATGAAATTGAAAACAAAGAAAAAGAACTGGATGCCAAGAAGCTAAGTGAATTTATTGTATTGCCTGTGTTTAACACAAGAATATATTCCCAGAGGCTTGAGCCGGTGCAAATATGCCAATACCTGCCCGGAAACTGGGAAGATATGCTAAACACTTATGCTGCAGACCCAAAAGGCGCTATGAAGAGAATAGCTGAAGAACAAAGGCAGAAGCAATACGATGAATCTCCTGAAGCAGGCTCGTCTGATTTGGAAACTGCCTTGAATAATTTCGGAATAAAAAGGAGGGGAAAATGAACAAGGACTATACGAACGAAGACTTGGAAGCAAGCCTGAAAAGGGCTTTTGCTGACGGAAGGGCTGACTATATCATAATGGACGGGCGTGCAATGAGAAGTCGGTTCCTGGTGGACAGCGTAAATTACGGGATAGAGCAAGGATGGCTTAAGCCGGGAAAAGACATAGATGAAGATGAAGTATTAGGGCAGGGGCTGGGGCAATATTTTGCATATACCTACAGGCTGACTGAAAAAGGAAAGAAATATTTTAATATAAGGAGTGTATGATGAAAAGGAGGAAGAAAAATGAAATATCTGAAATGCAAGTATGAAGAAGGCATGTTCCCTAATGAGAAGATAATCACATTTAGGGTTCTGGCAAAGCCGATAATGCCTTTTGGCATAGAGGAATCAGACGGCACTTACAAGTTCCATTGGTTCCTGCAAGTGCCTGGGCTTGTCTGCGTTGACAGTGAGAATGCACTGATGCCAATAAATCCTTTTTACATGGATAAAACAAAGGCGGCTTTCAGGGTATCAGTTGACCAGGAAGTAAGGGATTGTGTTGTGCGTTTGGAAGACATTGTGGAAACAAGGAGGGAACAAAATGAAATACTATCTTAAATGCCAATATGGCAAGGGATTCTTTAAAGGCGAGTCGGCTGTTAGCATAAGAAATTCTTATAATGAGAGTTCGTTCTTAACGTGGAATGACGAGCTTGTGCGCCCAAATAACAGAAATAGCGGTGAAGGCTTTGTAAAGATACACGGCATTGAGTCAAAAGATGCTGAAAAGGCAGTTGTGTTTGTAAGGCAGGAAGGGGTTTTAAGAAGAGTAAGGATTCCGCTGGAAGATATAGTTGAAAAGAAATAACCTTACTTGCTCTGCTTTCCTGACAGGTGTATGTGCTCTCCGTGGACATCCACGTCAAACGACTCCAGATTGTTCACAACCAGGTCATTGCCTGGCAATAAATAGCTTACATCAAGCCCCTGGATAATTATTTTGTGTATTGCGTCAAAATCAAGAACTTCGAAAGGCGCCTCCCCTGTCTTGTGAGGGTCATTGCCGTTGAACATGCTGATAAAACAAGGCTTTACATCATCCTTATCACCTTTCTTTCTTCCGACTATGATGCTTTTTGCCTTGTATTGTTTCATGCTTCCTCTTTTGTTTCCTCTCCTTTCGCATCTTCTTTTGGAGCCTCTTCCTTTCCGAATAATTTTGCCAAAGAATCAGGGCCGTATTTCAGGACTTTCAAGTTTACCTGCGCTGTCTTTGCGCTGATTGTGTTTCCTGCAACAGTTTTTCTTAATCTTATGCCCTGCTCCTTATGCTTTGTGACTTTTGTTTTGATGCCGACGCCGCCTGTAAGGAGCGCTTTTCTCTTCAATGGGCCTTCCATGTCGCTTCTCATCCCGAATCCTGAATCATCAGAGCCGCCTGTGATTTCAAGCTCATATCCCGGAAGCCCTACTTCTTCGCCGTTAAGCTTCTGGTTAATCTTCATTCCGCTAAGGCTGTTCTCTGCAATCGCTTTCTGAAAGCTCTTGCCTGTCTTCGGGTCATTGACTACAATCTTAAGCTCTGCCATACGTGAGAGAATTATGTGCGTTGTTTATAAACCTTTTGTTTTTCTTTTGGTATTAGGGGGAAGAAAGCCCATAAGGGGGCGCTCTTATAATCCCTTATAATACCTTGCGATTTCCAGCCCGAAAGCTTTTTATATATGCTTTCTTTATAGTACTATATGGGTATTATCAAGTACCAAAAGAGTACTCTTAAGATATGGGGCTTCCTGCTGAAAGAGCCTATGAGAAAGCGGAGCATGCAGGAAATAATCTCCCTTACAAGCACAGGAAGGACTGCCGCATTCAGGGCTGTTTCAGAGCTTAAGGAAAAAGGCATTGTGGAAGCGGCGGATAAAGGCAACCAAAAGGAGGTAAGGATAATCCCTTCTCTGCAGGCTTTCAGCATAAGGCTTATGGAGGACAGCGAGGCATACAAATCTTTAGACAAAAATGCAAAGCTTGCGATAGGCGTGTTCCTTGAATGCCTTCATACGCAGGATGCAAAAGCTGTGTTTGTTTTCGGCTCTGTGCTTTCAGGCAAGCCTTACAATGATATTGACATTGCAATTGTATATAAGGACAAGATTGATCGTGACAGGATTTTATGGGCGCGGACAGCGGCAGAAGTTGTGTCGGAAAAGCCGATAAATGTGCATTTCAACAACAGCGAGCTTAACAGCCAGCTCAACGGCATTTGCGTGAGGGGATTTGAATATTATGTTTCGCTCTTCACTGAAAAGAGAAGGCTTTTTGAGCAGTACAGCGAGGCGCTCAAATGGATTGATTCAGCGTCAAACAACATCAGGGACAAGTCGCTTTTTGCCAATTGCCTTGAATCCGCCTTATTGAACCTTGCTTTTTGCTTCTGTATCATGCAAAACATCGCTTATTCGACAAAAAATGATGTTTTGAAAATTTTCCGGAAAAATCACGGCAACCTTTTTAAGGCAAAAGGGGCAAACAAAATGGAATTGCTGAAAAAGGCGGCTGTTGAGATTGGGAAAACAATATATTCGTGACTGGGAAAGGGCGGAAGGTTTTCTTAAGGCTGCAGAATCAAACCTAAGGCTTAATGACTACAGGACAGCTGCAAACAGGGAATATTTTGCGTGCGAATCAGCTGTGTGCGCAGTGCTGAAGCTTAAGGGGATAGCTGTGCGCAGGGAGCACAAGGACATATGGGTGAAATCAGCTTTCATAAGCCAGAATGCAAAATCGCTTTTGCGCGAGCTTTATGACTTGAGGCTGCAGGCTGATTATGGAAAGGCATCTGTTATAACGCCGCTTTCTTATGATATTGCGGAAGAGTATCTTGAGAAGGTTAAGGAATTTATTGGAATTCTTGGAAAAGAGGCAGGCATATTACATGGATTATAAGCAAAATTCCATTAATATTCATCTAATGCAGGAAGACGATATTGAAGAAATTAAAAAGAAGCTGAAATCCTACAAAGAGGAAGACATTGAATTTAACGAGCCGCATTTCACGCAGCAATTAATCCTTCGGGAAGGCAGCAGGAAAGAGGTAATAAGGCATTTACTGAATCCGGAGAGCTTGGTATATTCTTATCCTGAAAAAGGCAAATACGGCGATATCAAGCACTGCCTATTGTTTAAGATAAGCAACAGCAGGACGATGAAAATCCCTGTGATATTTGACAGGAATTCCAAGAAAGGCTTATATATCATAACCTACATAATGACATACAGGCATTGGAAGAAAGTGGCATGGAGGAACTGATGGCAAAACTGGTATCTTACGACAAAGAGAATGACATTCTTGTCATACACAACGGGTTTTCAGCCAATGAGAAGTTTAAGGGCAATATAGATGCAGGAGACCTGATTCTGGACATGTCAACAGAAGGAAGGGTGAGGGGAATTGAAGTGCTGAATGCAACGAGCTTTTTTAAGGAATTTGAAATAGGCAGGAAAGCGCTTGAAAACCTTTCTGAGGCAAGGTTTAATGCTATTGTAAAGCCGACGAGCATACTCATAGCAATAATGATAAAAGGGAAGAATATGCAGGAGATGCCTGCGAAGATAGCAGTGCCCATTGAAGTGCCTGTAAGAAGAAAATCTCCGCAAAGGTTATAATAATAGGCTAAACATAAGAATATGCTTTTTCCAACCGCCTTCTTTGCCATAAAAAAGTATTTAAGTATAACACTTCTTTTTAACTGCTATGGCAGAAGAGAAGGAGCAGAAGGGAATAACTGTGAAGAAAGCGGATGATTTCTCTGAATGGTATTCCCAGCTGGTGCAGAAAGCTGAACTGGCTGACTTAAGATACAACCTGAAGGGATTTGTATGCTATATGCCCTGGGCTGTGATTTCAATCAAAAAGATGTATGAGAAGTATGAGAAACTGCTTGAGAAGAACGGGCACCTTCCTTTGATTATGCCTTCACTGATTCCTGAATCAAATTTTCATTTGGAAGCGTCGCATGTTGAGGGATTTACTCCGGAAGTCTTCTGGGTTACAGAAGCAGGCAACGGGGATAAGTTTGAAGAGCGATTGGCATTAAGGCCGACAAGCGAGACTGCGTTGTACAAGATGTACAGCATGTGGATTAGGAGCTACAAGGACCTGCCTTTCAAGAGGTACCAGTCGTGCCAGGTATGGAGATACGAGGGAAAGGCAACAAGGCCATTCTTCCGCGCAAGGGAATTTCACTGGATTGAGGCGCATAACGTGTTTGCAACTGAAGAGGATGCCCGAAAGCAAATTCTTGAGGACATGGAGATGACTTACCAGATGCTTGAGCAGGAATTCTCAATACCAATCATATTTTTTGAACGCCCGCAGTGGGATAAGTTTGCAGGCGCTGTCTCAACTTATGCGGCAGACGCATTGACTGAATCAGGAAAAGTTATTCAGCTGCCTTCAACGCATTTATTGGGCACTAACTTTTCAAAGCCTTTTAATGTGAAGTTTGTTGACAAGGATGCTTCTGAGAAGTACGGGTTCATTACCTGCTACGGGCCTGCAATAAGCAGGATTTACGGCGCGATGGTTTCAATACTCGGAGATGACAAAGGAATGATACTGCCTTTTGACCTTGCTCCTGTGCAAATAGTTATTGTGCCGATACTCTTCAAGGGCTCAAAGGAAAAAGTTCTTGAGAAGTGCGAGGAAGCAGAGGCTTTGCTGAAAGGAATGTATTCTGTACGGCTTGACGCAAGGGATGACATGAGCGCCGGTGAGAAGTTCAGCGAATGGGAAATGAAAGGGGTTCCGTTCAGGATTGAAATAGGGCCAAAGGATGTTGATACTGGTGTTGCTGTTGTAGTTAACAGGTTTACAAAAGAGAAAAAGGCAGTTGACATGAAGCAGCTTGGAAGATATATTGACGATGCTGCAAGGAATTACACAAGGCACCTGAAAGAGAAGAAATTGCTTGACTTCAGCAGCCTTATACAGAAGTGCGAGACTTTGGATGAAGCCAAGAATGCAATTGAGAACAAGAAGATTGTATGCTGCGGATTCTGCTCAGTTGACATGGAAGGGGCAAATTGCGCTGAAACCATTGAAAAGGACTTTGGGGCTTTTGTAAGAGGCAGGAAAGTTACTGATGAGAAGAACCATTTCTCAAGCTGCATTGTCTGCGGCAAGAAGGCAAAAGAGACTGTTTATATAGCGAAAAGCTATTAAAAAATAAAATAAAAAAGGAATTACTTCCTTTTCTTGACTGCTTTTTTCGGCTTTGCTTCGGCTGTTTTCTTCTCAGGCATTTCAATGCCGGCAAATGCTTCTGCAATCAAGCTTAATCCTGTGATGCCTGCTATGAATGAAGCTGCAGCGCTTCCGACATACGGGATGAAGTTAAGCAATGCTCCCAACAGCATGGAATAAAGTATGAACAACAGCCATGCCATTGCATATTGCGATTTGAATGCTTTCCTGAACACAGAGCCGAGGCTGAAAGCGTCCCCGAATTTTCCCCTGATAAAATGCATTATTGCAGAAGGGGTTATGTAAAGCGCGATAAGCGCTAAAATACCGCCGGCAGCCATTCCTGATAAGGCGGTTGTTGTAAGCACTCCTGCTATGTCGGGAATCTGCCCTGCTATCAATGAAGGTATTGAGGTTTTCATTGCAGGCCAAAGGAATACGGCTCCAAGGATTAAGGCAGGCATGAAATACAGCGCTTCAATTACAATTGACAAAAGCCCTTTTACAAACAAGTCGCCCCAGTTGTCCCATTCAGGCAGAGCTTGTTCTTTCTTCATGGCTCTTTTTGCAGTTTCAAGCATATAGCCCATTGAAAAGAAATTTATTACAGGGAATATGCTCAATAGAATGCCTATTAGCAGTTTTTTTACGTCTGTGAAAGGTTTTTTGAAATTGGTTTCGAAGTCCATGCATATTTTATCTGCTTTTTGCTATTTAACCATTGTGTTTTACCCGTTCAGTTAATACACTTGTTTAAATACTCAGAAACCCCTTAATTTAAGGTGAGCCTTGAGAGGAAAGTCAGGCTTGTAACCAGAAACACATGCAGTGAATTCTCACCCAAGAAAAGAGGGTTATATGTCCTTGTTGGCGTTCCGCCTGATTTGAACGGCGATGAAACTTATGAGGAAAGGCAGGATGTTGCGGATGCCATTTCAAGAAAAGGATTTAATGTATCAGAAGTGAACTGCCACTGGCCGCGCGATAAGTATGTGTGGTTTAAAAATTCTTATGTGCACAGCCATCCTTATTATGATGAGGGCGGGTGTTTTGTCCTTGGAAAAACATACTTTGTTGCGTCTGCTGACAAGGAAAGATATTGGGATTACAGGATAAGAAGGGTAAAGCAGATGGATACAATCGAAAACAAGCTGAAAGAGATTCATAATTCTGACTTTTACATGATACCTTCATTAAGAAGAAGGGGATGCGACCCTGAGATACACCTGGATTTGTCAATTTCAATAATCGAATCAAGAAACCTTATGCTTGTTGATGAAAGGCATTACAGGCAGCAGAAAAGGATTTTTGAAAAGATTGCATATGAAAGAAGCCAGAAGGTTGTTTCAGTTAATTGCGGGGATGAAGCAAATCTCTGGCCCATGAATATACTTATTCTTGATTACAGGGGAAAAACAACGGCTGTTGCAAACGCAAACTGCAAAAAAGTATTGAAAGTGCTGAACAAATACGATATTGACTTAATCACGGTGCCGATAAGGCGCCTTCCTTCTCTTGGCGGCTCAATAAGGTGCATAACAAACACAGTTGAATGCCTTTCTGTCTATAATAAAATCAAAAGCTCGGTTGAAGGAAGATAATTTTAGAATAAAAAATTGGGCTTTTTTCAAAGCCCGAATGAATATTTGCTGTTTTTTTCAGGAGACTTTCTTATTCGTCCCCCTCGTCGTCAATGCCTTCGTCATCTAATCCGTCATCTTCGATGTCATCCATTCCGTCGTCGTCTTCGCTTTCCTCTTCATACATTGTGTGGTACTTCATTCAGACAACCTCCTTGTTCTCCCGCATTTGCCTGCGGAATAAACCCAATAATGCGCCTAACTTCTATTTAAACTTATCGATTTTTGAAAAGGGCAACATTTTTATAGTAAGATAACCGCTATTTAAAGAAGGCAGAAGTGCCTGAATAAACGAGGTGATACTATGGCAATGGAAGATCAGATGATAATCGTGATGTACATAATGCTTGGAGCAGTGGCTGCAATGCTTTATGCATTAAGAAGAATCTTTATGCTTGAGAAGAAAATCTTAAGCCTTGAATCAGTCATATTAAGGCTTGAGCAGTCGCTTGTAGGCAAAAAGAAAGAGCCTGTTGTTGGCAAGAAAAAGAAGAAGTAAAATCAGCCTGCAGCAAGCAGCCGGCTTTCTTATTTTAATTTTTTAATCAGGTATTCGGCAGGTTGGGGGCTTTTTATTATTTCCCTGTATATTTTCTTTCCGTGCTTGGCTTCAGCGACAAGGAAGGCGGCTATGCCCGGGTAATGCTCCACGTTTCTTTCCATGCAGGTTTTCCTGTGCCTTTCACCTTCTTTAATTAATTTGATTGTTTGCATCAAGCCTTCTGAAAGATATGAGCTTCCTGTTCTTAGGGCAATGAGATTTCCGCTTTCAAATGCATATTCTCTTGCAGAGGCATTTCCCAATGGATAAGCCATTCCTTCCAATAGCACCTTATTGTATTTCCAGCTCATTGAATATTTGAATGCATACTGCGCATGGTGTATGTATTCGTGCGCAACAACCTCGGGAACAAAATAAGGGTTTATGTTATGCAGCGTGATTTCCTTTTTGTCTGCATCATACTTCCCGGGATGCCTGAACACAAGGTGCCTGTTCTCAAATACCGGCGGCCTGTCTGTTTCTATTCCAAGCATTCCTTTTACAATTTCAGACATTTCATCAAACCACTCAGGACCCCGCCTTAAGAACGGCTTGTTGTCAATTATTCGATTTTCGCGCTTTTTTGAATTAAAGTAATGTGCCATCTCTTCAATGCATTCTGTATTTTCATTGGAAGAAAGGGATTCTATGAGCGCTGAATAAAGTAGGATTGTATTGGCTTTAATGTGCTGCCATTCATTATACCTGAAATTGTCGTCTTCCTTGTAATCGCTGATATACTTCTCAAGGGCTTTGCTTCTTTTGAGAAAAATCCGCTTTTCCTTTGGTATTGGCTTAATTCTCTCTTCAAGATTTGCTGTTATCCTGCCTTTATCCATTGCATTTGTGCAATAGGCGGCTTCTTTAAATGCTTTTTGCAGGTTCTTGCTTTTTTCCTGTTTCGAAAAGGTTAAAAAGACACAGGCATACATTATCAGCATGATAAAAGAAATGTTTTCAAGGCTGAAGTCACTGATGCCAAAGGAAGCTGCAGAGTTTGTGGCTGACCAGGAGATACTCGCTGTTTTCCTTAATTCTCCAAAAAGAGAGGAATGGATTAGGAAGGCAGGCATGAAGCCGAAGGATGCGATTGAATCTGTTGTTTCTGAGTATGCAAAAATGAAGGTTGATGCCGAGAAGAAGCTGAAGGAGAAAACCCGCGAGAACGTCATTAAGATTGAGGACGAATGCCTTCAGAAGCTGTTTATCGGCAGGACAATGAAGCTGAAGAAAGGAGACAAGAAAGCAGAACTTTCAATTATCAAGAACATAATTGAGCAGCAGTACAAGGGGGCTGCGATTGTTGACAGGAAGCAGATGGAAATTGTTGCAAAGGCAGCCGGAATAAGCAAGAAGCCGACTGAGTTCATAGTGTTTGACGCGGATGCGAAGAAGATTGTCGGCGTGAACGTGATTTGAAATTCTCATGCAAATAAAGCGCATTTCACCAAAGGAGCTTGCTGAAGCTGACAGGTTTCAGATAAGCATATTGAATCCAACAGGCAGGAGAATAAGAAAATTCAGCTACATTAAAGCGCAGTACAAGAAACATCCTTCATTATTCATTGCCTGCTACAATCCTTCTATTGTCGGAATTGTTTTTGGATTTGTGAAAAGGGAAAAGGTTCTTTTGGGAGAATTAGCTATAAAAAAAGAATTAAGGGGAAAGGGAATTGGTTTGAAGCTTGTTAATGCACTTGTGAAAGAGGCAAAAGCTTTGCGAAAGAAAGAGGTTTGCCTTGGTGCGCAGCCTGATGCTGAGAAATTCTATTTGAAAGCAGGATTTAAGCCTATCTTGTTTGTGCAGATTCATCATAAAGATATTCCTAAAAATTATCTGCACAAGGGATTTAAGATTGAGAAGGAAACAAATTATAAGGACGCAAAGAGATTGTTTATTCACATCAAGAAATATGATGCAAAACTAAAAGAGAAAGCAAAGAAAGCATTTAATGCGTACGACGTGATTTACTTGTTTGTGAAGAAGCTATAACACCTATTCTTTCAATTTTTCTTCAACTGCTTTCTTCATTGCATTAATGTAAACATTCATCTTAAGCTCTGCTTCTTTCCAGTCATTATAGCTTATCGGCGAGCCGTAATATATGCTCCCGTTTCTTTTTGTTCTAATCCTCTCAAGAAAGCCCCAATCCAAAAGCAGTTCTTCATGCTTTTTGCACAAATATGCAAACAGCGCCTCATGCGTTTTTGTTTTAATCGCATTAAACAAGACAAATGCCTCTGCAAGAGTGTGCAATACATCATAATGGATTTTGTATATTGCATTCCATCTGCCGCTGTCCTTGGGGGTTTCCTTCGCCCATGCTTTTGCCGAGTCATAATCAACAAGTGCAATGCCAACCATTGACTTTATCTGTTCTTTATCAATTTTTGCCAAGGTATGAATGAGCCTTCATTTTCGCAGGCTGAATATACATTGTCCAATGTCCGGTCTTTACGCATTTGCCCTTACCTCAACAAAATCCATGCTGCCCTTTATCATATAGCCCTCGGTTATATTCTTCAGCAGAGCGGGATTCATTTTGCTTAATTCTCCTTTGTCTTTGCATATAAATGTTTGTATTTCCCTGCGCAGTTTTTTCCTGTATTTGCCGACGTCAATTTTTCCGGGATTTCCGAAAATAAACAGGTCAATATCGCTTTTGCTGTACCAGTCCCACCTGCTCATGCTGCCGAACAGGATTACCGCTTTTGCTTTTTCAAGGGAAGCAAGGTGCTGAAGAAAGCCGGCTTTAGCCATTGTTTGCAAAGCGAAAATCCTTTTCTTAACCCTGTAATCCTCGCTTTCATGGTTTGCAATGTAGTAAGGCATCCTTGTCTTTGGCTTTATTCTCTTGATTAGTTTCCCGCCTGCAAACTTTCTCAGCCACAGCATTGCCTGCGGCCTGCTTATCTTCGCTTTTTGCAGTATTTCCTCAAAATGCCACTGTTTTGCCGGCTCGTTGAGAAAAAGCTCCAGTATTATTTCTTCCTTGCTCATAATAGTTAGGTTAATACTAACTAATATTTAAGGGTTTCTGATAAGGTTAAAACTTGCATGATTCGTGCAATAAATAGCAAAACTCTTACTATTGGTAAGATAAATAGCAAAAATTCGTACTGATGGTGCGAGAAATGACGCATTTCATTGAGGGAAACTAAGACAAATGCTTCTTTCTTGGTGCGAGAATTACAGAATATACTGCTTCAGCACGTCGCAGTCTTTAAGGTATTCCAGGTCAGCGGCATTTGCACGCCTTCCCTGGCCATCTTCTGATGCAAGCTTGATTAATTCTTCAAGAGGCAGCTGCTTTAAGTCAACTTTGCCTATTTTTTCAGTATCTCGAACATTAAAATATATGCTTATAAGGCTGCAGGCGTGGATCTTTTCTGATGCAAGCTTTAGGACATGATAATAATAATTTTGAGTATCCTGACCAATAATCAAATAATTGCCTTCTCCTCCATAGTTATTATGGGGATTATTTTCCACATGAAGCACATCCCCGGGATTGTAAGTAAAGTCTTTTGCCATTGAATTTGGAAAGAATAGCCTCTTTATTAATCTTTACCCACTTGCCACTTGCCATCCGCCCACGATTATCTTTATAAACACGTTATCCATATTCCACTCATATGACTGGATTAAAGGGGTTTACGCCGAGACTGTATCAGGAAACAATTCTCAATACGTGCGTCAAGCATAACACTCTTGTAGTACTGCCGACAGGCATGGGAAAGACAGCAATTGCCCTTATGCTTGCGTCGCACAGATTAAGCTCTTACCCAAGCTCAAAGATTTTATTCTTAGCGCCTACAAAACCTCTTGTTTCCCAGCACATGACTTCTTTCAGGAAATCAATGGATGTTCCCATGAATGTATTGACAGGAGAGATAAGCCCGGAGAAAAGGGAAAAGCTATGGAAGGAATCAACAATCATTTTTTCAACACCCCAGGGAATGAGCAATGACATAATCAACAACAGGATTAAATTGGAAGAAGTAAGCTGCCTTATACTTGATGAAATACACAGATGCACTGGAGATTATGATTACAAATGGATTTGCGAGCAGTATGACAAGAGGGCAAAATACGCAAGAATACTTGGGCTTACTGCATCGCCCGGCTCTGACATGGCAAAAGTATTGGAAATCTGCAAGAACGCATACATAGATGAAATAGAGGTAAGGACGCATGATGACCCTGATGTAAAGCCTTACATCCAGGACACTGAGCTTGATTATGTGAATGTTGAATTGACAGAGGATTTCAAGCTTATACAGAAGTTCATAAAAGACTGTCTTAAGGAAAGATTAAAGGAGATGAAGCAGTACGGCTACCTGAATCATTCTTCTATGGTTTCAAGAAAGGAATTGCTTGACATTCAGGGCTCATTGCACAAAAGAATTTCACAGGGAGAGAAAAGCCCTGAGCTGTGGAAAGCTGTCTCAACATCCGCAGAGGGAATAAAGATTCAGCACGCGCTGGATTTATTGGAAACACAGGGAATATCCGCGTTAAAGCAGTATTTTGAGAAGTTAATGGAAGAGTCTGAGACAACAAAGACAAAGGCAACAAAGAGAATAGTTGCTGACTCTAATTTCAAGGCTGCTTTTGCTTTGACATCAAGATTGTTTGAAGAGGGAATTGAGCATCCGAAGATTGCAGTGCTTAAAGAGATGGTAAAAGGCATTGTTGACAAGAAGAAAGATGCGAAGATTATTGTTTTTAACAATTACAGGGATTCTGCATTAAAGCTGACAAATGAGCTGAACATGCTTGAGGGTGTTTCTGCGAAATTGTTTGTGGGGCAGATGAAGAAAAAGGAAACAGGATTGAAGCAGAAAGACCAGATTATAATGCTGCAGGAGTTCAGGGAAGCAAAGTTCAATTGTTTGGTATCAAGCAGTGTGGGAGAGGAAGGCATTGACATTCCTGCTGTTGACATGGTGATATTCTATGAGCCTGTATCTTCTGCAATAAGGCACATACAGAGGAAAGGAAGAACAGGCAGGTTGGAGAAAGGGGCTGTCAAGATACTTGTCACAAAAGGGACTGTGGATGAGGCTTACCGCTGGACTTCATTTCACAAAGAGAAGAAAATGTATTCTGTATTGTATGAATTGAAGAAGAAGATGGTTACTGATTCTGACAAAAGGCAGCACAAGATAGCTGATTTTGATGACAAGCTGAAAATATTTGCAGATTCCCGCGAGCAGTACGGCGGCGTTGGGAAAGAATTGGTTAGCAGGGGTGTTGAAGTCAAGATGCAGCAGCTTTTTGTAGGTGATTTCATATTGTCTGACAGGGTTGGTGTTGAAAGGAAAGAGGTTAGGGATTTTGTTGATTCAATAATTGACCAGAGGCTGATGCAGCAGGCAAAGGATTTGAAGCAGAACTTTGAAAAGCCGCTGATTATCATTGAGGGAACTGATGACTTGTATTCTGTCCGCAATATTCATCCGAATGCTGTCCGCGGGATGCTGGCTGCAATAACTGTTTCATTTGGAATTCCCATTGTTTACACAAAGAATCCTTCTGATACTGCTGAACTTCTTATTGCAATTGCAAAACGGGAGCAGGAAGGCGGCAAGAATGATTTCATGATTCGTTCTGAGAAAAAGCCCCTGACACTGCACGAACAGCAGGAGTTTATTGTTCAGTCACTGCCTAATGTGGGTGCGCAGCTTTCTCGTGAGCTGCTTATGAAGTTCGGGAATGTTAAGAACATAGTGAATGCCGATACGGATAAACTAAGGGAAGTGGAGAAAATTGGAGAGAAGAAGGCGGCGGAGATAAAGAGAGTGGTGGAAGAGGAGTATGGTGCATGACTAATTTAATGAGCAATGGGCAATTAAAAAGATATAAAGAAAAATTAGCTAAACGATTTGAGATTGGAATAATAAAAGATTATCTCCCTTTAAAGAAAAGCGGAGAAGAATTCTTGAGAGAGGCATATGCTCTCAGAAAGGGAGGGCTTTTTAATGAGTTTAAATTATGGAAACAGCATGTTCAAAAAGGGGGCTCATTTAATGATTTTATTTTACAAGAGATTAAATATAGGCTATTTCTGGGGGTTGCTGTAGAATTAATTGTAAAAGCTGCGTTTCTTAAGCAAGGTTATATTATTAACTCTTATAAAAATCTTAAACAAAGTTGGTATTCGGGTTTAGTAAACCTATTTGTATCTAAAAATAAACCCTTAAAATTTGAAGAAGTAGTTCATTCTAGACTAATTACACAACATACTCAAGATATTTCCTATTTTATTGACCATATAAACTTTATTTTTCCTAATTTAACAAAAAAGGAATGTAATACTTACATTCGAAAAGGTCTTGAGATTGCCAGAATATGGCGCAATAAGGAGATTCATTTAGCATCTGGTAGCCACAGCGAATTGATTGGCGAAGATGAAGATATAAAAACTGCAATTCATTATATCTACCAAGAGATATTTGATGATGAAAAAACAATAAACCTGATTATGTTATAACTCAATTTCTTTGAATTTTAACATTATAACTATCATATTCATAAGGAGCATGTTGTTCAAGGATTATTAAAAAAGAGGAGGCTTCTTGAGGTTTAGTATATGGGACAAACTTCGACCCTTCATCAATAATAGTTCCTTCCTTATAAACAGTTGCACTAATCCAAGCAATATCGTCACCAACGATTTCTGTTCCATTATTGTAAATTTCACCATATATTTGATAATGTAATCCATCCCCATATTCATGCTCATGAAAATTTAGTCCTCTAATTATTATATTATCATATTTATCTGTGGGAATCTCTGATACTCTTTCTTCACTTGCTATTTGCGGACAGGTACTCGGTGGGCATGTAACTGGGGCGCATTCTTTTTCGTTATTTGTAATAGTAGGACATTCTTTTTGTATAGTAACTGTTTTAACCCCAAAAAGACCGAGCTCACTGAGTCCACTTATCAAAAATATAGCCCCTATAATCATTGCAACTATCTTTAGAGTGGTCCATTCCTTGTTTTCATTTGGCATTTTAGATTGAATATCTATCTATCTTTAAAAATTTATCGTATTTTATTAAGAGATTTGCTTTTGAAGTTCGGGAATGTGAAAGGAATAATGAATGCCTCGCATGAAGACTTGAAAGAAGTGGATAAGATTGGGCTTAAGAAAGCAGAGGAAATAAGAAAAGTCGTTGATGAGGATTATTTAAGCTAAGGAAGTGAAACCGTTACAAATTGTAACGTTTTGCACATTTAGGCAAGAGTTTATGGAATATCTTATTAGGGGTACAATTTGTACCCATATTGTATAAACTTGGCAGAAATATTTACCTATTGTTAAAAAATTAGGTGGCTACAAATTGTAGTCGACTGAAAATTGAGAGAAAGCCAAAAGAAGGAAACAAATTGTCCTTAATTTTATCGGGGTTCAAGGGGTTTCCCCTTGCCGCCTTTCTATATTATTACATCCCCAAAAACTTCAACAATCCATAGACAACGAACGCAGGCCATACAATTGCTTTCAGGAATCCTAAGACGCCTGCCCAGAAGCCGACTGAAGTGGATATGAAATACACTGCAGCCCCTATCATTCCAAGACCATAGCCGCCGCCTATGCCGTGTTTGTAGTAATTGCGTGTTATTGGCTTTTTCGTCAGGTCTATTTTGATTGATTTAACATCTTTTTTTGCCATGTAATTATTTAATGGGCTTATGCTTATAAACATTTTTAATGTTCTAAACATTTATAAGCAAGATAATATTGTTAAATAAAATGGCAAAAAAAGATTTGATATTATTCTTAGCCGCGTTTCTACTGCTATCCTCATTTTCATCTGCTTACACAGGGCTTGCTGAGATTCCTGATGTAGGGGAATCAGGGTGCGTGAAAGGCACTCCCGGATGCGCAACAGGCACGGAAGTTATTGGCCCTATTTCAATACCTGATTCACTAAAAAATCCTGTGCCTGCTGATACATCTTCCAACCAGGAATACCTTGAGCAAATCAGGCAAAATTCCAAGGAGCTTGCAGATGCCATAAAATCCTGTGAAATGAATGTTCTCAATTGCGAAGGCGAATGCGCCGGACTGCCTGATTCACCCACTGATGCCAAGTCTGACTGCTTCGACGACTGCTCGCAAAGGCAGCTGGAAGAATATGTGGCATATGAGTCATGCGCTAACAAATTTGGTGATGGGATTGCCAGTTTTATCCAAAACAAGGTTAATGAATACAGGTTTTCCGAATGCAAGCGCAGTTTTGATGAAGATTCATGCTATGGCAGCTGCAGCGGATTGGATGATTTTAGTTCCTGTATTGACCGCTGCTTTGCCATTCTCAAGGTTGATGAAAGCAAGGTTGACAAGTGCGAAGCTGAGGCATATTCAAGGGCAGAGCAGTTTGTTTCAGGCATAATCTCGCAAGCGCCAAAAACTGAGACACAGGAAAGGCTTGTCCCAAAGCTGGATACAACGCCAATAACAACAAAAGTTTCTGAGATGAAGGGCACTGTCAGTATAAAAGGCGCTGACGGCGCTGCAAAAACAATGGGCAATGGCATAAATCTTGAGGAAGGAGATGTAATAAATACCGGCAAAAACAGCAAGGTAAAGCTTGAGCTTTCTGACGGGCATTCCATTGAAGTAGGTCCAGGCACAACTTTGGTTTACAGCGACCCCAACAATAAGGAATTAACACTTGTTGGAGGAAAAATACTTGTATTTGTCAAGAAGCTTCTGCAAAATAGGCGATTTCAGATAAGAGCTATTCACGGCGCAATGTCCGTCAGGGGGACAGAGTTTGTAGTTGAATCAAATGAGAACGGAACTGAGATTTTCCTTAATGAAGGCTCATTGGAAGTAACCCCTGATTCAACAGGCGAGCCAATAATGCTTGAAGCAGGCAATGCAATTATTCTTCAGAATGACGGTTTTGTTGGAACAAAACAGCTGGCTGAATCAGCATGGAATGGGGCTGTGGCTGCAATCGAGCCTTCTGAAACAGAAGAAATGAAATCTTCAAAAGCATCCACGGGGATATTGGTGCTTATAGCAATTTTTGTGCTCATTATTTTTGGAATTGCTTATCCTATCAACAAGCATTTTGCAAAGAATAAAAAAAATTCATCGTGGGGCATTACAAGCCTTATTTTGGGAATACTTGGAATAGTATTGTCCATGATTGTGTTCTTAGGCTTGCCTGCCTCGTTTATGGGCATTATTTCTTACTTGAGGCAGAGAAAGGCAGGAGTTACGCCTGCTGCAAAGGCAGGGCTTGTGCTTTCCATTATTGGATTGCTGCTAGGATTTTTGATGCTTGGATATATGAAACAGTTTTCTTAGCTTATTCCCACTTAAACTCTTCAATAACCCTGTAAGAAGGTCCTTCTCTTGCAAGAGTGCTCTCCATGAGCTTGAATGAGCTTATCTCAAACTCTATTTCTTCAACTCTTAAGCTTTTTGCCAGCTCTGCAAACTCTTTTGGTTTTTTCACTGCCCTGATTCTCCCTATTGTCAGATGGCTTTGGAACTTCTGGTCAGAGGGAAATGTCAATAATAATGCTTCGTCAATCTTCTGCTGAAGTGCAATTACTTCTTTCTCAGGCTGTATTCCAACCCAGATAACCCTTGGCTCTTTCTCGTCAGGGAAAAAGCCGATTCCTTTGAGCTTTACCTTGAATGAATCTTGCTTTATGTTCTTCAGCTCTGCCTTTAATTCGTCAAGCTTTTTCTCGTCCACTTCACCAAAGAATTTCAAAGTCAAATGCAGGTTCTTCTTCGGAACCCAGTTTACCTTTACATAATCTCTCTTGAGATTCTTCTGGAAATTATACAGGTAGTCCTTTGCCTTTTCAGGCAGGTCAATTGCAAGGAACAAGCGCATAACGAATACAAAAGGAGGCATTGTTTAAAAGCATTTCGAGCAAAGCTAAGAGATGCTGCGAACTTTTGTGAGCAAGTGTTTTGGGGCTTTTACAGGATAGTTTATATATCTCCTCTTGCTTGCTGTCTGCTATGGAAATATCACAACTGGAAAAGGCGCTTTTGGATTCTTGGGACGCGGATACTTCATCTGATTCTGCAAGCTGGACAAAAGAGAATCCCGCGTGGGGGCAGTGCGCTGTTACCTCATTAATAGTAAATGACTATCTTGGCGGTAAATTAGTTTGGGCAAATGCCGTGCTGCCTGGCGGAAAGAGCATTTCGCATTACTTCAACAACATTGATGGAAAGGAAATAGACCTCACAAGAAGGCAGTTTCCGGACGGAACTTTAATTCCCGAAGGCATTGACAAATTCAAAACCTTTCCTTCAACAAGAGATTACGTGCTTTCATTTGAAGCAACAAGAACAAGATATGAAAAATTAAAAGAAAAAGTGAAAAACGCCCTTTACTGATTTCTTAAGCATCCTCTTTTGCGTGCTCGTAGACTGCCTTCAACGCAACGATTATTGCCGCCGGAGTCACAAAGCTGACAATTGCGACAAAGATTGATGCAAGCGTGTCTCCTATGACTGTAACCTGGCTTAACAAGCTTCCGCCAAAGCTTGAAATCAATACCAGCACCAATGAGGCAAACAGGAAATTGTTTGTCTGGTGAGTTTCTATGTTAAGAAATCCCACAATAAGTCCAAGCACAATCAGCGTTGATACAAGCCATGTCTCCAATGGCCACAGCCCTGCAAAAACTGCCGCTATTATTCCGAATATGAACGCCCATGCGCCTATCTTGTTCAAAGTTTGCACTGTAAACCTCTTTATTTTCTTAGGCTCAAGAGCATCTGCTATTTTTATTTTTTTTGCCATAATAACCTCCTTTTTATGAACTAATATATGCCGAGAATGAATATAAAGGTTTTGCTTATCCGAACATATTCTTGTAGTCAGTGTTTTCCTCTGTAACCTTTACTTTTTCCACTGCCTGCTCAAAATCCTTCTGGGTAATAGAAGCCCTGTTTGCCCTGATGCCGAAATATCCCGCTTCTGTGCATACAAGCCTCAAATCAGCGCCTGAAAACCCGTCTGTCTTCTTAACAAGCTCTTTTATGTCAACCTTTCTCAGGCTCATGCCTGCTGTGTGAATCTTCAGTATGTTTTCCCTTGCAGCCGCGTTCGGCAGCCCAATCTCAATCAGCCTGTCAAGCCTTCCCGGTCTTATCAATGCAGGGTCAAGTATGTCAAACCTGTTTGTTGCAGCTATTATCTTTACGTTTTCCAAGTTCTTGAACCCGTCAATCTCAGCCAATAACTGCATGAATGTTCTCTGCACTTCCCTTTCAGCTGATGTTCCCACATCAACCCTCTCTGACGCAATTGCGTCAAGCTCGTCAATGAATATTATTGAAGGCGCTTTCTCCTTTGCAAGCATGAATATTTCCTTTACTAATTTTGCCCCGTCTCCAATGTATTTCTGAACAAGTTCAGAGCCTATTAATTCAATGAAAGATGCATTTGTAGCATTAGCAAGCGCTTTTGCAAGAAGTGTTTTTCCGCAGCCCGGCGGTCCGTGCAATAATACTCCCTTTGGCGGCTCAATGCCCACTGTCTTAAAAATGTCAGGTCTTAACAACGGCAATTCAACAGCTTCCTTGATTTCCTGAATCTCGTCTTCCAATCCGCCGATGTCAGCCCATTTTATTGTCGGCTTTCTTGAAAGCAAAAACATCTCAGGGTTGCATGTCTTTGCGCCTTCCAATCTCTGTATGACATTGAATGTCCTTTGTTCTGCCAGGACAGTGTCTCCTGCTGAAACATTGCTTCTTACAGAATCGTGTATGTTTACAAGAAGCTGGTTTCCGTTTGCCAGCTTGACAATTGCCTTGTCGCCCATCACTTTTGAAACATCGCATACAACCAACGGAGGGCTCCTTATCCTTGCAAAATCCATCTTCAACTGCGCAATCTCTCCCTGAAGCTGCGCAATGTTCATCTTAAGAAGCTCGTTTTCCCTTTCAACGCAAAGCGGAATACCTGTATTCCTGCCTAGATTTAAACTATCAACGTCCATACACAACCTCTTTTCTTGGTTGTGAGAATGTTGTGGGGTATTATAAACTTATCGGGGAATGAGCGGTAAAAGATATAGCTTAAGCAAAAAATAAGGAGGCAAAGGGAGCGCCCTGAACTGGCTGTTAGTTCTCGTACGCATCCGTATGCAGCTTCTGGATTTCCTTGCTATCCCTGAAGTTCTTTAGAAGATTGTTTATTTCCTTTGCAACCGCATTCTTCAAATCCAAAGGATGCAATTTCTTTTCTGTGAAATCCTTTTCAACTGCATCATAGGTTTCGTAAACCAAATTTCCGCCGTACTTCTCAGGCCTTTCAACAACAAACTTCTCGCCCCTGTCTGTTTTCATAACAAAAATAAGATATTTTAAAAGAGCCATTATTCCGTTGTCAGGATTTCCTGCAACGCATTCAGCGTTATTTACTTTTGACTTTACTTTTGCCTCGTCATCCAGCAAGTCAATCTTGCTTGACTCAATGCTTGAGCTCATCTTAACGCCGACAAGCCCCCTTATCAACGGGTTCAGCAATTCAATCCTTGGCTTGTATCCTATTTTTGGCAAATATTCCCTTGCATAAACCATTATCTTTCTCTGGTCAGTGCCGCCGAACTGGGCGTCAACTTTCAAATATTCCTCATCCAGCGCCTGCATAAGGGGATAGATAAGCCCTGAGAGCCTTGGATTGTCTCCCAGCTTTACAACTTCTGACGCTGCTTTCAGGCAGTCATGTGTTGATGATATTGTGCTTAGCTTCAGCATGTCATGAAAGTATCTGTCATTGAGCTGCAGCTCGCTTCCTTTCACGAATTCCAGCTTTTTTATGTCGACGCCAAGTGTTTTCAGTATTGTTATGATTGCTTCCCTGTAGTAAGCGTATCTTTTCTCAAGAATATCCCAGCCAACTCCGTCAAGGGCGGCGTGCAAATCAGCCAGCAGTATTTTCACTTTAAGCCCCGCCTTCAGGAAATCGGCAATCTTCATCATCGGGAAGAAATACGCAATTGAAATGCTGCCCGTCGGCATTGTGCCCCAGTAAACAGTGAAGTCTTTTTTCTTTGCAAGCTGTTCTTTCAAATCTTTCTCTTCAATAACCTCTGCGAGGTTTCTTGTCACAAGCCTGAGTTTCTCTTCTGCGTCCATTAGGTTAATGCTAGAATCTTGTTATTTATATACCTTATCCCAAGTACACGCTTATGAAACGCCCCAGATAATGCGTTGCTATCACAACAAGAACAGCAATGCCTGCATGCTCAAACACGACTTTCCACGGCTTTATCTTCTCCTGCCTTGCGAGGTGTATGCTGTAAACAGTGATAAGCAGAAGCCCCCATGCAATATTCACAATAACTGCCGTTGTCAGGCTGAATAATAACATGGGCACTGCAAATGTCATTGCAAAGAAGAATTTTGCAAAGAATGTTGCGAATGTTGACTGCCAGACTGATTTTGCAGAATGCCTTGTGGCTTCTTCTGACACGTGCATTCCCAATGCATCAGAGAATGCGTCAGCAACCGCAATTGCCAGTATGCCTCCGAGAACCGCCAGCCTTGACTCTGTTGAAGCTTCCAAGCCGACCATCAATCCCAATGTGGTTATAACGCCTGAAGTCAATCCAAAGCTGAACCCCTTTTTCACTGCTTCGCGCATAAGGATAAGTGTTGCTCTTTGCTTATATAATTTTGCAAAATTATTTTTCCGCTTTTTCCGTAAAAGCAGTTATGCTTATAAATATCTAGAATATCTATAATATCTAGGGATTAGCTTTATAATCCCCCTGAGAGGCGTGCCCATGGGAGGACCAAAGATGAATGAAGTGATGAGGACTGCGCAAATAAACCATAATTTCCTAGTAAGGAAACTTGCGTCCAAAGACGGAAGAAAGCTTACAGGCAGATGGGTTGCAGTTGCACACAGGAAGATTTGCACAGCAAGTTCCTTACCCCATGCGCTCAAGGCAATGAAGAAAATAGAGCCGGACAAGGAAAAAGTTCTTCTTGCATATATCCCCTTGCACAAGTGCCCCTCTTTGATGTTCTAAGCATGAACGAAAAACACCTCTTTAAGCTTGCAATAATCTGCTCCTTGATAGGATTGGCAGGTGTTGTGGCAGCTTCCTTAATGATAGAGCCTGATATTTCAAGCATTGCGTCTTTATCAGGAATGAAAGAAGGCGCTTATGTGAAAATAACAGGCAGTGTAATAAATATCCGCCAGACAGAAAAAGCGGCTTTTCTTGATGTGGGGGATGAAACAGGGCAAATAATAATAGTTGCTTTTGCAGACAATTCAGGATTTGTAAAGAAAGATGCTCTTCCTCCTTTCCTTGACAAAGGAAGCAATGTGTCTGTTGAAGGCAAGATAAGCTCTTACAACGGCAAAACAGAGATTCTGGCTGATTTGATAGCCAAGCAATAACCTTTTATATTCCAAATATAATCCTATTCACTTATGAGAAAGAGGTATTTATTGTTAATAATAGCCGCGCTGCTTTTGATGCCAATGGCATTTGCAGCAATAACAGTCACTTTAACAACACCGGATGATGCTTATACTTCATCTTCCTCGACTGTTGCTTTTACCTGTTCTGCGTCAGACGACACTCCCGGCAATACAATAAGCAGCGTGCATTTATACCTTGACACAACAGGCACCTGGGCTGAAAATAAATCGGTTTCAGGCGGCTCGTCATCTTCTTTGGATTTGACTGCTGTTGATGTGGAAGGCATACCCAACGGGGTTTCTTATACATGGGCTTGCAAGGCAGTGAACAATCTTCTTGAAGAACAATTTGCAGCTGCAAACAGGACATTCACTGTTTCAGTTGCAGAGAACATTGCTCCGCAATTGGCAGGTACAGTGCCAAACCAGACATTTAACGAGGATGCGACACTTTCAAACGCATTTGACCTTGACACTTATTTCACGGATTCAACTGCGCTTACTTACACTGCAGCAGGCAATACCCAAATAACAGTAAGCATTGCAACTGACGGGCAGGTTACTTTCTCTTCAACAAACAACTGGTCAGGCTCTGAGCTTATACAATTTACAGCTTCTGACGGTTCCTTGACAAACACAAGCAATTATATCAATGTGTCTGTAACACCAGTCAATGACGCGCCTTACTACACGACAATCCCGACGCAGAACATGACAAAGAACACGAACAAGACAATCACATTAAGCTCTTATTTTGGCGATGTGGAAGGAACTTCATTGACATACAATGTTTCATCAGCGCCTTCGCATATGAATTATACAATCAGCGGCGCAACAGTTACTTTAGCTCCTGAGCCGAACTGGACAGGAACAACAAGCATCACATTCTCTGCTTCCGACGGTAATGCGACAACAAACAGCAATTCAGTAAGCTTGGTTGTGTCGGCAGGCAATGCATCAAACACGACAAACAGACCGCCTTCATTAGGCTGCCCTACAGGGTGGACAAGCATTATGGCTGGAGAGTCAAAAACATTTATAATAACAAAATCAGACCCTGACGGGGATACGCTGACAGTAACTTGGAAAATTGGAACTGAAGCCATAAGCGGTGAAACAGGAGATTCTTACACATTTTCAAAGAGCGAGGCGGGCTCTTATGCATTGAAAGCAATTGTCTCTGACGGAACAGAGGAAAAGCAATGTTCATGGGACATAACTGTGGCTGCTGTTGAAAATTACACATCTGCTTCAGGCGCAGACATAGATTCAATAATCGCAGAACAAACAGAGGAGGTTGTAAGGTGCGGGGACGGAAAAATACAGGAAGGCGAGGACTGCGCAAGCTGCCCTTCTGATGTTTCCTGCAAAGTGGGCGAAATTTGCAGCCAGGGCGTATGCGTCCCGAAGAAAAGCTCATCATCTGTGCTGCTTGTGATTGGAATAATAATCGCAGTAATCCTCGGAGGAGGCTTTACTGCATACAAGCTTACTACAAGAAGAAAGGAAGAAACAAGGGTAAGGGAAGTAAGGACATTGTCGCAGGTTGAAAAAGAGCTTCCTTCAATGGACTTGCATGACATTTATGAAAAGGAATCCCCAAAGCCTGACACTGATTCAATACCTGCTCCTGTTGAAAATCCATTAACAAATTATGTAAACACAATGAGGGGCAAGGGGGTTTCTGACGCAGACATACGGAAGGCATTGAAAGAAAAAGGGTGGAACGATGCGCTGATTAAAGCAGCGCTGAAGCACTAAGATGAAAAAGATTGTCTTTATTTCATTCTGCATTTTTATCCTGATTTCAGCATTTGCGCTTGCGCAGAATGAAACAAATGTTTCTTCGCCCCCAAATAATATTACCCTGCCTCCTGCAGACAATTCTTCAGCGCTGCCTGCGCAGGAAAATATAACTATTCCTGCTGCCGGCAATATGACAGAGCAGGAATCGCCTCCTCCTTCGTTACCGCCTGCAGTCCCCGCTGCTTTGCCAACAGCTAATGAAAAGCAAACAACCTGCGGAAACGGCAGGATAGATGCAGGTGAAGACTGCGTTAACTGCCTCAGGGATGTTTGCAAGAAGGGGCAGCAATGCAATCCGCAAACAAGGCAATGTGAAACAATTGTTAATTATACAACCTATATAATAGTGGGCATTGGAATCTTTGTTCTTTTGGGATTGTTCTTTTTTGCAAAAAGGCTTATGAAAAAAAAGGAGGAGCCGTTTCAGCCGAGGCAGCAGCCTGCTGCTGTTCAGGCTCCAAAGCCTGTTGTGCAGCAGCCTCCTTCAGGGCAGCAGCAAACTCCTCAGCCTTTAGCCCAACAGCAGCCGGCTATTTCACAGCAGCCAAGTCCTGCTGCAAATGCGCCTGTACAAATGCCTCCTTCAATGCCTGAAACTTCGCCTGAACAGAAAAAAATAGACCAGGAACAGGGGTTCGAGGAAATGTCGCAAACAATTGACGAGCATCCGGGAGAGACAATGCCCCAAAAATTCATAAGGCAGATGAGGGAAAAGGGATGGAATGACGAGAGAATCAGGATGAAGATGAAAGAGTCAGGATGGAGCGAGACTCAGATTGCTCTGGAATTTTTAAAAGCTCCAAAGTTTGTGAAGAAGTCTTAGATTTGGCATTTTATAGGGCGCCAGAGAACGAAGTGAACGTGGAGCCCAAGTTTGTCAAGAAGGTATAATCCAAACACTTTTATATACTTCCTCAGCTTTATTCTCAATATGATAAGCAATGAGCAGATACTTGAATTCAGGAAGCTTTTGGAAAGTTCAGAAAGGCCCTTGTTTTTCTTCGATGATGACCCTGACGGCCTGTGCTCTTACCTATTATTGAAACGATTTGCAGGAAAGGGCAGGGGTGTTGTTGTAAAATCAACTCCTGTGCTCGGCACCCAATATCTGAGAAAAGTGCACGAGATTAGGCCTGACAGGATATTTGTTTTAGACAAGCCGGGAATTGAGCAGGACTTTATTGATGAGGCAGGTGTGCAGGTTGTATGGCTGGACCATCATCCTGCAAGCAAAATTAACGGCGCTCATTATTTCAACCCGCTTTTGGACGGAACAAATGACAACAGGCCGACTTCATACTGGGCTTACAGGATAAGCGAGGGGAGCCTTTGGATGGCAATGGCGGGCTGCATTGGAGACTGGTTTGTTCCTGAGTTTGCGGCTGACTTCTCAAAAAAATATCCTGACTTGCTGCCCAGGGTGGGGGAGCCGGGTTTTGTGCTGTTTGACACAGGAGTTGGAAAGCTGTCAAGAATTATTTCCTCTTTGCTTAAGGGCACCACCACGGAGGTTTACCAATGCATTTCAGCGCTTGAAAAAATAAGAGAGCCTGAAGAGATAATGGAGGAGAAAACGCCTGCAGGCAGGTATATAATGAAATATTACAGGAAGGTTAACAAGGTTTATGAAAAGCTTCTGCAGAAGGCATTGAAAGAGCCGTGTGACGGAAATTTCCTTGTATTCACTTATCCAATGACAAAAATAAGCCTTTCAGGAGAGCTTTCAAATGAGCTTCTTTACAGGCTTCCGGGAAATTTAATAATAGTGGGCAGGATTAAGAAGGACTCTGTTGCGTTCAGCGTAAGAAGCGCAAGCCACATAATACCTCCCCTCTTGAAAGAGGCGCTTGAAGGGCTTGAAGGTTACGGCGGCGGGCACGAGCACGCCTGCGGCGGCTCTGTTTCTCTCAGGGATTTTCCTGACATGGTTGGCAGGATGAGAAAATTGTCAGGACGCAAAAGTTAAAATACCCTCTCTTCCTATTCTTTATTATGGTTAATAAGCAGGTGATGCTCTTTTTGCTGTTTTTGGCATTAATGTCTTTTGCAGCTGCAAGCGAATTCAGTGACAGCGCTGTTGTTGAGATTGCAGTTGAAGAATATGCAAGCGTTGTAGGCGTGCCTGAATCAAGCGGGTTTGTAAGCATTAATTATCTTCACGCAAATGTCTCGCTTTTTCCAAAGGAATTTGAAAACCAGGTGCTTGCAGAAAGGGAAGTTCGCACAATGCCCAAAGCAGATGTTGAGTATGCCGGAGACAGGCTTTTTGTGAAATGGACTCAGCCCACTGAAGCGATGATGAAATTCACAATTAATGCAAAAGTGAGAAATGCAAATAATATTGTCCGCGTGCCTTCAAAAATATCATTTCCGCGCACTGAGCCTTACAGGGCAGGGCCTTTTGACAGGGACATTGACCAGTACACAAAAGCATCTGAATTCATTGACATTACTCCTGAAATAAGGCAGAAGTCAGCTGAAATACTTGAAGGAGAGACAGACTATTACAGGGCTGTTTTCAGGACTGCAAGCTGGGTTAATGAAAATATCAATTACAGCCTTGACACAATGACTGAGGATGCTGTGCAGAAGGCAAGCTGGGTTCTTGAAAATAGGTATGGAGTATGCGATGAGATAACTGCTCTTTTCATGGCTTTGCTTAGGGCGGCAAATATCCCGGCAAGGTTTGTTGCAGGGCAGGTGTATTCTGAAAAGGATGAATCTTTTGGCAACCACGGCTGGGCAGAGGTTTATTTTCCAGGCTATGGATGGGCTCCTTTTGACGTGACTTTCAGGCAGTTTGGATGGGTTGACCCTGTTCACCTTAAACTGTCAATCGAGGCTGACCCTTCAGAGCCGTCTGTGAGCTACAGCTGGAAAGCCTCCCAAACGAAAATGAATATAAATCACCTTACAATAAACGCATGGGTTGTTTCTTTATCAGGGACAGCTGAGAAGCATGCTGATATTTCTGTTGAGCCATTAAGAACTTCTGCTGCAAACGGCAGCTATGTGCCTTTCAAAGTCACTGTTAAAAATCTTGAGGCTTATTATCTTCCGCTTTTGGTTCATATAACAAAAGCACCTGACTTGCTTGAGGACAATTCAAGGGCAATTCTTCTTGCGCCTCACGAGGAAAAATCAATGTTCTGGATTGCTTCTTTGCCTGAAGATGCAAGCCCGCGCTATGTTTACACAACAACAATTGAGGCAAATGCTGTTTTTGCAGGCTCTGCCGAATCGCAGATATCGTTTTCAGCAGGCAAAGAATATTTTTCAAAAGAATGGGCTGTTGACACTGTGGAAAGGCTTTCGCCGCACGAGGAAAAGGAATTCCTTCCTGACCTTGCTTTTGAATGCACGCCGGTGAAAGAGTATTATTACAGGAGCGAGACAGCCGAGATAAAATGTTCTCTTGAAAACAAGGGCAACACCAATTTCAAGCCGCTTAAAGTATGCTTGGAAGCGCAGTGCAAGGATGCTGACATGCTTATCGGAGAGAAAAAAGAAGTAAGCTGGCTGGTTCCTCTTTCGCAGGTAAAGGCAAGCGATTTTGTGATTTCAGCTGAAAGCAGGAACATGATGAAATACGCTTATCCAAAAATAAGGATTATTGAAGAGCCTGTTGTTCAAATGTCTGATTTCAGGCCTTTGGCTGTGGAGTATGGCCTTGATACAAACCTGAGTTTTTTTCTGAAAAGCGATGCAGAGGCAAAAAATATTACAATGGATGTGAAGAATGTGGGCTATTCGTCAATAAGCTCTTTTTCAGGAGTGCGCGAGATAATGCTTCCTTTCAATTCAAGGACAGCAAGGTACGGCTTTATGGACGTGAAGCTTACTTATTATGACGAAGTTGGAAAGGAATACTCGTCTGAGCAGAGGTTTTCTATTGAAGTTGTGAATATCCCCTGGCACGTAAGGCTTGGCTTGTGGATAGAGCAGCTTCTGCCTTTTGTGAGCTTTTAGCCTTCTTTCCGAAAAAGTTTATAAATGATGAGTTCATACTTCTTGTGGCTTGAATAAGCCGTATTTGCGCAAAAAGTGCGGGTGTTTGACATGTCAGAGTGGTATACAAAAATAGGATTTGACGGAGACCCTTTCTCAAAGGACTCAGGATTTGAGGGGCACGATACTTTGGTTGATGAAGTATTCTATGCAATACATTCAGGCAATATGGTTTTCATTGTCGGCGAAAGCGGAAGCGGCAAGACAAAAATACTCAGGGAAATAATAAAAAGATTCGGCGGGAAGAGAAAAATAATCTACGTTAACTGCAAGCACATGCAGAAAGAAGTCAATGTTGAAAAGCTCCTGCAGAAAAGTTCGGGCTTCCTTGGAAAGCTTATCGGCAAAAAGCCGAACAAGATGATTCTTCTTTTGGATGAAATTGAATCCCTTTCGGCAAAGAATGCAGAGAGGATAAAATACTACTTTGACCAGAATTACCTGCAGTCGGCAATATTCACAGGCAAATCATTTCCTGTCGAGGGAATGGGGCAGAGCATTGTTCAGAGAATAAGCAAGGTGCTGAAGATTGACCCTCTTTCTGACTATGAGGCAGTAAGAATAGTGAGGGACAGGATAGGGGACAAGTACCTTTCTGACAGGGTAATCAAGACAATATACAGCATGTCAGGGAGAAATACAGGGAAGCTTCTGCAGAACTGCAGGGCTGTTATGACTGAAATAGCGCACGGAAAAAAGCAGGACCTTTCTGAAGAAGAGGTTGCAAGGCTGCTTTCAATGGAAAAATGAGAGAAACAGAACTTTGGTACAGGAAAATAGGATTCGCGGAAAACCCGTTCAGCATAAAGCCGGGAATATATTCTGACAGCGTTTACGGATATTCAAATGTCATCTCAGAAGTTGCAAAAGGAGTTCTTGCCGGAAAAATACAGTTTGTTCGAGGCAATTACGGAAACGGAAAAAGCACAATGCTCAAGTACCTTCTCAGGAAGTTTGGGGGTAAAGGCAAGCTTGCGTACTTCAGCTGCAACAGGCTTGAAGACAGGCTTGACGTGAAAAGAATACTCAACGGCAGGTATGGTTTTGTGGGAAAATTTCTTGACTTGAAGCCAAAGAACATGATACTTTTGCTTGATGAGGCGCAGTGCCTTTCAAAGGATGATTTCAACAACATACTCCGTTATTATGACTCAGGCAACTTAAAATCAATTTTGTTTGTAGCAAAAGAGCCGATTGACAGTTTCATGCCTGAAAGAATGCAGAGGGCAGTTGCAGTGCATATGCTTGATTCTGTTTCTGACTCTGACGCGGTCGGAATTGTAAGAAAAAGAATAGGCTCTTTAGGGATTATTTCTGATGAACTAATAAAGCAGGCTTTCAGGCAATCCGGAAAAAATATCAGGATTCTGCTGAAAAACTGTGAAATGCTGTGCAGGTATGCAATAAACAAGGGGTTCAAGTCAGTGACTCCTGAGATGGTTGAGCTTCTGCCTTCTGCTGAAAATGAGCCTGAAGAAAAAAAAGAGCAGGCTAAGGAAGTTTCAGTGCCAAAGCATTTTGAGCCTTTGGTAAGGGCAATAAAAAAACAGGAGCCTGTTAAGGAATATTCTTCAATAAATGAGCCTGCTGTTCCTGAGCAGCATATTGAAAAAGAAATTGAGGATGCATTAGAGGCTGTTCCTGTGGAAAGCCAGGGCATAATGAAAAAAACCCTTAAGGAGCAGCAGGACGAGATTGCGCAGGATGAGCCTATTGTGATGCCTGAGATGCCGCCGAAAGACCCTATTGAGGAAGGGCTTCTTGAAGACGACAAGAAGGACCACGCTCCTGAAGAGCTTTACTACTAAGGTTTATTAAATACCTCTTTCTTTAATTTAAATATGACATCAGACATTGTGCTCTTTGACGGGGAAAAGCATAGCCTTGGCTTTGACAACGTAATCAATGCAAATGCAAGGAATGCAGTAAGAATACTGGACTGCGATGAAAGCAATATAAGGCAGGCTGTTGAAGGAAAAAAAGCAGACATTATACTTGTTTCTGACAGGAATCCGAAAGATTCTTTGCATTTCCGAAGAGCAGGGTTTGATGAAGTGATATGCAGGCTTGCGACAAAGAAAGGGATTGCGTTTGCATTCTCATTTTCTTCAATACTTAATGCAAGAGACAGGGCTTTGGTCATGGGAAGGATAATGCACGCAATAAGGCTTTGCAGGAAGCACAAGGTAATGATGTGCTTTGCATCTTTTGCAAGGAACAAGTGGGAAATGAGGGCTGTTGAGGAAATGAAGGCATTTGCAAGAATGCTAGGAATGACTCCTGATGAAGCAAATAACGCAGTGAATTCAGTTGAAGGAATTATTGAAAGCAGGAAGAGTGTTAGCGGAGTAAGGGTTCTGGAATGAATGCAATCAAGGTAATTGTAAAGACAAAGTCAGGCAAGAGTGAAGTAGCAGGCTTTGACGAGGAAAAACAGGCTTACAGGGTTAATGTAAAGGCAGTTCCTGAGAATGGAAAGGCAAATATCGAAGTTATGAAGATTTTAAAAAAGCATTTCAAGAAAGATTTCAGGATAATCTCTGGATTTACGAGCAAGGAGAAGCTGGTTGCGGAGATATAATCTTCTATATTTCTTTTCACTTTCCCAAAGGCAGTAACTTCTTCATCTCAAGCATGAATACTCTTGCCCTTTGCAGCGAAGTGTTTGCTTTCTGCTCCTGTACGGACAATGCCATGTTATATTGGAATCTTGACCTCTTGCCCATTTCAAGGCTGTAAAGCTCAATAATCTCATCGGATTTTATGGATGCAATCTCCAGGGCATCCTGTTTTGCATCCTCATAATCTTCCAGCAGCCCTTTCTTTATCTTGTCAGTTACTAGAACAATTAAGGCGTCATTTGTAACCTTATGGACTATCTTATCGCCTGTTTTATAGCCAAGCTCAAGCAAAACAGCATTTGCAATATAAAACATAGAATAATAGGATATAACAACAACCCAAATGTAAGGCTTTAAAGGGCTGTTCATACATTCTTCTGCAAGGCCCAATGACAATTCTGCATTCTTTATGTACATCAGCTTTGCCGTCTCATTATTCTCTTTCTTTAACAGCCCGTTTTTCAGGTACTGCGCAAAATTTTGCATGGATTCTTTCTTGCTTTTTGCATCTGTCATTTAAATCATCCCGTAATAATCCTCTATTCCGTATAATATGATATTGTTTTTTAAAGCTTCCTGCCCGACATTTGGTTCATGGGCATTAGTCATCTCTATGAACTGCTTTTCAGAAAAGACAAGACAATGTATCGGCAAAGGTAAAGCCCGGACCGCCTTATCAATCTCTTTTTCAAGAAACTCCTCTTTTCCGTCCGGCACAATGAGCATTACGTCAATATCTGAATTTTTCGTTTGCTTCCTTTTTGCGTAAGAGCCGAATACAAGCAGCACGAAAAGCCTTGTTTTTAGGGCTTTCCTGAAGTCGTCAAGCATAACTGCAATGTTCTTATTTTTTAACAGCTCTTCCCTTCGCTTGTATTCTGCTTCAAAAATAAGCGGGTGCGCCTTGGGGATTAGCTTTACTCTTATAGCATGCCCAAAGGTTTCCAGATTAACAAGGGATTCTTTTTTAAGCCGCTTTACAATAGAATAAGCATTCTTATAGTCCATCTTTAATGCTTTGGAAATATTCAGTATGTTCAATTCCTCATTCTTTTTCTCGATCAGAATTCTTATAACTGCCTCATCCTTTCTTTTCATGTCAATACTACCTTAATATTATGGTATTATTAACATATATAAGCTTTTCTAAAGAATTCAAACCTTTTGACCCATCACAGAACCGCACTTCTTGCTTACTATCTCGCCTGTTTCCGCATTTATCTCAATGCACGCAACATTCATTGAAACAGTGACAAATGTTATTATCCACAGCAAGCTGTTTCTTTTCTGAAGAACCGCTATCACGCTGCCGGGCATGTCATTGAATTCTCCTTTTACTATTGCTTCTGATGTTTTCATTGCATCGTCAAACTCGACTTTTACAAGCGAAACATCAAGCTCCTGGACGCTGAATGCCTGGAACATGTCCTGGTCTGCCTTAATCTGTATATTCTCCTTCATTACAAAGGAAAGTATTTTTTTTGTTGCAGGATTAAAGAAATCCATCTGCCATGCGGCCTTGTCAAGCTTGTTAAAGTCAGACATAAGGGATACTGAAGAAAGAAATGAGCCTTCCTCTCTCCCCATGAATTCTTCGCTTTTTGCAAGCCTCTCATAGCTTGCTTTCACGCCTTCCATTGCCATATAGTATAAATTGGGGGTATTTAAGAGTATCTGCCCGCTTTCTTCTGTATTCTCTGGTGACATATGTCACCAGCATCAAAAGAGGCTGGCAAAAGCGAAATAAACCTCTGCCGGAGGTTTATTATTGAGGCTGCTATGCGGCCGAAAATGATTATAACGCATCCTAAACGTC
>JAQTVM010000014.1 GCA_028706745.1 Candidatus Nanoarchaeia archaeon
AGAAAATCCTTTTGTTTTTAGCTTAAAAAATTCGCGTCTTATGTCTTCTTTTTTCATAAATACCACCAAAATTCAGCAGAAACCGCTGAATTTAAAGGGTGGTGACATATGTCACTATACTATACACCTCACGCCAAAGGCGTAAGCTTTATAAAGAAAGGTTTAAATACCTACCTAGCTTATATATAGACTATAAGAAGGAGAGTAATAACATGGGACGAATAAAGACGACAATGATTAAGAGAAACACAAAGAGATTGGTAAGAGACCACGGAGAGACGCTTTCTGGGGATTTTACAGCCAATAAGAAGGCTATAGGAAAAGTTACAGTCATATCCTCAAAAAAGCTCAGGAACATAGTTGCGGGTTACGCTGCAAGGCTTATGAAAAAAGCCAAAAAGGAATAAAAAGAGGAGGACGCATGGACGAAAACGAGCATGTAATCTTTGTAGGAAGCAAGCCTTTCATGAACTATGTTACAGGCGTTGTAATGCAGTTCACGACCCAGAATGCCGAGAATGTCACTATCAAGGCGCGAGGGAAGTTCATATCAAAGGCTGTTGACATTGCAGAGGTTGCTGCCAAGAGATTCCTTGACAACACCGTACTTGTGGGAAGCATACAAACGGACAGCGAGGAATTCAAGAACAAGGAAGGAAGGCAGATAAGGGTAAGCACTATTGCCCTTGCATTATTGAAGAAACAATAATTGTTTTCCTTATTTTATTAGTTCTACTATTCTAGCCTATGTAAGACGCATATTCAGGAAGCTTTGTGTGCTCCGGCTCGACGTGAGTCCACTGAATTCCATTAGGAGTATGCTGGACTTTTCCGCTTTTCCAGAGATAGTGCAAAACAACTTTTAATGTCTGGTGCATTACCTGCTTTGGAAGCTTTTTCTTTAATTCAGGCAATTTAACGGGTGCGTAGCTTTGTTTTAGAATTTCCTCAACCATCATAATAGTGTTAAGATTAGGGCTTCTTGCGTGCTCTGAGTGGCCTTTTAAGCTATTCTTAACCATATTAGTATCACTTGATATATATATTATATCAATAAGTATATAAATGTATCTTATAACTATATTATAAAGAAAAATGGCAAAAATAATGAAATTAGAGGATATGCTGGGCGCAATAGGCGATTCATTTAAAGAGACAAGACTGATTCCTGCCGGAGAAATAGCATATAAATATTTGCTGCCAAAACAGGAAAATCAATTCAGGTTTTATATCCTTCCTGAAGAAGTAATCTCCAAATTAAGATGGAACAAAAAGAATTTTGTTGATTTCAGCGTATACGAATTCCTCCTGAATGCGGCAGAGCACGGCAATGATTTTAAAGGCATTGTAAAATTAAGGCTGCACAGCGGGCAAAAAGGAATTGTTGTCGAAGTGGAAGATGAGGGAGAAGGAATGCCTGAAAAAATAGTGGATATATTAAAAAAAGACGTATATAAAAGGGAATTTTTATACAATAAAGGAAAAAAAGGACACGGATTTGACTATGCAAGGGATTACCTCGACAAGGGCATTCTTGACGGAATTGGATTTAACGAAAAAAGAAACGCAATCTACTTAATGGCTTTGTATTAAAAACCTTATATTCTTAACCTGCTTTTCAAGATTATTTAAAGAGCCGTTATTGCTTATCACATAATCCGCTTTCTTCGCCTTTTTGTCCTGCGGCATTTGGATATTGATTCTCTTTAAAGCATCCTCTTTTGAAAGCCCCTTGTTTCTTTTAAGAATTCTTTTTAGCTGAATATCTTTATCAGCGCAAACCATTATTGTCTTATCCATTTTCTTGTCCATCCCTGATTCAAAAAGCAGGGCAGCTTCAATAATGGTATTTTCATTGCCTCTTACAAGCCTTGCAATCTCCTTATCCACGTAAGGCCATACAATTGATTCAAGCTTTTGCATCTGATTTTTATCAGCAAATACAATTTTTGCCAGTTTATGCCTGTTTACACTCAAATGAAGAAAGTCAATTGAAGAAATTCCAAAGGCAAAAAGAATATTCAGTTTTACAACAATGCTTTCAGCATATATCTTATGAACAACCTTGTCAGCATCTATCACTTTTGCGCCTAACGCCTTAAAAAAAGAGGCAGCCGCCGACTTTCCTGTTGCTATGTTGCCTGTAAGCCCGATTAGCATATTATTTTAAGGCTTAGTAAGAATTTAAGCATTTGCTTAGTCTGTATAATAATATCTTCCCTTGCTTCTCTGTTCTGAATCCAGCTGCGAGCCCGGCTTGTTTATTCTGGGGCGCTTTGTCTCATTGTCCTGCCTGTAAGTGATGTCAAGCATCTTGAGAACCTCGTTCATGCCCTCTGTTTTTGTTACAGGCCCGAACACGTGCCCTTCAATGCCAGGCTTGCCTTCAAATACAAGCATTGAATCTCCGATGTAATCAATGAACTGCACATCGTGGTCAACAACAATTGCGCATTTCTCGTTCTTTATGACAAAATCCTTTATCACTTCAGCAACATTCAGCCTGTCTTCAACATCAATGAATGCAGACGGCTCGTCAAGAGCATAAATTGTGCAGTCCTGCAAAAGAGTAACTGCTATATACAGCTTCTGCAATTCTCCCCCTGATAATCCTTTTATTTCATTGTCCAAAAGCTTTCCAAGCCCTAATTTTTCCAACAGTGTCTGCCTGTACCAGCCGGACATATACTTTAATCCGCCTGCCTTCTGCAATGCTTCTTTCACAGTGCCGCCAATGTCAGAAGAGGGGTACTGCACTTTGTAAGAAATCTTAAGCTTTCCTATCTCGCCATTATCCGGAATTAACTCGCCTGCAAGCATTTTCAAAAAAGTAGTCTTTCCCAAGCCGTTTGCGCCCATTACGGCAAGAACTTCCCCCTTTTTCACAAGCCCTGCAGTTGTCTTTAATTTAAATGTCTCAAACTTCTTTTCCATCCCAGGAAACTTTAACAATGTCTCCTTGCTTGCGTATCTTTCAGAGGCATACTGGAAAAAGCGCATTGCATAATCCCTGAACCTTACATTGTCGTCAGGCAAAAATCCGTCAAGATACTCGTTTATGCCCCGCCTTACTGCCTTTGACTGGGATATGACTCCATAGCAGCCTGCTTCCCCGTAAACAATCTGGATTTCATCTGAGATATAATCCAATGTAGCCAAATCATGCTCTACAACCAGCACAGCTGTTTTTTCATCTGCCAAAGAACGTATGAGCTTTGCAGCCTTTATTCTTGTTGTGATATCCAAAAATGAAGCAGGCTCATCAAAATAATACACCTCTGCCTTTTTTGAGGCGGCAGCTATTATTGCCACTTTCTGCAGTTCCCCGCCTGAAAGCATTGAAATCTTCCTGTCAGCAAGATGGGATGCATCCAAATCATTGAGCAAATCAAAAGCAATCTTTTTCTCGTCAACTTTTGTCAGCAGTTCTTTTACAGTGCCTTCATACTGTTTTGGAAGCAGGTCAATCCTCTGGGGCTTGTAGGCAACCTTCACATTGCCTGAATACAATCTCCTGAAATAGTCGCCCAGGGACACATTGCTGTATTTTTCTATTATATCCTCTTCTTTCGGCTGGGCAGAAACATTGCCAAGATTCGGCTTCAAGATTCCTGCAAGAATGTTCAATGCAGTTGACTTCCCGATGCCGTTTCTTCCCAGGATTCCAACAACTTTTCCTGCTTTTGGAATTGGAAGATGAAACAATTCAAACGCGTTTTTGCCGAACCTGTGAATCGGGTCATCCTTGAGCTTTTCAGGCAGGTTGACTATTGAAATGCACTGGACAGGGCACTTCCTTACGCAAATGCCGCAGCCTGTGCAGAGTTTCTCATCTATTACGGGCTTCTTGTCTTTCTCATTTATCCCAATGCATTCCTGTCCTGTCCTGTTCACAGGGCAGTAGTGTCCGCATATGAAGTCGCAGCCCTTGGTGTTCCTGCATTTCAGCCTTTCCAGTATTGCCACCCTTGCCATAGTGTATTAAGAGGAAAGAGATTGTTTATAAATCTAATCTTAGCTGTACGTAAACGCAAAAAAGGCGGAGACGCCATAAGTTTTATAAGGGATTGATTTTTTGAAGTTTTGGGGGTATATATGCAGGTTATAATAAACCAGTTTGGAACTTTTGTAGGAAAGAAAGAAAATAGGTTTACAATAGTCTATAAAGACGTAAAAGACGAACATTCAGCAGACAAAGTTGACCAAATAAAGATTCTTTGCGCATCATCTATTTCTTCTGAAGCTGTAAAACTGGCTGTAAACAATAATATTGACATTGTGTTTTTGGGCAAATTCGGAGAACCTTACGCAAGAATTTATCCTTGTAAACTCGGCGGAACTACTTTAACTAGAAAAGAGCAGGCGAAAGCATATCTTAATGATAAAGGTCCATTTTTAGTCAAAAAATTTCTTGAAGCAAAACTAAAGAATCAATTGTTTCATCTTAAACGGCTGAATAAGACAAGAGAAGGTGCTTTCTTATCGGAAATAGCAAAGATAGAGGCTAATTTGGGCAATTTTTCAGAGTTTCCAACCGGAGATATGGATAAAATAAGGAATAACTATCTTGGATATGAAGGAAATTCTGCCGCAATATATTTTTCTTGCTTAAATCAGATTGCTAAATTTTCAAATAGGGATCCTAAATCAAGAGACATATTTAATATTGCATTGAATTATGGCTATGGCATACTTTATTCTGAAATTGAAAGGGCGTGTATTGTAGCCGGGCTCGACCCTTATCTTGGATTTTTGCATACAGACAGGTATGGAAAGCCATCGATGGTTTTAGATTTAATAGAGCAGTTCCGCCCAATTATTGACAAAGCTATTTTGAAGCTGTTTGTGCAAAAAAGGGTAGATATAAAAGATTTGGAAATGGTAGAGCAGCAGATAGTGCTTACAAAAGAAGGCAGGTCAAAGATTATTTCAGAAGTGCTTGAATCATTGAACCTGCAAATGAGTTATAGAGGAAAGAATCTTAGCGTCATGCAGATTATACAAGAGCAAGCTCGAGAAGTTGCAAGGTTTATTGTCGGGCAGTCTGAGAATTATGAGCCATTTGTATGGAGAGAATAAAATGCTATACTGGGTTATATATGACATAAGCAGCACAAAAGTAAGGAACAAGGTTGTTTCAGCCTGCAAGAATTATGGACTAATAAGGGCGCAGAAAAGCGCCTTTATAGGCGATTTAACGCGAAATAAGAAAGAGATGCTTTCTCTTGAGATTGGAAAATTGCAGACAAGCAATACAGACTGCATTTTTATGATACCTTCCTGCAAATGCTGCTTTTCCGATAAAGAGATTATAGGCACTCTTGATGAGGAAAGGCTTAAAGAACGAGACTTTGTGATAATACAAGGCAAAAATGAATGAACTTCTTACTGCTGCGGACTTTATGAATTATGAATACTGCCCTCGTATAGTGTATTTTATTCATGTTTTGAAACAGCCGCAGACAAAAAGCCCTAAGCAGAATAAGGGGCTTGAGAAGGAAGCGCTTTTCAAAAGGGAGACAAATAGAACAAAGATAATTAAGAAAGGCCCTGTGCTTGAAAAGAAGTATAATGTTCTGCTTGAGTACAATGGTTTTATTACGAAGGTGGATTGCATTGCCTTTAATAAAGAGCAAGGAGAGGCATACCCTATACAGTTGAAGTATAGCTTTAAGCCGAAGTGCATATATTTAACACAAAAAGTACAGCTTATGCTTGAGTCTTATCTTATTGAAAATGTGCTAAAGTATAAAGTGCCTTATGGCTATATAAAATATGTAAAATCCAATGTGATAGAAAAAGTATATATAGGAGATAATAGCCTACTTTTTGAGAGAGCAGCATTGATTCGTGACATAATTGGGAAAGAATCCTTTCCTAATGCTACGGAATACAAGAAGCGATGTGTCGATTGCTGCTACAGGAGAATGTGCAATGGTTAAATTGCAAAAAACTTTAAAAATCAAGTTAAACCCGACAAAAGAGCAAGCAGAACGCCTTAAATTTTTAATAGAAGAATATATAAATGTTGCAAATAAGGTCGTAAAAAAAGTTAATGAACTTCAAAACCAATTTTCAGACAGCGGACAGACAAATGGCAAATGCAGCATATGCGGCAAGGAGAAAGGTTATCATAGTAAACATCTTATGAAAGATACAAATAATGATCTTATTTGTTTAACCTGCTATAAGAAGACTTATTCCCAATATACATTACAAAAGAAAAATTTTCAAGAGAAGATCGGCTTGAGAGATGATGCAAAGATTACAAAAACCTTTCTTACTAATGCTGTTAGATTTGTTTCTAACACAATAAAAGGATTTGATAAAATACAGGATAAAAAGAAAAGTAAGCTATCGTATATGGAACATAAATTGACTTTCTGGAATGGATTGCTTACTGAGCCTTCTAAAAGAATAGAGAAAAAGTTCAAAGTAATAAAATATGCGCCAATTACAGATATTCGTGAAAATCCCCACTTCTATTCAGAAGCTGAAATTAAATCCAAACTAAAACGATTAGAGAAAAAGATTAAGAAATTCAAGATGCCAAATTATCCTGAATTTAAAAATAAAACAATCAGTTTACAAAAAGAGTGTTATACTTGGAAAAAACCCGAACATTTAACCCTCAGCTTTATTACTAAAAAAGGAGAAACTATCGACTATTTTGGAAAAACTTATCTGCAATCTTATATGTCTCTTATTAACATCCAAAATCCAATCATTCTCCTAAAACAAGAAGGCACAGAATTTTATATGTGCTTTCCGATTACAAAAGAAGTAACTATCCCCAAAATAGATGAGTCCTTTGACCCAGTAGGCATAGATTGGGGAATTACTAGAAATATTGCTGTAGTAACAATATTAAACCATAAAACAAAGAAGCCACTTTTTGTTAAATTTTATAAAGCAGGGTTATTGCTGAATAAACGCATTCATTATAAGAATCTGCGGAGAAAATTTGGAACCAAAAAAAGGCAGGACAAAATAAATCAGTTAGGAAGTAAAGAGGATAAATTCATAGACAGGCAGATACAAGATTTGTCGAGGATTATTATAACTGAAATAACAAAACATACCAAAAAGCCAGCAATATTCATGGAAAAAATAACCGATAATAGGGAAGAAGCAAGCAAATTTATGAGAGGAAAAGTTTTGCCTCTTTCTGTAAAAGAAAGATTACAAAAATATATCGCATATAAATCTTATTGGGAAGGTATACCTATCTTTTTAGTTCCACCAGAACATACTTCACAAATATGTAGTAGATGTGGTAATCAAGATAGAAATAATAGACCAAAAGGCAGTAAACTATTTAAATGCACTAATACTACATGTAATTATACCGCTAATAGCGATTTTAATGCTTCGGTAAATATAGCATTAAAGATTTACAAAGGGGAATATCAACCATTTGACAATTCCCTTTTCAATGAGAAATAGAGAAACTCTCTATTTTGATGTAATATTCATTAGGCGAAGATATATGTACCTATATGGTATGCATACCGGGCATCCGTTGTTTTGCCCTTAAGTTGTCTTGCTCGCAAGCCTAAAAAGAGCAGATCTCGCAAGAGATAGAACAACAATCTTTAATTCCGTTCAACGCTAAGTGGTAAATAAAGAATCTCTTTAAAAATAAATGTGCAAAAAGCTGATATTCCAATATTGCTTTCGTGGAAAGCGTTCTTTAATCGTTTAAATGTAGTTTAGGGTGCTGTTGCAGAAGGCGAATATAGGGATTAAGGAATGCAACCGTAGACCCTAGCTTTAAAGCAAAGCTAAAGAAGGAGGGTTGCAGAAGGCGAATATAGGGATTAAGGAATGCAACTGACAGAAGGAACAATGGCTTCTGCTAATTGGATAACAGTTGCAGAAGGCGAATATAGGGATTAAGGAATGCAACTTACCTTATAATCTTCAGGAAGCTGGCTTGAATATTTGTTGCAGAAGGCGAATATAGGGATTAAGGAATGCAACTAATGCTCGGGAGTTTCCCCCTTTAAAACCATCTGCGGTTGCAGAAGGCGAATATAGGGATTAAGGAATGCAACCCAAGTTCATACGGCCACTGCTGCAAAGCTGGCAGGGGTTGCAGAAGGCGAATATAGGGATTAAGGAATGCAACTACGGCGTTGAAGATGCCACAGAAACACCCGATTATAGTTGCAGAAGGCGAATATAGGGATTAAGGAATGCAACTATGTCATGTATCTTAACCCGAAGCAAAACCAATAAAAGTTGCAGAAGGCGAATATAGGGATTAAGGAATGCAACTACTCTGCTGTTGGTTAATATTCTGCGTTCCCTGCTGTGTTGCAGAAGGCGAATATAGGGATTAAGGAATGCAACAAAGAAGCTTCTAAAATAATAATCAAACATCACAAAGGTTGCAGAAGGCGAATATAGGGATTAAGGAATGCAACAACAGGATTATTGAGCATCTTGACAATTACAGGTTTTAGTTGCAGAAGGCGAATATAGGGATTAAGGAATGCAACTGGCAAAAGCTGCATAAACACATCAGATTCGAATCTTTGTTGCAGAAGGCGAATATAGGGATTAAGGAATGCAACACCGCATTTATATCCGTCTTTAATTCTGTTGCTATTTGTTGCAGAAGGCGAATATAGGGATTAAGGAATGCAACTATCGTGGCAAAACATCTATGTAATATAGGAGAGTGCGTTGCAGAAGGCGAATATAGGGATTAAGGAATGCAACATGCAGTTTATCCTTCTTTCTTGGTGCTTAATGCAAAGGTTGCAGAAGGCGAATATAGGGATTAAGGAATGCAACATCCCGTCGGGCAATCTTGATTTATTGCGTGAACAAAGTTGCAGAAGGCGAATATAGGGATTAAGGAATGCAACGTCTGCTAGGAATATTTTTCGGAATCATTATTGCAACATGTTGCAGAAGGCGAATATAGGGATTAAGGAATGCAACCGACCTCCTTAACAACAAAGCGCCACTTCCAACGCCTAGTTGCAGAAGGCGAATATAGGGATTAAGGAATGCTCACGAAGTTTTTGTCATAAAAGCAGAGCAGATTTCGTGAGAGGTGGGTTTACGAGTCTTACCCTTCCTGTTTTGTATCTGCTCTGCACCTTATTTTAGAGTTTATAATCTAAAATTCAAAAAAAGAACAAGCATAACACTTTTAAACCCTATATATCTCCTTTTTTACATATGACAACCTATTTTTGCCCATTATGCAAGCAGACTGTTTCAAAACAGATTTATGATAAAATCACGGGAATCTGGTCAGCAAAACAGAAGATGCAGGAAGAAATAAAGAAACAGCTTAAGGCACTTAAAGAAGAAAAAGCAAAAATAAAGCATGAATTAAAATCAAAAACGAGAAATATCCAATTAAAATATAAGCAGATTTCAGCAAAAGAAATTCTTCAGAAAACTAATGCATTAAATCACAAGATAGCATCATTAAAGAAACAAACTGCAATGATAGAAAAAAGAGCAGAAGATAAAATTAGCAAGGCAATCCATCTAACAGAACAAAAAGAAAAAAGAAATTATGTCAATCAAATTTCATTGCTTAAAAAGAAAATGAGCCTGTCTATTAAAGATGAAGTTACAAAGGCAAAAACTAAGTTTGAGAAGGTTTTTAAAAATAAAGCCGATTTGCGCATCTTAAAATTGGAACGCAGCAGAAATGCCGCCTTTAAGCAGATGGGCACATTACAAAAACACAGCTTTGCGCAACAAAAGAAAATACAAGAATTAGAAAATCAATTAGCAAAAGAAACAACCCCTCAAATAGAAGGCTTGCTTTATGAAGATAAACTTCTTTCCGCATTAAAAAAAGAATTTAAAGAAGATTTATTTGAGCATACCGGAAAAGGCGGAGACATCATACATACAATAATACATAAGGAATCTGTTGCAGGGATTATAGCTTATGAATGCAAAAGAGTAAGCCATTTTCAAACAGCACATATAAAACAGACAGCAGAAGCAAAAGTTAAGCGAAAAGCCGATTATGGCGTCTTAGTCACAAATGCCCCAAAAAAAGGCAAGGGGCAATTTTTTATTGAAAGTGGTATCTTGATAGTGCACCCTGCCGCAGTATTATATTTGGCACAGCTATTGCGAAAGCAGCTTATTTCAATCGCAGATATGAAATTAAGCAAAGCTCAAAGAGATGAAGCAGTCAAACAGACAATAGAATATTTAGAAGGGGCGGAATTTAAAAATGGCATAGAATTAATTATACAAGAGACCATACAGTTATATGAAGAATTAAAGCATGAAATACAAAATCATGCAAAAAGTTGGAAAAAAAGATATGAATCATATAAGCACGTATACGAAAGCACATCTGCAATAAAGGATAAAACAATGAACCTCCTTTCTGGTAAAAAGCAACATTTAATCTCTAAAGAAGAATATCCTGAATTGCCATCACCTTAAAAGTTTTGATGCTGCTTTTTTCTTATCGTGTTTAGCAACCTTTAAATATTAGTATGAATTATCATACTAATATGGAAGACAGGATAAAACATCTCTTTTTTGAAAGCCCGGCAAGGCAATGGCACTTTGAAGAGATTGTAAAAAAAGCAAAGCTAAGCAGGGAAAGGGCAAATTACTACCTTAAACAGCTGATAAAGGAAGGCTATATCAAAAGAGTAAAGCCGAAAGGCGAGATGCCTTATTACATTGCCCTCTATGAATCAGAGAAGTTTAAAAATGAAAAGCGCATATACGGGCTCGCATTGCTTCAAAAAAGCGGGCTTTTCGCACATATCTGCGAAAACAAGAGAATAAAATCAGCCATATTGTTTGGCAGCTTTGCAAGCGGATATTGGCTTGATGAAAGCGATATAGACCTCTTCATTTATGGGAAGGCAGATAATTTTGAGAAAAGTAAATACGAACTGATTCTGGGCAGGGAACTACAACTGTTCTGCTACGATGACAAAGATAAAATGAAAAGGGAGCTGGCGCCAGGGCTTCCGTCTAACATTGCAGCAGGCTTTAAGATAAAAGGGAATTTAGAGCCATTTTTGGTTAATGTATAAAAATTATGGCTGAAAGAATTGCTCGAGGGGGTTTAATGGGCGCCCCCTTATCGCTTTCTTGTTTCGTTTCCCGCCTAAACAAAAAACAGCATTTATATACTCTTTTAGCATTTTATTTCATATGGAAGAGAAAGTCACAATTGACATGGGAACGCTGAAAGCCATTGTAGTGGAAACAAGATTAAATATCCTCAAGCTGCTTTCCGAAAAATCATATACTTTGACTGACATTGCAAACCTCCTTGAGATGAAGCCCTCAACTGTCAAAGAGCATCTGGACATACTTGTTAAAGCAGGATTGATTGAAAAAGAAGAGACAGAAAGGAAGTGGAAGTATTACTCATTGACATTCAAGGGCAAGATGATTGCAAAGCCAATGGAAATAAAGATAATGTTCATGTTTGGCGTTGCTTCAATCGCTTCAATAGCCGCTGCTGCTTATTTCCTGAAACAGCTGATGGTGCAAAAAACAATGATGGATATTGGGCAATCAGCCTTGAGGGGAATTGCCGAGAAGGCTTCTGACACTGCCTTGCTTGTAGCAATCCCTTCAGATGAAGCATTGGAGGCAGCGCCAATGATGCAGAATTTGATTGAAGAATCAGCCCCTGCCATTGTTCAGTCTGCTTCAGTATCGCCCTGGACGCAAATCCTGCTTTCATTCTTTATACTCCTGTTTCTTGTTTCAATAAGCGCCTTTCTGCTGGGGTTATATTTAAAAAGGAGAACAGTCATTATAAATAACAGAAAATAAGGTGATACCATGGCTGTAAAAAAGAAACCAGTAAAAAAAGTCGCGCCCAAAAAGGCAAAGCCGATAAAACAAATGCCGGCGGAACAAGCTTATGAACCAAAAGCGGCTGAAAAACCAAAATTTTCCCTTAATAACAAATTTATCATAGGCGCTTTTGCCTTGGTTGTATTAATCGGCGCATTAATCCTGATTGCAAATGCAAATATAGACGCAGAAAGAATCCTGCCTGTAAAGGAATATGCAAAGGCGGCAGTTGGAATTGCATGCACAGACAAGTGCGGAGACGGATTTTGCGATGAAGTAGTGTGCATGGCAGAAGGATGCCCCTGCTCTGAAAACTACAGGACCTGCCCAAGAGACTGCCACGAGGCAAGGTTTGAAGATTTAGCAGAGTTTGCAAAAGATTCTGAATGCATTGAGAAAGGGGAATTGACTCCAAACTATGCATTTAACCCTGAAACAAGAACTTGGTGGATTAACATGAAGATGAAGCCCGAGTTTGAGAAAGAAGGATGCAACCCTGCCTGTGTCATATATGAATCAGACAAGAAGGTAGAGCTTAACTGGAGATGCACAGGGCTGGTTGCAGAGTAAAAGCCTATTTTTCTTTTTTTAAATTATTCTATGCATACTCAACCTGAAAATCCATTCCCAGGTTATATCCCAATGTTTTGAATATCTCCTCTGCCTTTTTGCCGTAATATCCGCTGTCATGCAGTATTACCCTTGGAGTTATCCATTCTGCGCTGTTGTCGTGGATTGTGAATATCTTGTTTCCCATCAATTTTCCAAGCAGCCCTTTTCCTTCCCTTGCTGTATAGTTTGCCTCAAGAGAGCCGAATTTTCCGTATCCTGTCTGCATGCTTGTAATGCCATACTCCAGGATTATCGGAATCTCTTTCACAAGCTCATCTTTTACTGTGTCTCCTATGAAGGCAATAAACTCTGCCCAATGCGTCCCGTGATATGTTTTCATCTTATTCCTCCTTTTTTGTTGACTTATGCCACCTGATGAATTCTTCAAGCGCCTTTGCCCTGTGCGAATGCTTTTCCTTTTCCTCCTTGCCCATCTCAGAGAATGTTCTTGATTCTCCATCCGGAATGAAAATAGCGTCGTATGCAAAATCAATGACTTCGCTTGGCTTTTCTGCAATCCTTCCTTCGCATTCGCCGATGAATGCCACAGGATGCATTTTTGGAGTTGCAAACGCAAATGAAGTAACGAATTTTGCCTTTCTTGGCTTTCCTTCCAATAGCTTTAATATGCCGTTAATCCCTACGCCGTTGAACACAACCTTCGCATTAGGGCCCGGAAAATCCCTGTATGCTTCAAAATAAATGCCTGTGTCCTCAACCAAAACAGGCTTATTGAGTATTTTTAATGCAGAAAGAGCTTTTGCAATGGAAACCTCTTTTTCTGTTTTGAGCTTCTGCTCAACCACGTCAACGTCAGACCATTCAAGCTCAATGCCGTGCCTGTCAGTGACTTTCTTGACTTCCTCGAACTTGTCCCTGTTTCCTGTTACGAAGAATAGTTTCATAAGATAGATAGAGAGATATAAGATTTATAAACCTTGCTTCTTCTGAGCAGATGTTTTTCCGGCAACCCGCCATTTCAAGCAGTTTCTTGATTGCCTCATTCTACGCCATTCCTGCCGCGAATACAAAAGCAGTCGTGATGAACATCGCGAAATTGTCTATCATTTCCTTTTTCATGCTAACTCACAATAGCTTAGCACTCTTTACCCTTTCCATGAAATAATCATCCTTGACAACCGCTTTCAGCAGGCTCTTTGCGTCCCTGAACTTCCTCTTTGCAAGGACGTAAGTGCGCTATCTGTTACATAAATGGAATATCTATGACAAAAATGTAACAACGGGTTTCCCCTTACACTATGTATATTCATTTGTAGGGGGAAACATTTAAATACTTAAACTGCGCTCTTAAGGAGCATGGCATTCATACATGTAAAGCGGGTAGGGGACACAAGCTATTACACTTTAAGGGTTTCCACAAGAAAGGGGGACAGAGTTATTACAAGGGACTTATGCAATCTGGGCAGCGACCTTTCAAAAGTTGATTTGGGCAGCCTTGAAAAAAAGTATCATGATGAAATAAGAAAATCTTATAAAACCCTCAATAGATTTCTTGAAACAAACCATTATCTTGAAAAGGCAAAGAAAGAAAAGCCCGTTTCAGATGCATATTTCAATAAAGAGCAGATGCTTGAGATAAGCGCAATACATTTGCATTATCGTGCGCGCTTCCTAAAGCTTGATAATCTTACGCAGACAGAAATTATGGAAAACTTTACGCTTAATTTTGCCGTAAACAGCACCTCCATTGAAGGCAATACAATCACAATGAAGCAGGCGCATGCCTTGTTTAAAGAAGATATTATGCCTAAGGACAGGACTTTGCGTGAAGTGCATGACCTTACAAACACAAAGAAAGCATGGGAATATCTAATGGCAAAAAAGCCCAAGATAGATATTGGCCTTGTTGAATATTTGCATGATATGCTTCTCGAAGGCATTGATGCAAGAAAAGGGTTTAGAATGCATGATATTCGCATATTCGGGCAGCCATTTAAGCCTACTCCTGCAAGGTATGTTATACCCGACGTAAAAATGTTATTGAGATGGTATGAAGAAAATAAAAACAAAATACACCCTTTGGCTTTATCTGCTTTTGTTCACCATAAATTTGAGAACATACACCCTTTTTCAGACGGCAACGGCAGGACAGGCAGAATGCTTATGAGCTATATCTTATTCCTGTCAGGATATCCTCCAATGGTAATTTCCAGACGATTCCGGAAAGAATATCTTGATGTAATGAATGAAGCTGATAAATCACTTAAGCAGGGCATTACAAAAGTAGATATGAATTATTACAAAGAACTTTTGGAATTCATCTATTCGCAATACAGGCTGTCTTATTGGGACATATTTCTTGTATAATTCCCCCTACATTTATAAATATCAATTGTAAGGGGAAAAATTAAAGCAGCTTAGCGCTTTTAACCCTTTCCATGAAATAATCGTCCTTGACGACTGATTTCAGCAGGCTCTTTGCGTCCCTGAACTTTCTCTTTGCAAGGACGTAAGCTCTTCCATTCTCTTCAAGAACTTCTCTCTTGTGCCAGGATTCCCTAAATTGCTTTAATCTTTCTGTTTCATTTACAGGCGGCCCGCGGTGCTTGTAAAGCAGTGAAAGCTTTTCTTTCGGCACAATGAACCAGAACAATGCTTCCTTCTCCCATTCCCATCCTGAATCAACTACCTTGAACTCGCCTGACAAAAGCTCTTTCTTTGCGTGCTCAAAGCATTTCATTAATTTCGCGCCCACAATGTCTTTTTTTCCGTCAACAGGCTTTGCCTCTATCATGAAAACAGCATTCTTGCCTGCTTTCTTCTTCAATACAGCCTTTGTGATGTTTTCCTTTTCAAAAAACTTCAATGACGGCTTTTTAAGATAAGATTTAGCCAATTCAATCGCCTTTCCATAAACTTCCCAGGACAATCCGGCTGCGGCATTTCTCTCCTTTTGCACAGGGTCAATTAAAATTAAAGGAGAAAACAGCTTTGCCTTGTTTAACTCAGCAATCAATGCCTTTCCCTTATGATATCCTTCAATATCAATGACAACTCTTTTGGAAGTATCCCATTTTGCAATGTTCTGCATAAGCTCTTCAAAGCCGGAATAATATACTGTGAGAATCTCCAGCACATATCCTGAAAAGCCCTGTATGTAAGACTCAGCGCCATAGATTCTGTTTGCCTTGAAAAATGCCTTCGCCATCCGCATGTCGTCAAGCAATTGCCTGTGGCGAGAAACCCACTGGACATGCAATAACGAGACGTCTGTTATGTTTTCTGCCTCATCTGAGTGATTGATTTCAATAATAGGAACTATCTCAATTGTGAAGTCCTTCATCTTCATTTGAAAATAATCCCTGCTGCCGTGCAGTAATTCAATGTCCTTAAAGCTCTTCTTAAGCTCTTTTTCAAGAAGTATTGAAATATTCTTGCCTGAATAAGATGCTTTTGAGAATTTCACGTAGATGTCAACATCGTGGTTGCCTTTCAACCATGTTCCTTTTGCAAAAGAGCCGCCAAGAACAGGTGTTGCGTTTGGAATCCTTATCTTTTGCATTACAGCTGACGCTATTGTTAATACGCTTTTCTCTTCCGCTGAAGAGGGCTTTATTTTCTTTAAGACGTCGTCCCTGAGCATAGGGTAGAAAAGGTTGGATGTATTATTAAAGCTTGCGGGGACGTTGGGAAGGCGGGCCTCCGGCGTAAATGATTATATTTAAATCCGCTTATTCCCTTTGTCCTAATTTCCATAAAATTTACCCTTTTTTCAAAAAGCCGCGCTTTTTTCCAACTTCTTTGCAAATCTTGCTTTGACGACGGAAAAAAGAGCGTTTTTCCGGACAAAACTTTTTATATTAGTTCATGCAATAGAAGTCGGCACAAAAAGAGGTAAATAATGGACAAGCAAGAGCTAAAACTTATCCTGAACGAAGGAGAAGGATACAAGATTGAATTCAAGGAAAGCATCACTGACATAGAAAGAGAAATAGTGGCTTTTGCAAACTCGTCAGGCGGAAAGATTCTATTGGGAATATCAAACGACGGAAAAATAAAAGGGATAAGCATTACAAACGAGTTAAAATCCAGAATACAGGACATGGCAAACCACTGCAAGCCAAAAGCCCATATCCTGTTTGAAGCAATAGACAATGTCCTGATAATCAATGTAAAGGAAGGGATTGACAAGCCTTACAGCTGTTCGTCAGGATTCTACATAAGAATTGGCCCTAATGCACAGAAGATGGCAAGAGATGAGATAATAGAATTCATCAAGTCAGAAGGAAAAATCCGCTTTGATGAGCTTATAGAGCCAAGATTCAGCTATCCGAAAGACATTGACAAAGGAAAGATAAGGGCATTCCTAAGGCTTGCAGGCATTTCGGCAAAAACAAGCGCTGAAAAGGCATTAATCAACCTTAATGCGGCTGAACAGCAGGAAGGAAAGATAATAGTAAACAATGCAGGCGTATTATTTTTTGCAAAACAGCCGCAAAGGTTCATTCCTTGGTCAGTGTTCACTGTTGCGCTTTTCAAGGACATGGAAGGCGTTGACATAATAGACAGAAAAGAGATTACAGGAAGCCTGTTTGAGATTGTAGACAGCGTAATGGACTTTGTAAAGCTTTACGCAAAGGTGGCTTACAGGTTTACAGGCAACCCGCAAAGGGAAAACATATACGAATACCCTTTTGATGCTATAAGGGAAGCTGTGATAAACTCAGTGGCGCATAAGTATTACTTTGAGCACGGGCATAACACTATCTTAAGGTTTCTTCCAGACAGGATAAGGATTGAAAACTATTGGGCAAAACCCAAAACATTCAGGATAGGAAGCACTGTGCTGAGAAGAAACCCGATTATCTGCGAATTGTTTGCAAGAATCCATTTTGGCGAGAAAATGGGCACAGGATTCAGGAGAATGAAAGACATTTGCAAAAGGGAAAATTCACCAATGCCTGAAATTGAGTACGACGAGTGCTATTTCTATATCATATTCAAGCAAAGCCATGAATATTTGAAGATGGCTGGCAAAAAACAGATCGAACAAGAAGACGATATATTAAACACAAGACAACAAAATGCCTTCTTATTTGCTCAAAAAAATGGCTCAATTTCCATACAAGAGTATATAGAAATAAATAAGGTAAGCGACAAAACTGCAAGAATAGATCTAAAGGAAATGGTAAAAATGGGCATTTTCAAAAAAGAAGGCATCACTACCGGGCTTAAGTTTAAGCTAACTTCGGTAAACTTCGGTAATCTTCGGTAATTAGTACTGCCCTGAAAACATCGGAGAAAACATCCTTGCGGGTTCAAGGGCAGAGCCGGCGAAAATGAGTGATTTTCGCGGCACAGGAAATCCGGGATTTCCAAGTGCCCTTGCCTCCTTCTACCTTACTTTCTCTGCCTCTTTCACAATCCTGTCCATCATCTTAACCGATTCAACAGGATACTTTCCTATTGCAGTTTCCTCAGAAAGCATCAGGGCGGAAGAGCCGTCAAGCACGGCATTCGCAACATCAGTGACTTCAGCCCTTGTCGGCTCTTTTGAGCTTTGCATTGAAAGCAACATCTCAGTCGCAGTAATGACAAATTTTCCCTTTTTGTTGCATTCCTTTATTATCATCTTCTGGAAAAAAGGCAGTTTCTCTAAAGGAACATTGTCGCCCAAATCACCCCTTGCAACCATCACGCCGTCGCTTGCCTTTATTATCTCATTGATATTCCTTACTCCCTTTGCTGTTTCAATCTTTGCGATGATTTTGGCAGACGGAACAATCTTTCTCAGGCATTCAACCTGTTCAGCGCGCTCTGTAAAGGCAAGCGCAATGTAATCAAACTCCAGATGCCTTGCTTTTTCAGCAGAAGAAACATCAAGCACGTCAACAAGGGAAGCGCAGTTTATCTTTTTCAAGATATCAAGCAGGCGAGAGCATTCAGCCGCAGAGGCATACTTCATGTTGATTCTTGCAATGTCCATGCCTGCCTTTTTCATTGCTTTCAGCATAGAAAGCGAACTGCTTGAAGGGCCTAATGTGGCGATTATCTGCGTTTTCATGCTGATAATAAGGCTTTTTTGCTTTATTAGACTGCCGATAATAGTTATGCATTATAATGCAAAACATTTAAATACTAAAAGCATACATTAATGTTATGAAAATCGCAATAAGCTCGACAGGAAAGGGATTAAAAGACAATATAAACGCCGAATTCGGAAGATGCCCTTATTTTATCATTGCAGAAATAAATGATAAGAAATTGATAAAATTCGAGGCAATCGAGAATATAAATGCAAACAAGCCGGGCGGGGCAGGCGTATCTGCTGCGCAGGCAGTTGCTGAAAAGGGAGCAGAAGCTGTCATAACCGGCAATATGGGCCCGAGGGCGCTTGATGTGCTGCGTCAGTTCAAGATTCCCATTTACAAGGCAGAAGGCAAGATAGATACTGCCGTTAAAATGTTTATTGAAGGAAAGCTTAAGAAAATATAAGGAGAAAAAATGAAAATAGTAATACCCACAGACGGCAAAAAAGGAATTAAGGAAACTGTCGCAGAACATTTTGGAAGGTGCAATACATACACTTTTCTTGATGAGAATGGAAAGCTTATTGAAGTGATAGACAACACCAGCGAGCACATGGGCGGAACAGGGCTTCCCCCTGAGCTTATGAAACAGCACGGCGCAAATGTCCTGCTTTGCAGGGGGCTGGGCCCGAGGGCGCTGGAGCTTTGCAGGCAGTTTGGAATCAAGGTTTATGTTGCTGATGCAAAAACAGCCGGCGAAATCTTTAAGCTTTGGAAAGACAACAGGATAAAGCAGGCAAGCAATAATGATGTCTGCGAGGAGCACAGGGGATGAGGATAGCAGTAACAGGAGGCAAGGGAGGAACAGGCAAATCAATGGTTGCAACCTCGCTTGCGGTTGAGCTTGCGAGAAAATCAACTACAATGCTTGTTGATGCTGACGCAGAATGCCCAAATGACCATCTTTTGCTTTCAATAAAGCTGAAGAAATATTCTGCTGTAAAGCAGATGATTCCCAAATGGGATTTTAAAAAATGCATAAAATGCGGCAAATGCGCGTCTGTCTGCAAGCAGGATGCAATCGCATTTGTAAAAGGAAAATATCCTGCATTTGTAAAGGACATCTGCATCGGGTGCAAGGCGTGCATTGTTTCCTGCCCTGTCAATGCAATAACTGAATCAAGCAAGGAAATAGGAACAATTTACACTGGCACAAATTACGGGGTAAATCTTGTTTTATCAGAGCTTAAGCTTGGCGAACTTGCCTCGGGAGAGGTTGTTGCTGACGTGAGAAAGCAGGCGGAAAAGATTAATGAAAAAATCAAGGCAAAGAATATGCTTATTGATTCATCTGCAGGAATAGGGTGCCCTGTGATTGCCTCATTGGCAGGCACTGATTATATTGTTGCAGTGACAGAGCCAACTCCTTCTGCACTGCATGACTTAAAGAGAGTCATGTACCTTGCAAAACATTTTAAGATTAAATGCGGCATTGTGATAAACAAGCACGATTTGGAGCAGTCATTCTGCTCAAAAATAGAAAGCTATGCAAGGCAGTCCAAGATACCGATTATAGGCAGGATTCCTTACAGGAAAGATTTCGTTGATGCAACGCTGAAAATGAAGCCTGTTGCTGAAATAAATCCTGAATACAGAAAAATATTTGCAGAGATTATCGGCAATATAGGGGTGGCTTGATGGCAAGACCGCAAAAAGTAAGGATGGTTTCAGAAGAGCCGGAAGTGAACTATTTCAAGCCAAGAGCTGTACCTCTAAGCGAGCTTGAAGAAGTAACAATAAAAGTGGACGAGTTTGAGGCATTAAGGCTTAATGACTTGGAAAAACTCAGCCAGACAGAGGCTGCCGAGAAAATGAAAGTTCACCAGTCAACAGTGCAAAGGATTCTTGAGTCAGCAAGGCAAAAGATAGCAGACGCGCTTTGCAACGGCAAGGCAATAAGGATTGAAGGCGGAATGTACAAAACATTCAGCCGCGGAAGAAACAGGTTTAGAGGAGGTTGGTAAAATGAGAAAAATAGGAGTAACGTCAACAGGACAGGGCATAGACAGCATGGCAAGCATGGGATTCGGGCAAAGCCCTTATTTCTGCATTGTTGAATGGGACAATGGACAAATAACAGGATACAAGGCAATTGCAAACAATTGGTTAAATGCCAATTGCAGCGCCGCCTGCACAAAACAGCTTGCGGCTGAAGGAATAGAATCCATTGTAACGGGATTTATAGGCAACAATTCCTATAATGCCCTGAAAGCAAACAACATCGAGGTATACGCCCTGCAGTCAGCAGGAAAAGTGGAAGACATTGCAAAAGACTATTTTGCAGGAAACCTTCCGCCAATGAACGGGCCAAACTCACCGGGCAGAGGCACGGGAAGAGGACAAGGTTCAGGCATGGGGCAGGGAAAAGGACGCGGCCAAGGCAACGGAAGGGGCCAAGGCAAAGGACAAGGAAGAGGAAGAAACAGGCCTTAATAAAAGGCAAGGAGGAAACTAAAATGCCAGGCGGGGATGGAACAGGACCAAACGGAACATACAATAATTGTATGCCAACAGACGAGCCAAATTTTGGAAGAGGACGGGGATTTGGAAGAAGGAGCCAAGGAATGGGCGGCAGAGGCAGAGGAAGAATGAACAGGTTTTATGCAACCGGCCAGCCGGGCTGGATGAGATATGAAAACAATTACCGCGCTCCTGCTGAAGAAGATACAATTGACAGCCTGAGAAAAGAAATAGAAGGGCTTGAAAAAAGGCTGAAAGAACTGGAGAATAAGGAATAAATAAGCCAATAGCCGAATAAATCAGCAACATTTATTAACCCTAAAACTAAAGGAATTAAGGTAAAAATGAAGCTAAAATTAATAATGCTATTGAGTTTAATGCTGTTAAGCATTAACTTGGCTGCGGCAGAAGACAAGCACGTAGATCTTATTGTATTTTACGGGCAGGGATGCCCGCATTGTTTATCAGAATTAAGCTTTTTGGAAAGCATACAGGATAAATATCCTTCACTGCACATAACTGAATACGAGGTTTATTTCAATGCAGAAAATAACGCCTTGTTTCACAAGATTTCAGAAGCATTCAACACAGAAGTTCACGGAGTGCCTACCGCGTTTATTGATGACAAGGTAATAGCGGGATTCAGCACATCAGTAGGGCAGGCAATTGAGCAGGAAATACAAAAGTGCGCAAAAGAAGGGTGCGTTTCACCCTTGGAAAAAATAGGGCAGGAAGAACCTTCAGATGAAACAGTTGTATCTATCGGAGACATATCGCCGTCAGAAAATCCTGAAAAAACTGAATTAAAAAATAAAATAACTTTGCCGGCTCTTATTTCAGCAGCAGCTGTTGACGCGATAAACCCCTGCGAGTTCGCGGTTTTAATCATACTTCTTACCACCATATTGGCGGCAGGAATTAAAAAAAGGGCATTGTATGCAGGGCTTGCATTCACGCTTTCAATATTCATATCATATTATCTGATGGGTATCGGGCTTTATTCAGCAATACAGGCAGCGGGGCTTGCAAGAGGATTTTACACTGCAATGGCTGTGCTTGCAATAGCAATAGGGCTGTTTAATCTTAAGGATTACTTATGGTACGGCAAGTGGTTCATTATGGAAGTGCCTTTGACTTGGCGTCCGAAAATGAAATCGCTTTTGAGAGGAATAACATCTGTGCCTGGTGCTTTTCTAATCGGATTTGTAATAAGCTTATTCCTTTTGCCTTGCACTTCAGGGCCTTATATTGTAATATTGGGGCTATTGGCAGAAACAACAACAAGAAACCATGCAATGCTGCTTTTGCTTTTATACAATTTCATATTCATTATTCCGATGCTTGGAATCACGCTTGCAATCTATTTCGGCTTTACAACAACTGAACAAGCAGAAGAATGGAGGCAGAAAAAACTTAAGTATCTGCACCTTGCAACAGGCGCCATACTTCTCTTATTGGGAATAGGAATGTTCATTGCAATGAAGATGGGAATGATTTAAATGAATACTTTAATCTGGATTCTGATTGCAACGCTTGCAAACAGCCTTGTGGGCTTTATCGGCGTTATCTCATTATGGCTTAGCGACAGGCTAATGAACAAGCTGCTTGTCCTGCTCATGGCATTCTCAGCAGGCACTTTGCTTGGCGGAGCTTTCTTCCACCTTTTGGCAGAATCAGTTGAAAAGATTGAGCCATTCAATGCAATGGCTTACACATTAATCGGGTTTATTGCCTTTTTCTTTATAGAAGGATACTTCCACTGGCACAGGTGCAGCCACTGCGAGCACCCTTTCACTTATCTTATGCTTATCGGCGATGCAATACATAACCTGATTGACGGGCTTGTGATTGCAGCTTCCTTTTTTGTAAGCCCTGCGCTTGGATTCATTACAGCTTTAATGATTATTGCGCACGAAGTGCCACAGGAGATGGGGCTTTTTGCTGTTTTGCTTTATGGAAAGCACAAGAAGCCGAAAGCGCTGCTTTATTCATTCCTTGCGCAGTCAACCTGCATTATTGGCGGCATAATAGGGTATTTCCTTTCAGCAAGAGCAGAAGTATTTTCACATTTCCTGCTGCCGTTTGCAGCCGGCGGGTTTATCTACATTGCAGCATCTGACTTGATACCTGAAATGCACAGGATGCATGAAGGCAATATGAAGAGGGCTTTACTGAGCATAATCCCGTTTCTTATAGGCATAGGGCTTATGCTTGCAATAAAACTGCTTTTTGAATAAATAGTCTTAATTAATCAAGTGCAGTTTCCTGAATTAATCCAAGAGTAAAATATATAAATAAGAAAATAAACAGGATTCCTTATGACTCACTGCAACAGATGCGGAACAGAATTTGATAATTACTTTAACGGCTTGCATTGGTGCCCTGCCTGCGGCAGGCAGTTTGCATTTGATGAGAATGCGCTGAAAGAGATGCAAAAGAAGAAATAATTCTTTGGAAAGCTATATAAACAGCAAGAGAATCACCCGCCTTATGAAACTGAGATATGCACTACCATTAATAGGGCTTATTGGATGCACTGAAGAGCCAAGGAACTCCCTTGAAATTGTTTCCATTGAGACAGAAGCCCCTGCGTGCAATAACACGCCCTTGGCTGTATTCTATGGCACGGGATATATGATTGAATGCGGAAGCTATCATTTCATACACGATGAAAGCGAATCCTGCGTTGAGATTCTCACTGATGAGATACCCGAAATAAGGCAGCTTTGGCAGAATCCGGGCTGTGATGCAGTTATTGACTCGTGGATGCTCTGGGGATACAGCGAAACAAGGGATGAATACATTTTTGTTGACGAAAGCAGGCCTGCAGGAGATTTGGAGACAGGAGCTTACTCCAGGATTCTTGGCAATATAGGGCAGAAAGCAGTTGAGCAGAAGTGGAAAGAGTGGCTTTGATTTATAAATAAAAGTGAATTTTCATAAATCCTGAAAAGTTTTCAGAATTTCCGGACGTATTCGAAAACTGCAGTTTTCGGATATCCGAAAATGCTTCGGCATTTTCGAATAAGGTATTATATATTAGTTCTGTTTTAGTGCTGTGAATGAAACTTCCAAGCACAATTAAGTTTGCCAGCGACAAGCTATGCAATGAAATCTATGATTTGGAAAAAGGAAATGCGAAAGAAAGAGAATTGTTTAAGGCAGTACAAAAAGCAATGGATGCAATTGAAGAAAATGCCTTTTGCGGCATACAAATTCCAAAGCGGCAGATTCCAAAAGATTACATCAGTAATTATGATGCAGACAATTTATGGAAGCATAACCTGCACAGAGGATGGCGGCTAATATACACAATTACGAGACATGACATAATTGTCATCAGCCTTCTGCTGGAATGCCTTAGCCATAAGCAATATGAAAAACGGTTTAATTATTAGTATTTTCTGCCTGGCTTTGTCCTAAAGTAATACATTGCTTTCTCAGGATAATATATCCAGCCAATCTTGCCTTCTGCATCCACTGAGATCTTATGCGAATTAAGCAGGTAGCCAAAAACAACACAAAAAGTCTGGTACATCATCTTCTTGGGAAGAGACTCCCAGAGCCTCCTTTTTTTGTATTCGCCATCGTGCTCCTTTATGAAATTTTCAACCATTAGGATAGTGTCCAGTCTCGGAAATCTCAGCACTTCCTGCTTTTGAATTTGTATTGCTCTTTTCATGTTATATCTAATGATATAACAAGTTATATATAAACATTTTGAATATAAAACAGAATTTACATCTTTTTCTTTAATTCCTTTTTCATCTCTTCAATCTTTTCATTAACGCCTTCAATGCTCTCCCTTAATGCCTTGAGCATCTCAGCGAATGCATCGTCGTCTTTTTTCATTTTTTCTTCTTTAACCCGATTGCCTCGTGCAGTCCTGTTTTGCCTGCCAATTCAGACAAGCCGGAAGCTGCAAGCCCCAGGGCAATTCCTGTCTTGATATCAGCAACTTCAACAAGCATTCCAAGAACCAAGCCTGCAACAGCGCATTCAATCAAAGTTACAATAAACTTCCAAGGAAGGAACCTTGTGCCCTTGTCTTTTGCCTTCCTGTATGCAAAGCCGATAAATGCTCTTAAACAGCCGCCTAAAAGCCCTATGAGAATTCCCAAAACTTCAGGTGTCATAGCATAATTACAGCATTTTTTGATATTTAAGCGTTGCCCTAAAAATTTACAGCCAGCCATGCGTCAGCTTTATAAAGGGCAAGGGAATACCTTTTTATGGGGGTAGATTATGATTTCCGAGTTAACGAGGAAATCCTTGAACGAAGTGAAAATGAAAAAAGCGGCTTTAACAATGGCGGCAATACTGGCAGGATGCTCTTTGCAAAATGCGCCAGAAGCAAGGCACGTGCAGCCTGTTCAAGCAGTTTCAGCGCAGCCTGCGGCATTTTCACACAATCCGGATTATAATGCGCCCTTATGCAATAACCTCCCTGAAGTGCGCATTGACAGGATATTCTACACAATTGAATGCTCTGATTACCAATTTTCACACACAGAAGGATTAAGCGGATGCAATGAAAGATTATTGTATGAAACAGAGGGAGACAGAAAGAGATTTGCTGACTACGGCTGCGACGGCACAATTGACTTGTACTGGCATTTTGAATTAAGAAATAATGGGAGATATGAATATTATGCGCTTGTTGAGCAAAGCAAGCCTGCGACAGAAGAGCAGACAGCAGAGTATAACAAAAAGCTTGATGAGATAGGACAGCCTGATGTTGATGCAAGATGGAGATTTATTTATCATATTCAACCAAGAGGAGGAAACTAAAATGAAAAGACTCGCCTTAATTGCAGCCCTGATGGGAACTTGCGCTGTTTCAACGGCGTCATTGCATTATGAACCGATAGTCAGCGAAAGCGAGATATACAGGACAATGCACAACCTGCCTGAAGGGCCTGAGTTCAAGCCCATTCCAACAAGGCTTGGCTTGTGCGGTGAAACAGCCACAATTGTAATGGATGAATACGGATACCAGGTTTGGTGCGGCGAATACTCATTCATGGCGCCTTCACTGCAAGAAAACGGATGCTACGGCCACACGCTTGAGCGCAGGGCAATGCTTGGCAGCAAGATAGAAACCTGGAGCGATATTAACTGCGACGGCATTTTAGACTTATACAAAACAGACGGCGTTTCAGCAAGCTATATTGATTATTCAACTGTGCAGATGATTGAAAATCTGGGGCTGCATGCAGAAGGGGATATAGTGGAAAATGCCGAAATATTTTTTGAAGAGGCAAACAAGTACAGCATCCTGCTTTTTGACATGCGCACAGAAGAAGCAAGGATATTATGGAATGATTATAAGGCGAGAAATTCAACAACGGAGGAACAAAAATGAAAAAGGCACTAATAACAATTGTTTTAGGAGCGGCGTATATTGCAGGAAGCAATCTTGCAACAGCAAACGATGAAAGGCAGTGGGAAGGTCAAATCAGCGTTGAGGCGCCTGCATGCGATAATAACCCTTGGGTGAGATTCAGGGATAATGAGTATCATATAATCTGCGGCGACTATGATTTTCTGCATAAAGGCGAGGAGGATTATATGGGGAGATTCATTAACCATGAGATATTTCCGGTAGGGCTGGAAAAATGGATAGATACAGATGCTGACGGAACCGCGGACAGATGGCAGATGTGGGACATGCCACTTGGAACAACAATTCTTAATCTGACTAGTACAAGGGCTCCGCCTTCTGCAGAAGACCAGCAGAATTATGAAAATGGACTTGCAAGCATAGGCAAGAATGAGATACAATCAAAATGGGAAGAATGGAGGACAGGACAATGAAAAGAGCAATAATCGGATTAGCAGCGCTGGTTGCGGGATGCGCGACGACAGGCGCAGTGCAGGGAGCGGAAAGCCAAAACTTGCCGCCAATGCAAAATATTGTATGGGCTCCCGGAGCTCAGCCTGTGCAGGCAGGCGCGCCAGTGCAGCAGGCGACTTTAGTTCCGGCTTATTCAGAGGATACGCCGCTGCCTTCAGAGACATTCAGCTATGACACTGCATTTCGCGGAGAAAGCGAAGAGATAGTAACAATGGACACTCGCGGCTACACAATACAGTGCGGCGATATTTTTTTCATGCATACTGAAAACAGGCCGCAAAGCGATGTATTGGCCCGCCCTGTAATCCGCGGCGGATGCGAAGACATGCTTGTAGTAAATAACGAAAGCAATTCGCAAAGATGGCTTGACACAGGATGTGAAGGATTGCTTGATGTATACGAAGAATTTGATGCAAATAACCAGCCGCTTGCAAGAGAATCTCCTGTAGGCGCAAGCAACACAGAGTTATACGGTGCGCATTTTGAATTGCTTCTTGTTGAGGAAGTTGATGCAATCTGGAGAGGCAGATGGAATGTCCAAAATAGAAGGGAAGTAATCCACTGGTGGAATTATCCAAGGCAGTAATTGCCTTTATTTTTTTCTTTAACCCTTTTTTTCTTACAATTCTCATTTGCTCTGCATTCATTTAGAAACCATTATAAACTCCTTTAACACACTTCAACACAATGGAAATCGTGCATATTACCAAGGAATCAGGCATTCCGCTAATAGGATGCATTGCATTCGGCATTATAGACAGGGGAACTGACTTATTGCAGGTAAGGCCCACTTCTGTATGCAACCTGCACTGCAAATACTGTTCAGTAAGCGCAAACAATTATGACATTCATCCTGCAAATTTTACAGTTGACAAGGATTATCTTATCGAGGAAGTTGAAAAGGTTGTGAAGTTCAAGGAAACAGAATGCGAAATTAACCTTGATTCTGTTGGGGAATTGACAACATATGCCAAATTGCCTGAGCTTGTGAAGGGATTGAAGTCTATAAAGGGGGTAAAAAGCATTTCAATGCAGACAAACGGAACATTGCTTACAGGAGATATGCTTATCGCTTTGGAAAAAGCAGGTGTGAATCATATTAACCTTTCAATCAATTCGCTTGATGCAAACCTTGCTGCTGACCTGAGCGGGCGCCCGGGCTATTCCCTGGATCACATACTGCAGATTGCAAAGATGATTGCTGACTCTTCAATAGAACTTTTGATTGCGCCTGTATGGATTCCCAAGATTAATGATGCAGATATTCCAAAGCTGATTGAATTAGCAAAGAAGCTTAACGCAAAGATTGGAATACAGAAGTATGAAACTTACCGCTACAGCAGGAAGATAAAGGGGGCAAAGCAAACAACATTCTGGAAGTTCTACAGGCAATTGAAAGACATGGAAAAGGAATCCGGAATAAAGCTTGTTTTAACCGCTTCTGATTTCCTGATTCACAAGACAAAAAGAATTCCGGCTGTTTTTGAGCCCGGCGAAAAAGTGCAGGTTAATGTCAAATGCCCCGGATGGATTAAGGGGCAGATGATTGGCGCTGCAAAAGGAGTTTGCGTAAGCGTAAATGACTGCAAAACGCCGATTGGAAAGAACGCAAGAGTAAAGATTCTTGAAAACAAGAACAGCATTTATGTTGCAGGCATGGTAAAATAGGGGTCAGGCATGGTTCAGATATTTGCTTCATTGCTTGCTGCTGATAAAAACAATCTTGAAAAAGAGATAGATTCTGTTGAGCCTTTTATTGACGGCTTTCACATTGACTTCATGGACGGATTGTTTGTTTCTGAGAAGTTTTATGACATTTCTATTGTTAAAAGAACATGGCTGAGGACAAGAAAGCCGATTGAAGTGCACCTGATGATGTACAAGCCTGAAATGCATTTTGAAGAGCTTTTGAATGAGGGTGTTGAAAGGATTATTGTGCATTATGAAGCAGCGGGATTTAATGCAATTTATTCTTTTGAAAAATTAGCAAGTGGAACCTGTTCTTCTCTCGCATTTGCATATAATCCATCAAGTAAAATAAGGCACGAGTCAATATACCGCTCTTATACCCAGATAATGACTGTGAATCCCGGCAAGTGCGGACAAAAGTTTGACAGGAAAGGTTTGAAGAAGATTAAGGAATGCAGGAAGTATGGGCATTCCTGCATTTCTGTTGACGGGGGAATAAACGAGAAAACAGCAAAGGCCGTCTTGAAAGCAGGCGCCGACATATTGGTTGCAGGAAGCTATATTTTCAATGCAAAGGACAGGATTGAGGCTATTGAGATATTGAGGGAATGCTCTTTAGAAAAGTAAACGCTTAAAAAGACGCAAGCCCTTAATAATAATATATGCTAAAAAGTATTTATGATTTTATTCATTTAAAAAAGCACAGATTAGCCGGATTAATAATCAATTGGGTATTCAGGCTGCTTTTTATTGCCGCTGCGCTGGTTTCAGCATATCACTGGGACCTTATGAACCTCGCGCTTTCAGTTATTGCGCTTTTCCTAACTTTTCTTCCGGGCATTATATCCAAAAAGCTCAATGCAATTTATCCCCTGGAATTTGAAATAATCCTGCTTTTATTCATTTATGCTTCAATGTACCTTGGAGAGATAAAAATGTATTACCTCAAATTCTGGTGGTGGGACATAATGCTGCACAGTTTTTCAGGATTGATTATAAGCGTAATAGGATTCTCGCTGGTATACATACTGAATAAAGAGCAGAGCATTGAAATAAAACTCAGCCCTAAGTTTATAGCCCTTTTTGCCTTTTGCTTTGCGCTTGCAATCGGCGCGCTTTGGGAAATATTTGAGTTTTCAATGGATTCTTTTTTCAGATTAAACATGCAGAAGTCCGGACTTGTTGACACAATGTGGGACCTGATTGTTGACGCAGCGAGCGCGCTGGTTGTCTGCACAATAGGATATTTTTACATGATTGGCAAGGTAAAATTTATCCGAAGATTCGAGAAACGATTTCTTGAGTGCAACCCGAGAAACGCATAATAATCGGACAGATTCAAGCTTTTGCAGATTTTGCTTTATTCTTTCAAACCCAAAACATTTATATCCTCTGCTTGCATCTTTAATTCTATGAATAAAAAGAGAGATGCCGGCAGGCTTGTTGCAGATGTATGCTTTATTGCAGGCATGCTGGTAATATTCTCAATGGGGATTCTTATTGGAACAAAAGTGTTTCCTGAGAAGATACAGGAAATTGTTTACTTGAAAGGAGAAGAGCAGTCGGCAACACTCAATGTTCCCGGGGTTGACCAGTACGGCAACGGTGTAATGACAGAGCTTACCGCAACCCTAAATTCAGGCAGCGGGCAGATGCTCGTAAATGTAAACAACATACTTGCAGGATATGAACTGCAGGTTTATGCAAGAAATGCAATGCACGCTGTTGAAAATGTGACTGGAAAAAGCCTTAAGAATTATGATGTGAGCTTTTCAATGAAAACAGGAGCCGGAATTGTTGACGGCGGCTCTGCAAGCGCTGCAATGGCTGTTGCTGTAATGGCAATGAGAGAAGGGGTTGAGTTAAGCAAGGAAACTGCAATGACCGGCGCTGTTGATGAAACAGGCAAGATTCTGGCTGTCGGGCTTGTTGACAAGAAAGCAGAAGCCGCAAAGATGGCAAACTTGTCTTTATTAGTGGTTCCTGCAGGGCAGGGAGGGCAGATTGAATTGGCAAAAACAGAAAATTGCAATGAAGCCCTTTGCGAGATAAGCTATGCGCCATTAATAGGGGGCACAAGCTTGATTCCAATAAAGGAAGTATCCGATTTAAGAGAAGCGCTGAATGCAATGTCCGAGACAGGGGCTGAGAAGATTATACGGGAAAGCAGAAGCATTGTGCGGTTTGATACTGAAAAAAGGGAATACAAGAGTCTTTCAGAGTTTGGAGTAAATCTGGAAGATTATTCACCGGCAGATGTTGTATTGTCAGGCACGAATATTTTTGTCAAGGTGGGTTGCAAGGCAGTGCCTGCAGTTACAACAGGGGAGCAGGCTGACTCTATAGTAAAAGGCATTTATCACAAGATAATAGGAAGACCCAACATGCATGACACTGCGGCTGACTTACTTAATGCTTTCGGCATCGAGATAATTGCAGCCACAATAGACAGCTATGACGCAGGTTATTTCAGGGGAAGAGTGTTTGCATTAGATGACGGGAAATTAGTCAGCATTGACGCAAAGCCTAGCGATGCAGTTGCGCTTGGCTCAAGGCTTGACAGCCCCTTGTATATCAATAATAAAGTTCTTACTGAAAAAGGCATAAGCGTCTGCTAGGCAAAGAAGTAAACATAGCTGTACGCAAGGTTTTCAGGAACAGAATTTGCAATAATATTCTCAAGATGATGGTGCCCCTGGCATTTCTTGTGCTGTTTGCAGAATCTTGGCGCAAGAGCAAGAAAATTGTCATTTTGAGCATAATTGATTAATGCTTCCTTGACAGCCGACTGCTCTTTTTCATTAAGCTTTTCAAAATAAATGCATCCCTTAAACCTGAAAATCTGCCCGTTATCATCTTCAATTGCATCTATTGGCAGCGCAAAATCAGGGTCAAGAACGAATTTATCTTCTTGCACTTTCTTTAACTGTCTTTTAGGCATCGGGTGAAGAATATTGTCAAAAGTTTCATAAAGTGCATTAAGGCGGCTGTGATAATCTTTAATTGAAACGTTTTCAGGCGCCATATAGGCAGATATAAGATTCCAGCTTATAAACCTTGGGTGAAACGCTTATAAAGGGGCAAAATAGAGGTAAAATAATGTCTGTCATCATTATAACAGGAACTCCCGGCACAGGGAAGACTGAATTAGCCTTGGCTATTGCCAAACTGCTTAATTACAAGTATATTGACGTGAATGATGTTGTGAAAAAGGAGAAGCTTGTTGAAAGCTATGATTCCAGAAGAAAGACAAATGTTGTTGATGAGGAAAAGCTTTCCAAAGCATTAGTTAAGCTGATTGAATGCAAAAAAGAGGCTAATCTTATAATTGATTCTCATATGTCTCAATGCATTCCTGCAAAGCATGCTGATTTGTGTATTGTTACGAAATGTGATTTGAAAATTCTTAAAAAAAGATTAGAGAATAAGGGTTATAATGCAGATAAGGTAAGGGAAAACCTTGATTCAGAGATATTTGATGTCTGTTTAAACGAAGCGTTTGAAGCAGAGCATAAACTGCTTATTGTGGATACTTCAAGGAAGATGCCGAAAGAGCTTGCAAAATTATTGAAAAACCCGTAAATGCCTTTTTCTCTTATTGCGAATTGCCTTAATCCTGTTCTGCAGCGCCTTGCTCTTCTTGTTTGCATACTTTGCAGCATACCTCAGGAAAATAACAGCCCCTGTTGCATCAAATGTGAAAGGCGCAACAAGATAAATGCTTGCAAGCATATGCTTAAGCTTTGTTTCACCCGGATTTTCAAGTATTGCTTTTGCCGCTTTTTTTATTTTTCCTGCGTCTTCCCTTAAAAACCCGTAAACCTCAGTATGCTGAAGCCTTGCAATCTGTTTCATAAGAAGTTTATTTGCTTTCTGCACTTCCTTCCTGTTTCCAATTGCATTTGACAAGTTTGAGATTGAATTGTTGACAGATGTTATTATCTGTGCAGCCTGCGCCGCCTGATTCCTGCTTAACCTTATCACTGCTTTCTTTTGTTTAGGATTTGGCAATTCTTTCTCAAGCCTTGAAACAAGCTCCTGCTCTTTCTTAAGAAGAAGTATTGCCCCCTCTTCCATTGAGGATATTGTACTTGAATAATCCCTTGATATAATCCTTGTAATCTTTGCCTCGGAAAGAATCTTTTTCTGCTGCTCAAGCACTTCCCTAAGCTCAATCAGAAGAGTATTGCCTGCGTTTGCCTTTTCAAGCTTCTTCAGGAGCCTTATCTGGGCTGAAACATAGAGCTTAAGCTTATGAAGTGAAGGCTGCAATGCAATCTTCCCTCTTTTCTTTCCAAACAGGCTGTAAATATGGTGCCACTTTTTTTCATATAGCATTATTGCTTTTTGAATCATAAGCATAATGACAGAAAATTAAGAATATAAAGCTTTTCAAGCAGATTACTCTATTATTTCAATGGACAAATTGACTCTTTCAGGTATATGAACCCTCATAACCAGCCTTAATGCCTTTTCATCAACACCCAAGTCAATCAATCTCTTGTGTATTCTCATCTCAAAATTGTCAAACGAGGCTTTTCCCTCTCCGTCAGGCGCTTTTCTGGTTGTAAGCTTTAACCTTTGAGTAGGCAGAGGGATAGGACCCCAGATTTTTACCTTGCTTTTCTTTGCAATGTCAATTATGGAGCTGCATATCTCATTCAGCCTGTCGATTTCCGCGCTTGATATCTTGAGTCTTGCTTTTTGCATTTTTTCCCCATATTATATAAAAAAAATAAAAAAAAGAAGAGCTTAAAGCTGCTTCTTCACTATGTCTATACACCTGCCGGCTGCCACTGTGATGCCTGCATCCCTGATGGCAAAGCTTGCCAATTCCGGAATCTCAGACTGCTTTTCAATAACCAGCGGCTTTGTAGGCCTTAACTTGACAATTGCGGTGTCGCCTGTCTTGATAAAGTCAGGCTTTTCCTGAAGCACTGCGCCTGTTGCAGGGTCAAGCTTCTTTACAAGCTCAACAAACTGGCATGCAATCTGTGCAGTGTGTATGTGGAATACAGGTGTGTATCCTACTGCAATGACGCTCGGGTGGTTCAGGACGAATATCTGGGCTGTAAATTCAGAAGCCACTGTAGGCACCTTGTCAACATGCCCGAGGACATCTCCTCTTGCAATGTCTTTCTTTGTAATGCCCCTTACGCTGAATCCGATGTTGTCGCCCGGCTCTGCTGACTGAATTGATTCGTGGTGCATTTCAATGCTCTTTACTTCGCCTGTTATTCCCTTGCCTTCCCTGCCCGGAACAACAATTACCTTGTCATTGACTTTCATAACGCCTGTTTCAACTCTTCCCACCGGAACAACTCCAATTCCTGTGATGTTGTATACATCCTGGATTGGAACTCTCAAAGGCAGGTTAGTCGGTTTTTCAGGCTCCTTGAACTTGTCAAGTTGTTCTCTTAATGTCGGACCTGTGTACCAAGGCATGTTTGCTGACTTCTTTACAATGTTGTCTCCCTGGTATGAGCTTGCCGGTATGAACGGAACCTCTTCAGGCTTGTATCCAACCTGCTTTATCAGGTTGCTTACGTCTGCCTTTACCTTGTCATATACTTTCTGGTCCCATTTCACGACGTCCATCTTGTTCACGACAATTCCAATCTGCTTGACACCCTGTGTCCTGCAAAGGAATACGTGCTCTTTTGTCTGCGCCATGACTCCGTCAGAGGCTGCAACAACAAGAACAGCAACATCTGCCTGAGATGCGCCTGTAATCATGTTCTTGATGAAGTCCCTGTGGCCGGGCGCATCAATAATTGTATATTCAAACTTGTCTGTCATGAACTTCTTGTGGGAAAGGTCAATTGTAACTCCTCTTTCTCTTTCCTCCTTAAGGTTGTCCATTGTGAATGCGAACTCAAAGCCCGCTTTTCCCAATGATGCCGTTGTTTCCTTAAGCTTCCTCATAGTCTGCTCGTCAATTGCTCCGGAATCGAAAAGCAGCCTCCCGACTGTTGTTGACTTGCCGTGGTCGACGTGTCCGACGAACACGATATTTATGTGTGGTTTTTGTTTTGCCATATTTTATTCCTCCGTTCTTAGTAGTATTCAGCTAATATCCGTATAGATACAGCTATGTGCTGTGAATAGTAAAAGAGGGTTATTTATAAACCTTTCGGGTGAATTCAAGGGAAAAATAAAGGAAAAAAGGAGGCTAGCGGTATGAATCGAAGCAGGATAATTAATTAGTATTAACCAAAAAAATATTACCCAATATTTATAAGTAATTGATATATAGAATAAATTGAAATAATGGCTATTGTCCAAATGGGGTTGTAACAATGAACGATGAACAAAAAGAAGAACAGGCAAAACTCCTGAAAAAAGGAGATGGTGCGCATTGCTATTTTTTTGCAAAATGTGTGCAACATGTGAAAGGAGCAGATATTCAAGCATTACAAGAGCGAGTCATTAAATTTGGAAATGCGCGCGTTTGCTGGTTATTCGCAAGAAATGTTAGTGGGGCAGACATTGAAGCACTCCAGAAAAGAGTACTAGAATTAGGAAAAGATTGGGAATGCTATGGATCTAATGAGCAATGGATAGCAAAGACTAAACTGAAAAAATAATGCAAAGACACAGAAAACAAGCGGATTAAGGCTGGAAGCAGGCTTACTCTATTTCCTTCATTATCCTTTTTACAGACTCTTTAAGAGAAGGCAGCTTATTCACAACCACATCCCAAACTATCCGCAAATCAACGCCTGAATACTCGTGGATAAGTATGTCCCTCAGCCCCGCAATCTTTCTCCATTCTATCTCAGGATGCTTTTTCTTTACATCCGCAGGAATATTCTTTACAGCTTCGCCTATTATCTCAAGGTTTCTTACAACCCCGTCATAAACAAGGCTCTTCTTTGAAAAAGCAGCGTAATCCATTCCTTTTGTGTATTCTTCTACTTTGGATATTGATCCCAAAATGTCGTTAAAATATACCTTACATTCTTTTGACATACGCCGCATCCTCTTTCACATACCTTAATGCAGGCTTGAGGCTGTCTTCTGAAACCAAATCCACTTTCCTGCGGAACTTTCTTTCAAGCATAAACTTAAGTCCCATGTATCCGTCAAAAGTAGGCTTTTTAAACCTGACTAGAATGTCAACATCACTGCTTCTGCGCGGTCTTCCTTTTAAGTAAGAGCCAAACAAACCTATCTTATTTACTCCAAACCCTTTTATTTCAGCCCTGTGTGTTTCCAATGTCCTTAATATTTGCTTCTTTGTAAGAGGTCTCATGGTTCTAACTCCTTATTGATAATTATGCCCCTCTATGTTTATAAACTTAACTTTTATACTTCAAAGAATTCACTCGACAATCGTGCCTTCAAACTTCTTCCCTTCGACTGCTTTCTGCAGGTTTTGGGCTCCTTGCAGGATAACAACTTCCATGTTCTTTTCCCTTGTTATCCTCTCTGCCTCAGAATCCAATACAAAATGCTGCCCAGGCTTTTCCTTCACCTTAACCATCATGTCACGGAATCCTTCGTGCGAAATAAGCGGTATGAACTTTGCATCCCTGTGCTTTCTAGGGTCTTTTGTGTAAAGCCCTTTCACGTTTGTCATATTATATATAGTATCTGCGCCCAAGAAGCCGGCAATCTCTGCAGTAGTGCCGTCAGAAGTCTTTCCCGGCCCTAATCCTCCGCAGACAACGCAGTCATTGGCTCCTAAAAGCGCCTTTATTTCGTTTAGTGATTTAGGGATTTCCTGGTTTGCCTTGATTTTTTTTCCCGCAGACAAAAAAGAGGCAACCAGTCTAGCATTCAATCTTGTTGCATCAATGCCTGCAATGTCCTGCGAGTGATTGTCAGCCCCTGCCTTTCTCAATATAGAGATGTATTCCCTTGCAGTCGAGCCTCCGCCTGTGCAGATAACTATCTTGCTTTTCTTCACTATTGCTTCAACTGCTTTTCTCAATGAGACAAGAAAATTGTAATCAACCTTATCCGGCACTATCATTGAGCCTCCGACTGAGACTACGATTGTTTTCATGGTATATTAGCTGGTTATGAGATTTATAAAGATTTAGCCGATAGATTTTTAAGCAGGCAGGCTATTCTTCCTCTGAAAAAGGGCAGTTGTGCCTTGAGGAGGAAAATAAGATGAGCATATTAGGAAGAAAAAACTTTGGTAAGGTTTTGGAGGGAATTGGTGAGGTAGGCGTGGTTATTGGCGGCGGCCTGGTATTATATAGCTTACTTAATATGAATGATTCTGCACAAGCCAGATATAATCAAGTTATGCAGCTTAGCGAGAGGGTTTCTGAATGCAATGCTGAAACACAGGTATGCAGTGAATTGAGAGAAAAATACAAAATGCTTGTGGCACAGGATGATACTCCAAGGCTCATGGCAGATTATGCAGATTTCAAAAACGACCACGACATTTATCTCTCTATTTTTCTTGGCGGCATGGTTTTGTCGCTAATTGGCGAAAAACGCATTGAGAGGGGGAAACGAATAGAACTCGAGAAGAAACTCGCCGAGAAGCAGTAATCCTTTCCTCTTTTTTGTTATTTCTTTGTTTTAGTTTCAGCAGCGAAAAGCTTTTATACTTGCGGTACCAATTGGTACCATATGGAAGGCAAATCAATTCATCTTAGGATTTCAGACGAAATGCTGAAGGAGTTTAATTCAATAAAGGGCTCAATGGGCTTTTCAAACATACAGGAATTCATAAAGGACGCAATGAGAAAGGCAGTATTGGAATACAGGAGGCATGCGGCAATGAGGACTATAAAAAAGCTGCAGGGGTCTTGCCCGAATGCAAGGCACATTACGACAAGAGAGAGGAATAAGCTAGCAAAACAATTTTTTGAAGAGAAGGAAGCCGGCAGGGATATTTTTAAGGAATACGGCTTAAAGTAGATTTGGCTTTATTATCTTAACTTTATTCTTTAGCTTATCAAAATGTTTGTCGTTAGTCACAAGGTACTCAGCCCCGCATCTTTCGGCTATTACAAAATGCACGCAATCGCCAAAAGGCGCATTTTTTGAAAGAAGATGGGCTTTTCTTTTATCCTCGGAAGTAACCGCCTCAAACAGCACTTTGTCTGCCTTTATTAAGCTCTTAAAAGCGCTGTCCACTGTTTCTTTTTTTGCATGATTCTCTATTTCCATTAAAAGAAAATCGCATATAATTATATGAAATTCGCATTTTAATGCTCTATTTAATATGTTGCGCGCTATCTCGTCATTAGGCATAAGCCCTGAATGCCTGCCAATCAGCAAATCAAGATACACATTCGTGTCAATATACACCAATTTTGTCATGTAAAACAGCCGATAATTTAGCTGTTCATAAAGTTTTGCCACAAATTTCCGCAATATTTCCGTCGTCGCCGGAAAAATACAAAAGCCTTCACTCCACGAAAACAGCCGCAGCAATGACAGAAGTCCAAAGCCCTCTCTTGTCTCCTTCAGCTGACTGCACTGTATGAGTTGTCTTGAAAATATGCTGAGAAGCATTGTAAATTTGCTTTCTCTCATCCCACGCTGTTTCAGGATCAAAAGGAACTCCTAATGTGGTTGCAAGCATTGTGGCTGCGAGGTCTTCCGCATACTCGCCTGCAATTTCTCCTTTCTCGCCAAACATATGGTGTTCTGAAAGATAACCATAATTCTTTTCCCTGTCAGTTGGAACCGCAATTCCGATTGCAGCCGACATCAGCCTATTTGCTTCATTGGTTTCGTTTCTCGCCATTACGCAGAATGTAATCTGCCCGGGCTTGAGCAAAGCAATCCCCTGCGCTTTTGGAATTATCTCGCATCCAGGGGGCAAAATGCTTGAAACCATTACAAGATTGCACTTTTCAATTCCAGCATCCCTCAATGCAAGCTCAAAAGAGGCAAGCCTGTCCTTATGCACCCCGACGCCTTTTGTTAAAAATAATTTCTTCGGAACAAATGCCATTAGTATTTTTTGTATGAACTCCTTTTTAAAAATATCGGTTTTGGAAAAAGCCGGGTCTTGACATATGTTTATAAATTCGTGAGAGTATTTCTATTGAAATGGCATTCGACTTCAGCAAGATAAAGCTCGTAATGGCGCCCATGGAAGGGCATACTGATGTAAGATTTAGATTGCTGTGCAGGCACTACGGAGCTGATTTGGTATATTCCGAGAGAATCAATTCTTATGCAATTGTTCGAGGCAACAAGTCTGCAATGAAGGCAATGGAAATGACAGAGGCAGAACGCCCGATTGCAATGCAGATATTCGGGGGAAAGACAGACATAATGGTAAAGGCGGCAAAAATGCTTGAGGAAAAGGCAGACATAATTGACATCAATATGGGCTGCCCTGCGAAGAATTCAATGAAGATTGGGGCGTGTTCTGCATTGCTGGCAAAGCCTGCAAAGATAAAAGAGATTGTTGAAGCTGTTGTTTCAGCTGTCAACAAGCCGGTTACAGTTAAAATAAGGGCTGACAACTGCATGAGGAATGCATTAATCATACAGGACGCAGGCGCTTCTGCAATTGCCCTGCATGCAAGATATGTAAAAGACGGCTACTCTGGAAAAGCTGACTGGAATTTAATTAGGGAAATAAAAAAGGAATTGAAAATTCCGGTTATAGGCAACGGCGACATAAAGAAAGCAGAAGACGCAATTGAAATGCTTAAGATAACTGATGCTGCAATGATTGGCAGGGCTGCCGTGAAGTATCCCAAGATATTCCTTGAAGCAAAAGAATTAATGAATAAAAATTTCTAAAAATTAACAAGCAAAATAAAAAAATAAATGCCCGGGCTGTCTTTCTATGCTCTTCTCAAGAGCCTTAACACTGCAACATTGTCACAGCAGTTTTCGACAGCATCCCCTACTCCTGCAAGCAATGAAGCAACATCGCAGCAAAGCCATACTACGACAGGATCCATCTTCTTGTCAAAAATAGCTGTGCCCAAGACGTCCCTCTTCAACAGGTCAAGATTATGCTCTGTAACATTTGCCTTTTTAATGTCATTCATTATGCTGGGACTGCCTTGAAAAAAGCTGATAAGCACCTTGTTAAGGTCTTCCATTGCAACACAGCACTCCTGCGCCATGTTTACATACAAATCCTTAATTCTATCAGGCACTTTTGCCCTTTTCAGGTAAATCATCTTGTCAACAGCATCCTGCATGGTGTCAATCACGTCATCAACATAATCAGTAAGGCTGAACAGCCTTGACCTCATTGCAGGCATGAATGCGCCGCTGTAAAGCATCCTTGATACTTCCCTTCTCAGCTTGTCAGCATTATTCTCGTGCTTGTTGATTACGCCAATCAACTCGTACATTCTCTTGTAATCATTTTTCTTGAATGCCTTTGTGCATTCAATAAAAGGCTGCTTTGCTTCAAGAATCTCGCTTATGAATCTCTTGAAAAGCTCAACTGTCTCTTTTTCCTTGTCCCTGCCTAATATGGGCAGTATCTTAAGCCACTTGAAATCCATGCTTATTACCTCCTATTTCTTTCTATTTAAACATTGCTATATGAACCGGCTTGCTATAAGGTATATGACTATTGCCAGCAAAGCCGAAATAACAGGCGTAACAACCCAGCCAAGCGCAATTTTCTTTAATGTGTGCTTGTTCAGCATGCCCACGCCCTTGACAAGCCCGACACCTGCCACTCCGCCGACAATCCCGAATGATGTTGAAGTGGGTATTCCAATCAATGTAAGCATATAAATAGAAATTGCGCAGCCTGCCTGCGCTGCAAACGCTGTCTGCGCGCTTAATTCAGTAATGTCATTCCCTACTGTCTTCATGACCCTCTTCCCAAGCGTGATGCTTCCCAGGGCTATTGCAGTCCCGCCAAGAACGCTTGCAAGGAATATTGGAAGAGAATTGCTTCCGACAACAAGCCCCATTGCATTGCCAAGATTATTTGCGCCAAGGCTGTAGGCAAGGAAAGCCCCGCTCAAAAGAACAGCCCAGCCAAGAAATTTTTCAATGAAAAGGAAAGACCTAAGCCTGATTATTCTTCCGTACATGCTGTAAATGAAAAAGCTGCACAACAAAGCGATAACAGGAGTAACAAATCCAAGGAAAAATATTTTTGCCACAGTTGCCCAGCTTACATCCGCGCTTATCACAAGCCCCACTCCCGCTATTCCGCCGATAACTGCCTGTGTTGAGGATATTGGCAGCCCGAGAATGGTAATAGCGGTGACAAACAGGGAAGCTGAAAACAGCACTGCAATAATTGCGGCAAGGGGAACTGAAGAAGAATCAATAATTCCGCTGCCCACTGTGGCTGTTGTCGCCTGCCCGTGAGTCACTGCGCCTAAAAATGCAAAAAGGGCGACAATCACGACTGCTTTTTTGTAATCAATCAATCCTGCGCCCACAGAAGTTCCGAGGCAGTTGGCTGCATCGTTTGCCCCGATTGTCCACCCCACGAACAATCCGCATAGAACAATCAGGATTGTTATTATTTCCATTTGTAATAAGGGTATAAACTTGTTTAAATATATTACGAAGTGTGACAGTAATAACAAATGTTTAAAAACAGGGCGTGTTTCCTAATCCTTATGAGCCTGCCGTTTGAGTCAATAAAGCGCGAAATCATTGTAAAGAAAGAAGCAAATACAGACAAAAGGATAAGCTGCCGGCCTGAAGAAAGGGATGTTGAAGAGCTTATTAATTATGGCATCATTAATTTAAACAAACCCGCAGGACCCACATCCCATCAGATTTCTGATTTTGTGAAAAAAATACTGCACATTAACAAGGCAGGGCATTCAGGCACTTTGGACCCCGGAGTCACAGGGGTATTGCCGATTGCAACAGGAAACGCAACAAGAATCGTGCAGGGCTTATTGACAGCAGGAAAGGAATATGTCTGCCTTATGTATCTGCACAAGCCGATTGAAGAAAGCTTGATAAGAAAAACAATGCAGGGCTTTATCGGAGAAATTACCCAATTGCCTCCTGTAAAGTCAGCTGTAAAAAGGCAGTGGAGAAAAAGAAACATTTATTCTTTGGAAATCATAGAAATTGAAGGGCAGGAAGTTTTGTTCAGGATGGGATGCCAGGCAGGCACTTATGTAAGAAAATTCGTGCATGACTTTGGATTGAAGCTGGGAATCGGCGCTCATATGGCTGAATTGGTAAGGACAAAAGTTGCATCCTTCACAGACAAGGACATGGTTACCCTGCACGATTTGAAAGACGCTTACACCTTGTGGAAAGAATCAGGAAGAAAAGACTGCATAAAGAAATGCATCCAGCCGATGGAAAGGGCTGTAGAACACCTGCCAAAAGTATGGCTTTTGGATACGACTGTTGACACCCTTGCTCACGGAGCTTCACTTTCTGTTCCCGGCATTACAAAATTGCATTCAGGAATTCAAAGAGGCGACTTGGTTGCAGTAATGACATTGAAAGAGGAATTGGTCTGCATAGGGCAGGCATTGATGAGTTCTGAAGACATTGAGAAGAGCGAGAAAGGGCTTGCCGTAAAGAACTGGAAAGTCTTCATGAAGCCGGACATTTATCCCAAGTTTATAAGAAAGAAAGAACAAACAGAAAATAAAGAAGAATAAAAAAAGAGGATTAATCTTCCTCTTCGTCGTCCTTTTCTGCAGCTTCTTTTTCCAGCTGTGCTTTTCTTGCTATTGCTTTGCCCCTTCCATTAACAACTGCTCCAATCAAAAATAGCCCCAAGGGGCTGTATCTTAAAATATCACTGCTGTAAAAATCAACGTTCTCAACAGCCGCCTTTGTTTCCGGTTTTTCATTAAATGCCTTGTATTCCTGCAGTTTTGCATAACATTCCTGGGGCATTGACGCAACCTTTGTTGCCTCATCATAAGAAACTTCTTTCTCAATGCATTCAAAAGCCTGCTGCATGAGCTTTGGACCTTCATTTAAAAGCTGAGTATTGTCATATACCTTGTATAGTGAGTATCCCCCTATTCCCATGCCTGCCACTATGCATGCCAAGCCAACGCTCCTTAATGTTTTTGCCTTTTTAATCTTGTCTTCAAATCCCATTTGTTTAGCCCCCTTTGGTTAATTGATACTGGTGTAATGGAGAAGGGTTATATAAAGGTTTGCTAAAAAATCATTGGCAGGGCGCCTGCTCAGAAAAATTTTCAGCAGACCTGATGCCCTTAAGCTCGTCAATATTTTTAGTTGGAAGCCCTCTCAATATGTCAGAAGTAATATCCTGCACTGTCCTTATTGTCTCTGGCGGAGCATTGTTCCTTTTCGCGTTCAGCTTCTCAAACTCCTCGGGATTAGTGTACCATACAAGGAAAAATC
>JAQTVM010000023.1:0-2781 GCA_028706745.1 Candidatus Nanoarchaeia archaeon
CTGTTTAGGATGCGTTATAATCATTTTCGGCCGCATAGTAGCCTCAATAATAAACCTCCGGCAGAGGTTTATTTCGCGTTTGCCAACCTCTTTTGATGCTGGTGACATATGTCATGATAGAATACAATTTTTCAGCCAAGCAAAAGTTTTTATATCCTCTTAGCTTGATTTATAGCAATGAAAGGAGAGGAAAACCGCAGCGGATTTCGTTTTACATGGGCAATGGTCCTGATAATTGCGACAGTCATTCTCCTTACTGTGTTCTTTGCTTATTATTTTGGGCTTGTAAAAAAGAACTGCGACACAGAGGAATGCTTTCAGGAAGAGCTGCAGAAATGCGGCATGAGCACATATTCCAAAGTCCATAATTACAATTATTACACTTACACAATAAAAGGCGCATCAAAAGGAGAATGCAGACTTAACATAAAGCTTGCAAAGATGGCGGCAGGCACATCTCCGGACAAGATAGAACTGTTTGAAGGCAAGGATATGGAATGCAGGATACCAATGACAGAAGTAGAAGGCGCGACAACAGAGCAGATAAACACGATTCTCAAGTACTGCACAGGACCCTTGAAAGAGGCGATGTATGAGCAGATTATTGAAAAGCTTTACACGATTGTAGTCGGCAACCTTGGCGAAATAATAGGAAGCATAGAAGACACATTGAATAAAGGGCCTTAAAAATACTGCAAAAAATCATTTAACAGTTATTGATTCGCATTCTTTTGCAACCAGAATTGCATTCTCAAGCTTTGCCCTGCTTTGCGCGTGTATTGTGAAAAGAACGCTTCCCTTTCTTATCCTGTCATTGCAATGCACCCTGAGATAAATCCCTGCCGCCTTGTCCTGCGGAGCGCCGGCAATCCTTGCTATCCGCGATATTGCCTTATTGTTAATCTGGAATACAGCCCCGTCTTTTGGCGATATAACATCAAAAAAATTCCTTGCCTTTGGAAGCTTTATGTGCTTTTTTCCTCCCTGCGCAATTGCAATCTCCCTGAATTTGGAGTATGCTTTTCCTGAATCCAGCGCATCAATGACTTTTTCCCTTGCTTTTTTTCCTCCAACCATGGCAAGCATTTCAGAAGCCATGTAAATTGCTTTCTCCCTTAAGTCATTAGGACCGCCGCCTTTCAATACACTGAGAACATCATATGCCTCCAAAGCAGGACCTATTCCGTTTCCAACCGGCTGGCTTCCGTCAGTCATCACAACTTTCACTTTCATTCCAAGCATTCTTCCAAGCTTAACAAACTTTTTTGCAAGTGAAGACGCAGACTGCTTTGTGGGAAACTTTGCCATAAAGCCGTAAGGAATGTCAATAAGGCAGTGCGTTGCTCCCACTGCTTTTTTCTTTGCCATGATGCTCGCAAGAAGCATTCCTTCAGGGTCAATGCTCAGGGGATGCCTTATCCTTATCAGCTTGTCATCGGCAGCTGCAAGGTTCATGTTTCCGCCTCCCCAAACCATGCACGCATTTGTTTTTTCCAAAACTTCCTTTATTTTTTCAAGCGTTAATGAGACAGGAGCCATTACCTCCATTGTGTCTGCTGTTCCTGCAGGCGAAGTGATTGAACGCGAGCTTGTCTTCGGCATTGTATAGCCAAGTGAAGCAAGTATCGGCACGACAATAAGGGTTGTCCTGTTGTTTGGCACTCCGCCCACGCAATGCTTGTCAAGTATCATTCTTTTGTTTATTTCAAGCCTTGTGCCTGTTTCGACAATTGCATTCGTAAGGTTTGCTGTCTCTTCCATTGAAAGCCCGTTGCTGTAGCACGCTGCAACAAAATAGGTCATTTCAACTTCAGAAAGGTGGTTCTCGACAATGTCAGAAACTATTTCATATATCTGCTTCCTGGAAAGCGGGTTTCCTTCCAGCTTGGCGGATATGTATTGGATTGAACGCGGCCTTTCGCTCGGAATAACTTCAACATGTATTCCCTCCTTGATGTCAAGAATCTTTAGCATTTCCTCAAAAAGCCCAATCTCGCCGGGGCGGATATGTTCAGATGAAATGTCTGCGACAGCAATTGCAACCTTGCCTGTCCTCAGCCTTGTTATCCTGATTCTGTCAGAAGCGCGCAGTCCCAGCTTTTTTGCATCTGCCTCGCTTATAATTGCTATTGCAGGACCGCCTGTCGAAAGATTCACGTCAATTACTTTTAGTTTCATTTTATTATTAATCTTGAAGCATTACCTTGTTCTTTCCAAGCAAAACACTGAGCAGGAATATGAAAAGCGACAGGACAAAAGGACCGATGATTATTCCGCTTGCGCCGAACACCCCAAATCCCCCGATAACTCCCACTATTGCAATAAGCGGGTGAATCTTTCCTTTCTCAGATATTAATTTCGGCTTCCATACCATGTCGAGCAGTATTGTCACAAACAAAAGGCAGTATATTGAAAGCCCTATTGCCTGCCCTATTTTTCCTGTTGCAAAAAGGTAGATTGACAATGGAAGCCAGACAGTGGTTGGTCCTACAAACGGAAGCATTGCTATCAGGAATGTTGCAAAGCCCCAAAGCACTGGCGTGCTTATGCCAAACAGGTAAAAGCCAATTCCTGCAACAATGCCCTGCAGCAAGCTTACGAAAACCATGCTGTATAAAACCGCATCAACAGTTCCTGAAAACCTTTTTTCTATTTTTGTCTTGAATTTTTCATTTAACGGCAGGATGTTTCTTATGCCCTCCCTTATCTTGGCATGGTCCCTGAGAGCAAAGAAGATTGCCGCCACGCTTATGAAAAGCAGTATAATTTTCTCTGGAATAG
>JAQTVM010000023.1:2791-9715 GCA_028706745.1 Candidatus Nanoarchaeia archaeon
AAGATGAAATCATTGCAAGGAAAACCCCCAGCCCCTTGTCAACAAACTGCCCTACAAAATAATCAACTTCTTCGCTGGGAATATATTGCTTTATCAAAGTGCCAAGTTCTGCCACGTTTATTTTTTCATAGATTGTCGTGTATTCTGAAGCAAGCATGTTCACAACAAGAACAAGCAGCGCTGCGCTGAAAATCACAATGAGGGATGTAATTAAGGCAGCCGAGATGTTGGGCCCATTAAACCACCCCGATAACTTCTTATGAATCGGAAGCAGGGCATATGCAACTATAAGGCTGAGAATAATGGCGCCTATGAACGGCTTTACAAGAAGGAAAGCCAGATATCCGAGTATTATGAAGAAAGCAATGAATATGTATTTGGAAAACCTCTTTTTTGGGTCGTACATGCAGATTATAATGGCAGACAGGGTATTTAAGGATTTTGCAGTCCCTTGCGTTAGTTATTTAAGCATATTCTGCTTTATTTAATGCAAGCTTGAAGGCAATAATCAGGCATTCAAGGGGGATATAAACATGAAAAAAATATTTGTATTGATAGCATTCTTGTCATTGCTTGCTGTTTCGCTGGCAATGGCAAAAGGAGGGCCGTATACGCTAACGTCCTGCACTGACACAGACGGGGATGACCCTCTGTCTCCAGGAAATGTAGAATGGGCAGATACAGATTTCTCAGGAGAAGAGTTTGGCAGCGGGGCAAAAGGCGACGTGTGCAGTGAAATCCATTATCTTAATGTAATGCTTTACGCAGGCGAGAAATTCAAGTTTGGAGAGGCTGTTCTTGTTGAGGGCGTGTGCCCGGAAATCGGGACTATTGCAGAAGAGCCCGGAGACATGCCTGTCATGAAATACTACAAGTGCAAATGCGAAAACAATGCGGATGAAACAACAAAAAGCACATCAGGCACACCCGCTGTATGTACAGGTCCCGCAGTGGAAATACCTTACGACGAAGTAAAGGCAGCAGACGAGAAGTGGATGGCTGCGGGCAAGAAAGATTTGCACCCGTGGCTTGCAAGGTTCCTGAGATTGTTTGGCTTGTGGGGATAATGGTATCAAATGGCAAAAAAACTTTCAAGAGAAGAACAAAAGAAAAAAGATAATGCTGCAGGGCTATTCATACCGGCAGGATTTTTTCTTGGTTTCGGCGTGGGCTTTGCAGTGGATAATATACCGGCAGGCATGTTTGTGGGATTGGGAGCTGGATTTTTTATGTATGCAATAGCTAATTACATGAGCAGAAAGCAATAAGGTATATAAAGCTATGAAGGAAATTCTGCTTTATGGATATTGACGAGTTTTGCAAACTGCTCATAAAGGAGCTTGTTTCAAATAAAGTGAAAACTCCTGAAGATGCAATAAAGCTGAGAGGAGCGTTATGCAGGCAATACCATCCCAAGTCAATGCCTTCATTCATCCAGATTCTTGCTTATGCTTCAAACGAAGAATACAAAACACTTTCTTTTTTGCAGTCAAAACCTTCACGCACAATTGCAGGCGTCTCCCCTATAGCAATAATGACAAAGCCGATGAAATGCCCGCACGGAAAATGCCTTATGTGCCCCGGGGGTGTTGATTCCTTCTTTGGAAGCACTCCTCAAAGCTATACAGGAAAAGAGCCTGCCGCAAGAAGGGCAATGAGGAATAATTATGATGCATACATCCAGGTTTTCAACAGATTGGAGCAATACACATTATTGAACCATCCGGTTGACAAATCAGAATTAATCATAATGGGCGGGACGTTCCCGGCTGCTGACGTTGAATATCAGGATGAGTTCATGGCAAATGCTTTGAAAGCAATGAATGACTTCAGTGAATTATTTTACAAAGCAAATAAAACCCAAAAAGATATGCCGGAGGCCGGCTTTCTTGACTTCATCAAGTTCAAGCAGTTCTTTGAATTTCCGGGAGACAAGAATAATGAGGAAAGAATCAAAAGCGTTGTTTCAAAGATAATTGCATTAAAAGGGAATGCATTGCTTGATGAAGAGAAAAAGAGGAACGAGACAGCAAGGGCAAGGTGCGTCACGATGTGCATTGAGACAAGGCCTGATTATTGCAGGGAAGAGCATATAAACCAAATGCTTAAGCTGGGATGCACCAGAGTTGAGTTGGGAGTTCAAAGCATATACAATGATGTTTTGAAGAGAATAGAAAGGGGGCATTCTGCAGAAGATTCAATAAAAGCAACGCAACTTATGAAAGATTCTTTTCTGAAAGCAGGCTATCATATTATGCCCGGATTACCATTATCTGACGAAACGAGAGACATTGAGATGTTCAAAGAGTTATTTTCAAATCCGGATTACAAGCCGGACACATTGAAAATATATCCGTGCATGGTTGTAAAAGGAACCAGATTATATGACGAGTGGAAAAAATGCAAATTCAAGCCGATAACAACTGGAAAGGCAGCTAATATTATCGCAGAGGCAAAGCAATACATAGAGCCTTACTGCCGCGTGATGAGGGTGCAGAGGGATATTCCTTCAAAGTTCATTGAAGCAGGAGTTGATATCACTAATTTAAGGCAGGAAGTTAATGAGCTGCTAGAGAAAAATAAGATAGAATGCAGATGCATAAGGTGTTCTGAGCCACGAGAAAGCATCGCTAAACGCTCGCTTTCTCTAGTGCATAAAGCAGGGCTTTATACACCGAAAGCAAAAGAAATTGATTATTCAAAGGCAAAACTTAAGAGATATGATTATGACGCAAGCGGGGGAAAGGAAATATTCCTGTCATACAATGCAGACAAAACACTTCTCGGGTTCTGCCGCCTTCGTATTCCATATAAGCCGTTCAGGAAAGAAATAACCGAAAAAACAGCAGGCATAAGGGAATTGCATGTGTATGCTTCTTCTGCTGAAATCGGAGAAAAACCTTCTAAAATGCAGGCGCAGCACAGGGGATTTGGCGCAAAGCTGATGGAAGAAGCTGAAAGAATAGCAAAAGAGGAATTCAATAAGAATAAAATGCTTGTGATTGCAGGAATAGGAGCAAAAGAATATTTCAGAAAGAAATTAGAGTATATGGATGAAGGGGCTTATGTGGGGAAAAGATTATAAATGGCAAGCATATTTCTGCCGTCTATGGCAAGGAAAACTTTAATCGGGCTTTTGGCGGCTGCGTTTTTCGGCTGCGAAGACGGCTGCAGGGAAGCTGCAAGGCAGCTTGAACAAACCCCTTTGTCTTCAGAGCATATGTCCACCATGGTTTCTTTAAGCCAAAGCAGGAAGGAATTATCAAATGAAAAAGGAATTTTTCCCTTGAATGGTGTTTATACAATAATCCCGGGCGATAATAATTATAATTTAAGAAAAAGCATCCCTTACTTTTCCAAATAATCCTTTTCTTGGCTTAAGCTTTTCATTATTTTCAGACGCAAACTCTTCCAAAAGTTCTTTCTGCTTTTTTGAAAGTTTCTCGGGAATCTTTACAACAACTTTTACCAATTCATCCCCAAATCCGTCTGAATTAAGATAATGAACGCCTTTTCCTTTCAGCTTGAAAACTGTTTCTGATTGTGTGCCGGCTGGAATCTTCATTGAAACATCTCCGTGCAATGTAGGCACTTTTACCTCGTCTCCCAATGCAGCCTGAGAAATGCTTATTGGATATTCAAGGTAAATGTCAGCACCTTCCCTTTCAAACAGCTTGTGCGGCTTTACATTAAGCTCAATGTATAAATTTCCTGAAACAGTGCCTCTTTCTCCTGCCTCGCCTTCCCCGGCTACTCTTAAAGTTGAATTGCTTTCAACGCCTGCAGGTATGTTGACTGTGATTGCCTTTGTTTTCTTAACAATTCCCTTCCCGCTGCATTTCCTGCATTTGGATTTTGCAACTTCCCCTTCTCCGCCGCATTCGTGGCAGGATGCTGTCTGCGCCATCATTCCAAAAGGCGTCCTGAAAACCTTTTTTACCATGCCCTGGCCTTTGCATACAGGACATATTTCTGTTTGCCCGCCTTCAGAGCCGGTGCCATTGCATTCAGCACAGGGAACATTCTTTTCAAACTCAATCTTCTTCTCTGCGCCAAATGCAGCTTCCTCAAATGAAATATCCATTGAGTATTCCAAATCAGCGCCTCTTGCCTGCCTTCTCCTTCTTGAAGAGCTGAAAGGCGAGCCTCCAAAAAAACTTTCAAAAATGTCAAAAGCATCATCCATTCCAAAATTGCCAAATCCTTCAAAGCCCGAAAATCCGCCCTGGAATCCCTGCTGGCCTTGTTCAGAGCCGAACCTGTCATAGTTCTGCCTTTTTGTCTTGTCGCCCAAGACAGAATAAGCCTCGTTGACTTCCTTGAACTTTTCAGAAGCGCTTGCTTCCTTGTTTAAATCAGGATGATACTTTTTAGCAAGGGATTTGTAAGCTGACTTAATCTCGTCTTCGCTTGCTTCCTTTTTTACGCCGAGTGTCTTGTAATAGTCTTTGCTCATTACTTCTCTTCCTTGAAATCAGCATCAACTACCTTATCTTTCTTTCCCTTTGACTTTTCGTCATCACAGGAGCAGTCAGGGCCGCACGAGCCGCACGATTCGCCTTGCTCGGGATTGACACCGGTGCCTCCAAATCCGGGATTCCCTGCCTTGCCATAGATGTCAGCGCCAATCTTCTGCACTGTTTTTGAAAGCTCATCAACAGCTGACTTGATTTTTGCATTGTCGTCTGAAGAAGCAGCTTCTTTCAAAGCCTTCAGCTTTGCCTCAATATCTTCCTTTGTCTTTGCATCTATTTTGTCTGCAAATTCAGACAATGTTTTTTCAGTTGCAAATGCCAAAGTGTCTGCCTGATTCTTCAGCTCAGCTGTTTCCTTTCTCTTCTCGTCATCTGCAGCGTGAACTTCCGCTTCCTTCTTCATTTTTTCAATCTCGTCCTTATTGAGATTATTGGAAGCTGTTATTGTAATTTTCTGCTGCTTTCCTGTTCCAAGGTCTTTTGCAGAAACGCTGACAATGCCGTTTGCGTCAATGTCAAATGAAACCTCAATCTGCGGAACCCCTCTTGGCGCAGGCGGTATTCCAACCAAGTCAAAGTTGCCTATGATTTTATTGTCAGCTGCCATTGGTCTTTCTCCCTGGAAAACCCTTACTGATACAGCAGGCTGCATGTCAGCTGCTGTTGAAAATACCTGGCTCTTCTTTGTGGGGATTGTTGTGTTTCTCTCAATCAGCTTTGTGAAAACTCCGCCGAGAGTTTCAATTCCCAAAGACAAAGGCGTGACATCCAAAAGCAATATGTCTTTAACTTCGCCTGCAAGAACTCCGCCCTGTACAGAAGCCCCGAGAGCAACGCATTCCATCGGGTCAACGCCGCCCTCTGGTTTCTTCCCCATTACACTTTCAATAAACTTCTGGACAATCGGCATCCTTGTGGGACCGCCTACCATTATTACTTTTTCAATGTCTTTTGATGTTATTTTCGCGTCAGACATTGCCTGCTCAACAGGCTTTCTGCATCTTTTTACAATCGGGTCAACAAGCTCTTCAAGCTTTGACCTTGTTAATTTCATTGAAAGGTGCTTTGGTCCTGCGTTTGTTGCTGTTATGAAAGGCAGATTAATGTCTGTCTCCATCACTGTTGAAAGCTCTATTTTTGCCTTCTCAGCAGCTTCCCTCACTCTCTGCATTGCGACACTGTCATCGCTCAAGTCAACTCCACTCTCATCCTTGAATTTCTTTATGATGAAGTTTATTACAGCATTGTCCATGTCTGTTCCGCCTAATTGAGTGTCTCCTGAAGTTGATTTTACTTCAAACACCCCCTCGCCCATCTCCATTATTGTGACATCAAGTGTTCCGCCGCCCAAGTCAAATACAAGAACCTTCTGCTCTTTCTTTGCCTTGTCCAAGCCATATGCCAATGAAGCGGCTGTCGGCTCGTTTATGATTCTTACAACTTCCAGCCCTGCAATTGCGCCTGCGTCCTTTGTCGCCTGCCTCTGGGCATCATCAAAATAAGCAGGGACAGTGATTACTGCCTTTGATATTTTTTCTCCTATGAATGCCTCTGCATCTCTCTTTATCTTTTGCAAAATATAAGCTGATATTTGCTGAGGAGTGTATTCCTTGCCGTGCACTTTAACATGATAATTGGTGCCCATCTTTCTCTTGATTGCCATTATAGTGCCTTCAGGGTTGCTGACTGCCTGCCTTCTTGCCGGCTCTCCAACCAATAATTGCCCGTCCTTTGTAAAAGCCACGACTGAAGGAAACGCCTTTCCGTACATTGAAACCCCCTCTGCAGACGGCACTATTACAGGTCTGCCTGCCTCCATGACGGCTGCCGCCGAATTCGATGTGCCTAAATCCACGCCTAATATTTTTTCTGATACCATTTTATTTGCCTCCTAATGTTTTAGTATTTTCATCCTTGTTTTCCATTTTGCTTTCATCTCTCTTTTCATCATTATTCTCTTTCTTATTCTCATCACACTTAGAATCGCTCTTCACGCACTTGCAAACCTTTACTTTTGCAGTCCTCAAGACATTTCCCTTGAACAAATAGCCTTTCTGCAGCTCTTCAAGAACAACTCCGTCTTCTTTCTCAGCTTCCTGCTGAACAAGAACCTCGTGCCTGAAAGGGTCAAGCTTTTCTCCCACGCAGGATATTGACTGCACTCCTTCTTCTGCAAGTATCTTCCTCAGCTGCAAAGCCATCATGTCAACGCCTTTTCTTATTGTTTCCATGTCAGCTTTTTCAAAAGAAGCAACAGCCCTTTCAAAATCATCATTGAATGAAACAAGCTTAAGCAGGACGCTTGCCTTTGCAAAGTCCTTGAAGCGCTCCTTCTCCTTCTCTTCCCTTTTCTTAAAGTTCTCAAACTCAGCCTGCAGGCGCTGCAGTTGCTCTATATACTCATTAAGCCCCGGCTCTGCCTTTACCTGTTCCTTGGCCTCTGTTGGTT
>JAQTVM010000024.1 GCA_028706745.1 Candidatus Nanoarchaeia archaeon
CTGTTTAGGATGCGTTATAATCATTTTCGGCCGCATAGTAGCCTCAATAATAAACCTCCGGCAGAGGTTTATTTCGCGTTTGCCAACCTCTTTTGATGCTGGTGACATATGTCATGATAGAATACAAAAAAAGCCCAATAGAAACATTTATATACTATAGAAGTGTCATTTATCAGTGATTACTGGCTAAGACATGGGGGTTCAAAGCCGGAAATCGCAATTAGGGGGATAAACATGGTACTGAGCATCAGCGAAGTGCCATCTCGAACGGAGTGAGAACATGGTAACAATCAGGCTTAGGCCTCATCATCTGACGGCGATAGAGGATTATCTGTATCGCCCGAAAGAAACTGTTGAAGGGCTTAAGAATTGCGGTTATTCTCAGGAATATATTGACAATGAGAGGGATACTATCTGGAAGATTCTCACTGATAAGGATTGCAAAGTGGAGATAGTGCCTGCATTGGATGACTTGTGCAGGGCGTGCCGCCCGAAAAGACTGAGATGCTTTCAGAATGACCCTGCAGGCGTAATGGGATACATGGATTCATTGAGGCTTCAGGTCGGAAAGCCGTATTCTGCAAGAGACATAGTAAGAAAGATTCAGGATAAATATGAAATAAACAGGGCTTTCAGGGAGGCTCAGCAAAGATGAAAACAAAATCATTCTTATTCTTCATCTCACTGCTTTTTGCAGGAATCTTCTTAATTGCTTATTCGCTTAACGTCTCAGGCGAAGACACCTCTTACACATTACTGGCGCCTTCTGATACATTATCCGAAGCAAACATACTAGTTTATGACAGCAAGGTAATAATCACTCTTGACGGCGCAAGATGGGCTTCTTACACAAACACGAAGTCGATGCTTCCTGTTCTTGATGAAGGAAGCCACGGCATTGAGATTGTTCCAAAGTCAATCGAAGACATTCATATCGGCGACATAGTCGCTTATGAGACGAAATACAACAGGATTCCAATTGTTCATCGCGTTATTGCAATAAAAAAAGATTCCTTGGGAACATATTTTGTTTTGAAAGGCGACAACAACCAGAAGGCAGACGGAGAGAAGGTAAGGTTCAGCCAAATCAAATACAAGCTCGTGGCGGTGATTTACTAATGGCAGATGTCATAAGGATTCGCCCGCATCATCTTCTTGCAATAGAGGATCATTTATACCGCTTTGGCTTGACTGTTGATCAGCTTCATGACAGTGCTTATTCAAATGAGTTTGTAAGCAATGAAATTAAGATTATGAGAAAAATAATCAAAAAACCAGGATGTATGGTTGAGATTGTGCCGTCAATAGATGATTTGTGCATATGCAAGCCGAAGAGGGCAAGATGCTTTGATAATGACCCTTTAAAGTATATAAGCTATTTACTTGCACTGAATATTGAAGTTGGAGGCATGTATTCTGGGAATGAGCTGGTGGAAAAGATAAGAGAGCTTAATGAAAACGGAAGGAGGCTTGCTGACTTAAGATGGCAATTGAACAAAGAATACTAAGGCTGAGGCCGCATCACGTGGAGAAATTGCTTTGGAAGAGCTTGATGTGGACAGAAGGCGCTCTTGGCGCTGAAGCAATGATGCACGGCTATAATTATGAATTCTATGAAAAAACCTGCGATACAATGAAAGAACTGCTTAATACTGAATGCACTATTGAGATTGTATCTACACTGGACGACCTCTGCAATGCCTGCAAGGACAAGGAAGACTTTGGCTGCAACCTGCCTGAGACAGGAGAAGAAGATGAGTTTTACAATGCAATCGGGCTGCAGATGGGGCACAAGTATGCAAACTGGTTCCTGCTTGGGAAAATAAGGCATTATGCAAAGGAGAAGCACGCAGAAACAGGTGACGCTTTGGCGAGAGCAAAATACAATTTTCTTGATTCCGTTATTAGTACAATAGAACGCTCAAAGGTTAAACAAAGCAACGGGGGTAACTAAAATGAGAGAAGCAAGATGCAGGGGATGCGGGGCAAGATACACCATAAACAGCGACAAGATGCCCAAGGCAGTGAAGTGCTTCTGCGAAAGCAGAGAATTCAAGCTGATGTAATAACAAGACACAAAACAAAAGGCAGCATTTTTGTTATTTAGTTAGCTGCTTAAGGAATAAAATGGCAAGCGATTTACCTGAATGGAAGCTGTACTCTCTGGAATTGGATGATTCCGGAAAAGAGATAGGAAACTTTTTCGAGAGCAAAGGCTATCCGTTGAAAAGGGCCGTTCTTCATCCTAAAACAAAGTGCCAGCTGATTAATGACCCTGTTCTTCCTGAAAAAGTAGAGGCAATAATCAAAGAAGCAGTGCCTGAGAAAGGCAGGGTTCTTGCTTTGTCAAGCCACGGCAGCTACCACCATCTGACTTACGGGCTTTGCAAAAGGGCTGACAAATTGAGCACTGAATACGGCTATATTCACATTGACAGGCACAATGACATGTTCGGCATGGTTATGGACAAGAGGATACCTGAAATTCACTGCGGGATGTTTGTAGGCAAGATATGCGAAAACACAAATGTGGGCAAAAGAAAGTTCAGGCCTGATGTTTTTTTTGTAGGCAGCTGCGTTCCTCTTCTTGAAGGGCTGTTATCTCCGCAGGCAATACATTATGCATTCACAGGGACAAAAGACAGCGCATTGTCTGATTTGCTATGCTCATTTGACAGGCACCTTGACAGGCTGCCGGAAGATGTTTATATTTCAATTGACCTTGATGTTCTTGCGCCTTCAGAAGTGAGGACTGCGTGGGACAGGGGCTCAATGACTGCAGGCAGGCTTTACGAATTGGTTGAAAAAATAAAGTCAAGAAAGGCAATAATCAGCGCAGACATTATAGGTTATACAACTGATGACACCCCTTTCAGCGCTTATGACGGCGAATATGATATTTTAACAAGCGACATAAGGGATGCTGAAGAGCCCTCGTTTGAAAGGAGCATGAAGGTTTATACAACCCTTGTTGATATCATAAGAAGGAACTAAGATGGCATTAGAAACAATACTAAAGGCATATCTTGTCACGTTTTGGCAGGAGGAAGGAAGGACGGCTGTGAATTATTCAAAAATAGACGCCGAGTTTGACGCTGAGAAAGTAACTGTAAAATTGGCGGAGATTAAATGGACATTGGATGACATTGCAACAGTTTACATTACAAAGCCTGCAGATACAATTAAAGGGCACGCAATAGAATTCCACGGGCTTATTTCTCCAAAACTTAAAGAGGCAGGGCTTCTCGCGCCTGAGGAAGGCAGGAAAAAGGTTTATTTTGTGCAGGTAACCGGCATTCCCGAAAGAGAGGATGCTGCAAAGCACATTGCAAGAAAACTTGCAAGCGAGTATTTTGACAATTTAAAAAGCTTAAACTAAAAGCCATACAATTCCATAACCTGCAAGGCATCCTGCTGAGATGTAAGGCATTGCAGGATAAAATTTCTTATTGTCTGCAAACAAAAACAGCATTGCCAAGGAGACTGCTGCAAAAAGCGGTATTATGAATATCCTGTAGTCAGAGAATGCAAGGGAAAACTGCTTCATCACAACGCCTGCAAATAATAATGGAAAGCCAATGTCCCCTCCGCCCAATATTGCAACGCCTTGTTTTGCCGAATCTGCCTTTTTTGATGAGACTTTCGGAATATTTACCTTTTTCCCATAAGCAATATGCCCTTCGGGCTTTTTTTCTTCCTTCTTTATATTGTAAGGCAGCAAAATCCCTGCAAACATTTTTGACTTGCCCTGGAATTTTGCAAGTTTTACCATGTGCTTTGTCCTTCTGACTGCAATGTAATCATAAATTGAGATTAAAGCCAGCAATACCACGACTGCGGTCACATTAAGTATCGGCACGAATATCGCCGCCAATGCGCCGTAAATGAAAACTTCGGTGAAATTGTGTATTATGACATTTGGGCGGAATACCTTCAGCAAAGCCAGGACAACTGCAATGCCTATTGCAATCTTTTCAGGAATAAAGGCGCTGAAGCTTATGCTCAGGCAAAGCCATACGCTGAGCAAAAACCAGAATTTCCACAGCCTCATCATTGAAAATTTGACAAGCAACAGCCCGAGCAGCGTTGCTATGATAATGAATATGAATATTGGAATGAAGGTGTAAGACTGCTGCTGCTCCGGCACAGACGGGCGCTCTATCTTCATCGGCAGTTCGGGCTTCTCAAGGTAATGCGCAGTAACTGCCAAGCCGACAACTTGCGCAAGAAGGAATATGGCAATAAGAAAAGATATTGCTGTAATATTATGCTTCATAAGAAAACAATGGTTTTATTGCTTTAAATTACTTTCCTTTTTGGGTTTCAGCTAAGCGTGACAAGCACTACACCTGCCAGAATGACAAATATGCTGAACCATCTGAATTTGGTTATTTTCTCCTTGAAAAATATCTTTGAAAAAAGCGAAACAATTACATAATTGAAGCTTACAAGCGGGTATGCATAACTCAAATCAAGTTTTGAAATAACAATTGTCCATAAACCCAGGGAGATTATAAATAAAAGCCCGCCAATGATTATATATCTGTGAAAGTACAGGTTAAACAAGTCCTTGTGCAGGCTCCTTAATTTCATGCTGACTTTTCCGTGCTTCATCATGCCTTTCTTTAGAAGAAGCTGCCCGGCGGCGCCAAGCAGGATTCCTATAAATAATAGTAATTTATAGCTTATCATTTTAGCTCCTTGACATCATTGCCACTCCAAGTATTATCACTGCAATGCCCATTATCCTTGTTAGCGGTATTATCTCCCCCAATAAAAGCCATGAAAGCACTGCTATTACTGCATAACCCGCCCCTAGCAAAGGATATGCAAAGCTCAACTCGGCATATGAAAGCCCGACAAGCCATAACGTAGAGCTTGCAATAAGCAATGCAACACCAAGCAATACCTGCCATGAGGAGAATATTGCAGAAAGCATGCTTAAAGCAGAAGTATCAATAAGCCCTTTTGTTGCTATTCCAACGCCATGCTTTAAAATCAGCTGCGCTGCAGAGATTATGAAAACAGAGGACATAATTGCTCTGATTGCTTTTTTTTTGTCTTCCACCTGATTTTTATGTTGTGAATACTTTATAAAACTAATGAAGAAAGAACAAATAAAAAATGGACTCGGCGGATGTAGGAACTTGCGTTCCTATCCGCCAACTCCATTTCTGCGAAAATGGACTCGGCGGGAGTCGAACCCGCAGCCTCACCATAGCCAATGGTGCGCGATGCCATTTCGCCACGAGCCCTTAAAGGAATTATCCTTGTAAGAACATCAAAAGAAGTTATTCATTGGTTTAAAAAGCTTTTCTATCAGGAAAACAAAAGAATCTTACTCTTCCTTGGCTGCCTTTACAACAAGTGTTCCCGCCTTTTCAAACTCCAATTCCTTTGCAATAATCTTCTTCAGCTTTGGAATCAAATCATTCACATTAACGCGGACCTGCTTCATGGAATCCCTGTCCCTCAAAGTTGCTGTATTGTCATTCAATGAGTCATAATCAATGGTAACGCCAAAAGGAGTCCCAATCTCGTCCTGCCTTCTGTACCTTCTTCCAATGCTTCCTGAGTCATCCATGAATACCTTGAATTCCTTCCCTAATCTCTCATACACTTCGTTTGAATACTCAGGTATGTTATCCTTGTTCACAAGAGGGTAAACAGCAACTTCTATTGGCGCAACAGATGCTGGAAAAGTGAACAATGTCCTTTCAGTTTCTTCTTTGTAAAATAAATCCATCAAAGCCCACACATTCCTGTCAACTCCAAAGCTTAATTCCAATACATGGGGTATGAATCGCTTGTCGCCTATAACCACTTCCAGATTCTCTCCTGAGCATTCCTGATGCCCGCCCAAGTCGTGGTTTGTCCTGTAATGCACTCCTGCAACTTCCTTGAATCCGCCCAAGGTATCCATGTTTAATTCAATATCAAAATGCAGTTTGTTGTAGAAAGCCCTTTCTTTTTCGTCCAGTTCCCTGAGCCTGAATTTCTCAGCAGGCATTCCCAAGATTTCCAGATAAAACTGCTGGACTTTTGCCATATTGTATGCATAAAATTTTGGAATCTTCAGTTCCTTGTTTGCTTCCTCGCAGGTTATTTCTGTTATTTTTTCTTCCTTCAAATCTTTTGCAAGGCACAATCTTAATTTGTAATTTTTAACAAAATCCCAGTTTTCAGCCTCATTTATTTTGTCAGGGTCAAAGAATATTTGAAGCTCTGCTTGTGTAAACTCCCTTAATCTGAAGAATCCCTGGCGCGGCGAGATTTCATTCCTGAATGCTTTTCCTATGACCGCTAATCCGAAAGGTATTTTCTTTCTTAACGCCTCAAACTCTCTCTTGAAGGCTAAGTAGGGGGACTGTGCGCTTTCAGGTCGCAGATACATAATGTCTTCGCCTGTAGCTCCGACTTTCATCTCAAACATCATGTTGAACCATCTGACATGCATCAAGTTTGAACCGCACCTCGGGCAGAGTAATTTATTGTCATCAATCAGTTTTGTAAGCGCATTTTCATCAAGCCCGCCGACATTTGTATGCATTGCATCCTCTATCAATTGGTCTGCCCTGAACCTGAAATGGCATTTTGAGCATTCTGTCAGGGGGTCATTAAAATGCTTCAGATGCCCTGAGCCTTCAAAGACTTTCTTCGGCATTATGTTGCAGTCGTCTATTTCAAAGTATGATTTGGATAATCCAAGGAAGAAATTTCTCCATAGGTTTTCCCAGCCGTGCTTAAGCCTTGTTCCAAGGTGCCCGTAAGTCCAGAATCCCGCCTTTGCGCCGTAAATCTCTGCTGACGGGTAAAAGAAGCCCCTCTTGGAGGCTATGGTCATGATTATGTCATTCTTGTTGTTTCCCTTTGGATTAGGCTGTTTTTTTTCTTCTGCCATCTCAAATCTGGTAAGAATTGCGGTTTAAATAGATTTCTATGCCTCTGGCAAATCACTCAAATTCACAACACTCTTCGGAAACTTGTCATAATCCTCAATAGCCATTCTCAAGCAGGCTGTGTTTACCCAGCACTCAATGTCAGGAAAGTTCTCCAGCTGAGAAAAATCCAGGGTGTCAAACACGAATATGAACGGCTTCTTGTTTTGCTTCAAAAGCTGTTTCTTAAGATTTTCAGCAGCTTTCATCATGTTCTGCCCTGGCTTTGAAGATACAAGAATTCCAATCCTGTTTGCGTTAAGAAAATGCGCATACCCTGCCCTTATTTTCCTCTTCCTTGATTCAATGTCTTCATCGCTTACTTCAGAGATATTTCCTGTAAAAGGATCAAGCATTATAACTCTCTTCTCTGTTTTCATTGCAATCTGCACAGGATGAAAATTGCCTGAGCCGATAAAGAGGAATGCATCCACCTTCTTTGCTATTTTAATTGCATTTGAAACATCGCATCCCAATACCTGCCCTGCAATAACAGCATTCTTCAGCTTTCTTTTTACAGAAGGCAAAATATGCAAATGCTGTATTGTGGTTACAAGCCCTAATCTGCCATTAAACTCCACCTTGCTGATTAGCTCATTAACATCAAGATTGCTTCTTGATTCTATGAACAGCGTTTTCATGGCTATAATGCACCCTTTTTTGTTTTAAAGCTTTTTGCATTTTTGTGGAACAGGAAAAGCAATATCAGGCACGCTCCAAAAGCATTAGCCAGAATGTCATACACTGAAAATACCCTTCCCGGCACAAACAGCTGGTGGATTTCGTCTGTAATTCCGTAAGCAGAGGCAATAAGGATTGAATAAACAAATGCCTTTTTAACAGAAGAATTCAGGAAAGCCCTCAATAAAAGTGCTGAAAGCACCAAGTATTCCATGGCATGCAACAATAAGTCTTTTCTCTGAAATTCCAAGCCTCCTTCTGGAATTGGCTGTGCAAGTGATGAAAAATAAAATATCACTCCTGCATAAATAATCACAGGAAGCCAATAGTAAATGAATGACTTTAGCTTCATTCTAAGCTGCCTTTTTTCCGGCTTTCTTTACCTTGCCCTTTAGCGGCTCAACAACAGACTTCTCAGAAATAATAGCTGAATTTCCGGAAGGGTCTTCAATAATAATAGTAAGAGAGCCTTCGCCGCACTTCATGTTCCATATCTTCTTCAAGAGGTTCTTGCATTTTGTTTTGACAGCAGTATCGTCTTCCTCTTCAGCCGCTTTTTTCTCAGCCTGTATGATTTTCTCAAACCTGTCAATCATGCCTTCAACATTCGTGACAAAGCCGATTGAATCCTCGCCGGGAGACATCTCTGCCTTTAATTCAGGTATTGTAACTGTTGCTTCTGACGACTTCACAAGCCTTACTTTCAAATCAGCTTCCTTCTCAGCCTTAAATGTAATCTTGCACGGCTCTTTCTGCTCGGCAGCCTCAACATCAGACCTTAAAAAGCCGCAGCCTGAGCACTGCATTGAGAATATGAATGTCTTTCCGAAGTAAGGAATGTCCTGCTCGTCTTCAATTAAAGTGAGCTTTTTTTCCCCGCACATAGGGCATCGTTCGCCTTCTACCTTATCCATGAAATTAGAAGAATAATTGGGATTTATATAGCTTTTGATAAGCCTCGCTGTTTCATATACTCGCTTATCTCTGCCGCTATATCAGTGCTGTCTATTCTTTCATAATCTGCCTTTGCCTTTAGAAGTTCTTCTTCCCCTATTTTGACATCCCCATATAACATATGAAAAAGCCCGACATTTAAGTGAGATTCTGCAGTAAGCTCTGCAATAATCCTGACGTATCTCTCTCCTTCTTGAATCTGTCTTTCTCTAATGAGTTTTTCAACACGAGGTTGGAATTGCGTAGCTATTTGCGCATTTCGTGTTGTTTCTTCTACCAGAGTTTCCGGACGCGCCAAAAGCAGTTCTAATTTCTTTTCAATGATTTTCATAATATGTAAAATAATCCATCTATTTATATAGTTTTTGCTGATATCCTCAAATGTGTTATCCCAAAATTATTTCTCAAGGCTGAGTTTTTTCCTTGTATGAAACTCACGAAAAATAAGCTATTAGAGACCATAAGGAGAAAAAACGAAGGCGGGACGAGCTATCAGGCAAGGAAAATTG
>JAQTVM010000025.1 GCA_028706745.1 Candidatus Nanoarchaeia archaeon
GAGTTTATGACAATAAAGGTCGCTTAAGCCAAAAAGTTGTAAAATATCTTGGCAACGTGGAAAATATTCTAAAAATCTTTAAGTTAGCGGAAAAACACCGCTAACTTATGAATATCCACGCAAAGCCGAGCGTTGCACAAGGCTTATAAATTACCCTTTTATTACTGCTGTATGCTCGATGCTTCAATCATAAAGAAAATAAACGAGTTTGTCTATCTCCAGCCAAGGACAATACAGGAAATCTCGCTTCTTCTGAAAATAAACTGGAGAACTGCTGACAGGTATGTTGACAGAATCTCTGAAGAGCAGGGAACAATCACGACAAAAACCTTTCGCGGCGGCACAAAAGGCGCCTTAAAAATAGCCTATTGGTGCAACATAGAAAAAATACACTCAACAACATTCCAGGAAAAGCTTTACAAGAAGATAGAGTCAGGAAGGGTGAAGACAGACTTCTCGCCGTTTGATATCTTCCAGTATGTTGATGAAAAGAAAAGAAGCGCAAAGGCATTTTATGGCATAAATAAAGAAGCACCCTCTGAATTAAGGTTTGCAAAAGAGGAATTCCTGTGCTTTTCAGGAAATCTTTCGTGGCTTAATTTAGGCAATGCAGTCGAAGAGGTAAAAGAGATGCTTAAGAGGAATGTGCAAATCAAAATTCTTACAAGGGTTGATGTTGCATCAATTTCAAATATAAAAAAGCTGCTTGAGCTTGAGGCAAGGGCGGGGAAAAAGCTCATTGACATACGCCACTGCGAGCAGCCTTTGAGGGGCTTTATATCTGACGGCAAAATAGCAAGGATTACTGAGAAGAAAGACCCTGCAATATATAAGGCAGGCGAATTAAAAAAGGAAGTCACATTGAAATACGAGATAAGGGACGAGGAATGGGTGCGGTGGCTCCAGAAGATTTTCTACAACTTGTTCAGGACGTCTGTCGACTGCGAGAAGCGAATGAAGGACATGAAGCAGATTGAGAACCTCGAACCATAAAAGAAATCTTAATATACCCCCAATACATCAGAAACAATATTGAAAAGAGGTGTTAGTGCAGGCTTTGTAATAATGGGTTCTATTCTATTAGCTGCTTTACTATTGTCAGGATGCTCTCAAAATGCCATTACAGGCAACACGATTGTTGCGCCTGAAGATGTTGTGTTCTCTGCTGAGAAGGAAGGTTGCAATTACAAGCTTTTGGACAATTCAGTAACTCTTGAAGATGTGACTGTTGCAAAAGCCCTTGGAAGCAGCATGCGCCCTACAATACAGACAGGCGACACAATGCTCATAAAGCCCTATACAAAAGATACGCCCTTAAGAGAAGGAATGATTGTTTCTTACACAAAGGATGGAAAAGAATTAGTGCACAGGATTGATGCATTGTATGCAGACCACTTCACTGCAAAAGGAGATAATTCAGACGTTTCAGAAGATGTTTCTTATTCTGCAATAAATGGTGTTGTTGTGGGAATTTTGTTTAACAAGTAGGCGGTTTAACTTTTCAAAATCTCTCTCGCCTTGTTCACAAACAGGATTGTCTTCAGCTTTATATCTTCAATATTTGCATTATCAAACAAAATCCTTGTTGAGTACGAAGCCTTCTCGCGCTCATTCTTGGACTGCGCATAGAATAATACGTCCTCATTGTCAAGCCAGACTTCATTCAGCATCTTTATCTCATCTGCGGAAATAATCTTGAAATAATGCCTTATAAGCACGCAAAGAGTTGCGTCATGGCTTTTTGAGGAATATCCCCTGTCCAATGCAAGCGCAAGAGCCATGTGGTAGGATGCATAATAGCATACAACAAGCTTCCAGTCGCCGAATTTTTCGGATATCTCCGGAATAAACTCGAGGTTATGCATTGCCTTGCTGATATGCCCGTCTATTTCCCTCTTGTCTTTTTGGCGCAAAAACAAAACCTTCTTTTGTATGTAAGATTCTATCCTCTTTTCCACCAGCCCTTTATCAGAAAGCAGCATTGCAAGCTCCTTGTCATTCATTGTACAGGACCTCATAATAGTATTTTTGGTTAAAAACAGGGAACCCTGTTTCAACAGCAGACTGCACAACTGCGTCTTTTTTCAGCTTCAGCTCTTCAACAAACGCCTTGAATGTCATCTGTACTGCCTGTATTCTTATTGAGGTCTGGGATTCTGCATACCTGGCTGCTGCTGAAGTGCTTGTTTTTGCATTAAATATCTCAAGTATATCCATGTCTGAATCAGGCCTTAAGCCGCCTTTTGCAGTGGAGCCGAACAAGACAAGTAACACAGGTTTTGTTTCAAGCGAATCTATGTACATTTTTAATGCGTTTCTCCTTAGTAATGGGAGGCTTTTAATCTTTTCATTGTCAAACAAGGGAAATATCTCTGGAATCCGGGATTTATTAACGCTGAATTTCCTGAGGTTCGCCTCCTGCCTTGACAGGAGTGTCTTCTCTTTTTCCATGGCATTAAGGTGCCTTGAAACAGCGGATTCCCTTATGCCTGCATTTCTTGTAATCTCCCTCAGGTGCACGGGCTGATTCCTGTTCTTATAGAATATTCTAAGTATATTCAATACCGCAGGCTTGAATATTGTTATCATTTTTATAACAATTGTTCTAAATATTATAACATTTATAAATCTTTCGTTCATAAAGGGGTGGGTTGCACTGCTTATTCATAAACTCTTCGGCTGAAAAAGCGCAAAATTTTCAACGAACTTGGAAATAAAATATTGTTAGTTGAAGAGGTTTCGGAAAAAAGAACAAGAAACCCCGGAATTTTCAGCCTTTCCGGAAGGCAAAAACTTCCACGAGGGGATTTCTGCCTCGCCTATGTGCTCACAAGCAAATGCTCCCTGAAGAAGTTCATTGCCTTTGGGTACTTGTTTAATTTATCCAAAGTCTTCTTGTAATTCTTTCTTAGTTCCTTTGATTCTTCCTGCGAAAGCCCCCTGCTTACATCGTATTTTATGCTTGGCTCAAGCATTTTTCTTTCTGTCTCAATTATTTTTATTATCCCAAATGCAGAAGGATTATCATAAACTTCTGTCCCTTTCTGCAGCCCGAAAATGGATATTGAAACCAAATCAATATTCTCAGAGTTCCGTTTTAGGAATTCAATTGTCTCCAAAAACTCCTCTTTTGTTTCTGTAGGAAATCCGAACATTATATAGCATCCGTTCTTAATTCCGTTATCATGGGCTGCCTTTAGCACGCCCTCAATGTCCTTGGCATTAGTCTGTTTCTTCATCAGCTTCAGAATCCTGTCAGAGCCGGATTCAACCCCCCAGACAACAGCTTTCAGCCCTGATTCATAAAGAGTTTTGAATGTTTCAGCATCATATTCTTTTGTCGGCTTCAGCTGGCACATCCACGATATTTTCAATGGCTTAAACGCAGCAGCTATCTCAAGAATCCTCTTCTTTGAAATCATGTCATCAATCAGGAAAATATATTTTTGCTTGGAATTCCTTATTGTCTCAACTATTGAAGAAAGGGAAAACTCTGCGTACCTTGACTTGTTATGGTGCGTGCAAAACGCGCACTGCTGGTAATAGCAGGCTGAAGATGTTTTTATCGGCAGTACAGCCGAAGGAGTGAAATAATCTTTCAGATTAAATTCACTGAAGTCAATGGGAGATTCTTTTGCATTTTCGTTTTTGCCGCAGAAAGCCAGTAATTCAGCTTCGTTATTCAGGTGAAAATCAGCGATGCCTTTCAAGACGCTATTCACGGCAGGTCCGCCAATCACTGTTTTGATTCCTTTTTCCTTTAATGCCTTCAGCAATGCAAATGCATAGAATGCCTGGCTTGAATACACAATGCTGAATGCAACAAAGGAAGGCTTTTCTTTCAAAATAAGCTCCATCATCTCGTCAAATAATTCCGGATTCTTGCCTGATGCAACCATTTTATTGTTTAAAGCATAATCTGCCTTGGTTGTTCGAAGATAATCAGCAGACACTTCTGCATACTTCTCATACTGCTTTTGAAATGACTGAAAATATTCTTGAAAAACAGGATATTTTCTTTTATGGAATTCAATGTTTAAGTCAAGCGCTTTTGCATCAATGCTATTTGCCTTTAACGCAGAATACAGCTTCGCAGCTGAGTAAGGCGGCGATGCAGGCGTGCAAAACGGCGGGTAAACAAGCAAAATAGGTTTCATATGGGCAGTAAATACAAAAACTCTTATAAACCCTTCCTCTTTTCTACTAATTATGTTCATATCCATAGAAGAAGCAATGAAGCAGGGCTCAGGCTTAGTCTCAATACGCGGCTGGGTTTACAGGGAAAGAAAGTCAAAAGAGATAGCTTTCATTGTATTAAGGGACGCAACCAATATTGTCCAGTGCGTTGTGAAAAAGGCGAATGTTTCCGAGAAAGAATGGGCTGATGCAGAGAAAGTGCTCATTGAAAGCTCTGCTGAAATAGAAGGAACAATCAAGGAAGACAAGAGGGCGCCGACAGGATACGAGATTTCAGTTACTAAAATAAAGATAGTGCATTTTGCAGATGTTTTCCCGATAAACAAGGACCAGAGTGTTGAGTTCCTTGCAGACAACAGGCACCTTTGGCTTCGCTCAAGAAAGATGACTGCAATAATGAAAATAAGAAGCACTGTGTTCGGCGCAATTCACGAGTATTTCAGGAGCAACGGATTTTACGAATACCAGTCCCCTATATTTCAGGGAGTCCAGTGCGAAGGAGGCTCAACATTGTTTTCAGTGAATTATTTTGGCAAGCCGGTGTTTCTTGCGCAGACGTGGCAATTGTATGCAGAGCCCGCAATATTCTCCTTGGAAAAAATTTATTGCATTGCGCCGTCGTTCAGGGCTGAGAAGTCAAAGACATCAAGGCATCTGACAGAATACTGGCACGCTGAGATGGAGGCTGCGTGGGCTTCATTTGCAGATATCCAGAATTATGCAGAGGGCGTTATGAAATTTGCTTTGAAGAAAGTCTTGGAAAACAATCTGGAAGAATTGAAGATACTGGAAAGGGATGTTGAAAAGCTGAAGCCTGCTGCTGAAAAGCCTTTTCCAAGGATTACATATACCGATGCTTTAAAGATATTAAAAGAAAAAAATAACGTGGATATTGAGTGGGGCAAGGACTTAAGGACAATTGAAGAGGATGAATTGGTAAAGAATTTTGACACGCCTGTTATTGTAACGCATTATCCAAAGATTGTGAAAGCGTTTTATATGAAAGAAGACCCTCAAAATTCTGAAGTAGTATTTGGATGCGATGTATTGGCGCCTGAAGGGTATGGTGAAATCATAGGCGGCTCTGAAAGAGAGCCTGATTTGGAAAAGATAAAGCAAAGGCTTGTTGACCAGGGAGAAGATCCTGCTCAATACGAATTTTATTTGGATACAAGAAAGTATGGCAGTGTTCCGCACGGCGGATTTGGCATGGGCGTTGAAAGGCTGGTAAGCTGGATTTGCGGGCTTGAGAGCATAAAGGACGCGATTCCGTTCCCGAGGACGATGCTGAGATATAAGCCATAGTTCTCTAAAAGTTACTAAATCTTTAACATTAACAAGCTATTTAAACACGGTTTCTATAAATCACTTAAATGGAGTCAGATATAACTATCATTGGCGCAGGCGTTGTCGGGCTTGCGATGGCATCTCAGTTTGCTAATGAAAATACCTTTATTATTGAAAAAAATACTTGTTTTGGAATGGAAACAAGCAGCAGGAATAGCGAAGTAATACATTCAGGGGTATATTACCAAAAGGATTCACTTAAATCAGTTCTTTGTATACAAGGCAATTCCCTTCTTTATGAATTTTGTGAGAGATACAATATAGCTCATAGGAGAATAGGAAAAATTATAGTTGCAAATAATGAACTGGATGAAAAGGGCTTGGAATCTTTAATGAAAAATGCAACTCTTTGTGGTGTTAACGATATTAGGGAGCTATCCAAAAAAGAGATATGTGCAATGGAACCTAATATAAGCGCTTCTTCAGCATTATTGTCTCCAAACACAGGGATATTGGATTCGCATGGATTAATGTCCTGCTATGCGGCGTTGGCAAAAGAAAAGGGCGCAAATATTATTTATAATGCAATGGTGGAAGGCATAGAATTGATTTCCGGGGGCTATAAGATAACAATTAACTCTCCAAGCGGCAGAGAATCATTTACATCACAAAAAGTAATTAATGCTGCCGGGCTTCATTCTGATGAAATAGCTTCATTGGCAGGCGTAGATTTGGATAAGGAAAAATATAATCTGCACTATTGCAAAGGGGACTATTTTAGCATTTCAGGCAGGCATAAAAATTCTGTAAATCGGCTGGTTTATCCTGTTGCTAATAAAGATTCAGCAGGGTTAGGTGTTCATCTTACCTTGGATTTGGCAGGGCAAATGAGGATTGGCCCTGATACTGCTTATCTTAATGACAGAAGGCTGGACTATACAGTTAATATGGCTAAAAAAGAAATGTTTTTTATTAGCGCAAAAAGTTTTCTTCCTTTTCTTGAACCAGAAGACTTAGAGCCTGCTTTTTCAGGCATAAGGCCGAAGCTTCAAGGTCCAAATGATGGTTTTTGTGACTTTATTATACATGAAGAATCTGAGAAAGGATTGCCTGGGCTGATAAACTTGATAGGAATTGAATCTCCGGGGCTTACAGCCTCATTAGCAATAGCAAAATATGTTAAAAAATTAATGGATAATTAAAAATTAATATTAAAAAACAAAAATCAGCAGCACGAGCATCCGCCTGACGCCCTGTACACTTCAAAACCTTCTTTCACAGGCTTGTCTGTTTTCATGCCGACTTCCATGCCTGCTTTTGCTTCTTCTAGTTCCTTGTGTTCAACCTGCATTGAGGAAACTTCCTGCTCAAACTCTTCCTCGCCGTGCTTGAACTTTATCTTCTCCCCTTTTTTCAGCGGCTGTGTTAATTTTATTACGCATACGCTTATTTTCGGAAAAAAGTGCGTTACTGTTCCTATTAGTTCTCCCATGTTAAACAACCTCCAATTGGCTTATATCTTGCAAATATTTAACTTTTTCTGTCAGATATATATATATACTCCAATATAGATATTACAATATATATTTTGGAGTATAGCTTTATTTAAAAAGAGAAATTGCCCCTTTATAGAAAGAATAATTACATAATGTTGGGAAAAGAGGTGTTGGAACTTTGTTCCAGACCTCTCTGCGAAGAGGCGCGGATTGGGAAGTCCGTGCCTGATAAATATTAAAAAAAGAGGTGTATGAAACATGAAACAAGGTAAGTTTTTGCCGGGAATATTAGTAATAGGCGCGATATTAATTGCTATTTTTGCGATATATGGGTTTGCAGATATCCTTAATGTTGAATTGGATTCTCCTGCAAACGGGACTTGGCATAGTACAAGCAGTGTTAATTTTAATTGCACCGCCATAACTAATGCAACTGAAAATGAAGTAAATATTACCTTATGGCTGGGCTTAATCAGCAGCAATGCTTTAACATATAACAAGACAAATATGACTGCTGCAACAAATGACACCACTATTAATTTTACAGTGCAAAATATACCAGATGGGGCATATTACTGGACTTGTGAAGCGACAAATATGAGTTTTGGAACTCCTGTAAGAAATACTACTAACTATACTATTTATATTGACACTGCCGCCCCGCACACGATTACATTAAACAGCCTTGTTAATGGGCTTAATACAACAAACACCGTGTTGAATTTTAACTGGACAGCTTCTGATGCGTTCAATGCATTTGCCGCAGCCATGACCTGCAATCTTACAATAGACGGCGTTATTAATAAGACTGTATCAGTGACAAATGGCACAATGGCAAACTACTCAGTTACAAATTTTGCAGACGGCTTGCATTACTGGAATATATCCTCATGCAATGACTCGGCATTAAATAAAAATACGACAGGCTCTGAAACAAGGTATTTTACTGTTGATACAATAGCGCCAAGCAACATAGCTCCGGCTATTGCAAACAACACAAACTTCAGTTCTAGCACTGTTTACCTTAACTGGACAACAAAAGATGCAACTTCAACTGTTGTTAACTGCAGCCTTGTTGTTGACGGAGTCAGGAATTTGACAGGATGGTATGCGGCAAGCGCTTCAGGCGCGGCAGCAAGTCAGGCAGTGAATAATCTATCAGAAGGTCAGCATACGTGGTATGTGAACTGCACTGACATTGTCGGCAATGCAAATGCAACAGGGACATTCAACGACTCCGGCTATAACTTCAGGGCATTTTATGTTGACGTAACAAACCCTACACCCTCTTTGACCCTTGCTTCAACTTCAATTATAACAAGGGCGACAAACACAATAACCTGCTCTGCATCCCATACAAGGGACACAAGCCCTTCTGCCAGCTTTACAGTAATGCTGCCTGACGGAACTTATTCAAATGACATCGGAGACAGCACATTTGTAGATACCATACAGTCAGGCACTTATACAGTAAGATGCACTGCAACTGACTATGTAGGACACACTGCTTACACAGAGCAAACATTCACTGCCAGCGGAGATACCTCAACAAGCGGGGGAAGTGGAAGTTCGTCTTCATCATCTCCGTCTATTAGCTCAACTTTATCACTTGCGCCCGGAGAAGTAAACTCTGCAAAGATGTCAAATGCAAACATCCCTGTAAGCGAAATTGTGTTTGATGTAATGGAAGCTGCAAGCAATGTGAAGGTGAATGTGCAGGCTTTTACATCTGCGCCTTCAGGCTCAGTTGCTGCTGAAGGCAAGGTATACAAATACCTGCAGATCACAAAGACTAACCTTGATGATGCCAACTTAAAGAGCGCAAAGATAAGCTTCTTTGTGACAAAGGCGTGGCTTACTGAAAACGGGCTTGACTCTTCTGATGTTGAATTAAAGAGATACACAACTCAGTGGGTTTCACTGCCGACAATCGTAAAGACACCCACTGCAGACAAGGTTTACTTTGAAGCTGAAACACCCGGTTTCAGCACATTTGCAATCGGAGTGAAAGAAGAGCCTGTTGAAGAAGC
>JAQTVM010000015.1 GCA_028706745.1 Candidatus Nanoarchaeia archaeon
CTTCTTTTGCTCCTGCAATGCCTCCAAAAGGAGAAATAGGCTTCATAAGCCAGTCAGGCGCATTGGCTGACAGCATCATTGACTGGGCTTTGTGGAAGAATTACGGGTTCAGCAAATTAGTAAGCTATGGAAATGCCGCGGACATAGGGATTACTGACTTAATTGAATACTTTGACAATGACAAGGAGACAAAGGCAATTGCAGTTTATGCAGAAAGCATTCCAAAAGGCAGGGAGTTTATGCGGATTGCTTCAAAAGCAAAAAAGCCGATTGTGATTCTGAAAGCAGGGCAGCATGAGACCGGAATGAAAGCTGCAAAATCACATACAGGCAATCTGGCGGGCTCGTATGAAGTGTACAAGGCTGCATTCAAGCAAAGCAAGATACACGAAGTCCAGAATGTTGATGAATTATTTGAAGCTGCGCAGGTGATGGCATACCAGTCAAGATTAAAAGGGAATAATATTGCTATTGTGACAAATGGAGGGGGATGCGGAGTTATTACTGCAGACAACTGCTTTCAGGAAGGGCTGAATCTTGCTGTATTGGATGAGAAAACATTGAAGGCTCTTGATGCTTCCGGCAAGATGCATCCTGCTTACTCAAGAAGCAATCCATTGGACATTGTGGGTGATGCGCTGCCTGACAGGTATGAAACTGCAATTAATTATGTATTGCAGCAAAAGGATGTTCACGGGCTTATTGTGATTGAAACTCTTCAGACAATGACTGACCCTGTTGAGAATGCAAAGGTTATACTGAAAGCAAAAGATAAGTTCAAGGACAAGCCAATAGTTGCTGTGTTCATGGGCGGAAAGTTCACGAGAATGGGAAAGTTATTCCTTGAAGCGCACAAGGTGCCTGTTTATGCTTATCCTATGAAAGCAGTTCTGGCTATGAAGGCGCTGCTGCATAAGAAAGGATAGAAAGCCGACTCTCTGCATCAATACCCGGCTTTTCTAAGATACTTTTTTAAATCCTTGTATTCCTTATCCCTGTCGAGAATGCAAAGCACATAAACATATGGTTTGTCAACAAGATAGATAACCCTCTTTTCCTTGTGCAGGTCCTCAAACCTTATCCTGAAAAGAAAGAGGCTATAGCCGTGGATTCGCTTGTTGCGGAAAGGGTTTAGTTTTACAAGCTTTAGCTTTTCTTCCAGCTGCCTTGCTGTTTCAGAGTTGATATCCTCAAGCTGCTCAAGGAAAAATTCAGAGGGCTTAAGAATGTATTCCATTTCCGCGCTTCTTGAGCTTCCTGAAAAGCTCTTCTTCAGTTCCAAAGAGATTCTTTTTCATGCTTGTTTCAGCCAATTGCTTTACTAAAGCAAGCTCCTGCTTTGACAGGCTTGGCTCAAATAGCTTTTCCCTCAGTGTTTCCTTTAACAATTCCTGCAACGTGCCAAAGCCGTGTTTTTCAGCGTAAGACTTGGCCGCAACAAGCATGTTTTCCGGAAGCCGGAGGTTTATCTGCGCGTTCATGGTATCTAAAGATACCAATTGGTATTTAAAGGTTTTGGTTTCCATATAGGGCTTAAGCATTAACTTATATAAAAAGTTTTGTCCGGAAAATTGCTCCTTTTTACGTCGTCAAAGTAAATCCTGCGGAAAGCTTGAAAATATTACAATGAAATAGAAAACAGGGCTAATTCACGCGGCAGTTCTGCCTATTTCGTATGCCCAAGAACATCAGGCCTTCCGACTGAGAAATAATCAAAGCCTTCCTCTTTCATCTGCCTTGGATTCAATATGTCTTTTCCGTCAAAGATTACAGGCTTTTTCAAAAGCTTCTTTACCTGCAAAAAGTCAGGATTCCTGAAATCATTCCACTCTACTGTAATCACAACGCCCTCTGCATCCTTGACTGCCTCGTACATGTCAGAGACAAATGAAAGCCTTGAAAGATGAGGCTTTATTTTTTCATCAAGTGACAAAGTGAACATTGCCTGCTCGCTTCCTGAAGGCTCGTATGCAGACACATAAGCTCCCTTAAGCAAAAGCTCCTTTATCATGTGAACGCCTGCTGACTCCCTTGTGTCATCTGTTTCAGGCTTGAATGCAGTTCCCCACACTGCTAATTTCTTTCCTTCAATACTATTGTAATATTTTTCTATTCTCGGAAGGAAAAGCTCTTTCTGCGCTTCGTTCTGCTTTACAATCATTTCAACATATTCCAAATCAGCTGTTCCAGGGCGGTGCTGTGACATTGTGTGTATAAGCTCTCTCACGTCTTTCGGAAAGCACGAGCCGCCAAATCCAAGCCCTGCATAAACAAACCTTCCAACCCTTGCGTCCTTTTTGACGCCCTCAAGCACTTTTCTCCAGTCAGCGCCGAGTTCTCTTGAAAGGTTAGCCATTGCATTTGTAAGAGAAACCTGCGCAGCAAGGTAAGTGTTTGATGCATACTTTACTATTTCGGCATCAATGTTGCTCATGAACATGATTGAGACTTCCCTGTCCTTGAATGGAGCGTACAATTCATCCATTATTGAGGCTGCCTTTGCATTTGAAGTTCCAACCACAATTCTCGAAGGTCTTAAGCAGTCCTTGACAGCTCTTCCTTCTGCCAAAAATTCCGGATTTGAGACAACGTCAAACTCATTTTTTGTTTCTTCAGCAATTGCATCATGCACCATCTTGTAAGTCATTGGCGGTACAGTGCTCTTGGTGACTATTATCTTGTATATTGGGGTTTCTGATTCATAATTCATTGCCTTCCCAATGTCGTGCGCAACATTTCTTACGTGATTGAGATTTGCAGAGCCGTCCTCGTTTGCAGGAGTGCCGACTGCAATGAATATTATTTTTGCCTCTTTAACAGCTTCGTTAATGTCAGTTGTAAACCTTAATCTTTTCTTGTCATAATTTTCTTTCACAAGCCTCGGCAAATCAGGCTCGAGAATCGGAAGGTCGTTTCTTTTTCCCTCGCAGAACTCGTTAAGATGGTCTATTTTTGCCTTTATTTTGTCAACACAGGTTACATTATGGTTAACGTCTGCAAAAGCAGCGCCCTGAACCAGTCCAACATATCCTGTGCCTATAACAGCCACTCTCATTTACAGAAAGTGATTAAATACGGGTTTATATATCTTGTGCAAAGAGGCTCTCACGAGCTTGAAAACCTCCCTTAGGCAATAGGTTTATAAGGAAAAGGCACTAATCCATTTTATCAGTTTCAGGAGGGTTTTAAAATGGCATGCAAATGTGAAAATTCAGGGCACGAATGCAAAGGCGACTGCAGCTGCGGTGGAAAAAGCACCCCTCTGCAAAAAAAGGCAATGGCAACAGCCGTTGACCAGTTCCACAAATGGGACGACATGGTTTTCAAGGGAATTGATGGGATTCCTCCCCTGGTTAATGTTGAAATGTCTGCTTACACAATGGATTTCTTCATGAGGGAGAACCAGCTTCTTCAGCTTTTGTTTACGTCTGAGCCTAAAAATTTTGTAAGGGCGGACATGAACATGGCAACAGTGCTTTATGACAGGGACAAGCTTGTTGGAATTGCGATTGAATACGGAAATAAGGAAAGGGCGTTTATTTCAATGGACAAGCTTGACAAGAGCAAATTCTTGGGTTTGCCTGACTGGCAGGAAGAGCCTGAAAGGCACGCTTCAGCAATGAGGACAAGAATTGAGGAATGCACAGGCAGGTATATCGGCCTGGTAAAATGCGCTGACCTGATGGGATTCTTTGGAGGGCTGAACAGGGTTGTTGAAAACGAGAACACACTGGAAATGCTTCTGGATGGAGTGAAGTTTGCCTGCAACTGCGTGGCTTACGGGCACCTTTCAATACAGCCTGAGCCGAAGTTCTTTTCGTATTTGAAATTATTGAATAATTTAACTGATAAAATGGATTCAAAGAACTTGGCAGAGAAGATAAACAGCAAATTGCCTGACTTTGCAATGGGACTGGTATTGCAGAACAAGAAAGGAGAGTTTGCAGCTGTTGACTTGTATTCAACAGACCATCAGTTGGGATTCAATGATTTCGGCGACTTAGGGCTTTTTACAGGGATTCCTCTTAAAGAAGTTGCTCCTGCACTGAAAAAGATTACAGAAGAGACATTTGCAGTGGGACTTTCAACAGATTTCCTGTACAATGCAATGCACGCTGCCTTGACATACTCACCTCTTAAGCTGGGAAAGGCAGTGTTCAATGCAGTGAGAAAAGGAGAGATTGTTTTATGCTGAAGAAGGACATTGAGAAGTACGCCCTGCACAACGCCGTGAAGTACGGAGGCAAGGCAAATCCGGGCGCTGTGATAGGAAAACTGCTTTCTGAGAAACCTGAATTAAAGGACAAGATGAAGGATGTTGCAAAGGAAGTTAATTCTGTAATCAAGGAAGTAAATGCAATGAATCCGAACGAGCAGCTTGAAAAGCTGCAGAAGACTGCGCCTGAGCTTCTTGAGAAGAAAGAGAAAGTGAAAACACACGAACTCCCTGAACTGGAAAATGCGCACGAAGGAAAAACAGTGATGAGAATGGCTCCTTATCCGTCAGGACCTTTGCATATCGGGAATACGAGACCTTACATTCTCAATGATGAGTACACAAAGAAATACAAGGGCAAATTGCTTTTGGTGATGGATGACACAATCGGCTCTGATGAAAAAAATGTCACAAAAGACGCATACAATATGATTCCTGAAGGCTTGAAATGGCTGGGTATTGAATTTGAGGACAAATTGCTTTACAAGTCAGACAGGCTTGAGCTTTATTACAAGCACGCAGAGGAATTGATAAAGAAAGAAAAAGCATATGTCTGCTTTTGCAGCACTGAAAAATTAAGGGAAAACAGGAAAGACATGAAAATATGCGAGTGCAGGGAAGCGACTGTTGAGAAAACACTTGACGAATGGAAGAAGATGTTCAATCATTACAAGGAAGGGGAAGCTGCATTAAGAATCAAGACAAGCATGGAGCACCCGAATCCCGCGTTCAGGGACAGGGTAATATTCAGGATTTGCGAAAGAACGCATCCAAGAGTCGGAAACAAGTACAGGGTATGGCCTTTATTGGATTTTTCCTGGGCAATTGACGACCATCTTCTTGGAATTACCCATATCCTGAGGGGAAAGGACCTGATGATTGAAAGCGACATGGAAAAATACATCTGGGATATTTTCGGCTGGAAGCACGCTGAATTAATTCACACAGGGCTTGTGCAGATTGACGGAGTGAAAATTTCAAAGTCAAAGGCGAAGAAAGAGGTTGAATCCGGCTTGTATTCAGGATGGGATGACCCAAGAACATGGAGCCTGCAGGCTTTGAGAAGAAGGGGAATACTGCCGGAGGCAATAAGGGCTTTTTCATTGAGCTTTGGAGTTAATTCAAATGAAATCACAGTGCCTGTTGACAGCCTTTATGCAGAGAACAGGAAGATTATTGACGAGAAGGCAAACAGGTATTTCTTTGTTGAAGACCCGAAGAAAATCAAGATTATTGATGCTCCTGCAATGAAGGCAGAGATTGATTTGCACCAGGATTTCAACGAAAGGGGAAAAAGGCATTTTGAAACATCTGATGAGTTTTATGTTGCTGACACTTTGACTAAGTCCCAGGTTTACAGGTTCATACATCTCTTTAATTTCAAGGACCTGAAGTTTGTGTCAAAAGAGCACGATACTTCATTGAATGCAAAGCTTATTCACTGGCTGCCTGCAAACGAGGACAATGCTGAAGTGGAGATTATGATGGATGACGGAAGCATAAAGAAAGGGCTTGCCGAGAAAGGAGTGAAGCATTTGAAAGAAGGCGATGAAATCCAGTTTGAGAGGTTCGGTTTCTGCAGGTTTGACAGGAAGGAATCAGGGAAGTATGTGTTCTGGCTTACGCATAAGTGAAAAGCCCGCCTGCCGGCATTGTTTTTAGGATTATTCTGGCTTGGCATTGCTATTTAATCTGCCTTTAAACCATTAAAACACTATTTTTAGGCTTCCGAAAGGTTCTGTCACTTCGTTCCAAACTTCACGGTTTTTCAAACCGCAAAGCTTATATATAGATAGTAATTGCTAAATGGTAACATATTAACAGGTTTTCCTGTCCTTAAAACAGGCGGGGGTAAAATAGAATGGGGATAATATTTGCTAGAGAATGGGATGTAATAGCCGGCGGTCCGATGTATAGGCAAGGTTTAAATCCGGCTGTTTCAGCAGATGTAAGCGATATGGAATTAGCTGTGCTGAGGCAATCTTCTGGTTCTTCAACAGCTCTTGCCAAAGTGGAAGATGTTTCTCTTGCAAGAATAATGGATTCTGAAACAGCAAGAGCGTATATTCAAAAAGTATCAGTGCCTGCTGATGATGCAGGCCCTTACAAGGTGAAGCTTGGAACAAGCATTTCAGATGACCAGGCAAAATACGATGCCCTTGTGAAGGATGAAAAACAGAAATTCAGGAAAGGAACAAGGCTTCTGGCAAGATTGTTTGGAAAAGCAGAATTCAAGCCGTCAAGGGACGAGCCTGAGAAGTCAACAAAGACACAGCTTCTTGAGGGCATTGTCCTGATGAGCGACAAGCTGCAGAGGGATGTGCAGGCATTTGCAGACATACCTGCCGCGCTTGAAAGAAACAGGGGTACTTATGCTGAACTGCTGCAGAAAGAGGCTGCAGTGAGAAAGCAGATTGAAGGATACAGGGAGACTTATTCAGGAGTGCTTGAAATGCTGCAGGCTGTTGGCTTGCTGAAGCGTTATGATGCATTAACTGATGACAAAAAGGAAGCTGCAAAGCGGATATTCCAGAAGGATGTCAGCATAGATGTTGATGTTCTCGAGGTAAGGCAGATATTCTGCGCAAATGTAGAGCCAGAGGCTGAAAAGCTGAAGGCAAAGATTGAGATTGATTTTCCGTTTGCAAGGGAAAGCTACCTTTCAATACAAAGGCGGATGAAAGACATTGAGCAGTATGATGCAAGCGATGTAAAGGAGAAATTCGTGCCTGCAATGCTGGCTTTGCATAAGCTTAAGCTTAGGTATGACGAGGCAAAGGTTAAGGCAGACACAACAGCGCCTGCAGCCGACCTTGACGGCATCATAAGAAGCTGCAATGAGCTTGTTGAGGAAACCGACAGGATACTTGAGAGGGTTCAGATAGAGGCTGATGTTGACAGGGAAATGAGGGAAGATGCAAAGCAGATTGAGGAAGAGAAGCCCGTTGATATGCTTTCTGAAATGGATTTCTTGCTTGGAAAGCCTTCTGCCGAGTATGCTCCTGTACAACCTCCAAAGGAAGAAGTTATAATCGAGGCGGAATATACTGAAGTTGGCAAGAAGGAGGTATGAAATGCCTTATGTTCCTAAAATTCTTAAGCAGTATAAGGAATGCGAGAAGGCGTTGAAGGAAGCTGAGAAAGAATTGCGAGGAGATCATCTTGACTATAATGAAATGTTTAATCTTGCTAAACTTTCTGCTTTAGAAAGGACTCTTTCCGTTGATACTGACGCAGTGGCAATGATTAGAAGGCATCGGGAGTACGGGCAGAGATTGCCTGCTGTTTTGGAGATGATTGCAGGGATAAGGAAGAAGTACCCTTCTCTTTGGCCGTCTGAGCCGAGTATTGCTCCGAAGAACAGCCAGCTTATTGAGCCTGTAACTGATGCTGAAATGCTTGAAGGCAACTGGGCAAAATGTGTTGCAGGCTGTAAATCAAAAAGTCTTGAAGTGGCAACTGCAAGGCAGATTGCTGAATTAAGAATGAAGCACGGCAAGGATAGTGTGTATTGCGTTAAAGGCAGCTGGGCTGCTGAGAATTTCAATTACTTGCTTGACGGGAGGATTCTTGTTGCATCTGCGGATTATAATCCTCACTTTGAATATGCAGAAGAGGCGACAAAGGCGCATAAAGCGGGAAATGAATTTTATCTTGATGACAAAGTTGTTGCAGGGCTTTTGGAAGGGGTAAAGCAAGGCAAGGTTCTGTTGCTGAAAAGAAAAGATGTCCCTGATAAAATCTCAGTTGATTCATTTGGCAAAGAGCCGCTGACTGTTTTTATTGGGTGGAATCAGGATTATGGAGAATTTTTGGATAGCTGTGGGATTAAAAATATTAAATTGTATGTTGCTGAAGAGAAATATGCAAAAAAACAAAAGCAGGCATTCAGCCGCGCCCTCTGGGCTGGCAGCCTCGATTCAGCCCTTTACGGCGACATCAACAACCTCCTCTTCGGCAACCTCGGCCGTGCTTTTGGGGTACGTCGTGGCGAGCAGCCGCAGGCTGCGAGCAGCGGCGAGCGGAGCGAGCAGTCAGGAACAAGGGGGCATGTGCCAACACCCTGAGGAAAACATGACATACACTCCGAAATTACTTGAGCAATACAGGGAATGCGAGCAGGCTTTGAAAGAAGCTGAGAATCTTTTGAACAGCGGAAGCACTGATGCAAATGTAATTTCAAGGCAAAGACAAGGGGATTCAGGGTTTTCAATCCGCAGTGATTCTAGCCCAACCACAGAACTAAAAGAATCCACGCCGGAGGCTGGCCTTTTTTGCCTGTTTTTTCCTATATAAAAGCTTTTCTCGCTATCGCTCGAAACCTCCCTCGCTTCTGCTCGGAAGGTTTTTAAACCTAAAACGCCACTATAATAGTCGTATGGAAGAAGCTTCAACTAATGTAAACCACGAAATCTCAAGCGTAAAAAGGCTCAGGCAGATTACGAATGCGCTTTTCAAGCAGGGAATGGGCTATGCAATTGACAGGCTTGAGCTCAAGCGCCATCTTACTTTTCACAAAAGGCTGCAGAAAGAGGAATTTTCAAAGCCGATAACATCCCTGCCTGTAAGATTAAGGAGAGTTCTTGAAACTCTTGGCGGCACTTTCATAAAACTCGGGCAGATGCTCAGCATGAGGTATGACCTGCTGCCGAAAGAATACTGCGATGAGTTTGCAAAGCTGCAGGATGATGTCAAGCCAATGCATTTCAGGATTGTAAAGCAGATAATAGAGGAAGACCTGAAACAAAGCTTAAGCAGGGTGTTCAAGGAATTTGATACAAAACCAATTGCCTCTGCTTCAATAGGGCAGGTGCACAAGGCAAAATTAAGGACAGGGGAAATGGTTGCAGTCAAGGTGCAGCGCCCGCGCCTGTATGACCTGTTTACTGCAGACACAAAGCTGTTTCATTATCTTGCAAAGCTGATAGAGCACAGGTATCCTGAAGTTAAGGAATATGACCTGAACACAATAATAAATGAGTTTGAATCTTATTCAAAGAAAGAGCTGGACTACATGCTTGAGGCAAGGAACATTGAGATTTTCCACAATAATTTCAAGAATGATGCGAATGTTTCGGTGCCAAAAGTATACTGGGAGCATACGACAAGAAGAGTAATCACAATGTCTTATGTGCACGGCGTGAAGATAAGCGATGTTGCTGACTTTGAAACATACCACAGTTCAATGAAAGCAATGTCCAATAACGTGTTCAATGCAATGCTTGACCAGATTTTTGATTTTAGGGTTTTCCACGCAGATCCGCATCCGGGAAATATCCTTCTTCTCGGGCACAACAAGATTGCGTTTCTTGACTTCGGCATTGTGGGAAGGGTTACGCCTGACATGGTTGACGGAATGGAAGAAATCCTGATAGGGCTTCTCACAATGGACCTTGACATAATTGTTTCAGCATTCCAGAGGCTGGGAATAAGCGATCCTGCTGCATTCAATTCAAAGCAGTTCAAGGAAGACCTTGTAGACCATTTTGCAGAGTATTATGACGCTTCAAACAACCAGATTAATTTTGCAACATTCTTCACAAATGCGTTTGACATGGCAAGGAAATACAAGATGAAACTGCCCATAAACTTCATACTGCTCGGAAAATCAATAATCACTCTGCAGGGCTTTGGCGCAAGATACATTCCGGACTTTAATTTCACCGAATACATGAAGCCAAGGATAGAGCAGATGATAAAGGAAAGAATAAGCCCGGGGCATGTTTATACAAATATGCGAAAAGCTGCAATCAATACAAGGGATTTCCTTTCAAATCTTCCTTCTGACCTGAACAGCTTTTTCAAAACATGGAAGGACGGGCAGAAGCTGAAGCTTGAAGTCAGGAAAAGCGACATGGACAGGGCTGTCGTTGAGCTTGACAGGTCAAGCAATCGGCTTGTGATAGGATTTATCATAGGCGCAATAATCGTTTCAAATGCCCTTATAATACACGCCCGGGTGCCGCCTTTGTGGTTTGGCATTCCTGCGCTCACTTATTTCGGAGTATTCCTGATTATATGGCTCGGCGTCTTGCTTACAATTTCAATACTGAGGGAAGGCAAGTACAGAAGCGAGGATTAGTCAAATAAAAAAGGAGGTAATGAAATGAAACCGGAAGAAGCAAAAAAGCTTGCAAGAAAAGCAATGCTCATGGGCATAGGGCTTGGAGTGGTGACAAAGCAGAAGGCAGAATCGATTGCAAAGGAGCTTCTTGCAAAAGGAGAGGCAAGCGAGCCTGAAGTAAGGAGATTTGCAGGCGAAATAGCTGCGCAGGCGCAGAAAAAGCAGAAAGAGGTTCAGGCTTTTGTCGAGAAGCAGGCAAAGGATGCCAGGGCAAAGGCAATGGCGCTTGTAAAGAAAGCTGAAAAAGAGTATGCTGCAAGGCTTAAGACTGTGCAGTCAAAGGTAAAGTTTAAAGCAAAGCCTAAGGCAAAGAAGAAACGGAAGAGATAAGGGCTTTTTTTATTTTATCTTTTTTTCAGCCCTTGCAATCATCGGCTTTTTAAGAGCTATAAATGCTCCGCCTTTTTTTCCTTTTATGAATGTGATTTCTCCCGGCTTTATGATACTGCCGATTGCTCCTTCAATGTCAATGTGCGTGACTCTTGCGCCTGACTTGCCTTTTTTGTGGATATAAATTACTGTATTGTCCAGCCTGCGCTTTCCTTCTCCCGGTCCTGACATGATTAAAACAAGGGCACAGGCAAATATAAATTTATGCATAAGATATATTCACTAAATAGTTATCAAATACCGCAATATTTATAAAGGGAAGGGAAATAGCCATTATTGCAGCCCTGCATAAGAAACGCAGATGAACAATGATTCTGCGAGGTGAGCGGGGCATTCATGATTACGGGGGCAATATGCAAGATACAATAAGGCTTTCAGAGTGCTACAGCATAGCGCACGGAATTGACGTTCAAGATGATGATTCTTATTATTCCAAGATTGAGCTGATTGCAACCGGAAAACTTACTTCTGAAGCATGGGAATACCCCGGCATTCAATCAAGAATTTACAATGCATGGAAAAATTCGTGGAACGGGAAAGATTTTGCAGGATATCCTGTTGACATCTGCCTGAGGATAAGCAATACTTTTGAGGAATGCTGCGCCCGCGTTTTAAGCGGCGAGAACAGGAAGAATGCCGCGGTAAATGTCGGAGGATTATCAAGGCTTGTCGAGAGGCTTGACGAGACAACTTCAAAGGATTTCAAGATTTTTGCAGGATATGACGAAAGAAGGTGGGATTTCATAGCTTCAATGAAAAAAGACAAAGCCATATTATACATAAAGAACAGCCCCGAGATTGAAAAGATAATGTCTTACCTTGAGCCGTTCCTGCAGGTTGAAATGGCAAGATATGTGATTGCAAGCGAGATTGAGAAAAAATTCAAGGCGAGGAAATGCTGATGTCAAGGCGAAGAAAAAGTAAAAGCTTAAACAATATTATTGAGGATTACTTTATTTCAAGCAGGATATATGACTATTACAAACTGCCTGCTGAATCTCATGATAAGATATTTGAGGAAGATGGAGATTATTTTGCAGTAAAGCTTGAGGCAACGCTGACTTTTTGGAAAGACAGGGAGATTGTCAGAGGAATACAGAAAAGGATTATGCTTGCCTTAAGAAACTCATTCACAGAAAAATGTTTTGCAGGTTATGACCTCAAGGACACTTCTGTGTCCATAAATCAGATTTCCCCCGAGTATTCTTCAAGATTGTTCAGTCTTAAAAGCCTTGAAGCGCACATTGATAATACTGCCTGCAGCCATGTTAAGCTGTTTTCAGGCACAATGCAAAACGGCTATTCGCAGCTTGCGGCAAGGCTTGAAGAAAAAGAAGCTGTTGTTTATTTGCATAAAAGCCAGATTTATCTCTCTGCATTTGAAATGCTGGCGCCTTTTGTGAAAGAAGAATCAGACAGGGAATGGCTTGTGTATTACATGCAAAGATTTCTTGAAGAAAAGCCTGAATTGCACTTTTAGAATTACTTCTTTTTCGCTTTCTTTTTGCGGACAGTGTTTCCCTTGACTTCTTCTTTTGTCCTGTATAAAGAATGGCTTTTGCCTGCGTGGATGTCCCTTACTTTTCCTATGAAAATGCCTATGAATGCGACAAGCACAAGGATTATGCCTGCAATCAAAGAGTAAGTGTTTGACGCTGTTTTCGGCGCCTCGACATGGACGCTCATTGTGCTGAACAGCGTGTATTTTTCATCCCTGCTCATTGTGTCGTATGAAGAAACCTTTCTTCTTGCGTCAAATGTGACTCTTGAAATGTCATCGCACTTGTCTTCTGTGTCGCAAACCCCGAATTCCTCATTGTAGAAATTGCAGCAGACTTTTCCATCGCCGCAGTCAAATTCCTTTCCGCACGGCTCCTGCTGGAATTCCATTATATACAATCCCGTGATTCCCTCGCCGAACAGGAACAGGCCTGCCACAAACAGGATTGTAAACATGAATAATGCTCTTTTGTCCATATTGTATAGTAGTCTGCTTTTGTTTATATACTTTATTGCTTAAACCGGCATTATCCGGTTTGAGCTTAAAAAACCCGGCGGTTTTTTATTGCTTTTTAACCAAGTCCCACTTTAAGTGTACTTCTTTAAGCTCTTTATCACTAATATCTGAAGGGCAGCTGTCCATAGGGCATTCTGCCGCCTTGTTTTTCGGGAATGCAATCACTTCCCTTATGTCATTTGTGCCTGTCATTAATGCGCAAACCCTGTCAAGCCCCAATGCAATGCCTCCGTGCGGCGGGGCGCCGTACCGGAATGCTTCAAGCAAGAATCCGAACTTTTTCTCTGCTTCTGCTTCCTTAATCCCCATTGCCTTCATTACCCTTTCCTGTATGTCTTTCCTGTGAATCCTTATTGAGCCCGAGCCAAGCTCTATGCCGTTCAATACCAAATCATAGCACTCTGCAATGACTTTTGCAGGCTCTGATTCAAGATATTTTATTGTTGCCGCATTCGGCATTGTGAACATATGATGAGCCGGCTCCAATTTTTCAGTGTCCTCATTGTATTCAAAAAGCGGGAAATCAACAACCCACGCAAACTTGAATTCATCTTCCTTGTAAAGCTTCAGCTCTTTTCCCAGCAGGTTTCTTAATGCAGCCAGTGCAGAGCATACCACTTTTGGCTTGTCAGCCACAAACATCAGCATGTCCCCGTCAGCCGCCTTTGCCTTGGCTATTATTTCTTTCTGCACATTGTCATTAAGGTACTTGACTATTGAGCTTTCCAGTTTTCCGTTCTGCATTTTTGCCCACGCCATTCCCTGCGCCTTGTTTGTTTTCACGAATTCAATCAACTCGTCCATCTTGTTTCTTGAAAAGTCGCATTTCTTTACGCAGAGGCATTTCACCTTTCCGCTTTTTGCAATCACATTCTTGAATACTGAGAATTCTGACTTGTTTGCTATGTCTGTAATGTCTGCTATTTCAAGCCCAAATCGCATGTCAGGCTTGTCGCAGCCGAACCTTTCCATTGCATCGTGATAAGTGATTCTTTCAAACGGGGTTTTTAATTTTATTCCTTTGGTTTTTTCAAAAATATGCTTTACAGTGCCTTCAATGACTTCAAATATCTGCTCCTGTGTGGGAAAACTCATTTCCAAATCAATCTGCGTGAATTCGGGCTGCCTGTCCGCCCTCAGGTCTTCATCCCTCAGGCATCTTGCGATTTGGTAATACCTGTCAAAACCTGAAACCATAAGAATCTGCTTGTATAACTGGGGCGATTGCGGAAGCGCATATACTTTTCCTGGATTTACCCTGCTTGGAACCATATAATCTCTTGCTCCTTCAGGTGTCGGTTTTACCAGCAGGGGAGTTTCTATCTCCAAAAAGCCCCTGCTGTTCAATGATTCCCTGACAGCCTGCACAACATTGTGCCTCAGGATTATTTTTTCCTGCATTGAAGGGCGCCTTAAGTCAAGGTACCTGTATTTCAATCTTACTTCCTCGTTTGGAAGCTTTCTGTCGTCTATTTCCATTGGCGGAGTTTCTGACTCGTTAAGTATATCCAATTCATCAGCAAGAAGTTCAACCTCTCCTGTCGGCATGTTGGGGTTTATCATGCCCTCTTTCCTGTCTCTTAATTTCCCTTTAACCCTTAACACGAATTCCCTGCCTAGGTGCTCTGCTTTCTTGTGAACATCCTTATTATGCGACGGGTCAAAGACTGCCTGCGCCAGCCCATACCTGTCCCTTAAGTCTATGAAAATAACTCCTCCGTGGTCCCTTCTGCTTTGCACCCAGCCTTCAAGAACAACTTCTTTCTTAATGTCCTTCTTTCTAAGCTCCCCGCAGGTGTGTGTCCGCATAGGGGATAAAGATAATGATAATGTTTTTAAAGCTTTCCAAACTCCCTTATCTTATGATATATGACAGGAAGCTGGGCAGGACGCTTGCATTGAAATATCTTTCAGAGCCGGAGTTCCAGAAAAAGCTCATTCACAGTTTTGGAGTCGGAGAGTTTGCGTTCCTTGTTGCTTCAAAGATAATGAACAGGCATCCTGCAATCGGGGATTTGGTTCCTGAGAGGGCGGGATTTCTCGGTTATGTGCACGATATCGGCGTTTCAAGGTGTTTTTTGCAGCACGAGATTCCATCAATTGATATCCTTGTTGAGGAAGGCGTTGAGCATGAGATTGCAAGAAGGGCAATGCACGGGCAGATGGAGGAGCAGTACGGAAACGGCGATGGAAGGTATCTGCCTGTGGGCATTGAAGGGCTGATACTTACTTATTCTGACATGAGCATTCATGTCTTGAAGCCAATCAGCATTGAGGACAGGGCTGATGATATCAAGCAAAGGGTTTCAAATGCAAAAGGCATTACTCCCGAGCAGAAGAATGATATCATTGTGAATCTTGACAAGGCATATCCCAGATACAAGAGATATGAGAATATTGTGCTTCTTTTGTCAGGCGCTAATTCGTTTAATGATTTTTAAGAATTATTTCAGTGCAAAGTAAACCCTTCTGTTGTCCTTGCCCTTGTTTTCTGCCTTGATGATTTCCATTACCCCGATTTCTGACGTGTTCTTCACATGGCAGCCTGCGCATGCCTGCTGGTCAAAGCCCTCGACATCAATTACCCTTATTTCCGTGATTGATTCAGGCAAAAACTTTGCAAGCTTTACAATTGCGGGAATCTTGAATGCTTCCTCTCTTGCCATGAAATGAATATGCACAGGCAATTGCTTTGATATTACTTGATTTGCCTCTTTTATGAAATCACTCATTATTTCCTGGTCGAATTTTTCCAAACTAAAATCAAGTCTTGCCTTGTCCTCTGAAATTTGGTTTCCTGTGATTAATGCGCCTGTTTTCTGGTTGATTACGCCGCTGAGAATATGCGCCGCTGTGTGATAGCGCATGAAGATGTGGCGCCTTTCCCATTCTATTTTGCATTTTACCTTGTCGCCTTTTTTTAATCCTTCCCTGTCAACTTCGTGCCGGATGTCTGTTCCCACCTTGTTTACAAACAAAACAGAGTATGTTGAGCCTTCGCATTCCATTGTTCCTTTATCGGTTGGCTGTCCGCCGCTTTCGGGGTAGAATGCTGTCCTGTTCAGCATAACGTATTTTCCAAGCACTTCCTCAACTTCTGCCTCAAACTCCTTTGTGTAGCATTCCTTAAGCCAGATTTGTTCTGTCATTGTTGTTTGTAAGAACTGATTGTATTTAAAACTAACTCAAAAAGGAGGCAATGCTATCCTGCTTTTTTTGTTTGCATATAAAGTAGGGATTACTTTATGTGCTAAAGAAAGCGGGGCAATTAGCAACGCTTTCTTGTTTCTTTGCGTTTTATGCTGTTTTCTGAAAGAAAGGTTTATAAGAATGTTTAATGTCTGATAGTTTATGAGCGAAGAGATAGACAGATGGATAAAATTCATGAAAGATAATCCTACCAAATGGAAGGCAATTCATACTAAAATAATCAATGCGTATATCAAAAGGGCAATTGAAAAACGTAAGCAATTATTTAAAAATCCCATTGAACGAGAAAGATTTATTGCCGAATACAATGTTGGGAATAAAAAGTGGGTAAAAGAATGTATGGATAATTGTTAATAAAATAGCCCCGAGCGGATTCGAACCGCTGTCACCGGCTGTCTTCCACGGTTGGGATTGACTCTCCCACGGTACTCCCTTGCTGCGGGCGCCTCGCTTTCGCTGCGGCGCTCCTCGCTGTCGGTCGTCCGTGGCCAAAGGCCGGTATGATTGGCCGCTACACTACGGGGCTGAATGCTTTAAAAGAAGATTCTGGTTGTTTTTAAATGTATTGCGCAAGCAGCTGTTTTGTCTATAGGCGCTTTTACGTCTACATTGTATAGCAATTTTTATTTAATGTGGACGTATATCAAAAAAGCACGTTTTGCTTCTTGAGGATATCGCTAATCAACAGCACAAAATCCCTTATTTTGCCGTTAACCTGCGCTTCATGCAGCGCTTCATAATACTCCCTCTTTCTGGCATTTGGTATGTTAACCATGGGGTATCCGCTCTTGTGCAGTATGGAATTCATAAGCAGCCTTCCAACGCGCCCGTTTCCGTCTACAAACGGGTGTATGAGCTCAAATGCTATGTGAAAATAGCAGGCAACAACAAAGGGGTGCAGTTTTCGCCCATTGCGGGTGTGCCATGAGAGCAGGCTTTTCATTTCATTTGGCACTTTGCCCGGAGGCGGGGGGATTTCTTTTACACCCCTTATATATACCTGCACATTGCGGTACCTGCCTTGCTGGTTTGCTATCTCTTCCCGCAGGGTATTCTTTATAACAATCTCATGCAGCCTGCATATAAATGAGCCCGTGATATTGCCCTTATATTTTAGCATATAGTCAAAAGCAGCCTTGTGATTTATTGTTTCATTTACTTCCCTTAATGTTTTTGCATTAGGCACAATATTTTCAAAAAGAAGGTCTGCTGTTTCCCGCAGCGTGAGCGTATTTCCTTCTATCGCATTTGAGTCGTATGTAAAAAACGCGCAGAACGACTCATAGCGGTTTTCAAAATTTTCCTTTGGTTCATGCGAGTATCTTTTCTTTAAGGATTCTATCTCATTAATCTCCTCTTTCCGGAGCAGGTTCCCGAGGAACAACAGCTGCAAGTCCGCTTTTAATTCTTTTGCCTTTCTCTCCTTTAATGAGAGGTTCTTTCCGAGATAAACCCTTTTTTTAGCCACTTTCTCGCCTTTTCTTACGGATTTAACCCTATAGTAATACGCGCTTCCGCCTTGCTTTTTTATCTCAGTGTATGCCATATGTATTTATACGTCTACATTATATATAAATGTTTGCATTAATGTAGACGTATAAACCTAATGTGGGTATTTCAGGACATCCGCAAGATTCTTGGAATTAACAACGTGCGTTGCCGCCTTTTTCCAATGTGTCAAATGCCTTGTGCAGTTCCATCCAGAAGTTTACATCCTTAAAAATAACTCCGTCCATGTCAAAGCAGATTAGCTTATATTTCATTTATGCTCCTTTTATAATATAGAACACTTCATTCTCAACTTCAAAGACGCTGTAATTCCTGCCTGCTATAAGCTTCTCAAACCACTTTCTTTTCTCGGGATTTATTGCCTTTCTTCCTCCCAATGACTTACTTGCGAAGCTTGCTATAATCCACTTTGCCTTTATTTTTGCCATTAACTCTGCTGTGACGTCCCACTGGATTGCCTCAAACGTGTCAATTACCTTGAACATGAAGCAGACATCTGCTGAAGGAAGGTTCTCGGCTTGTGTTAAGTCCATGTTAATTGCTTTTCCATTGATTTTGAACTTGTCAAAGTATCTTTGTATGAATTCCGCGTCTGTCTTTACAAGCTCAACAGCGTAGTATCTTATATCTTTCAGATTCATGAAAGGGAATGAGAAAGGGTTTAATCCGCAGCCTAAGTCCAGTATTGAAGATGGTTCTCCTGTGACTTCAAATATTTTCTGATAGATCTCCTCGTAGTATGGCAGGCGCTCCCTTGTTGAGAGATGCAATCCTAATATTTTTTCGTGCCCTTCTTTGTCATTTAAGCTTTTTAATTTTTGCAGGAACTTCTCCCTTTGGAAGAATTTAGGGGTGAGGAAAGCGCCATAGACTTCTCTTAAGTAAGCCCTTGTCTCCTTTTCCATCTTCTCGGCATCCCTTGGCTTCAGGTCTTCCACTTTCTTTCCTTTTAATCTCGCATCAAGCATCTTCTCTACGAAAGAATTGTCCAAATCCCTGAATTCTTTCTTTTGCTTGATTAAGTCAATTAAAGCCTGCCGGTTCATACGCAATAAAAAGGAGGCATTAGAATTTAAACTTTTACCTTATTCTTCCCATGGCTTCCAATCTATGGCGGTGAATCTCTCTTCTCTTGTTTTCCAGCATCCTGTACACTGCTCCGTGAGGAGCTCCTGAAAGAAGCATGTCAACTGCTTCACGGGCTAAAGCTGCCATCTCCATATCTCCTATGATTCCGACTGTCTTGCCGTAAACAGAAATAGCTGTTTCAGTCAGGTCTTCAACAGACCTTCTGGCTCTTCCATTCTCTCCGATAACCCTTCCTCTCAGCCTGTCCATCTTTTTCTTTGACTTGCCTGCATAGTCTGTAATGTCTAAAAGCTCAAATGCAGCTGACTCATTGAAAAGCTGGAATGCGATGGCAGGTGAAAACCCCCTGCCGATTGCCTGAATCACAATCTTGACATCGTAAAGCATCACGGTGTCTCTTCCGCTGATTACAACATCGCCTTCGTGGCTTATGTCCAGTTTCACGTTTGCAGTCTTTTCAATATGTCTTTTTACAGCGCCTTTCGTGCCTACCAGAACGCCAACCCTGTCCTTGGGGATTTTCAATTCCTGCCTGAAGATTTCAGGAGAAGGCATTGCAGTAAGCTGTTTTGAAGGCTTTGAAGTGAGAGGAGCCTTGGCTGCCTTTTTTGTTACAGCTGCTTTTTTAGCAGGAGCTTTCACTTTAACCGCCTTAACTTCCTTCTTCACTGCCTTCTTTGCTTTCATTTTTTCATAACCTTCTCTGCTTCTTCCATGTAATCAAGCTTCATCCCGAGCTTGTTGAAGTATGCGCACACTATTTTTATGTCGCGCTCAAGCATGCTTCTCGAGTCCGGGTATCTTAAGTCGACTGCGTGCGAAAAGTCAATCAAAACCGGCTTTTCGTCGTGGTTTAAGATGTTGAACTGCGAAAGGTCAGCGTGTATGAGCTTTGCCTTATGGTATAATTTTCGTATGTTGCTTATAAGCATTTCGTAGAACTGCTCCGGGTTTTCAGGCCTGCAGTTGTTCAATTGAGGGGAAGGCTCATTGTGCCCTATGAACTCCATTACCAATACGTTTTTATTCACGTGTATTGGCTTTGGCACCCTTACGTCATTCTCCCTCGCTCTCAGCAGGTTCCTGTATTCCTTTATTGCCCATGTGTTGATTATTGACATCTTGTTTCTTTTCAAGCCGGAATATCTCGGGTCAGGAGCCATGTACTCGTACATCTTCTTGAAGTTGGCTGCAATCCTGTAAATCTTCACGCACCTTAACTCGTCTCCCTTTGTTGCAGAGAATATGTTTGCTTCCTTTCCAATCTTGATAGGGCTCTTCAGGGCTTCAAAAGTGCCTATTGAGGCTTCCTTTTGCACTGCCCTTAAAGTTCCTTCATCAAACACGTGCGAGAATGCCTTGAATCTTTCTCTCTGCGTGTCTTCCTTTTGTATTGCCATATTATCCTATTATGTGCTTATTCTCTTAAATATCTTCGTATTGCAGAAAATTGGCGCGAGAAAGACAGAATAATGCGTTGTTTTTAACCTTTTCTGTTTTTTTGCTTTTTCTCCGACGGGTAAATGCGAAGTTTTAAAAGCAGGCGGAAGATTTGCTTGTTCTATATTCAACCTAAAGGAGGGGGAATAAAATGGAACCGGAACAAACAAAAGACGAGGCTTCTGTGAAGGAAGCTGCAAAACTAAAAAAGCAAATGAGAATTGCAAAAGCGCTTTGCATTGGCGGGCTTGGAATTGCAGTTTTTGGAATTGGCACCTGCATGCAGATGAATGACAGGCTGGTAAACAGGACGCACATATCCACTGATTCAGACAGCACTTATGCAAGCGAAACAAGAAGCGACGGCTTGTTTGGATTGCTTGGCTCAACTGAATATGTCTCGTTTACAGGCAAGTCAGGGTATATGTGCGAGGAAGTCAATGTGTTCAGGCCTTTTGGGCAGACTGCGTTTTATGAGGACTGCGACCATAGAGGCAAGCACGACGGGCTTGTTGACAGGATATTCCTGCCTGACGGAGACAAGAGCATAGTGCTTTACAGAAGCAGGGATTATGCAGGCAACGAAGAAAGGTTTAATGAAGGCGATAGAATACTGAAGGAAACAAAGGAAAGATTTAGTGTTGCAAACGGCGTTTTTTTCTAAGCTGTTTTTTCTTTTATTTTTCTTTTTTTCAGCTTCTTATTTTTTCTTAATATTTATATACTTCTTTTGATTCCTTATTCCTATGAAACACAGCTGGCTGTTTTACACCCTGATAACAATTATGATATGGGCAACCACTGCCGCTGTTTCCAAGATGACATTTGCTTCAATGGAGTTTGCGTCATTCCTCCTTTGGATGACTTTATTTTGCACTCTGGGGCTTTTTGTGATATTATTGTTTCAAAGAAAGCTGCACTTGCTTAAGTCATATACCCTGAAGGAGCACGCGTGGCTTTTTTCATTGGGAGCTTTGAGCATGTTCCTGTATAACCTGTTTTATTTCCTTGCAATTAATTCAGGCAGCGCTGTGCAGGCAAACATCCTGAATTACACATGGCCCTTGTGGATTGTGATATTCTCAGTAATTATCCTGAAGGAGAAGGCAGGGCTCAGGACTTTTCTGGGCATTTTATTAAGCTTTGTTGGAATTGTGATTGTTGTCACCCGTTTGGACTTTACTTCTTTTGCATCAGCTGCCCCTCTGCCTGTTATTTACGCGCTTCTTGGCGCTGCATTCTGGGGCTTGTTCTGCGTGCTTTCAAAGAAAGTGAAGTTTGAGGCATTTTCCTCCATGTTCTTTTACAGCCTTTACGGGCTTTTGCTTGTGTTTGTTTATGCTATTATTAAGAATGCTGTTTCCTTGCCTTCATTCAGCGGGATTATCGGAACATTTTATGTGGGTGCTGTGACTACAGGCATTGGATTTACTTTCTGGATAAAGGCGCTTGCTTCAGGAAAGACGTCGATTGTTGCAAACCTTGCTTATTTGATTCCGTTTTTATCCCTTGTGTTTATTTATTTCCTTGTTGGGGAGAAGATGTATCTTATGCAATTGGTTGGGCTTGTTGTGATTGTTCTTGGGATTCTCGTGCAGAAGAGATAGAAAGGCGGCAGGGGATACCCCTGAACCCCTTAACAGAAAGATATTTAAACAAGCCTGCAACCTTAATATCTAGAAGGGTACTCCAGTGTATCGCCTGAGTAGGGCTTGCCCCAAACGGCGTTGCTGGGCTGGGAGCTAACGCTCGACCCTTCAACTTTTTTCATTAAACTTTCTCTTTTGATAATTGCTCCGTATAAATCCTTGAAGTTCCCTTAAATCCTCTTTTGTAATGGAATAATTTGGATTCAGTTTCTTTCGCAATGTCTTGCGCGCGGTTTGATTAGCCATTGAGCGTGGAGCTTTTATCAATATGCCTTCTATTTTACAGCTTTTTCTGAAAGTAAGCTTTATTCTCGCTTCAACTTTGCTGCCAAAATGCCTGCAGGCGCGGTAGAAATACTTTTCGACTTTTTCTTTTGGGCGGGCGTCAGGGCAAACAATTATTGTGCCTTGCATTTTAGGATTAAGCGCTGCAATTTTGTGTATCATATACGCATGAATAATCGTTATGACAATGCTGTTGGCGTTCCTCTCTTTTTGGAATTCGTGATAATTTGGCTTGTCTTTTGGTATATTGTGGCAAAATTCTTCTTTAATGCTCAATTTATATTCTCCGTTTAATTTTATTGTAAACCGGAATGATTTATCTTGGCTGATTATTGCAAGGATAGTCTCCTTATTCCATGGATTTTCAATTTGGTTAGATATATCTGCTTCATACACTTCCTCTTTCATGTCTTTTTTGATATGATTGCTGTTTTTAAGCGTTTCTTTAATTTTTTGACGATACGAGATTTAAGTGCGCATATTTTCAAGATGTCAGGAAAATATTCAAGTTTTATGGAGATTTTTTAGTAAATCCGAATTTTAATCCCGTCGAATTCGACGGGTTTAGACAGCAGGAAAATTTTGTTTGGACAAAAGAAGAACGTTTTGTTGACGTCAACAAAATGATAATTCATAGGCGACCATTTTCCTGATGTCAGGAAAATGGTTTTAGGGATCGTTTTCGTGACATCACGAAAACGATGATTATTCCAAAGCTGCTTTCTCTATAATTAATCTTCCGACGCACTCTGATTCCATCTTTATTTCTGCTTTCTCAATAATTATTTTCTTTTTAAAGAACGGAGCGTTAAGGACAAGGGATTCTGTCTCTCCACCCTCCCCTGCTATGTTCATGCCGTTCTTTTCGTTAATCTTCACCAATTTGTCAATATCCTTCTCTGTAATAACTTTTCCAAGCCAGGACTTGTCCAAGCCGTCTGCGGCAACCGCCGTGAATATGAATTCAAAGCCATTTTCTATTAATTCTCTTAATTCTGTTTCCTGGTTCTTGTGCCAGAGCGGGGAGAATGATTTCAAGCCTAGCTTGTCTGCTATCTTTTGTATTCTGTCGCTCTGGTATTCTGAATACAATGCTCCTGTCACAATGCCTTCAATTTGGTACTGCTTTTTTGCCTTTCTTATTGCTTCTTCCAGGTCTTTAAGCTCTTCTTCCTTCTCGCCCTCTGTTTCGTGATACATTATTGGTATTTCCATTGCCTTTGATTGTAATTCTGTTATTTCAATTGCAGGAGTGTGGAACATGAACGAGTCCTTGTTTTTGCTTTTGATTGTGATTAAGCAGCTTATTTCGTGTTTTTGCTTTTGCATAAGGTGCAATGCATAGCAGCTGTCCTTGCCTGAGCTGAACAAGACTCCCAATTTCATTGGTTTTTTTAATAATGAGCTTAGGTATTCTGTTTTTGAAACTCCTTTTGCTAATTTCTCAATCGCCTTGTCTGCGTTGCTTCCGTACTGCGCTGCTTTCTTTGCTCTCATTGCTATAGCTTCTGGCACTCCCATGCTTATTGCTATCTGCCTTAGAATCAGTTTATTGTGCTCTCCTATTTTCTTTTCAGGCGGCAGGGATAATGCTAATTTGGCTAATTCTTCGTCCATGAAAGGCGATATTGCTGTCAAGTTGTTTGCTTCTGCTATTTTTGCATCCCTTATGCAGTCTTTTGATTGGATAGCCAGGAAGTCTTTCCTGCAGTCCTTGTTAAGGGTGTTTGTTTTCTTGTATCTTGCATAGCCGCCAAACAATTCATCTGCGCCTGTGCCGTTTAAGACTACTTTTACGTCTTCTTTTGCCATTTCGCAGGCTGCGTACAATGGCATTGCAACGCCTATTTGGATTGGGTTTGAGTCGTTTAATACTTGCAGGACTTTCTTTAGGGTTTGTTCCGGGTTTGCTATTCTTGTTTTTAACTTGAAGTTTAGGGCTTTTGCAGCTATTTGCGCTTTTTCTATGTCTTCTGCCTGGTTATCAAAGCCTGCTGTGTAGCATATGAAGTCTGCTTTTAGTTCCCTGCATATTCTTGCTATTAGTATTGAATCCAATCCACCTGAGAAGAGTATTCCGAATTTCTCTTTTGGGATTCTTGATTTTACTGCAGACATCAGTGCTTTCTTGACTTGTTCCAGTGAATTGTCCATGGGGAGAAAGAGGAAAGAGGTGGTTTATAAATGTTGAGGGAAGGCAAATAGGAAGGCGAGCCTGCCGGCATTAAGTTTTTGAATCTATTGTTTTTGCAACATTGTTTTACTTGAACTGCAAGCTATTTTCTTTAGGGATAAGGAGAAGCTTGTTGAGAAGGTTAAGGGAAGGTTGGGTGAAAAGTTAGGAGAAAATCAGAAAACTATCCAGAAAAGTTCGGAGAAAAGTTCGGAGAAAATATTAAGGATAATAAAGGAAAATAATGAAATTAGTGCAGAAGAAGTTGCAGGCAAGCTGGGGCTTTCCAGCAGAGCTGTTGAGAAGCAGATTGCAGGGCTAAAGAAGAAAGGGCTTTTGAAGCGCGCAGGCCCTGACAAGGGCGGGCACTGGGAAGCTGTTGAATAAGCGCTTTGAAAGCGACTGGAGAAAGAGGTAAAGGGAAAGGCGGATAAGGGGCTCTACCCCTTATAATCCCCGCGGCAATTCGTGACGCAGTGCGTCACATTTCAACAACTTTTCTCAATTGTTCGGGAGAAGGCAGGCTGAGCATATATCTTGATGTAAATATCTGGTTGCTTATGCCTCCAAGCGCATATTTTATTTCAATGTTTTCGTTATTGCGGGATAAGATTATGCCTATTGGTTCATTATCACCAATTGAATTAACCTTGGATTTAAAATAATTGAGATAAAGATTCATTTGCCCTATGTCTGCATGGCTGCCTTTTATCTTTAAGTCTATAAGCACATAGCACCTTAGAGTCTTGTTATAAAATACCAAGTCTGCATAAAACTGCTTTTTGCCTATATTTATCCTGAACTGCCTTGCCACAAAGCTAAACCCCTTTCCCAATTCCAGCAGGAACATCTGGAGGTTTTTGATTATTCTTTCTTCAAGCTCTTTTTCAGAATAAGGCTCAGGCAGCTTTAGGAATTCAAGCACATAAGGGTCTTTTATTATATCTTCAGGCTTTTGAATGGCTTGCCCTGTTTGAGACAGCTGCAAAATTCCCCCTTGTCTTTTTCCTGCGAGTAACCTATGAATTAGTCCTGAATTTATCTGCCTTTTTAATTCTCTAACACTCCAATTCTCTTCAAAACACTGCTTTTCATAAAATGCCTTTTCCAAATCGTCATTTATTGCTAATATCTCGACATAATGGCTCCAAGACAATTTCCGCGACAGTGTCGCGGAAATCTTAAAATTAGTATAAAAACGCCTCATACGTTCAAGGTTATCAACAGAAAATCCCTTCCCATATTTCTGCTTAAGGTCATTAGACAGCATTTTCAGCAGCCTGCTTCCATATTTTGCCTTTAATTTTCCCCTCTGCTCAAACTCCACAATCCTTCTTCCTATCTGCCAATAAGTTTGTGTTATGGCTGCATTGACAGCAGACACAGCCTGCCTTCTGCCGCTTTCCAAAAGATTCCCTATCTCTGAAACAAGCAGGCTATAGCTCTCTTTTTTCATTATTTGAAGCTTGTTGCATCTTGTTCATAAACTCTTCGCCTGAAAAACACGTGTTTTTTCAGAGAAGTTGGAATATCTATTGGTTTGGTTGAAAAGGTTTCGGATTTTGATGATGGAATTAGGCGTTTTTCCGGCTTTTATGAAAGGCACTTTCTGCTTTACGTCGTCAAAGCTGGGCAGAGGAAGGTTGGGTGTAAAGTTGGGTGAAAGGTTGGGTGTAAATGAGGGATTAAATAAGGGATTAAGTGAGGGATTATCTTTAAAACTGTGGAGAAAACTAGGGAGAAAATATTATCTGCCATCAAAGATAATCTGTCTATTACAACAGAAGAACTTGCTGAAAGATGCTCTTTGACGCTAAAAGGCATAGAATGGCAAATATCCGGGCTAAAGCAAGAAGGAATTATTAAGAGGATAGGCCCTGACAAGGGCACTGGGAAGTCGTTGAATAAGCGGGTTACTGCACTTGAAAACAACCCGCCGGACAGCTTTAGATTCAATAATAACAAGAAAGCCTGTCCTTAAGCCCTGAAACAGCCAAAGAGTGCATAACTGGCAGTAAGAAGAAGGATATGAATAAAGCGGATGGCTGCAGTGCAGCCATGGTATATTGGCAAAGCCCTGCGGGGCTTTGCGTGACCTGAAAAACTTTCAGTTTTTCAGAAAATGATATTTACGTATCCGGCTTATTTCTGCTCCAGGAGCCACTTCCATAGCGGCATAAACTTTATCTTTTTCTCCATGCCGAACCAGCTTATTGTTTTCTCGCTTTCATCTTGTTCAGTTATAACGAGCAGATTATCGCACTTCAGCTCTCCGCTTGCCTTTATCAGCGCCCTTGTTTCCCGCTCAGGCATATCTGCGCAGGAAGCGCACATCTGAATAAGCTGCGCAACATTCTGCCCTTCCTTTACTGCAAAGTCCACTTCTTCCTGCTTTTCATTTTTCCAATAATATACTTTTAATTCGCTGTTCAGCTCTTTCTTCTTAAGGGCTATTGCAACAAGATTCTCATAAAGCCTTCCCTTGTCAGGGGAAAGGGACATTGATTTTGCATAAACAAGCCCGTTGTCTATGCAGTAAATTTTCTTGCCTGAATTTATGCTTTTCTTTGCGCTAAATGAGAGCCTGCTTATTGTGAAGAATAAAAACGTCTCTTCAAGAAACCCGAGATATCTTTCGGCGCTATGCACACTTTTGCATTTCGTTAATGTTGCGAGCGTATTGTAAGAAAACTCCCTTGCAATATTGGACAGAAGGTATAATGCAAGCCCTTCTATTGCCTGCGGCTTCCTTATCTTGTGCCTTTTCACTATGTCCTTGTATATCGTGGACGAGAGCAATGCGGACAGGTATTCCTTGTAATCAATATTTTTTACCAGGGGCTCGGGATATCCGCCATATATCATGTATTGTTCAAGCCCTGCTCTTTTCTCGCTCTCCGTAAGCTCTTTTCCCTTGAAATCAAGAAACTCCGCAAAAGAAAAAGGCAGCAGGGTTATGGGAATGTGCCTGCCTGTAAGGTGCGATGCAAGCTCCATGCTTAACAAATTTGAGTTGCTGCCTGTAAGGACAAGCTTGTATCCCTGCCTTTGCAGGCGGTTTACAAACAGCTCCCATTTTGGCAGGTTTTGAATCTCGTCAAAGAAAATATATTTTGGGCTGCCGTATGCCTGGCTTATTGCATTTAGAATGTCATCATAATCCTTTGTTTCCGCAAGCTTTTCATCATCGAAATTGGCATACCCGAAATTCTTCAGCGCATGCATCGCAAAAAACGACTTGCCTGCCCTTCTTGGGCCTGTAATCACGCGTATCATGTCGCCGCTTTCCTTAAGCTCTTGCTTTCTCTCTATGAATCTTTCCTGCAGCTTCTTTTCCAATTCCCTTTTTTGCATAAGTATTATGTCGTTTGCCATAGGATATTTATAATGCACAAAAGTTTATAAATTTATGCTTTATAATGCATAAAAACTACGACTTTTGATGTTTTAGGCTTTATAATTATTGTAATGCACAAAAGTAGCTATTATTGTGCATTATAATGCACAGAAATAGGCATTTTGAAAAGGATAGGCCCTGACAAGGGCACTGGGAAGTTGTTGAATAAGCGGGTTACTGCACTTGAAAACAACTCGCCGGACAGCTTTAGATTCAGGAATAACAATAGAAAAAGAATTGCCCAAGCCCTGAAACAGGCAAGGAGCGGGAAGAAGAAGGATATAAAGAATAAAGAGGCAGAGAGAGCAGAGAAGAGAAAGGTAGAGAAAGCCAATGGCTGCAATGCAGCCATGGTGTATTGGCAAAGCCCCGCAGGGCTTTGCAGGACCTGAAAACCACGAAGTGGTTTTCAGAAGAGATAGCTTAATGGACGATTTGTTTAAGATGGAGTAATATTTCTAAAAGTCTTTTACCTTTAGATGTTATTTCATAATCTACTTTTTGATGCCCTATATCATATTTAACGATAAAATTTTTATCTGCTAATTCCTTTAATACTGATTGTAATGTTGTATGAGATACCCTTGTTTTCCTAAACATAAGGTTATATTTGGATTTTTGAGTGTTCAATAGGTTAAGAATATCTACTATACACCTTACTTCTGCAAACTCAAATATCATAAATAGATTTTGCCAACATTTATAAATAAATACTACATCGATATATCGATGTTGATGACTGAAAAGGGTGAACCAGAAGATAAAAAGGTTGGTTTTAAGGAAAGAATATATACCTTGCTGAAAAAAGATTCTCGCCTCTGGAATGAAGAGACAAAAGAGTTTAATGATATTCTCTTAAAGGATTTGATTGATAAGCTGGATGAGAATATCCTTAATTTGCTTTTAAAAAATAAAGAAATGAAAGATAAGTTTTTTGTAAAGATTAATGACATTTTCGTATTAAAACAGAACGAGCTTAAGTTTTTCATTGATGAAAATAAATTAGATAATTCTTATACACAATACAGGAATCAAATAGGGCTAAGAGCAGGCAATACTTTACTTTCAGAGCGGAATGAAACAGTTTTGGACTGGCCTTTTAAAGATTGCGTGCTTGAAGGCGGGATGACAAAAGAAGAAGAAAAAGACAGAAAAGAGGTATTTTTCAATGAAATTTTGGCAAAAGACGAAATTGATAGACTTTTTGAACCAAAAGTATTAATCAATTGGAAGAGATATACTGCAAATGGGGAAGAAAAGGTAAAGGGGTTTAAGAGAGATGCAGATAGCACATTTCGCGAGAACTTGATTATTAAAGGTAATAATCTAATTGCATTACATAGTTTGAAAGAATTATTTAATCGAAAAATAAAATTAATATATATTGATGTTCCATTTAATACCGGTAATGATAGCTTTAGGTATAATGACCGATTTAATCATTCAACTTGGTTAACATTTATGAAAAATAGACTGGAGATTGCATTTTCTCTCCTCAAAGAAGAAGGAATTATATTTGTGCATATAGACGCAAGAGAACAAGCGTATCTCAAGGTTTTAATGGATAATATCTTTTCCAGAGATAATTTTTTAAGTAATATTACACTTAAATCTAAAGCGGGCGGGGGTGTTGGACAAGAGAGTTTCTTATTTGATGTATGTGAATATATCCTAGTTTATGCAAAAAATAAAAATCTAGCCAAAAATAATATTAAATTTATCAAAACAATACTAAATGATAAAACTAAAAAAGTATACAATCTTATTTTAAATAATCTAGGGCACGAAAAGCACGTAAGTGATATAGATGGAGGTAATGTTGGAAAAATCAGAGTATATACTCACGAGGATTATAGCGTAACTAAACTTCCTGAACAAGAAAGAACTGAGAATAATTATTATGGGTATTTTGAAAAAATATTTAGAACAACTAACCCTCAAGGAGGATTAATGCAAAGAGTAATGCCCCAAATATCCTCAAAAGGCTTAGTTTCTATAGAATATATTCCTACAAAAGGGAGATCAGCTGGTAAAAAATATAGGTATTATTTCCTAGATGGCTCATTAATTGTTTGGTTAAAAGATAGTGCAATAAAAAATGAAGAAGAGAAAAGAGTGTATAAATTAGTTAAGAATGATAATCTATGGATAGAAAATTTACATCAGGGGATAGCAAAAGAAGGTGGCGTAGAATTAAAGGCAGGTAAAAAACCAGAAAAACTACTTAAAAAGATTATTGAGATTGCTACAATGCCCGGAGACATTATTCTTGATTATCATATTGGGTGCGGAACAACTTGTGCAGTTGCACATAAGCTTAATAGGCAATATATTGGTATAGAACAATTAGACTATGGTAAGAATGATTCTTTGATTAGATTAAAGAATGTAACTAAGGGAGATACCACTGGGATCTCAAAAGAAGTAAATTGGAAGGGCGGAGGAAATTTTATTTATCTTGAACTTGCAAAATGGAACGAAGAAGCAAAAGAAAGAATTTTTAAAGCTAAGAACTTAAAAGAATTGGAAAAGTTATTTGTTGAGCTTTGCGAGCAATATTTTTTAGATTATAATGTAAAAGTTAAAGTTTTCAAAGAAAAGACTCTCAAAGAAGAGAATTTTAAACAATTGGGGTTAGATAAACAAAAAGAACTATTCGTTGAAATGCTTGATATGAACCAAATGTATGTAAGTTTTAGCGAGCGAAATGACAAAAAATACCATTTCTCTAAGGAAGATATTGCTTTGAGTGAAGAATTTTATAAATCCAAAAGGTAGGCATGGAAACATTATTTCAGAGAATTGGGAATTATCTGGATATGGCGGGAGAATCCTTTGTCATACCAGAGTATATTAGCAGTAATCTCCGACATAATCTGTGGTCATGGCAAAAAGATGCCCTGTGCTATTTTAATGCATATGAAACAAAAAGAGATAGAGTTGTTGATAATTTAAATGAACCAATACATCTGATGTTTAATATGGCAACGGGAACAGGCAAAACTCTTCTTATGGCTGCTTTAATCTTACATTACTACACAAAAGGGTATAGGTATTTTATTTTCTTTGTAAACCAAAACAATATTGTTGATAAAACAGAGAATAATTTTATTGACAAGGAACACACAAAATACCTATTTCGCAAAAATATTGTAATTGATGATAAGATTATAAATATTCGTAAAGTAGAAACTTTCGATAATACAAATGATATACAAATAAAGTTTACCTCGGTACATAAACTCCATAATCTAGTTTATGGGGCAGAAGAGAATACTTTAACATTAGAAGAATTGCAAAAATTAGATTTAGTTATGATTGGTGATGAGGCACACCATCTCAATGCTCAAACAATACGAAATGGCCAGATTAATCAAAATTTGCCTTTGGAATTAAAAGAAAATGCTCGTGAAGAAGATGTTGAGAAAAGTTGGGAAGATACCGTATTGAACAAGATATTAAATAGGGGCAAAATCAAGCAAGATAAGGAAAATAGGAATGTTTTATTAGAATTTACAGCTACAATCCCTAAATGTGAAGAAGTTAAAGCAAAATATCACTCAAAAACTATTTTTGAATTTAAATTAATTGATTTTTTAAAAGCAGGCTATACTAAAGAGATAAACCTTATCTCCACATCATTAAAGAAAAAAGAAAAAATCTTGCTTGCTTTGCTTTTTAATTGGTATCGCCACCAAATTGCACTAAAGAATAATATCCCTAACTTTAAGCCTGTTATCTTATTTCGAAGCAAGTTTATTGAAAAATCTAAGGAAGATTATACTGAATTTCTGGCAATTATTGCCAGTTTGCATTTAACTGATTTTGATTTCTTAAAGAATATCGAAGAAAGTATTAAGCAGGATCAAACGAGCTTATTTACAGCGTATGAACAAGGAAAAAGTAGAATCAAACAGATCATGCAATTTATAAAAACTGAAAAAGTTAGCATTAATGAAATTGTAAGCTATATTAAAGACGAATTTGTTGAAAGAAATTGCATTATAACAAATTCAAAAGAAAATAAGGCCTTGACAAAAGAGAAGACAACAGAAGAACAAGAACAATTATTAAATAGCTTAGAAGACAAAAATAATCATATCCGAGCAATCTTTACTGTAAAACGGCTTACAGAAGGGTGGGATGTTTTAAACCTATTTGACATTGTCAGATTATACGAAGGAAGAGATGAGGGGCATCGCAATGGGCAAAGAATTGCTGGACAAACGACAGTGCAAGAAATACAGCTTATCGGAAGAGGAGTGAGATATTTTCCTTTCGAATATAGAGATTATGAGAAAAATAGAAGAAAGTTTGATAATGATTTAGAGAATCCTGCCAGAGTTTTAGAAGAATTTTATTATCATAGTGAAGACGACCATCGTTACCTTGACGAATTAAAGCGAGAACTTAAAAATAAGGGTTTTATTCAAGAAAATAGAGTTATTAAAAAATTTGCATTAAAAGAGGAATTTAAGCAAAGTGATTTCTTTAAAGAAATAAAAGTATGGAAAAATGATAAAATGGATAATCCCGAAAGGAGAAAAAAGAATTTAGCAGAATTAAAGAAAGAATTTAGCTTAAAAACCTATAAACTTAAAGAGCTTAGAATAAGTGAACAGCAGGTTATATTGGATAAGGACAAAGACAAAATTCTCGTTGAAAGCCCACATAAAGACAAGCGAACAATAACTGTGAAAATTGCTGAATTCGAAAAACCAATTATTTGGAAAGCCATTAATATAAAAGCGACAAAAGAGCTATCCATCTTACGTTTTGAAAATCTACAAGAAGAACTTAATTTGGACAGTATTAATGAGCTTTTGGAAGATAATTTTATAGGCAACTTAGAGATTAATATTGTTGTTCCAAAAGAAATAATCTCCTTTACAGAGATTAGTAATAATGAAAAATTAGACTTGCTCCTATACTTTTTTGATGATTTTACAAAGAAACTCAAAGAAATAACCAATCCTTTCAAAGGAAAAGAAATGTTTGAATCATTTTTATTTAAAGATTTATTCGGAATTGAAAAAGAAAAGATGATGCTTATAAACCAAGAGAGTAAAACCATGGAAGCGGATTTATTGCAACATAAATGGTATGTACTTAATGGATTTAATGGCACTAGCGAAGAAAGAGAATTATTGGAATTTATACGGACTAAAATTGGGAATTTAGAAGATAAGTATCCTGAAGTATATTTGCTCAGAAATGAAGAGATATACACTTTATATGATTTCGAAAAGGGTAGGGGATTTGAGCCTGACTTTTTGTTATTTCTTAAATGCAAGGAAGGCGAAGCATATTATCAGATATTTATTGAACCGAAAGGGTCGCAATTTAAAGACATAGGAGGAGAATTTAAACAGGGCAAAGAAGGCTGGAAAGAAGAATTTTTACAGCAGATTACAGATAAGTATGGAGATGGAAAATTATTAAAAGCAGAGAATAAAAATTATAAGCTAATCGGACTGCCATTATTTAATAAAAAAGCAGAATTGACCTTTGAAAAAGCATTTAGCGAGCGACTATTAAATTAGTGTATTACATTTTCAGAGAGGATAAGGCGGCACATAGTCTTATCTACCCTAATCTTAGCTTCCAGTTATCCAGATAATTTTATCCTTTTGAAAAGCACAAGGCTGCTAATACGAAAACACATCCTACAATAGCGATAAGGAGCTTACCAAAAAATCCGACATTCGTGCTCCAAGGGGCTATTATTAGGACTGCTCCTACTATTACAGCCATTGCTGTTCCGGATATTAATGCAGTTGTTCCAGACATAAGATGTTGAAATAGGTTTATATTTAAATTAAAGACTAATAATTATGGGAATTCCCCTATTTTAAAAGATATACTTTTGTTGTGCTTCTATCATTCCCGCCAGTCGGGCTTCTATAAGCCCGTTCTTCTATTTTTATTGATGAAGACAGCTGATTTAGATACTCGTCTATTGTTTTAGGATCAAGACTTTTTCCAAATTCTCTTTGTGAAAGTTTCCGGATATCAGCTTTATTTAATCCATTGGAGTGCTGTGCAAGTAACTTTAAAATAAATACGGCTCTTGGATTCGGTGAGTCTGTTTTTTTAGGCTTGTGCTTATTTTTCAATATAAGTGCAATCTTGTTTCTTTCTCTATAAAGTTCCCGCGTATCATCTTCGAGTAAGGCAAAAATAATAGTCAAGGGTATAAGTAGAATCATCATAGGAATAAACCAATTCTGGAAATTTTCTATGGGCTTAGCATGATGCATAAATGAAAAAACTATAAATATGAACATGAATATACTGAAAAAACCAAGAATGACAAAAGCAGTCCATTTGAGGACTCTTCTAATATCAATTTTTAGTTTTTCTTGAGCCCTATTTAGCCAATGATTCTTTTCCCTGTATTCAATCTTATCTTCATAGGATTTAAGGAGCGTCTCAAGCTCATCTATTGAAAGCTTTACATATTCGCTTAAATCCTTATTTTCGTCTTTTTCTTGGCTCATTTTCTATTACCAAAAATAGAATTTACTTTCAAGATTATAAATATTCCTCTTCGTTCTCGCATGAAAGCCACGGGCTTTCGGGCACCTGCAAAGCACTTCGTGCTTTGCCACCAGAACATGGCTGCATCGCAGCCATCCGCCTACCAAATCACCTTCAACCCGTACTTCCACAGCCGTGGCTCACTCTTAATCAATTTAAATATAAACTTGCTCGGAAAATCCCTATCTTCTTCCTCAAGAACGTTCTTAGCCTTCCCTTCACTTATAATACTAATAATATCATTATAATCCTTAACCCCTAACTTATCCATAGTAACTCTCATAAGAATAGCGGAGTGCACAGCTGTCAGGGCGTTATACAGGCACTCTGCTATTTGGCAAATAGGGATTTGCCATAAGATTCAATTTAAGCTCTTTCTTAACATCAGCACAATTATCCTCATACTTCTCAATACCCTTGGAAAGTGCATTAGCAGCAAGCAACCCGGGAATTATCCCTCCAAACGAAACAGCCTTCACCTGAGTTGCAGCGTCACCAACAAGAGCAACATTATCCTTGACAAGCTTCTGAGAAGGATTGTAAATCGGAATAAGCCTTGTTTAAGGCGTTAGGGGAGCTTGAAGGCTAACTAAGTTGTCCACAAATTGTGTACAACTGCTTTTCCACGGCTTTGTCAAGTGGTTCCTTGCATTATTTGGCATTCAATAAAGCCGTCTCCGAGGAAAGGCTTTGAAAACTTTTCACAAGAGCCGAAAATACGCATTACTCAGCCGAAAATTCAGAGCCACTTGCCACTCGTCACACGAACGCACAGGATTTATAAGCAACATAATATTCATCATACGCAGGAAGGTGATAGAATGGAAGAACATAATGCGCTGGTAGTATTTCAAGGAATGCCCATCAGAAGGGAATGGCATAATAACGAGTGGTATTTTAGTGTAACAGACATAATCTTAGTTTTAACTAACAGCAAAGATTCACTTGCATACTGGAGAAAATTAAAGCAAAGGGAACCCCAACTCGTGACAATTTGTCACGCTTTCAAATTGCCTGCTGCGGACGGCAAATTAAGGGCTGCAGACTGCGTTAATACACAAATGGGCTTTAGGCTTGTGCAGTCCATTCCTTCGCTGAAAGCAGAGCCGTTTAAGCAGTGGCTTGCCCAGGTTGGCTACGAGCGCATACAGGAGATACAGGACCCTGAGCTTGCCCAGAACAGGGCAAAGGCATATTACGAGATGAAAGGATACCCGAAAGACTGGATTGAAAAAAGATTAAGGGGCATTGCCATAAGGCAAGAATTGACTGATGAATGGAAAGGCAGGGAAGTCACGGAAGAGAAGGAATTTGCCATACTTACAAATGAGATAAGCAAGACTGCCTTTGGAAAGACAGTGGAAGAATACAAGGAGCTTAAAGGGCTGAATAAACAGAACCTGCGCGATCACATGACTGACTGGGAGCTTATACTTACAATGGTTGGAGAAAAAGCAACAACAGATATTACAAAGGCAAAAGACTCAACAGGATTTGAAGAGTGCAAGGAATCCGCCCATGAGGGCGGAAAGATAGCCCAAGATACCAGAAAGTAGATTGAGGAAAAAACAGGCAAATCCATTGTTTCAAAAGATAATTTCATGC
>JAQTVM010000016.1 GCA_028706745.1 Candidatus Nanoarchaeia archaeon
AACCCTTTTGTTTTTAGCTTAAAAAATTCGCGTCTTACATCTTCTTTTTTCATAAATACCACCAAAATTCAGCGGAAACCGCTGAATTTAAAGGGTGGTGACATATGTCACTTGACTATACACTGCCCGCTTTCTTCAAAAATTACTGCAAAGGCTTAAAAGAAAGCAAAATAACTGATTAGGGATGGAAAATGCCCTGCAGGCGGCATCTTAATTTTAATTGGTGCAACAAAACACATAAAGTCATTTGGAAAGTGCCTGAAGTGAAATTTATTTGATATAGATAACTGCGCAAGATGCAGCATAAAATAGGCGCAGTTATCTGATGAATAACTGCATACAAAATAGTGCTATAACTTATGCAGTTATCCATATCTATAATATCTAGAATATCTAGGGATTGAATTTAAATAGGGCTTTTTTCGCCAATATTATATGACTGAAAGACATGCTTATTTAAGCACCATTAGCTTTATATATGAGTTAGTAAATAATAATTATAAGTTAATAACTATAAGTGATATATATGCAAAGAGCAATACAAATTCAGGAGCACTCCCCAACGCTGAACACTGTGATTATGGTGGAAGATGCTTTAAAGAAAGCAGGCAAGAGCGCAATATCTGTTGCAGAGCTGAAAAGAAAGCTGCCAAAGCAGGTAAACCATTACACACTGATGGCTATCCTGGAATATCTGGAGGAAAGCAATAAGATTGCTGTGTCTTTAAGGGGAATAACATGGATACACAGCGCAAACCAGAATCTGAAGAAAGCCGTGAAGCAGGGCTTGGAATTGTAAAGCAGGTAATATGCTTTGGATTAAGAACCATAAAGCTTTTATATGTGTATGTTATTAGAATACATATGACTGTTAATAACATACAATTCACAAAAATTGAGATTCAGATAGCTAAGTATCTCTTTAAGCACTATAGAGATAAGTATAATGCAAGGCAGTTGGCAAGGATTTTGAATATCAACCATGCCCATGCAAATAAGCTATGCAGGCTTTTGGCTGATAAAGGGCTGTTGATAAAGGAAAATATGGGCAATTCCACCTTTTTTTCTTATAATTATGATAGCAAGCCGGCTGTCAAATTTATAGAATTTCTGCTAAGCTTGGAAGATAAAGATTTTCCTAACTGGCTGGCTCCCTTAGCGCACAGCCTGAAAAAATTTAAAGGATGCATCGAATTGGGCTTGGTTTTTGGCTCATCCATAAAAACAAAGGATTTTAATGATATAGATATTTTGCTGGCATATGATGCTGAAAAAATCAAGGAAGTTAAAAAGGTAAAAGAGGATATAAGGAAATCCGGGCTGGTTGAAAAGCCGATAAGATATGTAGATATAACTGAAAAGGATATCCTGTTAAATAAAGAGGATAAAATATTTTATAATATGCTGTCCGAGAGCCTTATATTTTATAATCCTGAAAAATATGCGGAGGCAGTTAGAAAATGCCGCAAATAGATAAGCATTTGAAATGGTGCCTGAAAGACCCAAGGAGGCTGATAAAAGCAAGTCCTGATTTGGATTTGGCGCAAAAGCACCTTAGGAAGTCTGAGTATAATTATGGTGTTGTGCAAACTCTTGAAAGCCTAAAAATATATGACTGGGCATTGAATGTAGGCTTTTATGCCATTTATCATTGTTTTTTGGCAATTCTTGCGAAATACGGCTATGAATCCAGAAACCAGGCATGCACTGTAAGCGCCCTGCTTTCTTTGATAAATGAAAAGAAAATTGGCTTGGATAAGGAATTGGTAGCCCAATTTGATATGCTTGACGTTGAAAAGAACATTACCGGCCCGACAGTAAGAGAAAGCCGGGAACTATCCACGTATGGTGTTGAGACGAGCATTGATTTGCAGCAGCTGAAGAGGGTAAAAGAGCTTGTCATAAAAGTGCAAAGAGAGACAATAGGGATATTGGAAGGGTAAGGATGGAATAATAATCTGTGCCCAAATAATTGGAAATTTAAGGCAATCGCTTCTCTTTAATCTCTTTCAGGACTTCTTCTATGAAATCTTTTGTCTTAACCCCGAACTTCACTTGCCCGTCCAAGGTCCTTACTGCAAGAGTATCCGCTTCCTGCTCCTTGTCTCCGATAATGAGAATCTTGGGCACTTTCTGCAATTGCGCGTCCCTTACTTTCTTGGGGATTGTTCCTGTGTCCAAGTCCAGTTCAGCCCTTATTCCGTTTTCCAGCAGTTCAGCATGCACTTTTTCAGCGTGCTTGTTGTTCCTGTCAGTCACTGTGAGGACTTTTACCTGCACAGGAGAAAGCCATAACGGGAATCTTCCTGCGTAATGCTCAATCAAACATCCGATGAATCTTTCCATTGAACCTAATACTGTCCTGTGAACCATTACAGGGCGGTGCTTTTTCCCGTCCTGGCCTTCATATGTGACATCAAATTTCTCAGGCAGATTGAAATCAACCTGTATTGTGGGCCCCTGCCATTCCCTGCCCAATGCATCAACTGTCTTTATGTCTATTGAAGGGCCGTAGAATTTTGCCTCTCCCTCTCCAACGCGATACTTCAGATTCTTGATATTCAATGCATCTTTCAATGCGCCTTCTGCCTTGTTCCAGACAGCATCTTCTCCAAGATACTTTGCCTTATTGTCAGGATCTCTTACACTTAATTCAATTACATATTCCTTGTATCCGAATGTCTGAAGCATGAACAATGAAAGCTCAAGAACTCCTATGATTTCATCTTTCAATTGTTCAGGTGTGCACAATATGTGGGCATCGTCCTGCGTAAAGCCCCTGACTCTTGTCATTCCGTGCAATACGCCTGACTTCTCGTACCTATATACAGTGCCTAATTCAGCATACCTTAACGGCAGTTCCCTGTAGCTGTGCAGTTTTGTCTTGTAAATGTGCAGGTGGAACGGGCAGTTCATCGGCTTCACGAGATATTCTATCTCGTCAATCTTCATCGGGCTGTACATGCTTTCCCTGTAAAAGTTCCAGTGCCCTGAGGTTTTCCAAAGCCCTAAATTACCAATATGGGGTGTATAAACATACTTGTAACCCCTTCTTCTGTGTTCAGCCTTCCAGAAGTTTTCAATCTCCTCCCTTATTATTGCACCGTTCGGATGCCAATGTACTAATCCTGCGCCGACTTCTGCGTGGGTGCTGTAAATTTCCATCTGCTGCCCCAGGACAGTGTGGTCTCTTTTTGCAGCTTCCTCTATTCTTTTAACATACGCATCTAATTCTTCTTTTGTCTGGAACGCCAGCCCGTAGATTCTCTGCAATTGCTTGTTGTTTTGGTCGCCCCTCCAGTAAGCAGATGATATTTTTGTCAAGGAGAATGCCTTGATGTCTGCTGTTGAATTAACATGAGGACCCCTGCACAAGTCAATGAAGTTTCCGTGCTTGTAGAATGTGGGCTTTTCCCCTTCTTTTATTAAGTCATTCATTAATTCAATCTTGTACGGCTCGTCCTTGAATAATTCCCTTGCTTCTGCTTCTGAATATTCTATTTTTTCAAATTTCTCAGCCGCCTTTATGTGCCTTCTCATCCTGTCTTCAAGCTTTTTCAAGTCTTCAGGACTGAATGGTGTTTCCCTGTCAAAGTCATAGTAGAATCCGTTCTCCACATTAGGACCTATTCCAAGCTTTGTTTCCGGGAAAAGCTCTTTCACAGCCTGCGCCAGAATATGGGCTGCGCTGTGCCTGATGGTTTCAATAGGATATTTCTCTGCTGCCATTGGGGTATATGTAAAGAGGCGGAATATATAAAGATAACGCTAAAATACGATTAAAAAAGTATTTAAAAGGGATTTACCAATTATATACCTATGAAAAAGAGGTTATTTTGCATACTAATCGCTGTCTTGCTGCTTATGCAGTGCGCTTTTGCCTATGTCACTATCTCAAGCACTCCGAGAGACAAGTATAATATAGGGGAATCATTCCAGGCAGCAGGCACTGTGTCTTCTGAAGAAGGCATGACCGGATTCATAAGGACAGGGGTTGAATGCAACGGGGAAGTTTTTCCTTCTTCGCTTGTTCCTGTTTCAATAAGCGCGGGCGCAAAAATAAACATACCTTCCCAGACAGCTGTCCCGCCTGTAATGTTCACTTCATCAATGGAAGGAATCTGCAGCATAAGGATTGGGCTTGTTGAGGCGGGTGTTGAACATGATTATGCGCTTTCAAAGGAGTTTGAGGTTGTAAAGGAATTGAAAGCAGCTTTCAGGGTTGAAGAAAAAAACCTGCAGGCAGGAGTTCCGCTGAGAATAACAGGCGCAATAGCGCTTATGAATCTTGAACCGATAACAGGCGTTGCAGAGATATACAATGTTTTAGGCGGCACAAGATATCTTGTTTCAGTTATCCCTGTTGACAAGGGAAACTTTTCATTCACTTATCCTACAAAAGGAATGCCGGCAGGCGCATACACTATTGAAGTGCTTGCAAGGGACATGTACGGAAACGAGCAGCTTTTTGAGGCTGCATCATACACCCTTTCTGACAAGCTGCATCTTTCTGCCTCGCCCGGAAAGGCGGATTATCTTCCGGGAGAGGAAGCTGCAATCACGGGGGAACTGAGGGATGTGCATAATGCCCTTGTGCAGGATGCGCTGGCTTATGTTTCTTTTGAAGGGACTGAGACAGCGGTCAGGGTTGTTGACGGAAAGCTAAAGCACAATTTACTAATTCCTGAAAGCATAAAATCAGGCAAGCATACTGTAAGCATAAGCGCAAGCGATAATCTGGGCAATTCAGGCGCTGCTTCTGTTGAAATTTTTGTTGTCCCTGTTGCAACATCGCTAAGGGTTGAGATGGAGAATGCAGAGGCAAAGCCGATGGGTTCTGTCGGCATTGTGCCAAGGCTTCTTGACCAGGCCGGCGACTTGATTGAAGCTGATGTTGACATTGAAATAAGCGATGCAAAAGGCAGGGATGTTGTCGGCGGAAAATACGCAAGCGGCAGAAAGATGTTGTATGAAATACAGCAGTATGCACCGCCCGGCGAATGGGAAGTGTCTGCAAGGCACGGAAAGCTTTCATCAAAGACTTTGTTCAGTGTTTCAGAAGTCAAGGACATAAAAATTGAGGTTTCAGGAACAAGGGTTTTGTTCACAAATACAGGCAATGTCAAGTGGAAAGACAATGCCGGCATGGAATTGAACGGGGTGAACGGCATTTTCACAGACAGGATGACTTCAAATATCAATCCCGGAGAAACATTTGTTGTTGACTTGGGAAAGCAAGCTCCTACAGGAGGGTATACACTTACTGTAACCTTGCCTGACAGGGCTGAGACATTCTATGAATTCGGAATACCCGACGGAAAGAATGTTTACAATCTGAATATTGTTTACATAATCATGCTTTTGCTTGTTGCAGGGCTTATCGCTTACGAAACTACTCTTCTTTTGAAAAAAGGCAGAAGAATGACTCCAAAGCTCGACCATGATGACTTAAGAAGGCTTTCAAGGAAAGCCGTAAGTTCTGTTGATGCTGAAAATGCAGCCGCCCGCGAAAAGCAAAGGCTGGTTGATGATTACAAGAGAATGACTCTGGAAGAGATTAAGAAGACAGAGAATGCAATGAAGCCGATGTATCCTGACAAGCCGTGGAGAAGAAGAGTGGAAAGAAAGCCTTCAGCTCCGCAAAAGAAAGACGAGGGCAATGCAGGCGGCGCAGCAAGCTTTTTCGGCGGATTCTAAATTACTTTTTGCTGATTAGGATGTAATCTTTTTCATCTTCATTTATTTCTTCCAGACAGAATGCTTTCTCCAGCTTTTCCTTTATTTCAACTGCATTAGCTGCTTTTTTCAATATGGTGAATGCGTATATGCACCCGTCATTTGAAACTCTCTTGATTTCTTTTATTGCCTTTTCAATGTCTGCGTGATGCAATGCTGTTATTGAGATTATTGTGTTGAAGTATTTGTCAGGAAAAGGGATGCTTTCTGCTTTTGCAATAACCTTTTCCCCCTTGTACTGCTTGAGCATTTCCTCAGAAGGCTCCAAAGCAACTGCCTTTACCCTGAAGAACGAAGTTGAAATCCCTGTGCCTGCGCCGATGTCAAGCAAAGGCGCTTTTGGCTTTATGTGCCTTGCAATTATCCGCAGTTTCCTTAACTGCTCTTCCTTATGCAGGGCATCATACCCTTTCGCGATTGAGGAATAATAGTCAGAAGGCATTTTTTTACCAGAACCTGTGCTTGTACTTGGTTATTACTGCTTTCTCATCATCGCACCAGTTGTCAAACCTGAAGCAGGCGCGGTGATGGAACATGACGCAATCTGGGTTGTTTGAATGCTCTGCATAAAACATATGCCCGAATTCGTGGAGCAGGGTGCTTTCAAGGCATTCCCTGTATTGTGAATATGCAATTATGATGCTGTTGTCTCTCCTGTTTGCAAGCCCCTGCGTTGTTTCAGCATCTGCCTTGTTTGAATCAGGAATTTCAGGAACAAAGAATAAGGAGATGTCTGCGTTATTCTCAAGGCATTCGTCCTTGCTTTCGGCTGTTTTTTCGCTCATGACCCTGAACACAATGTTAAACTCATCCCTGTATTCTTCCCTTGCATTCTCAAATGCTGCTCTTGAATTGATTGCTTGTTTTCTTGTAAGGGAATTTTCATAGCATAATTCTATGCTTATATCCGCTTCTCCTTCAGTGCCCAGCAATGCATTTCTTATTGTGCAGTAAGCGGTGTTTGTTGCATAATACAGGTTATAATGCCTGTCAATCTGCGTTGCTGCAATTGTTCCAATTCCCAGGGCGCCTGCCGCAATCAATGCAATATTTCTTTTCTTTACCATAGCCTCACCTTGTATTTCTCTATGGTTTCCCGCTCTTCATCGCACCACTGCAGCGGGCTTGTTGTGCTGCGGTAATGCATATAGCATCTCTCATCATCAGTATGTTCTGCGTAAAACAAGTGCCCTATCTCGTGGAGCATTACGTCCCTTACTTCTTCAGTTTCCATTCGCGCGACAACCTGTATGGAATTTGCAGCAAGGCTTGAAAGCCCGATATTGCACTCATTTTCCTGCTGGTAAATGCGGCTCACGCAGTACAAGTTTATGCTCGCTTCCCTGCTTCCAATTTCCCTCAAATAAAACATGCTAATATTTTCAGGCAGCCCTCTTGCGCCTGAATCAATCATATTGAACTTAATGCCGAACTGCCGCAGCATTTCATCCTCTGCCATTGAGTATGCATTGTAGCATCTGTCTATATCCTCTCTTTGCAGGAATCCGTCGTAGTAAACTGCAATAGGGATTTCAACAATTTCTTCCCTGTCAAAATCATTGAAAATGTTTCTTGCTGTGCAGTATGCGTAATTAACAATGCGCTTGTCTCCTGCATAATAATTGCAGGTTGAAACTCCGCCAAGCAGCCCTGCGATGCCTAGGGCGGCGCCTATTAGTGCTTTTTTTACCCCCATAAATTGCATTTTAAATTAGAAGCTTATAAATCTTATTATTATGATTACCAAATCTTGTGCTTGAACATCCTTATTGTGCTTATTGTTTCATCGCACCATTCAAGTTCAGGATTGCCCGGGCTTGTGCTTCTGTTCATGTAGCAGTTCTCCCCTTCTGTGTGCCCTGCATAGAAAAGGTGCCCAATTTCATGAATAAGTATGTTCTTTATTGTAACAGAACTGTAATATTCCGAATATACGAAAACAACATTTGAAGTAGGGTCTGCATACCCTATGGAGCTGTCATTCTTAAGCCAGCATTTCTTGTTTGTGAAAACAATTGCCATGTCATAATCACTGCTTATTGCTTCAAATGAATGCAAATAAACCTGCCTTGGAATCGCTATTTCTTTCGGCTCGCTCATATGGATGCTGATTCCGAATTCCTTAAGGTATTCAGCCCAAACATCCGATGCTGCTTCAGAGCAGTTTTCCCTTGATTCTTCGTCAAGCTCATTGTCAATGTAAACTGCGGCGCTGACTCTTACAATATCATTCCTTTCAAATCCTTCTGCAGCATATCTTGCCGGGCAATATAGGTGGTTTGTCAGATAGCTGTCGATGACAGTGTTGTCCAAGGCAAGAACATTTGCAACAAGCCCCCCGGCAATCATCAAGGATGCGTGGGTTGTGCTTTTCATGTGTTAATGTCCTGGGCAGAGTATCTTGTAATTGAACCTGGCAAGCCGTTTCAGCGAATCTTCATAGTCGTCAGGCGCGCTGTTAGGCAGGTCTGTCCTTCCAAGAATATTGTTGTGGAACAATGTGTCGCCTGTGAACAGGATTTTCTTTTCCCTTACCCATATGCATATTGAGCCCCTTGTGTGCCCCGGAGTTTCTATTATCGTGAATCTCGAATTGCTTTTCAACGGCTTTAGCTCAATGCCTTTCAATAATGCATTGGGGTTTGTGCCGAACAAAGCGAAAAAAGCGCCGATTTTATTGTTTTTAAGGTCGCTGATTTCTGTTTCAGAAGCAAAAAACTCTGCGTTTTTGAAAACATTCGGGTCGCCGATATGGTCAAAATGCAGGTGGGTGTAAACAACTTTTTTTATGTCAGACGGAGAATACCCTATCTGCCTCAGCCCCCTTACAAGGCTGCCTGAGAATTCTTTTGAGCCTAAGTCAATCATTGTTGGAACATCTATGTCAATAAGGTAGACATTTGAGCACAATCCCGCCCAGTCAGTGAATTTCCAAACCCCTCTTGCCAGCTTTTCTATTCTCATTCGCTTTCTTTTATATGAATTAGATGTTTATAAGTATTTTGCTGGGGCATATAGGACAAAGGGGGCCGCAATTAAGGCATTTCATAAAGAATTCAAGTCAGCTTTCTCTTCGTTTCCAGACTTCATATCCCTTATTGTGACTTTCCCTTCCTTCAAGTCTTTCTCTCCGACAATGACTATTTTCCTGGCACCTATTGAGTTTGCATAGTCAAACTGCTTCATCAGGTTCTTTCCAGCCAAGTCCATCTCGACGTTTGCCTTTTTCCTTAATTTGTTTGCAACTTCCAATGCCCGCTTCACGACTGCTTCATTTACGGGAGCAACATAATAATCAACTTCTGGTTTTGCCTCCGGGAGCTTCCCTGATTTCTTAAGGAACAAACTCAATACAACATCCCCCATTCCATAGCCGACGCCCGGGCATTTTTCCCCTCCAAAATCAGAAACCAAGTCATCATACCTTCCGCCGCCTGCAATAGCCCTGAATTCCCCTGACTTGTCAAACACCTCGAACACAGTGCTTGTGTAATAGTCAAAGCCGCGCATTATTGTAAAATCTATTTTGCAGTACTTGAAAATTCCGTATGCATTCAGCCAGCCGATAAGCTCCATCAATTCCCTGTACCCTTTTTTTCCTGATTCATCAAGTTTTTCTTCTTTTATGTCTGCTATGTCTGACTTGAGCATCACAAGGATATTGTCTATTGCTTCCTGCTTTACATTCAGGTCTTTCAGTGTGAGTATGAAATCCTTTTCAGACAGCTTATCTTTCTTGTCAATAACTCTGCTTACTTCCTGCAGTTTTGTTTTTTCAATGCCTGCGTTAAGTATCAAAGATGCAATCAGCTTCCTGTTGTTTAATCTTACATAAAAATCATTTTCAGTGCAGCTGAAGGATTTCATTATTTCAACAGCGGTTGCAATGACTTCTGCGTCAGCCATCATGCTTTCTGCGCCAAGGCAGTCAACATTCAGCTGAAAAAATTCCCTTAATCTTCCTGACTGCGGAGCTTCATAGCGCCAGCATCTTGCAATCGAAAACCATTTTATCGGCTTTTGCAGTTCTTTTTGCTTCGCGGCAATCATTCTTGCCAATGTTGGTGTTAATTCAGGGCGCACTGCAATCTTTTTTCCTGATTTGTCATCAAAGCAGTACATCTGCTCCGGTATTTCAGCGCCTGATTTTAAAGTCCAGAGCTCTGCAGGCTCAAGCATTGGGCCGTCGAATTCCTGATAGTTGAATTTTCTTGCTGATGATTTCCACGCATTGAAAATTAAGTTAAGCTCATTCATCTCTTTAGGATAAAAATCCCTTGTTCCCTTAAGCCCTTGGACAGTTGTCATATTGCACCTCTTGAAATACCAGGGCGACAGTCAAAAGCAAGCTTTTGAGCCGCCCTTTGCTTACGCAAAGGGCGACAGGGGAGAATCGAACTCCCGTCACAAGGTCCACAGCCTCGTATACTAACCACTGTACTACTGCCGCCATCAATGATTATAGAATTGAGAATCTTATTTGGTATATAAAACTGACTATTAGAATTGCCGATGATGAACACAATCACTTTGTTTCATTTGTATACTCCAATATAGATATTGCAGTATATAGGCGTATTTAAGCTTTTCGAATCAGAAAAAACAGCACTTTTTGAACTTATCCTTATACTCCCCTGCCTTCTCAGGATACCTTAAGAAGTATGCAATCTCCGGCTCGTGCAGAAGCCCGTAAATGCCGTGCGCCTCTTTCAATCCCCTTGATTTTGCAAACTTCTCAATGAAATCAGTATGGGCTAAAGAACGGAGCGCGCAGAATCTCTCGAAATAATCATCATCAATGCTTGATTCAATATAGCCGTGCTCAAGCCTTTCAGGAAGGCGGATGTCGCTTATGTAAACAGGCGTATCTCCGATTATCATTATAAGCCGCTCGTTTTCAGCTGCAGACTGCGCCTGCAGGCATTTCATGTCTTCCCGGTATTCCTTTCCCTGGAATTTTGCCCAAGCCCAATAAAGAAAGCTTTTTCCGTAAAGCATTCCGAAGGACCTTGCAGTGTCAATCAGAGGCACATACTTGCATTCATCAAATCTGCTCTGGTCAATGAGATTCGGAAGCTTAAATAATCTTTTCAGGTTTGTTTCGCAGACAACTTCCTTTATTTCTGAGAAGTTTTCATGCACGTAGGGGATTCTTTCTTCAATGTGCATTAACCCGTGGATGCAGTAGTCAATGCCTTCTTTTTCAACAAGCGTTCCCGGAATCTTGCTTTTTCTTTCAGCAGGCATTGCAGCAGCGCCGTACATTGCGCCGTAATAAAACAAGAGCTCGTATTTCTTTATATTGTCCTGCCCGCTTTGCATTTTTATTATCTTCTCAAGCTCATTCCAGCATTCAACATTCTCAAGAAATTCAACATTTTCTTCTGCTTGTTCAGGATGTACCCATAGAGGCATTTATTATTATATAACGGCTTTTTGCATTTATAACCCTTTGCAATTGGGAAAATGTTATAAATGCAGGCATTATTCTGCCTATGGAATTGCTTTTTGCAGTTTTATAAAAATATGGGAGTGAGACAAATGAAAAGAACATTAGCCACATTGGCGGGAATTGCGGCATTGGGAATAGGCTGCGCAAAAGACGTGCCTGTGTATGACCAGACAGAATTGTTTGCACAGGGGCAGGGAATGACAGTTTACCAAAGGGTAAGAAGCGATGCAGAAACTCTTGCGCTTTCATTGTTTACAGGAGACCAGAACAGGGAAGAGGCAAGATGGACAAGATATGAGCCTGCGAATTCAACGCAATGCCTTAAGAAAGAGCTTTATCTTGAAGGCAACGGAGAGACACTGACATTTGTTGATGACGGCTGCGACAATATAGTTGATTCAGCTCTTTATCAGGGAATGACACTGCAGAGGGGAATTGATTTTGGCGCGGATGTTGACGCTGTTTTTGTACAGGCTGAAGCGGATTTTGATTCAATCTTCGGTTTGGAAAACCAGATTAATCAGTGGCACGCAAGAAAGGGTTTTAAGTCTTTCGAGCGGAGTGAAGAGAGACTTGGAACGCAGTGACAAAGCTCTTTATTTTCTTCTTTTTCTTCTTTTTTCATCTTTATTTGTAATGAGATAACTTTAAAAAACCGTTTAACCATTAATTAAACAGGTGATATCATGTGCGTATTATCAAAAGACAAAATAATGAAGCTGATTAACAAGGGAAAGATAAGGGTTGAGCCGTTTGTTCCTTCCAATGTGGGGCCTGCCTCAATTGACTTAAGATTAGGCAATGAGTTCAGGATTTTCAAAAAAGGCGGCGCAATAACTGCTGAGGAAAGCATTAGGGCTGACAATTACACAAAGCTTGTGAAGGCTGAGAAAATCACGATAAATCCCGGAGAGTTCATACACGGCATTACAATGGAAAACATCACGCTTCCTGAAAACATTTGCGGCTTTCTTTATGGCAGAAGCAAGTATGCAAGATTAGGGATTGTTGTTCACGCAACTGCTTCTTTTATTCAGCCGGGGATTAACAACAAGCAGGTGCTTGAGATAAAGAACATTTCTCCAAGAAAAATTGTATTGACTCACGGCCTGAGAATCTGCCAGTTAATACTTATGAACATGAAAGGCAGGGGAAAATACACTGGCGGCTTTGCAAAGCAGGACGGGCTCTGATGGCTGATTCTCCCGGCGGGGTATATACAAAGAAGGTTATGAATCGATTTTCAAACCCTAAGTTTGCAGGCGAAATCAAGAACGCTGACGGGGTAGGGCAAGTCGGAAATATGAAGTGCGGGGACGTAATGCGTGTTTACATAAAGGTTGAGAAGAACAGGATAAAGGACATTAAGTTCAAGACATTCGGCTGTGTTGCAGCTATCGCATCTTCGGATGCAATGTGCGAAATGGCAAAGGGAAAGACAATTGCCGAGGCAATGAAGATTACTGACAAGCAGATTGCGGAGTTTGTAGGCGGGCTGCCGTGCATAAAACACCACTGCTCTGTTCTTGGCTCAGAAGCATTAAGGAAGGCAATTGAAAATTATAAGAAAAAAGCTAAATAGCCATTAAGTTCCGAAATACCTGTCCCCGAAATCACCCAAGCCGGGAAGAATGTATGCCTTTTCATTCAGGCTCTTGTCAATGACTCCTGTTATGACTTTTACTTCAGGATATTTTCCTGTAAATTCCTTTATTCCTTCAGGGCAGGATATGAGATTCACGAATATTATCTTGCTTTCATTAACTCCTTTTCCCTTTAGTATCTCAACTGCTTTTACTGCCGAGCCGCCTGTCGCAAGCATAGGGTCTAACAGCAATACATATCTTTCTGCTATGTCTTCCGGCAGTTTATGGTAAAAGAGGATTGGCTTTGCCGTGTTTTCATCCCTTTGGATTAATATTTTTCCTATTCTTATTTTCTGGCAAATGTCCCTTACGGCTTTTTCCATCGCCTCGCCTGAGCGCACTATTGATACAGCGCAAATCTTTCCAACAAATTCCTTTCCGGCGTATTCGCTTTCCGTGGGTGTTCTTATTGTCTTTTCCCTGGTAGGAAGAAACTCGGTTGCTTTTTCAACAAGCAGCCTTATAATCCTGTCTGCGCAGAAGATGAATTCGTCTCTTTTTGTCTTTTCATCGCGGATGATTGTGTATAATGCAACAAGCTGGTCTGTCTGCTCAAGTTCATATACAGCCATGATATAAAGAATATTCTTGTTCTTTATTAAATTAACCTCTATAGCTTTTTAACTGCTTTCAGAATGTCACTAAACTTTGCCGCCCTGTAGTCAGCATAAACTATTTTTCCTTTTCCCAAATAGCCGTATCTTGCGAAGATTGTCTTCATTCCGATGGACTTTGCGCCCTTGATGTCCTTGTCAGGCCAGTCGCCGATGAATACCGCTTCACTCGGCTTTACTTTCAATTCTTTTAGCGCTTTCCTGAAAGGAATTTTTGACGGCTTTTTCCTTCCTGTATCCTCGTATGCTATCACTGTGTCAAAGAATTTTGTAAGCTTCAGCTTTTCCAGTCTTTGGTATACTTTCAGCTTTGGAGCGTCAGAGACAATCGCCAGCTTGTAATGATTTTTCAGCTTCCTTAACACCGGTATTACTCCGGGATAAGGCCTGAGGTTTTTCCATTTGCTTGAAGTGTAGGCATTTATTCCTGCCGCAAGAATTCTCTCGTCGCACTGCCTGTGCTTTTTCAGGAATCTCTGGAACGGCTTGCTGCTTTCAATGCCTGCTTTCATGTATTCTTTCATCAGGCATTCCTTTGCTTCATTTATCGGCATTTTTAATCCGGCTTTGCACATTGCCCTTGCAGCGTTGTTTGTCGCCAGTGTCTTCCATTTCATGAAGTCAGAAATCGTGTTGTCGAAGTCAAAGAGGATTGCCTTTATCACTATATATAATAGGCGGAGAGGGTATAAAAAACTAGCGGGGGTTGGAGAAAGCCCGCTTTCAGCATATATTTTCTTATTATTTTGTTTGGGCATTTCTTCAGGCAGGTTTGACGAGGGGAATGAATTTTGCCTTCCGGAGATGTTGGAAAAATGCATCTTTTTGCCTTGATTTTCTGAAACCTTTTCAGCAGATTGTCTTGATATTCCAACTCTTGTGAAAATCCTGCGGATTTATTCAAAAATCGAAGATTTTTGGATATCCGAAAATCCCGAAGGATTTTCGAATATTTGTGCGAAGAGTTTATGAATAAGATGTGATAAATCCCGCTTATGCAAAAAGAGAAGGATAATTCACCGGCATTAGCCGCTGACAGCATAAGAAGCAGGATTTATACAATAAGAGACAGGCAGGTAATGCTTGACTCAGACCTTGCAGAGCTGTATAATGTAAGGCTAAAGCGATTAAACGAGCAGGTTAAAAGGAATATAAGCCGATTTCCGCAGGAGTTTATGTTCCAGTTAACAAATTCTGAATTTAATTCTTTAAGGTCGCAATTTGTGATCTTAAACAAAGAAGGAACGCAGGAGTGCCTTAATGACTTGAAGTCGCAAATTGCGACTTCAAGTTGGGGAGGCAAAAGAAAGCTGCCTTACGCCTTTACAGAGCAGGGAGTGGCCATGCTTTCAGGCGTCCTAAAAAGCGATATTGCCGTAAGAATGAGCATTCAGATAATAAATGCATTTGTCGCAATGAGGCGATTTATCTCCTCAAATGCCTTGGTATTCCAGAGATTGGATAATGTTGAGAGAAAGCAGGTTGAGCATGACAAAAAATTTGAGGAAGTATTTGATGCAATACAAAGCAAGGGCATAGAGCCAGAGAAGGGCATATTTTTTGACGGGCGGGTGGTTGATGCGTATAAGCTTGTTTCAGATGTGATTAGGTCTGCTGAAAAGTCAATAGTTCTTATTGACAATTATGTGGATGATTCTGTTTTAGTGCTGTTAACCAAGAGAAAGAAGAATGTGCAGGCTAAGATATTCACTAAACAGATTTCAAAGCAGTTATTGCTTGACGTTGAGAAGCATAATTCCCAGTATCCTTTTGTTGAACTAACGGAGTTTAAGCTGTGCCACGACAGGTTTCTTATAATTGATGATAAGGAGGTTTATCATTTTGGGGCTTCTTTGAAGGATTTGGGCAAGAAGTGGTTTGCGTTTTGTAAGTTTGGGAGAGAGGATTTGGGTATGCTGGAGAGGATTCGGTAGGATTATGCAAAAACCAAAAGGCTTAAATATATACAAGTATATTCTTGGATATACAAATGAAATGCGGCATATGCAAGTCGGAAATGAAAAAACAGCTTGTTGAGCACAGGGAATTAGGTGTTTCCTTAGGCAGGTTTCCTGCAATGGTCTGCTCAAAATGCAATGAAAGATTCTATGATTCTGCAACAGTTGACAAGATACAGGCTGCCTCAAAAAAGGCAGGCATATTCGGAATGGCAAACAGGGTAAAGGCTGCCAAGATAGGGAACAGCATTGCAATAAGGGTGCCGAAGGGGATTGCAGAAGCTGTGCATCTTAAGCCGGGCATGGATGTTGTTATACATCCGGAAGAAGGCAGGATGGTTGTAGAGGTTTTGTAGAGTCTTATTTAACATAACCTTATAAGCAGGCTAATGCTTTGAGTGCTTGTTTGATATGAACTCGCACATATTATCAATCAATGGAATGGAAGGAAAGACAGCCTATAATCCGACTGTTCCTTTCAAGGTTAACAATAAGGAATATATTGGGCTTCGCGTTGAGTCCCTGTCTTCTGAATTAAATTCAAGAATAATGTTTGCCTGCAAGAAAGGCGAGGAATGGGTTATTGAGAATTCTTCCTTTAATTTGCAGGATCCTGCGATAATGCACATTGCCGGCAAACTGCTTCTTGCAGGAGTTTATGTTGAGAGATTCGGCAAAGGGCTCCGCTGGAAAACTGATTTTTATTATGGGAGTTCTATAGATAATCTTGAGAAGATAGCTTCAGGCCCGTGGGGCATGAAAGACATAAGGCTTGTTGACTTACAGGACAGGATAGGGGTTTTTACAAGGCCTCAGCGAAAGCGGTTTCGCAAGGGAAAGATAGGGTATCTTGAGATTAATTCTTTGGATGAGCTTGCTAATCTGGATTGGTATTCTGCAAAAATACTTAACAGGCTTTTTGACAGGAAGTCGTGGGGCGGAGCGAACCAGGCATTGAGGCTTTCTGATTCTAAGGTTGGCGTGATAGGGCATACTGCGTATGCTGACAGGAAAGGAAAGCATTATTCTGCAATGAGCTTTGTGTTTGATGTTAATACCTTGAAGTATTCTGATTACAGGGTTATTGCTTCCAGAAGTGATTTTCCTCAGTCCTTGTCCAAACGGAGTCCGGAACTGGATGACGTTGTGTTTCCTGCAGGGATTAGTGATGTTAAGGGTAAGTATGTTGACTTGTATGCTGGATTGTCTGATTACTGCTGCGGGAAAGTGAGGATAAGGAATCCGTTTGTATAGAAAGCCCGCTTCCAGCATTAATTCTTTCCTTGTTTTGTTTTGGCATTTTTTCAAGCCGGGTTTGACGAGGGGGATGAATTTTGCCTTCCGGAGATGTTGGAAAAATGAATGGTTTTTCTTTGTGCCTTAAATATTGTTTTCAGCTGAGTTGTTGGGTTTTTCGGGGTGTGCCGGAAAAACAGATGTTTTTTAGCCGAAGAGTTTATGAATAAGAACAGTTGCATAATTCTCCAATGGCAATGGAAAAGAAAAGCATGGTGTTTATTGATGCAGGAAACCTGTTGGGCGGTTGGTGGACCTATTGCAGGCAGAGCCGCATAAAAAGAAAGGATTAAATACAAGCTCAGGCAATATCATATTCATACGAGACGGAAGGGGAGATAGGGGACTTACCCAACGGCTTCCCTTCTGGTTTATTCTTTTAAGGTTCCCGCTATGGCATTTATTGTAGCTTATTATCGTGCAGACGGCACTCACGCCATTAAGGGAGCTGAGAGCATTAAAGCCAAAGATATGGAAACGGCGTTTGAGAGAACACAGAATGGCTTTAAGGCTAATATAGTCATACTCAAGAATAAGAAGAATAAGGCAGAGATTGAGAAGTTGTTTTGAATAGAGAAGGAGGATGAGCACGATGTGCTCATGGTGTGATGGCAAAGCCCGCAGGCTTCGCCTGTGCCTTCGAAGCGTTGCTTCTCAGGCGAAATGAAATTTATAAACCCTCATACTGCAACCTATATATTGCAGTATAATACTATTTAAAAAGTCATTTAGTCACTTTTTAAGAAGGATATTTGCTTATAGTTGGGAAAAGAGGTGATACCTGATGTTTGCTATTGTTGTGCTTTGTGCCTTGTTTAATGGAAAAGCTTTTAAATCTGCTAATAGAAACCATTGTCACGGGGTAAGATTAATGGATATTAAACAATTTAGCGGGGATGCCGGCGGCAATCATTTGCCCAGTTTTATGGCTAATAATAAGGAATATGTTACTCATAAAGACAGGGAAAGAATCTGGAAAAAGATAATATCCCTGGAAAAGAAGAAGATTATTTAATATTCTGACAGTATTTTAACTCTTGTTAAAGGTTTATTTGGTGCTTCATATAATAGGACAAATTCTATCCCTTCAGATAGGAGTATGTCTCTTATTTCTTTGACTAATAATGCCTCTTTTAGTTTACCATCTGTTGTTATAAAATAATACTCTTTTCCAAGTTCTTTTAATGAAATAAGGATTGCTAAATCTTCACGATGTAATGCATACCATTTTCTGCCGGTATCATCGGTGTCGCATAGTCCTTTTTCTTCAAGAATCTTCTTTATTTTATGATTCTTAATAAGTTGATCTGCCTTAATCTTATAATACTCCGCATCATATTTTGGTTTAATAAATGTCCAACCAATTGTCCCGCCCATTTTTAAGGCCTTTAAAAAAGTAAGGGGATCATCTTTTTCGGTTATATGGCAATATAATTCTTTTAAAATTAAAGCAGGCATAATAACTTCAAACTTATGCTCGGCAAGGTATGCTTTCCAGCGGGCAACTTTTTCAGGCTGTTCTACAATTGTCAGAAAATTAAGCCATTTATTGGTATCCAATGCGAGCGTGTTTTTATCAGTATCTTTCATTGCCAAGATTGAACAATTAAGGGTTTAAATTCATATTGGTGATGGAGAATATAATCCATTTTTCCGTCCTCGCCGTAAATTTTCCGGAAAATCGTGGCAAACTAATTTAAACAGCTAAAATATAACGCCTTTATGCGCATAAAAGAGATTTCACAGGCTAACAGGCCGCGGGAGAGGTTTATAATGGTAAAGGTGATGCTCTTCGTGCGTGCTGGAGAAGAATCTTTATAAATTTCTGTGCGTTCACGTTTTGTTATGGAATTTATTGTAGTTTATTATCGTGCAGACGGCACTCACGCCATTAAGGAAGTTGAGAGCATTAAAGCCAAAGATATGGAAACGGCGTTTGAGAGAACACAGAATGGCTTTGCTGTTAATATGGTAATACCCAGGAATAAGAAGAATAAGGAAGAGATTGAGAAGTTGTTGAAGATGTTTTGAGTAAGGAAGGAGGTTAAGGGAGCGCCCTTAAGAACCCCACGACGTGAAAACTTCTATCTAAGAATATTTTTAAATTGCTGTTGTGTAAGTATTATTACATTTCCAGTCTTAAATGTAGGTTTACCTGCTTTTTGCAAGAAGTAAAGATAATATAATAACCTAACAAATATTCTTAAAACCTTTTCATTTTTTGCTACAATAATACCTATTCTTCCCATTGCCGCAACGTTCACAATATCTGCTAAAACTACTTTTCTATCTTCCCTGCCTTCAATCTCAATAGCAATAAAACTCCTTGAATTTGGATTTGTATAACCTCCTTCTCTAAAATCATCTAAAATTTGTACATCTCTCGGAATATGATTTTCTCTTAAATTTTGATTATGAATATCTATGACTTTTTGAATGAACGAAGAAACTCTTGTATTTTCAAACAATAAATTATACTCATTTATCCTTGTTGTAGTTATTGCTAAAGGACCGACGACAACATCAATAATGGGGGAAGAAATATTTTTTTGGTCACTAAAAGGATGCCATTCTTTTCTTATTTCAATGGGTATATGTTCTATTTTGCTTGGAAATAATCTTTTAAGGCATTTAACACTTAAATTTTGTAATTGTCTTGTTTCTTCGTTTGGCATCTTAGTTCTCAATATCTCCCTTATAACCCTTAAATCCATCTGCTCCAGATGGGAACTTGTTAAATTCAAATTCGATAAGTTCATAAAATAAGTCCCATCTGTCCTTTTCTAATATATTGGCAATATTCTTAGATTTAAGATGGGACAAATTTAGTTTTACTCTTGCAATAAGGATAGGTACATCGTTCCCTTTGTTATTTATCCCTACACCTTCATATTCTACAATTACTTCTTTATATTTCAAAAGAGAAGGGTCAATTTTAGTAGACGGATTGCTGCAATTTGTTCCAAAAAATGATCTTCCGTACGCATTATAAGACCATAAAGGAAGAGATTCTAATGAAAGCAAGATTGTATGAAAATCATAAAAAACAGCACTATTCAAAGATTGCCTTTTTTTTATTAATTGGTTTTCTAAAGTTAGTCTATAATCGGGAGTATAATCTACTTTATAATTTTTAAATTTGATAAGGATTATTTTTTGTTTAATCGAGATTGAACAATTTTTTAAAAATTCTTCATTAAAAGAAGTAGGCGGATAGCCAACTAACTCTTCCCTTGAATATTCTGAAAGTAATATGTGCTCATTAAAATCACGAGAATATCCATTCCAAAAAACAAAATAAAATTTATATAACAGACTTAGGTTTATATCCCTATAGCTTTCAAAAATAAAACTATTACAATAATCACAATAATTGAATAATCCGATTTTCTTTATCATTCCAAAATCAGATAGCGACTTGATTATACTACTAATCCCTCTTAAAAGTTTAAGTTTTAGCATTGTAATATTCTTGCTAAAATTACTTTCTGCAGGATATTTTTTACTCCAATAATCTTGTTTTTGTTTAATCCACTCTAATCTTTTAAGATATAAGTTATATTGCTTTTGGTACTCTTTAGGATACAGTTTTTTACCGCACAAACTACATTCATTCTGGTAGTCACTAGAATAAAATCTTCTATCTTCAAAATTTGTAATGTCAAAATCATTACTTTGATTCATAACCTCCCTTAATAATGACATTTATATAAAACTATTGATTTTGTGTATATGGAAAGATTAGAACTTTTTATAATGCCTATTAAATAAAGTCTTATTGTATCTAAGGGGATTATAATGGGCTTCGCCCCTTATCCGCCTTCTTTGGGTTCTGGGGCAAAATCCCACAAACGGCGATGATTTCCCGAAAGGTTTATAAACAACCCCATATATCCATTTCCTAATCAAGTGAAGCTCGTACGGAGCTTTTCTAACAGGCGAGTGCAGGGCCGAAGTCTTTAGCCCCGCTATCCGGAAGGATAATCTTGGGATGCTCTTAAGGCACTGTTGGCGCTATGCGCAATGTGCTGCTGTTAGACACTATATATAGTAAGGCAACACACAATGGCAGGAAGCAACCAAATGCACCACCCGCACAGGGGGGGCATGCAATTCTGGCCCAGGAGAAGGGCTGCAAGAGCTTTGGCTAAAGTGAGAAACTGGGCTCAGCACAAGGATGTCAAGCCCGAGGGATTCATTGCATACAAGGCAGGGATGACTCACGCATTTGTCATGGACAAGAACGCAAATTCGCCTACAAAGGGAATGGAAGTTTCAAGGGCAGTCACAATCATTGAATGCCCGCCTATGAAAGTGTCAGGAATAAGATTCTACAAGAATTCAAATGACGGATTAAAGCTTGTTGGCGAGGTATTCTCCTCAAAGGTTGACAAGGAATTAAAAAGAAAAACAGGCATTGGAAAGAACACAGAAGCGCCAAAGGAATTTGACGACGTAAGGCTTGTCGTGTACAGCCAGCCGAAGCTTACAGGCATCGGAAAAAAGACGCCTGATGTTTCAGAAATAGGAATCGGCGGAAGCACGCCTGCTGAAAAGGCAGAGCACGCAAAAACACTTCTTGACAAGGAAATAAAAATATCAGAAATATTCAAGGAAGGGCAGTTGATAGATGTCCACGGAGTTTCAAAAGGAAAGGGATTTCAGGGAACAGTAAAGAGATATGGAGTAAAGAGAAGGCAGGCAAAATCAGAGAAGACAATCAGGGGAATCGGAACACTTGGCTCATGGCATCCCAACAGGGTTCTTCACACAGTTGCGCAGCCCGGCAAGATGGGATTTCACCAGAGGACAGAATACAACAAATTAATTTACAAGATAAGCTCAAAGCCCGAGGAAATAAATCAGGACGGCGGAATAACGCATTTCGGAAATGTGAAAAGCGATTATGTTTTAATCAAGGGCTCTGTTGTCGGCGTTAAGAAAAGGGCAGTACTGCTCAGCCAGCCGATGAGGCAGAAGGCAAAGTTCAAGCAGGTGCAGCCTGAACTGACATACATAAGCACAGCGTCCAAGCAGGGGTTAAGATAAAATGAAAGCTGAATTACTCTCACTTGAAGGAAAAAAGGAAAAGGAAATCACGCTTCCTGAGCAGTTTGAAGAGGAATTCAGGCCCGATGTAATAAAGAGGGCTGTTATTGCAATACAGGCAAACAAGAGGCAGAAGTACGGTGTCACTGAAACAGCAGGCAAGAGATATTCTTCAAGGCTTTCAAGAAGGAGAAGGCAGTACAGGGGCAGCTACGGAAAAGGAATTTCAAGAATCCAGAGAAAAATCATGTCCAGAAGGGGCGCTCACATCAATATGGTAGGGGCATTTGTTCCGGGAGCAAGAGGCGGAAGAACAGCTCATCCTCCAATCGCTGCAAAGGAATGGGGGCAGAAGATAAATGACACAGAGAGAAGGCTTGCAATCAGGTCTGCAATAGCGGCAACAGCAAGCAAGGAAATAGTGGCTGCAAGGGCTTCTTTCTCAAATGTTCCGTTAATAATCGCAGAGGGAATTGAATCAATTGCAAAGACAAAGGATGTCGAGGCATTGATGCTCAAGCTTGGAATGGAAAAAGAGCTTGAAAGAATCAAGGAATCAAAGGTAAGGGCAGGCAGAGGAAAGACAAGAGGCAGAAGGCACAAGAACAAATCCAGCGTGCTGTTTGTTGTTTCAGGAAAGTGCGCGCTTCAGAAGTCTGCAAAGAACCTGCACGGCGTTGATGTTTCAGATGTAAAATCATTAAATGCAGAGCTTTTGGCTCCGGGCGCAGTCGCAGGAAGGCTTACTGTGTGGAGCTCAAAGGCAGTTGAAAAAATGGAAAAGGAGAAGTTGTTCAGATGACAAGCCTGCATTCAGTAATAAAATTCCCGCTGACAACTGAAAAGTCAGTAAGGGTAATGGAAGCTGAGAACAAGCTGATATTCATAGTTGACAGGCAGGCTTCAAAGCACGAAATAAAAAAGGCTGTTGAAGAGATGTTCAAGGTAAAGGTTGTAAAGGTAAACACAACAATCCTGCCGTCAGGCGAAAAAAAGGCTTATGTTGCGCTGGCTGCCGAAACTCCGGCAATAGATGTTGCGACAAAGCTGGGATTGATATAAGGTAAATAAAAATGGGAAAGCGACTACTGCAGCAAAGGATGGGGAAAGGCTCTCTTACTTACAGGAGCCCAAGCCACAGGTATGTCGGCACATTAAAGCACAGGAATTATGATGACTCGGAAAAAACAGGCATTACAGAAGGAAAGATAGTTGATTTGGTAAACTGCCCCGGGCATTCAGCTCCCTTGGCAAGAGTTGCATATCCGAAAGAACAGGTTCTTGTTCCGGCGCCTGAACTTGTAAAGGTTGGCGACGAGGTAAAATCCGGCGCAGGCGCGCCCGTAGGCATAGGGAATACACTGCCTTTGAAGAACATACCTGAAGGAACACTCATATATAATATTGAACTGCAGCCGGGCGACGGCGGAAAGCTGGCAAGAACAGCAGGCTCTTTTGCAAGGGTTGTCACAAAGATTGGAAACAAGGTTGTAATAGAACTGCCTTCAAGAAAGCAGAAAGCATTTCTTGCAGACTGCAGGGCGACAATCGGAGTTATTGCAGGCGCAGGCGCAAAGGAAAAGCCGTTCATGAAGGCAGGAAAGAGATGGCACGCAAAGAAAGCAAGGGGCAGAATGTACCCGAGAACAAGCGGAGTTGCCATGAACGCAGTTGACCATCCGTTTGGATGCGGAAGGGGAAGGCATGTAGGAAGGCCGAAGACTGTCTCAAGAAACGCTCCTGTCGGAAGAAAGGTAGGTTTAATAAGCTCGAGAAGGACAGGAAGGAAGAGGAAGTAATCAAATGGTTACCGAGACGAAGGCGAAGGGAACCCTCGAAGGGAACGGAGTGAACTGAGAATGGCAAAGAAAGAATTCACATACAGGGGAAAGACATTGGAAGAGCTTAAGACTTTAAGCATACAGGATTTTGCAAAGCTTCTGCCTTCAAGGCAAAGAAGGAGCCTGATTAGGGGCTTTAATGACGCTGAAAAGAAACTTCTTGCAAAGATAAAGAAATACAAGGCAGGAAAAACAAAGAAGCCTGTAAAGACACACTGCAGGGACATGGTAATACTTCCTGACATGGTCGGTTTGACAATTCACATTCACAAGGGAAAGGAATTTGCTCCGGTTTTAATCGAGCCTGACATGCTCGGGCATGTGCTGGGCGAATTCACAATGAACAGGCAAAGGGTTGCGCACTCAGCTCCGGGTATTGGAGCTACAAGGTCAAGCGCCTCTGCATCGGTGAAGTAAATATGGCTGAAAAATTAATGGCAACTGCAAAAGGAATGTCGCTTCCTATCTCAAGGAAGCAGGCTGTTGAGGTATGCAGGTTTATCAACAGAAGGGACATTGAGACAGCAAGAAGAAGGCTCAAGAGGGTTCTTGTGTTTAAGATGGCTGTTCCCTCAACAAAGTTCAAGAGAGACATTCCGCACAGGGCAGGCTCAGTAGGACCCGGAAGATTCCCGATAAAAGCTGCCGAGATGATACTCGGAGTATTGGAGTCTGCTGTTTCAAACGCAGAAAACAAGGGAATGAAAGCTTCATCATTGGTTGTTGCGAAAGCATCTGCCTGCAAGGGGCCCACTGCGTGGAGATACGGAAGGCAGTCAAGAAGGCACGCAAAGAGAACTCATGTTGAGATTGTTGTTGAAGAAGGCGAAGCTAAGAAGAAGGAAGTTAAGCCGAAAGCAGCGGCAAAGCCTGCTGAGAAAACAAAAGCAGAATCAAAGGAAGTTAAGGCTGAGCCGAAGGCAAAGCCGGAATCAAAGAAGGCAAATAATGAAGCAATAAAGGCGCCTTCTGAGGAGAAAAAATGATTGAGAGAAAATTCGTCGCAGAAAAGATGAAAGAGCTTGAGGTAGAGGAATACATTGCAAGGGAAATAGGAAAAGACAAGTACAGCTATCTGCAGATAAAGAGAACGCCTCTCGGAGAGAAAATCACAATCTACACTTCAAAGCCGGGATTTATTGTAGGCAAGAAGGGAGAAACAATCAAGAAGATGACTTATGTTTTGAAGAACAAGTTCAAGATGGAAAACCCGCAGGTTGAAGTTGCCGAGTTTGACAATCCTGATTTGGATGCAAAATCAGTCGCTGACTATGTTGCAGGCTCATTGGAAAGGTTTGGCGCAAACAGGTTCAAGTCAATCGGATACAGGTGCCTGCAGAGAATAATGGATTCAGGCGCAATGGGCGCTGAAATAGTAATCAGCGGAAGGGGAGTTCCAAGCAGCAGGGCAAAATCATGGAGATTTTACGCAGGATATTTGAAAAAGTCAGGAGACATAGCTGTTTCACACGTCCTGAAGGCAATCACTTCGGCAAACTTGAAATCAGGAAGCGTTGGAATAAAGGTAAGCATAATGCCAAAGGATTTGCAACTGCCTGACAGGATTATATTCACAACAGCTGCTGAAAAAACAGAGGAGAAAAAGGAAGAAGCTCCAAAGGAAGAGAAAGCAGAAGAAGCAAAAGCAGAGGAAGCTGTTGAAACATTGAAGGAAGAGGCAAAGAAGGAAAAGAAGAGCAAGCCTAAAAAGAAGGAAGGCGAAAAAAAGCATAAGGCTGAGAAGAAAGAAAAGCCCAAGAAAGAAGAAGAAAAGGCAGAAGAGAAAAAGGAATAAAATGACCAAAAAAGCCAAAGCTATCAGGGGAATGAGGAAGGAGCAGATGCTTGAGAAGATAGTTGAGCTGAAAAAAGAGCTCCTGAAGATGAATTCCCAGATTGCGGTTGGAACAACTCCTGAAAGCCCCGGAAGGGTAAAGCAGATAAAGAAGGAGATAGCCAGAATACTCACGATTATGAGCGAGCCTGTGCAGAAAAAAGAATCTGCAAAGGCTGCGTCAGTTCCGAAAGGGGCTGCCGTGAAAGAAAAGCACACGGAGGCTGGAAAAACTAAATGAGCGAAGTCTGCTCAAAGTGCGGGTTGCCCAAAGATCTTTGCGTTTGTGAGACAATCGCCAAGGAAGAGCAGAAGATAGAAGTCAGGCTTATCAAGAAAAAGTTTGGCAAGCTCTCAACCCTTGTCGAGGGAATAAACGACAAGAACATCAACATGAAAGACCTCCTGAAGGAGCTCAAGTCCAAGCTCGCATGCGGCGGGACAATGAAGGGCGGAGTGATAGAGCTTCAGGGGAACCACCTCGTAAAAGTAAGGAAAAGCCTGGTGGAGTTCGGGTTTCCTCCGTCGACAATCAAGGTGCAGGGTTGATGAACGACATCATCAGGCACGAGCTCATCGGGCTTGAGATTGAGGTTACCGCCTCAAAAAACCAGAGCCTCGTGGGAATCAAAGGTAAGATTGTGGACGAGACGAAAAACACGCTCAGGGTCAGGGCAAACAGCCGCGTGCTGACAATCATGAAAAACACGATAATGTTCAAGGCGAATGTCGATGGAAAAAACATCGAGATTGACGGGAACTGCATCATGGGCAGGCCCGAAGACAGGATAAAAAAATGAAAAAGGAAAAACAGAAAACAAGGAAACTGGGTATTGAAGTAAAGGAGCCAAAGTCAGTTTGCACTGACAGGCACTGCCCGTTCCACGGAGAACTGGGGCTTCACGGAAGGACATTTACAGGAAAGATTGCAACTACTGATTACAACAGGACTGCAAGCATTGTCTGGGAAAGAAGCGTTTACCTGCCTAAATATGAAAGATATGAGCTTAGGAGAAGCAAGGTAAAAGCCCATAACCCTGACTGCATCGGCGCAAAAGTCGGCGATATGGTCAAGATAATGGAGTGCAGGCCCATCAGCAAGACAAAAAGCTTCGTCGTAATAGAGAAGCTGGGGAAGGAAGAATAAAATGAAGGCAGTTCCGGCATATGTTGCAAGGTCTTTGCCTCTTGGCGCAAGGATTCAAACCTGCGATAACTCAGGAGCAAAAATAATCCAGCTTATCAATGTAAGGACAATCAAGACAACCAGAAGAAGGGTTCAGTCTGCCGGCGTCGGGGATTTGATAATGGCATCTGTCCTCAAGGGAAAGCCGGAAATGAGAAAGCAGGTTGTGTTCGGAATAATCGTCAGGCAGAAGAAGGAATACAGAAGGCCGAACGGGCAGAGAGTCAAGTTTGAGGACAATGCCGCAATCGTGCTCAAGGATGACAAGGGAAACCCTAAAGGTACAATGTTCAAGGGACCAATTGCCAAGGAAGTTGCCGACAGATGGCCGCTGGTGGCAAAGGTTGCGAGCGTGGTGTTATAAAATGATGGAAAAATGGAGCAGTAACTGGAAGGCAAGCAAGAGGCCGAGAAAGCAGAGAAATTATGCTTACAAGGCGCCTTTGCATGTAAAGCAGAAATTTGTTTCAGCCCACCTGTCTAAAGAGCTCAGGAAAAAGCACGGAAAGAGGAGCATAGGAATAAGGAAGGGCGACAAGGTAAAGATAATGAGAGGGCAGTTCAAGGGAAAGACAGGGGCTGTCTCGCTGGTTAATGTCAAGCAGTCAAAGGTTGCTGTTGAAGGAATTGACAACATAAGAAAGGACGGAACAAAGACTCCTTACATGTTTGTGCCTTCAAACCTGATGATTACAGAGATTATGATTGAAGACAAGCAGAGAAAAGCAATGCTGGAAAGGAAGGGAAAGTAATATGGCTAAAAGACACTTGAAAAGAATGAACGCGCCAAAAACATGGCCGATTGCAAGAAAGGGAATTAAGTGGATAGTAAGGCCGCAGGGCGGACACACTCTCCAGCACAGCATGCCTCTCGCAATAATGCTGAGAGAAATGCTAAAGCTTGCAAGAACAGGAAAAGAGTCAAGAACAATACTTAACCAGAAGCTTGTTAATGTTAACGGCAAGCCGAGAAAAGACCCTAAATACGGAGTGGGATTGATGGATGTCATTGAAGTTCCTTCATTGAAAATCAGGTTCAGGGTTCTGCTTACCAAGCAGGGAAAGCTGGCAGTACACGCTATTGACGAGAAAGAAGCAGCCCTTATCCCAAGAAAAATAACCGGAAAAAGGCTTTTGAAGGGAAAGAAGATGCAGTTCTCGTTTTCAGACGGATATTCATTTGTGTCAGATTCAAAGGATTACAAGGTAGGGGACACTATTGTATTTGAAGGAGAAAAGGCAAAGGAGCACCTTAAGTTTGAAAAGGGGGCGCTTGTTTACCTTGTGTCCGGAAAGCAGATTGCAATGCACGGAAAGGTTGAGGGAATAAAATCATTTGCAGGCGCGCAGCCTGACAATTTAATACTGAACATTGGCGGAAAGTCATATGAAACAAGAAAGGAGTATGCAATGGTAATAGGCAAGGAAAAGCCTGTTGTGTCATTGATTGAATAAAAAAATGAATCCGATGAAAGAAATAAAAGTTGAAAAGATAACTTTGAATATTGGAACCGGAAAGCCCGGGCCCCAGCTTGAAAAAGCTGTAAAGCTGCTCGAGCTTATTGCCGAAAGAAAGCCTGTTGAGGCAAAAACACAAAAGAGAATCCCTACATGGGCTCTTAGACCGGGCCTGTCAATAGGTACAATGGTGACTTTAAGGGGCAAGCAAGCGGAAGAGCTTCTTAAGAGGCTGTTCCAGGCAATTGACAACAAGATGCATTCATACAAGATTGGCAAGGACGGAAACTTTGCATTTGGAATCAAGGAATATATTGACATTCCTGGAATAAAATATAACATGGACATAGGAATGATGGGGCTTGAAGTGGCTGTTACATTGAAAAGGGCGGGATTCAGGTTAAAGAAAAGAAAGATAATGCCCCGGAAGCTGCCTGACAGGCACAAGATTCATAAGGACGAGACAAAATTATTTTTACAGCAGAAATACGGAATAAAATTTGACGAGGAGAAGTAAAACAAATGACAGCGGGAACCCACACAAAAATGCTTAAGCAGCTTTCAGCAAAGCCTGCGCAGCTTAAAAAATATGAAAAATTCAATGTTCCTAAAAAAAGGACAACAGGAGTAAACCTCAGGCCGTGCAAGATTTGCGGCAGAATAGGCGGGCACATACAGGCATACGGCCTTCATTTGTGCAGGCAGTGCTTCAGGGAAAAGGCAAAAACACTGGGGTTCAAGAAATACAGGTAGGTACACAAAATGAGCATGAACGACACACTCGCAACGGCAATGTCAAACATATTGAATGCCGAGAAAACAGCAAAGCCATTCTGCTTTGCAACACCAATATCAAAGATGCTGACAAAGGCGCTTGACATTATGCAGGAGAAAGGATACATTGCAGGATATGAAGTCGCTGACAAGGGCAGGGGCGGAAAATACAAGATTAACCTTAACGGCTCAATAAACAAGTGCGGCGTTATAAAACCGCGCTTTTCAGTGACAAAAGATGAGTTTGAGAAGTTTGAGAAAAGATACATGCCTGCAAAGGACTTTGGGTTCATACTCATATCAACTACAAAAGGGCTCATGACTCTTGAAGACGCAAGGGAGAAAGGGCTTGGAGGAAGGCTGATTGCCTTTGTATACTGATGATAGAAGAAAGAAGGCTTAAGAAGGAAGTAACAATCCCTGAGGGGGTTTCAGTAATTGCTGACGGCGGATTTATTACAGTCAAGGGGCCGAAAGGCGAGATTAAAAGAAAAATATTCGACCCGACTGTTTCAATAGCAGTTGCAGACGGAAAAGTCCTTCTTTCGCCAAAAAAGCTGACAAAAAAGCAGAAAGCGCTTATCAACAGCTATTTAGCGCACATAAAAAACATGATGTCAGGGGTGCAGAATGCTTACCAGTACAAGATGAAGGTATGCTCAAGCCACTTTCCAATGTCAGTTTCTGTAGAAGGCTCAACAGTTGTAATAAAGAATTTTTTCGGAGAAAAGGTTGCAAGAAAGGCAAAGATAGCGCCCGGAGTGAAAGTTGAAGCAAAGGGAGACATCGTTACTGTTTCAGGCGTTGACATTGAGGCTGTCGGGCAGACATGCACAAACATAGAGCTTGCCTTGAGGATTACAAACAGGGACAGAAGAGTATTCCAGGACGGGGTATGGCTCTTTGAGAAAGGGAGAGTGCAGTAAAAATGGTCTGCGAACGAAGTGAGTGTGCTCGAAAATCCGAGATTTTCGGCACCCCGAAACAAAGTTTCGATGGGACCTTCGAACGAAGGGGGACTGAGTGAGAATGGAAAAAATGCTGATAATCAAAAAGAAGATTAACAAGAGAAGGCCGAAGTTTGTGAGGCAGGAAGGAACAAGCAAGAGAATACTTCAGAAAGTTGGCTGGAGAAAGCCGAAGGGTTATCATTCAAAGATAAGAAGGAAGTTCAAGGGCAGGAGAAAGATGCCGAATGCAGGATACAGGAGCCCGCTGCTTGTAAGAGGGCTGAACATGCAGGGACTGAAGCCTGTGCTTGTAAAAAATGTTGCAGAGGCAGCCGCCTTGGTTGCAAAAACAGACGCTGCAATCATTGCAAAAGTGGGCAAGAAGGCAAAGGTTGAAATACTAAAGAAACTGGTTGAGGCAAAAGTAAAAATACTGAATATTCTCAATCCTGAAAAGTTCATAGCTGATGTCGAGGCTGAAGTAAAGAAAAGAAAGGACGAAAAAAAGGCAAAGGAAGAAAAGAAAAAGAAGTCAAAGGAAGAAAGCCTCAAGAAAGCAGCCGAGAAAAAGAAAGAAACAGAAGAAAAATCAGAGGAAGAAAAGAAGAAGGAGCAGGCTGAGGAGCAGAGAAAAGTGCTCGCACAGCCGCAGTGAAAACAATGAACCTGACAAACAAAAAAAGGATGGCGGCAAGGCTGCTTAAGGTTGGAGAATCAAGGGTTTGGTTTGACCCTGAAAGGCTCAGCGAGATAAAGGAAGCAATCACAAAGGCAGACATAAGAAGGCTGATACAGGATTATGCAATCCAGGCAAAGCCTGCAACCGGGGTTTCAAGGTTCAGGGCAAAAAAGATTGCAGTCCAGAAAAGGAAAGGAAGGCAGACAGGAGAGGGCTCAAAGAAAGGAACATTCAGGGCAAGGCTGCCAAAGAAGCAGGCATGGATGGCAAAGATAAGATCGCAAAGAATTTTCATAAAAGACTTGAAGGACAATGAGCTTGTCAAGCCCGCTGATTACAGGAAGATTTACCTCATGTGCAAGGGAAGCTTTTTCAGAAGCATAAGGCATATAAAGCTGTACATGGAAGAGCACAAGATGTTCGTTAAGAAGGAGAAAAAATGGTCTGCGAGCAAAGCGAGTGGACCTTCGAAGGAGCAGGAGTGAACTGAGAATGAAGCACAGAAGAAGATTCATACCATTCAAGAGAAAGCTGGAAGGGAAAACAGACTACAGGAAAAGGCTTGCGCTGTTGAAATCAGGAAAGCCGAGGCTTGTTGTAAGAAGGTCCCTTAATAATATTTCAGCGCAGATTATAATGTATGAGACGGCAGGAGACAAGGTTCTTGTTTCCGCGCACAGCAAGGAGCTTTCAAAGCTTGGCTGGAAAGGAAGAAGGAGAAACATACCGGCTGCTTATCTTGTAGGATATCTTTGCGGAATGAAGTCAAAAAAGGCAAAGGTTAATGAAGCAATATTTGATTCAGGGCTTTACACAACTGTGAAAGGCTCTGTGATTTATGCTGTTTTGAAGGGAGCATTGGATGCAGGGCTTAATATACCGCACAGCGATGAGGTTTTGCCTCCCGATGACAGGATAAAGGGAAAGCATATAAAGGCAGGAATTTCTGATTTTGAAGCTGTCAAGAAGAAAATAGGAGAAAAAATATGATGAAGAAGAGAAAGAAGGGCTCAAGGGATGAAATAACAGGAATCTCCAAGGAAAAGGAGTTTGATCCCGGCACATGGCAGCCAAAGACTGAAATTGGAATGAAAGTCAAGGCAGGCGAAATCACAGATTTAGACACAATTCTTGATTCAGGAAAAAGAATAATGGAGCCTCAGATTGTTGATATGCTGCTTAAGGGTCTGCAGGTTGACTTCCTTGAGATAGGGCAGTCAAAAGGCAAGTTTGGCGGCGGAAAAAGGACAATCTGGAGAACAACACAGAAAAAGACAAAGGAAGGAAACAAGCCAAAGTTCACTGCAATGGCAATTGTCGGAAACAAGGACGGATATATTGGCATTGGAATGGGCAAGGCAAAAGAAACAATGCCTGCAAAAGAAAAGGCAATAAGACAGGCAAAGCTTAATATAATAAAAATCAAGAGGGGCTGCGGCTCGTGGGCATGCAACTGCAGGGAACCGCATTCTTTGCCGTTTGCTGTTCGCGGAAAGAACGGCTCATCTGATATTACCATTATGCCTGCTCCAAAGGGAACAGGGCTTTGCGCAGAAAGCGAGTGCAGGAAAATGCTCGCAATTGCAGGCGTAAAGGACGTTTATTCGCAGACAAAAGGGCAGACAGTCACAAGGGTAAATCTGACTCTTGCATGCTACAAGGCATTGCAGCATACTGCTCAAATGAAAGTTAAGCATGATTACATCGCAAAAGCCGGCATTGTTGCAGGCAGGAAGGCGGCGCAATGAAACGAATAGCAATTGTCCGTGTTCACGGAAATGCAAAGCTAAGGCATGATGTTGTAAAGACATTTGACTTATTGAGGCTTTACAAAAAGCACACGTGCATTGTTGTTCCGGCGACATCAGGTTATACCGGCATGCTGAGAATGGTGAAGGATTTTGTAACTTGGGGAGAGATTTCCCCTGAAGTTTTCAGGAAGATGCTTGAGAAAAGGGGCAAACTGCCCGGGAACAAGCCTTTGACTGAAGCTTATCTGAAAGAGAAGTTGAAAATGAGTTTTGATGATTTCACAAAGCAGTATTTTGAAGGCAAAAAGGAACTTAAGGATGTTCCCGGCTTGAAGCCGTTTTTCAAGCTGTCTCCGCCATTGAAAGGTTTTGAGAGAAAGGGAATAAAAACTCCTTTCAGCTTGGGCGGCGCCTTGGGTTACAGGAAAGAATTGATTAATGAACTGCTGGAGAGAATGATATGACAGTCAACAAGCGAAAGAAAAATACAAGGTACCGCGGAAGCAAGACTCACGGTTGCGGCTCAATGAAAAAGAGAAGGGGCTCAGGCAATAAAGGCGGCACCGGCATGGCGGGTTCTGGAAAGAGGGCGCAGTCAAAGAAGCCTTTGATACTGAAGCTTTATGGAAATGATTATTTTGGAAAGCACGGTTTCAAAAGGACAATGACTGAGCATTTCAGGGCAGTCAACATTATTTTTCTTGAAGAGAAGTTTGATGAATTGGTTGCAAGCGGAAAGATTAAAAATGAGAAAGGGATGTTTGAAATTGACTTGAGCTCTGTTAATGCTGACAAGCTGCTTGGCTCAGGCAAGCCGTCGAGGAAATACAGGATTAAGGCAAAGATGGTTTCTGCAGGCGCCGCAGAGAAGATAAAGGCAGCCGGCGGAGAAGTCGTTGCAGAAGAAAATTCCGAAGAGAAAGAAGAGTAATTGTTAAGGGGGTAAATAAAATGGCAGATTCATTGGAAAAAAAGTTTGAGACTATAGGCTCAGGCGCTTATTGCGGGCATTTTTTACAAGGGGATTATGTGGTTAAGGATGGACAGCAGTGGAGCAACTTATGGGATAAAGTTAATTCTATAAATATTCCACCACCGGCGTTGCCACTTATTGATTTTAATAATGACATGGTTATAGCTGTTTTTCTGGGTACAAAACGCTCTGGAGGATATGGCATAAAAATATCAGAACTTAGGGAAACGGACAATTGCCTTGAAGTATCTGTTGTTGAAACAGGGCCAGCACCAGGCGGGCGAGTAACTATGGCCTTAACCCAGCCTTATCATTTAATAAAAACTTCTTTGACAGATAAGGAAGTAAAATTTATCAGGTGATTCCGTAGGGTTTAGAAAGGATAAATATTGGTAGGGGGTAAATAAAATGGGATTATTTAAATCAGCAGCGCAAAAAGAATTAGAAAGAAGGCTTGTCGAATTAGACAGATTTACAGGTAGTCTTGAAGAATATAATGCCCTTAAGGGCTCAGAGCATATGATTATTGATACTGAAATAGCACAAAAATATGTATATATTGATGCTGAAAAGCGCCGAGACATTTCCTTATTGCAACAACTTCTTAACAAAGGTTGCACAGGATTTATAAGATACATGTCTTTATCTCATAATGCCTATGGCGGTATCTTTGGCGGGCACGGCATTCCAGTCAAGAAAAAATAAATTCTTCTTATTGATTTAATTTATTATTTTGAATTCACGGCGGAGCCCTGCCTTTTTTGTGTTTGCATTGATTGACTAGAAAGCTTTTGTCACTACGTTCCAAAGCTTTCTGCTTTCGCAGTGTATTCTATCATGACATATGTCACCAGCATCAAAAGAGGTTGGCAAACGCGAAATAAACCTCTGCCGGAGGTTTATTATTGAGGCTGCTATGCGGCCGAAAATGATTATAACGCATCCTAAACGTCTCAAGATCATTATTACAAAACTCCATTTCTTCATCCATTGTCTTGAATA
>JAQTVM010000017.1 GCA_028706745.1 Candidatus Nanoarchaeia archaeon
CAATTTTCCTTGCCTGATAGCTCGTCCCGCCTTCGTTTTTTCTCCTTATGGTCTCTAATAGCTTATTTTTCGTGAGTTTCATACAAGGAAAAAACTCAGCCTTGAGAAATAATTTTGGGATAACACAGAAAAGGAGGTAAGGGGAAACCCCTTAAACCCCACTGCAAAACCTTTTTATAGCTACGGATGTTGCCTTAAAGTGCCTTATGCCGGCGTCGCATAACCTGGTACATTCCAAAAAGAATGCAGGAGATTGCGTCGGTCTCGAACTTGACGACGAGCTAACCGATGCCTTCACGGGCTTGTAGGTTCAAATCCTACCGCCGGCGTTTTATAACCCGTAATGCGTACGCATTACCTGCGCCTCATATGTCTTATATTCAGGGTACTTAGTTAAGAACGCTTCCATCTTTAAGTATTTTTTATCTTTTGGTGCAGTTCCGTTTGCTATGGACTTTTTTTCCTCATCTGAAAGCCAACAAACTGGCCTGTCGTAGGGAAATTCATATATCGAAGGTGGGCACCAGAACTTGTAATGCCCGTGCTTCACTAACCCGCCTTTCCAGCTAAAACTGGTATGGCTGTGCTGATAGCCGCATTTATCCCTTTCAGTTGCATACTCGTTGATAAGCTCAAGCCCTTCCCTATCTTCATCAGAAAATGTCTGTTCAATTTCCTTATTAACTTTATTCTGCAGCCGCTTTTCCTCATACCACTTTTCGATTCTTGCAAAGATTCCCATTAATACCTACCTCCTTAAAATAAAACTGGACCCAGTGGATAGTTTCACTCTGTTCGGGATCCACTGGTTCTGTCGAAAATGGGCCCAGTGGGATTCGAACCCACGACCCACTGATTTCTTTCCATTAAGGGTTAAGAGTCAGTTGCGCTACCAGACTGCGCTATGAGCCCATAGTGAAAAATGATATAAGGGGTTATTTATAAAGCTTACTGGGCTTATTTCAATCCCGCATTTCACCTTTCATCTTCAGGTAAAGCTCTTTTGTCATTGGAGAATTCCTTAAGCATGAATTAATGATTATATTTTGCTGCCTTGACCATTCCTTGTCATCATGGTCCAATACATATCTTGCCCATAAGTCAACGAATTCCAGCCTTTGCTTTTGGTTGTCTTTAATAGATGCCCGTATACTTTGTATTTCATCTTCCGACAATTCCCTGTTAATTTCAATAAGCTTTTCAGAGATAAACTTCATAGAATAGGATTAAAGGAAGCGCGTATTTAAGCATTTCCATGCCTAAATCTCAAGAAAAAATTAATGCCAGTAGACTCTGATTTTGTCCTTGTCAAAAGAAAGGATGTCTGCTTTGCACCCCATAAAACCCGTTATATCACCTTTATCAACTCCGCAGGTTACTTGTCCATCCCTAGGTTGTCCCCACCTTACATAAAATTCAGCATTTGGCTCGCCTTTATGAATTGGGAAAGGGTGGTCATAATCACTGCCCAAATAACAGAAAGGTATATTCTTGCACCCTTCCGTAGGAAAAGTCACGCATTCCCATTTCTGCACTTCCACAACCTGTAACAAATTGATAGCCTTGTTTTCTGCTCCGCAGCCGGCAATTACTGCCAGCCCAAGAACCGCTGCCAATGATTTAATTGCTTTCATTTGAATTACCCCCGAATATCCTTTTGAAATCTATTGCTGATTTATAAGCTTTCTGCCTCTTTTTACTTCGCCATCTCATTCAGCTTCTCAAATAAGGATTCATACATCTCCTGACATTGCCCGTGTATGCACACAGAAGGCATTTCAATGAATTCCTTTGGCTCTTTTGCAAATGAAAAAGTATTCTGAGCCTGCGCAAAAGGAACCACGTTATCGCTCTTTGAGTGAAAGAATACAAGCTTCCTTGGAGATATCTTGTCAATATACCAGTCAGGGTCAATAGAAGCCATGAATTTTCCTTCCATTGGCAAATTGCTCTGCTTTCCGTATCCTGAAGTGCTTATCACGAATACGCCCTTAAAATTCTTGTCAACAGCTCCTGCAATGACTGCAAACCTTGCGCCCATACTCTCGCCGCCAATTAAGATATTTGAAGAATCAATATGCTTCCTTGTTTTCAAAAAGTCAAATGCCCTTAATGCGTCATAAACAAACAAATGATTTACAGGCTCATTTCCTGCAACAAATGAATTAAAGTCATCCTGGGTTGAAGGCATATTGCCGCCTGTTTCCCCTATTCCCCTCTGGTCTATTGTAAAAAATGCATATCCTCTCTTGACTAATTCTTTTGCAAGGTAATTCTGCCCTTCCTTTCCGGCTCTTGCAGCAGGCAGCATTATTATTCCGGGAGCATTGTTTGCATTCTTAGGCATGTACAATAAGCCGTAGATTATTGCGTCCCTGCTTTTGAAAGAAACTTTTTCAATTGTGTAAGTAATGTTGTCTTCCAGCAGATTGATTTTCACATTCTCCGGCTTTCCCCTGTCAGAAGGATACTGCAATAAGCCATTTGAGTCAACAGCCCATTCTCTCTGAGGAGAAATGCTTCTTGTTGCAAAATAAAGGAAAGCGAATGCAAAGGCAGCTATAAGAATTGCATTAAAAGAGTATTTCAGGTATTTGTGCATTAAATATTGAAAACAATCCTTGCTTAAAATTGTTTGCCCATAAGATTTATATACAGTAAATAACCGCTAAAAAGTAGCATTTAGGGGGTATTCAAATGAAGCTTGATGAACGCGCAAAAGAACTGGCAAGAATTGTTGTTGATTATTCAACAGAAGTCAAGAAAGGCGATTTGGTTGCAATCAACGGGGAAGTTATAGCGCTTCCTTTCATGGAAGAGATTGCAAGAAGTGTTATTGACAAAGGGGCTTATCCTGTTTTACAGGCAGGAACTTCTGAAATGGCAAGATACTTTATTGACCATGCGGCGGATGAACAGCTCGTAAGGCTTCCAAATTTTATGGTAGAAAGGGCGAAAGAACTTGATGTAAATATATCTGTTGTGGCACAGGAAAATCCCATGTATCTTAGCGGGGCTGACCCTTCACGCATATCTGCACTGCAAAAATCAAGACTTCCGCTTCAAGGTATAATTCTAGGGGACGGAAAAGAAAATAAGGGCAAAAGATGGCTCGGTGTAGGCTACCCCGCTGAAGGCGATGCAAGAATGGCAGGCATGACATTAAGTGAATATGCTGATGTTGTTTTTGGCGCAACAAACATTGAATGGACGAAAGAAGCAGAAAAGATGAAAAAAGTGAAGGATGCTTTTGACAATGCAGAGGATGTTCACATTTATGTGCCCGGGCTTACTGACTTGCACTTAAGCCTTAAAGGAAGAGGCGGAGAAATATGCGATGGCAAGTTCAACATGCCTGACGGAGAAGTTTTCTACGGCCCTATTGAGGACAGTGCAGAAGGATTCATTACATTTGCATATCCTGCTGTAAGGGACGGCAACCTTGTTGAAGGCATCAGGCTTGAATACAGGGCAGGAGAAGTTATTGCGCATTCAGCAACAAAAAATCATAATTTTCTCGAGGCAATGCTTGCACTTGAAGGCGTGAAAAGGATAGGTGAACTTGGCATTGGATGCAACCCCGGCATTACAAGGTATATGAAAAACCTGCTTTTTGACGAGAAGATTGGAGGCACAATACATCTTGCAATTGGGATGTCCTATCCAGTCCCTCTTGACAAGGGCGGCGGATTGAACCAATCTCCATTGCACTGGGACATTGTATGCGAATTAAGAAAACTGGGCAATAATCCCGGCGGGCAGATTAAAGTCAATGGAAATCTGGTGCAGGAGAACGGCGCCTGGCTTTTCTGATTTTCTTCTTTCTTTTCTTTTTTCAATTAATTCAATAATCCTTATTGCAGGGGATTTCCCATCTGATTAAGCCAAGCTTTATATATTTCAATAAACTCAATTCTCTGCAATGGGAAACGTGAAGATTGGGCTGGAAGTGCATATCTCTCTTAACAAGGGAATAAGGACAAAGATGTTCTGCGGCTGCAAGCTTCCCGCAAAGCCGGAGCCCAACACAAACTGCTGCCCTGTCTGCCTTGCGCATCCGGGAGCAAAGCCTGTCTTCAACAGGCAGGTATTGAAACACGCATTAAAATTGGCAATAGCATTAAACTGCGGCATTGCAAAGCAGGCAATATTCTCAAGAAAAACATATTTTTATCCTGACCTTCCTGCAAACTATCAGATTACGCAGTATGAATTTCCGCTGGGAACAGGCGGCTATGTTGACCTGGGAAACAAGAAGGTTTCATTGAAAAGAGTGCATATGGAGGAAGACCCCGCAGCATTAATACATCCGGGCGGTGTTGGAAATGCAGCATTCACGCTGATTGACTACAACAGGGCAGGCACGCCGCTGATAGAAGTAGTTACAGAACCTGACATTGAAAGCGCTGAAGACGCAAGGGAATTCCTGAAAAAGCTTCTTTCAATTGTGGAATACCTGGGTATTTATGACAATTCAACAGGCACAATGAAGGCTGACGCAAATATCTCAATTAGGGAATCAGGATACACGAGAGTTGAAATAAAAAACATATCCGGATTTAAGGAAATTGAATCCGCATTATTTCACGAAACTGAAAGGCAGATGCAGGCTGCAGGAAACAATGAAATGATTATTCAGGAAACAAGGGGATGGGATGCCCTGCTTCAAAAGACATACCAAATGAGAAAAAAAGAGGATGAGGATGATTACGGGTATATTGCAGAGCCGAACCTTACTGTGATTGACATTACAGAAGAGATGATTGACGAGGCAAACAAAGAAGTTCCCGAGCTTGCGCAGAAAAAGGCAAAAAGGCTTTCTGACAATTATAGCATATCTCCCGAGGATGCGAATGCGCTGGCAATGGACATGGAGCTCGCTGAATTGTTTGAAAAAGCTGCAAAAGAGATTGACCCTGTGTTTGCCGCGCGATGGCTCAGGAAAGAGCTTGTTGCAGTCATGAAGCAGAGCAAGAGAAAAATAAAAGCGGCAAAGTTTGATGAAAAGCAGCTCATCCTCCTCTTAAAAATGCTTGAGAAAGGCGGGTTGACAGATGTCACTGCGAGGGAACTGCTTGAAAGATTATCAAAGAAAAGCTTTGATGTTGAAGAATACGTGAAAAAGCACGAACTTGAAGCTGTTTCTGACAAAGGCGAATTAAGAAGGCTTTGCAGCGAAGCAATTGAAGACAATCCGAAAGTTGCGGATGATTTTAAGGCGGGAAAAGAGGAAGCGTTGAATTTTCTTGTCGGAAAGGTAATGAAAAAAACAAAAGGAAAAGCCAAAGCAGGCGAAACAAAGGAGATTATCGCCGATTTGCTTAAGCAAGGCACTGAAAAGTGAAACTTGCGATATTCACCAGCCAGTTAATACGAAAGCATATTCTTCAAAATATATTTTAGAAAAAGGATTTTGCAACATAACAATTGCAGTGCGTAAATATTTATAAGCAACAAACACGGCATAAATAACAGCGGGAAAAAATCCTGCAAAGGGGGTTCAAAAAAAATGAGAGGCAATGAAGAGCAGATAAAATTTATGGTAAAAACCATAATAAGCCGGCTCACGCAAAACAGCCCGAGCGTCTTCTACGAACAGGTATTTTATGAGGCCGGCGACGTCGGAATAGGGGACTCCGCCGTCAAAAATGTCATCTCCGAGCTCAAGAAGGAGAACTACCTGGAAGAGTTCCTCGAACAAGGCGTTCTAAGGCGGCTGGCTTAAGCCAGCGCCTTTTTATATTTCTTAAAAGGCGCTCCCGAACCAGAGTGAGGACAGCGCCTTTTTATTTTTTTTAGAAAAATTCGCTTATTCTCCATCCCACGCCAAGCTGTATTCCAAGCCCAAAATCAAAATTGTCGTCAACAGAAGTGTATATTCTTAACTGGGCATAGTCATTGCCGAATGCAGCCATTATGTTAAACGAGTCCCTGTAATGCCCTAATAAAGTTCTTTCATCAATTCTTACAAAAGCCGCAAACTCTCCCCAGTCCAATCGCTTTGCAATCTCAAACCTGTATTCGGCGCCTTCGCCTATATTCAGCATTTCAGCCCTTATGTCAAACCAGCCCATCGGGGAAAGCCCAATTCCCAGATTAAGCCTCGCAGGGTCATATGCAGGAAGATTTAGAGGGTTGTCTGCGTAATGAGTATAGCTGAAAAAATTGTCAATTGAAACAGCAGCAACAGGCCTTGTGTACTCCTCAATTGCGCTGAAATCAGCTATAATGCCTGCGTTGAAAAACAGTCCGTCACCGTAGCTTCTTACTTCAGATGAACCGGGATAATATACGTTTTCTCCTGAATAAATTAAAGCATCAGACGCAAGGTAAGCTGACGCAAATTCCCTGTGCCTGTACCATACGCCAATTGAGGGATACAGCTTTATTCCAAATATTTCAGAAGGAATTACAAAATTACCCCCTGCGATAATATCGGCATAAGCCCTGCCAAAAAATGCGGTTTGAGGCTTTCCAAAGTTTGCCCATACAGACTCCTCCTCAAGATTGAATTCAATAGCATACTCGTCAAGCCCGCGCGAGATTAAGTCAGCCCTGCCCCATCCGCCGACAGAGCCGTGAAAATTAACATACTCAGTAAAAAGTCCGAACTGCACAAGGTTTTCAATCGCAATTGAGCTGTTAACCCTCGGAAGCTCGTTTATTTCGTTTGCAAACGCCTCAAACATGTCCCTGTTTTCAAGTATATTGCCTTCAGGAGCATCCAAATCCAGAAGTCCTGAAGCCAGGGGATACGCATCCCTTAGGATTGTGCAGTCGCTTACGTAAATATATGGTATCAAAGGGAATGTAAGATACCAGTCGCTTTCATTTGGCTCTTGAATGCTTGTAAGATACGGCCTTCCGTCATCTACTCTTGCGGGAATTTCCTGAGAAATTGCATTTTCAGCATAAAGAGAAGTGACAAGCCCCGCCAGTGCCAATGCTTTTTTCATTTAGATACCCCAAAACAACGCCTTGTTCAAGATTTGAGCTTGATTTATATAGTTTTTGATGAGAAAAAGGTATATAGGTCTAACAGAAAGGAGGCAGCAATTCTATTCTTTTTATGTTTTCATGAACATTTCAGAAGATTCAAGCACCTGTTTATTTCCTTATCTGACATTTCATTTGCAAACTTCTTGGCAATAGGAGCAAATAGCCCGCTCTTTAAGCTAAAGCAGTTTGCATTTTTTGTATACGCATTCCATCCTTCAAGAGAATTGTATACTTCATCGTAGCTTATTTCTCTTTTATCATAAAAAGAGCACAGCATTTCAAGCTTATTCCTGAATTTTCTTATGTTCTTCTTTTGTATAAGATTATGATGTGGGAACACTTTTAATCCAAGGAAATTAACTCCCCTGTAAAGCGGGAACACGCTTGACTTGTCGGGATGCAGGCTGATGCTCAAGACGTTTTCAAGGAAAATGCTTAGTTCTTTCTTATAATACTCAAGAATCTCCTTGGATTTATGCAGTATCACAAAGTCATCAACATACCTTATGTAATATTTTACTTTCAGATTTTGTTTTATAAAATAATCCAACTCATTAAGGTAAACATTCGCGAAAAACTGGCTCGTCAGGTTGCCGAGAGGCATGCCTTTTCCTCGCTGTTGAGGGCAATGGTTCTGCAATATAATTTTAATAAGCCACAGCACTTTTTCATCGGTTATTTTCCGGCTTATAATCTTCATTAATATTTCATGGCTGACAGAGTCAAAAAACTTCTTAATGTCTGCTTTTAAAACAAAACCCTTTATTCCATCTCCTGTCTTTAATGGCGTCAGATTCCTTGAAACCTTTCTCTTGAAATATTCAAAGCGACTTATTGCCTTCAAAACCCCTTTTCCCTTCCTGTTTGCGTAGCTGTCATAAATAAATGAATTCTCGAATATAGGCTCAATTATGCTGCAGAGTGCATGGTGCACAACCCTGTCCCTGAATGCTGATTTGCTGATTTTCCTTGTTTTCGGCTCCCTTATGATAAATGCTTTTAGCGGCTCCGGGCGATAGCTGTAAAAGAGGAGGTCCGCCCTTAATTGGAGCAAATTGTTTGTTAAATCATTTTCAAACTCAACAACATACTTCTTTCTTGTTTTATGCTTTCTTGCTTTTTGATACGCCGAGAACAGGTTTTCATAGGAGCACAAATGAAAATACAAATTATTGTATGTTTTCATAACAAGCAGAATAAATAGGAATAATAAAAATCCTCGCAATAAAAGGGCTATTCCACGAGCAGCGTTATTGTTGTTAAGGTTGTTATTGGCATTAAGGTTGAAGTTATTGTTGTTGCAACCGAGCCACGCAGCTCTTTAGCCCCCTTGCCGTTTCGAGCACCGCTGCTTCAGGTTTCGCTTTGCTACTTGCTGTTGCAGTTGAATTTTATAGCCAATAAATGCCATGGCAAAGGGACGTGTAGCCCTTGCTTTGCAGCGAGGACAAAGAGAAAATAGTTATTGTGCTTATATGCTTATTGCTTAACCTTTATTTCCTTTGGAGATTTTTTGCGTTACGACGAACGTACCCCACGAGCAGCGTAATTGCTGAAAAGGTAGTTAAAGGCACCAAGGTCGAAGTAATCGTAGTCGCAACCGAGCCACGCAGCTCTTGTCTCATTGCTGCTTGAAGTCCAAACATAAGCGGGCTTTCCAAAAAATTCCCCAATCTCAACAAGCACTTCGGGATTTCTCAAGCCTGTAAACTGCCTTACAAACCTTGCCATTTCAGGAATCCTCAATGCATCTCTCAATTTACAGTCTTTCAGCTTTTTCCTATCAAAAGAAAAAGCCTTTCTTTTGCCTGCATTCACATTGCTGTTTCCGCCGTTTGAAGTGAAATCAGAATCAGTTGGATAATGTATTACCTGTGCCGAACCCCAATTCACTAAAGTGTTCTGCGCATGCCAGCCGTATCCTTTACCCTTGTTTTTGTAATCATTTAATACCTTCATGCACTCAGGATTATTCTTATTATTCCACAACGCTTCAAGAATATTGCAGCTTAACGCAAACGAAGGCAATTCTATCCCCCTCTGCTCAAAATACACAATCCAATTGTAAGGAGTATTGTTTATCTGGCTGTTGTCACCATTCTTCTCAATATTCTTAGGCACATATATCCTGCCATGCCTTTCAAACTCATTGCCGTCTGCGTCAACGCAGCAGATGTTTTCAAGCGTTATGTATTCAGAAGCATCTGCAGCCGCAATAAGCGGCTTCCTCTCCCTATATTCTCTCATCTTCCCGAGCGCTTCCTGCAGTCTCGGACCATACGCGCGGTGCCTTGCAAGCATCTGCATTGGAATAGTCCCTGCAGTGAGCATTGATTCAAGCGCAGAAATATTCTGAGGCTTGTCACTATCCAAAGCCTTCTCTGCTTCTTCCAGCGCTGCAACGCAGCGCTTGTATTCTGTGATGAGTTCAGATGTCATTTTTCCAGCAGCCCCTTTAATAGCTCAATAATATGCTTAAATTCCAGCTTATTCATCTCAATATATGACTTATCCACAAATATTCCGTCATATGAAACCCTGTTCCTTACATCCTTCAATTTGAAGATTGTTTCAGCCTCATATTCATATTCAGGAAATCTGACTTTGAAAAAGCGGATTAAGCATTCATGGTTGTCTGATTTCAACCCGTCTTTAAGCAAAAGAGCCGTAAGCAGCTCTTTAATAATTTCATAGTAATCCTCTGCTATAACTGAAGCGGTTTCCGCATCAAGAGCTATCTGCTCAACAACCTTCAATCTTACATTGCACATCTTCACGATGGAGCTTATCTTCTGTGTGTCAGGCTCAACTTTCTTTATATGCTCCTTCAAGCATTCATTCCACGGCATCAGCGGCTTCATTTTATCTTTAAGTACCCCTTTAGCTTTATCCCGTTTATTATGTTATTTAGCAGTTCAGGCGATAATTTGCTTAAGTCTGGCTCAAAAAAGAGGTTAATGGGGTGCTTTAATTGCTTTTCAAACCTGCTTAAGCCCAATACCTTTTCATTTGCCTGCACAAAAATGTCTATATCGCTGCTTAAATCATATTCCGCCTTTGCGAAAGAGCCAAAGAGCACTATGCATCTAGGGTTCAATTCCTGCTCCAAAAAGTCCAGAATGCCCGAATCAAGGATTGCCTTTAAAGCGCCGTGGCGCTTGTAAAGCTTATATTCTTCGCTTGAAGAATTTGCTATAAAACTCGGGAAAACGCCCTGCTCTTTTTTGGCAATAAGCCCCGTTTTACACATCTTGCTGACATAGAAAGCCGCAGTGGATTTCGGAATCTTAAGCAATCTCGCTATTTCCCTTATATGATACTCCTTTTCCGGATTCTCCATGAAGAGAGATTCTATCTTATGTCCCATTTTGTTGTCCAATAGTCCAATATTTATGGACATATTTAAATCTTGCGGTTTTGTTTTCCGCTTCCCTGATTTTCCGCCCGTTATTTTAGACATTTTGTTTACCTTTATATTTTTTTCCGACTGCTCGCAGCCCCGGCTGCTCGCTACGTACCCCACGAGCCGCGTTACTGTAGCTAAGGTCGTAATAGGCATTGAGGTAGAAGTAATAGTAGCTGCAACCGAGCCACGCAGCTCTTGTGTCATTGCAATTTGAAGCATCTCCGTTCGGAACCCAAAGATGCGCTTCTTTGCCAAAATACTTGCCAAGCTCTACAATCAATTCAGGATTTGCCATGCCTGTAAGCTGCTTTGCAAACCTTAATGCAACACTATCGTTCAATGCCTGCTCAAGAGGCATGCTTTTCAAGCCCTGCTTTGAAAATCCTAATGCAACCCTCCTGCCAGTATTGATATTACTATTTCCCCCATCACTCGGGAAATCAGAATCATAAGGATTATGCATTACCTCTTGCCCAGCATAACTAATCAGCGTATTGGGCTTATGCCCGCCATTGCCATTCCCCTTGTCCTTGTACTGCATTAAAACTTTGTTCAATTCAGGCTCTTGCCTTTGCGCATATAAGGCAGCCGCTATATTGCAGTGAAGGGCAAAGCTCGGGTTGCGCATTGCTTTCTGCTCAAGATGCGCTGCGGCATCATAAGCAGTAAAATACAATATTTTCCCATCGGCATCCTTTTCTATATCCCGCCTTACATACAGATTAGGGTATTGCTCAAACACATTCCCGTCTGCATCTACACAGGCAATATTCTCCAAACAGATATAATCTGCCGTAATATCACCAATGCCTGAAACAGAAGTTATCACGGGCTTAATCGGCTCGGGCTCGTCAGTGATGCCCATCGCCTTCCGCATCCATTCAACTTCTTCAGGTGTGTATGCCATTTTTGTGTTTTCCTTTTGTTTTTTGTTTTATTATTTTTTCCTTTTAGCGCGCTCCGCGCGCCCTGGCTCGCAGCCTGCGGCTGCTCGCTACGACGACGAACGTACCCCACGAGCCGCGCTACTGCTGCTAAGGTAGCTAATGGCAAAGAGGACCAAGTTATCGTTGCTGCAACCGAGCCACGCAGCTCTTGTATCATTACTGCCTGATGTCCATACATAAGCGGGCTTGCCAAAATGTTTTCCAATCTCAACAAGCACATCGGGATTTCTCAATCCCGTAAGCTGTTTTACAAATCTCTCCATGCCCGGATTTTTAAGCGCATCTTCAAGCGTGCAATCCTTAAAGCCCTGCCTGCTAAACTGCAATGGCATTCTTCCGCCATTGTTGATATTATTATTCCCGCCGTTTGAAGTGAAATCAGCATCAGACGGATAATGTATTACCTGAGCGCTGCCCCAGTTTACCAAAGTGTTCTGGGCATGCCAGCCATAACCGTTACCCTTGTCCTTGTAATTCATCAATACCTGCATACATTCAGGATTATCCTTGTTCTTCCACAGCGCTTCAAGAATATTGCACGAAAGCGCAAAGCTTGGCAAAGACATTCCCCTCTGCTCAAAATATACAATCCAATTGTAAGGAGTATTGTTAATCGGGCTACCATCGCCATTCTTATCAATGCTTTTCGGCACATATACCTGCCCATGCCTTTCAAACTCATTGCCGTCAGCGTCTGTGCAGCAGATGTTTTCAAGCAAAAGGCAGTCAGAAACACCTGCAGCCGCAACCAGCGGCTTCCTCTCCTTATATTCCTTTATCTTCCCGACAACTTCCTGCAGTCTGGGTCCATATGCATGGTGCCTCTGGAGCATTCTCATTGCAGAAGTCCCTGACGAGAGCATTGATTCAAGCACAGAAAGATTCTGAGGCTTATCACTATTCAAATCTTTCTCAGCTTCTTCCAGCGCTGCAACGCAGCGCTTGTATTCTGTTATGATTTCAGTCATTTTTGTTTTTTCCTTGTTTTAGTTTTTTCCGACTGCTCGCAGCCTGCGGCTGCTCGCTACTACGACGAACGTACCCCACGAGCTGCGCTACTGAAGTTAAGGATGTTATAGGCACTAAGGTCGAAGTTATAGTCGTTGCAACCGAGCCACGCAGCTCTTGTATTTTTGCATTTTGCAATATTGTCAGGGAACCAAACCCTTGCTTCTTTCCCAAAGTATTTTCCAATTTCAACAAGCACTTCGGGATTTCTCAAACCTGTAAACTGCCTGATAAAATATAATGCTACCGCATGCTGCAATGCCTGCTCGAGAGTCTCATCTTTTAATGCCGATTTATTAGTAAAAGGCAAAACAATCCGCTTTCTGCCGCTATTAATGCCTGCAACGCCCCCATCATTGGGAAAATCGCTGTCAAACAGATAATGGATTATTTTCTCTCCTGCATAATCAACAACAGTGTTCTGGCAGTGCCAGCCGTTGCCATTGCCTTTATTCTTGTACATAAGCAAAATCCTTTCGCATTCAGGATTGTCTTTGTTCTGCCACAACGCATTAAGTATGTTACAGCTTAATGCAAATGAAGGCAGAAATAATCCGCCTGCCTGCTTTTCAAAATGAGCAGCACCATTGTAAGGCGTAAAGAACACTAATTCACCGTTTTGATTTTTCTCGAGATTTTTATTCACGAACAATTCATCATACCTTTCAAACACATTTCCATCAACATCAGTGCAGCATACATCCTTCAATAAGAGATAATCGGATTTATCAGCAATTGAAACCCCTGCAGGCTTCCTCTCCTTGTATTCCTTCATCTTCCCAACGACTTCCTGCAATCTGGGTCCATACGAATGGTGCCTCTGGAGCATTCTCATTGCAGGAGTCCCTGCCGAAAGCATTGATTCAAGAGCAGAAAGATTCTTCGGGCTATCAGTATTCAAAGCATTCTCAACTTCTTCCAGCGCGGCTACGCAGCGCTTGTATTCCGAGATGATTTCAGATGGCATTTATCTCTCCAATTTTTCTGTAAATTCAGCTTCAATTATAACAGGCTCTTCAACATAAGGCTTTGGAGATTCAGCTACTTTCCCAAGTACCATATCCATTCTTGCCTTCAAGTCCATTTTGGATTTTGAATCAGCAGCAAAAATCTCGGCATCAAGAGAGTCTTCAGCAGCCCTTTGTTCGCTTTCAACATCAAGATGAATCTGCGCTTCCTCGCGAAGCTGCCTTAATTCCTCAATCCTTGCCTTTCCCCTGGAAATAATCCCCTCAGGCACTTCAGAGCTTCCTATGATATCAGCGTGCGTTTTTGCCTCTTCATATTCGCACTTCATCTCGTGCAATACATCCATTGCAGGCAGGAACTTTGCCTTTACCTTATCCTGGTCATACTGCTCTATTGCCTTCATCTGCCTTCTGGCTGAAAGCAATTCCCTTTCTGCAAAAGGATAGTCAATTTGAATCTTCCCTATTTTCTTCTCATTCTCATCAGATATTCCTGAAAAAAGCATCTGCCTTGTATCAGCATCATCAAAATCAATGTCAGCGCCTTCTGACAGCGCAGAACGAACTTCCTCCTGAGCCTTAGCATCAAGCTTATCATATTGCAAAAGCCTGCCAAGCACAGAGCCCTTCTGCTCAACAGAAGAAATATCCTGCCTGTATCCGCTAATCCGCGCAACCAGCGCCTGCTCCTTTTGTGAAAGCTCAGCATACTTTGCCCTAAGCCCTTCAACTGTTTCCGGAACGCCTGCAAACTCCTGCACGCTTCTAACAATTTCCTCGTGGCTTTTCACAATGCTTTCAAGAAGCTCTGTCCTCAATGACGGCTTTGGCTTTGCCTTTCCAAAGAAAACTGCCAGCACTCCGTGCCTTTTCCTGCAGTCTGCCTTGTCTGTCTTCCTGCTTAAAGCCAATTGCCCTGAATAAGTCTTAAAATCCTCGGGCGGTATGGAAACCTTTTCAAGATACTGCCTTGCAACTGAAGAATCAGTAATCCTCGCTAGAGAGCCTTCTCCTGCTTTTATTATTGCTGTTGTGTATGCTGTTTCACTCATTTTATACCCCCTAACTATTGACTAATTGTTACATTTTAGTAGTGGCAGGAATATATAAATGTTTTGGTGCAGAAAAACGTTTCCTAAAGGGGGAAAGATTTATAAATAGTTTCCCCCTATAAAACCTTATGGAAACAGGCAAATTAATGCGCTACTTTGCGGACAAGAAGGAAATAATACGCGGGCTGAAAGTCCTTCCAAGGGAAGCTGATATAAGGCTGACAAAGGATTTCATATCCTGTATTATAGGCCCGAGGCGCTCAGGAAAAAGCTACTGTATGTACGATTTAGTGCTGAATAAGCTTAAGCTGAAAGACGAGGATTTTCTTTATATTAATTTTGAAGATGCGGAAATGTCAGGCGCCTCGTTCAGCGAAATATTAATAGCTGTAAACAGCCATGAGGAAAAATACGGGAAAAAGCCGTTATACTTGTTTTTGGACGAAGTGCAGGTTGTTGAAGGCTGGCACAAGGCGCTGAACAGCCTGTACGAAAGCAAGAGGCATTTCATTGTTGTGTCAGGATCTTCATCAAAACTTCTGTCAAAGGAAATAGCAACCTCGCTGAGGGGAAGGGCATTAAGCTATACCCTGCTTCCTTTGTCATTCAGGGAATATATGAAATTTGGCGGAGTTTCATTGGATATTAAAACCAGCTCTGAAGAAAACATGGCAAAAAATATTTTGAGAGAATACCTTAAGCACGGAGGCTTCCCGGCAGTCGCGCTTAATAAGGAAATTGCAGAACAGTTTTTCAGGGAATACATGGATCTCGTGGTATTCAGGGATGTTATTGAAAGAAAGAAAATAAAAAATATATTTGTAATAAAAGCAATTGTCAGGCTTCTGATGTCATCTTTTTCAAAAGAATCATCCATCCACAGGATGTTTGACACATTGAAATCTCAGGGCATTAAGATAAGCAAAAAAACAGTTTATAACTATGCATCATACCTTGAAGATGCATTTTTTGCATTCTTCCTGAGAAAATTTGATTATTCAATAAAAAATGAGATTCTTTCAATGCCAAAATGTTATATATGCGATAACGGGCTTGTAACTTCTGCCGAGGGATCTGCTGAAAACTTCGGAAGGCTTGCCGAGAATGCTGTTTTTCTTGAGCTAAAAAGGAGGCAAAACAATACAGCCGAAGAAATAGCCTATTATAAGCTATCAGCAGGAAATGAGGTGGATTTCGCAATAAAAAAAGGAAAAACGGCAATAAAGCTTATTCAGGTGACTGCTGTTTCAAACCTTGAAGATATAAACAAGAGGGAATTGAAAGCTCTCCTTGAAGCGTCAGGCAGCCTCAAATGCAGCAGCCTGCTTGTTATTACATGGGATTATGAAGACAAGAAGATGATTGAATCAAAAGAAATAAATTTTGTGCCTCTTTGGAAATGGCTTCTTGAAAGCCCCGGCTTCTGAATGCATTGAAAAGCCCAAGAAAGCAGGATATTGCCTCAATTCAAGCCTCCTTTTCCGGATTCCGATAGGAAACGCTTAAATAGATTCCAGATAATAATATATCCCATGGCAGAAGAAAAGCTATTATTGTCCGCTCCAAAGGCAGAACAGCAGAAAGAGGCAGCGAAAGCCCCTGTCGAAGCTGAAAAGCCCAGAGAAGCAGCCAAATTGCCTGAAAGGATAGAAAAGGTGTTTGCAGGCATTGACAAGAACTTTGACAAGCACATCAAGAAAGTGCAGGATTTTTTAAAACAGTCAAGCGTTTCAGCTGAGAAAGAAGGAATTATAGAAACCGCCCTGATGGTCAAGGGAATGATTGAGTCAATAGGGGGAAAGGCAACTTTCCACGGCTCTGACGACTTCCCCATTGTTTTTGGGAAATTAGATTTGGGAAAACCAAAGACGCTTCTCATTTACGGCATGTATGATGTTCAGCCTGCTGATGAAAAAGGGTGGAAAAGCCCGCCTTTTGCAGCTGAGATAAGGGAAACCTCGCAGCACGGAAAGTGCATTTTTGCAAGAGGAGCGGTAAACTCAAAAGGCTCACTGGCTTCCTTGTTCAATGCATTAAAGGAAATGAAGGCACATGATGAGATTCCTGTTAATTTAAAATTCACAATCGAAGGCGAGGAAGAGATTGGAAGCCCTCATTTTGCGGCTTTTGTAGAAAAGCACAAGGATGAATTAAAGGCTGATGCGTGCGTTGACTTTGACTTTGCGCAGGACACTGACAAAAAAGTCACAATGCAGCTGGGTGTGAAGGGGATAATCACCTTTGACTTGATTGCAAAAGGCGGAAGAATAGGAGGGCCTGCCGAGAAAGAGGTTCACAGCTCTGACTCAGCCTGGATTTCATCCCCTGCCTGGAGAATGGTGCAGTTTTTGTCCACTCTGGTAGACAAGAAAGAGAAAGTCCTTATTGAGGGTTTTTACGAAAATGTTATTCCGCCTCCAAAAGAGGACTTGGAGCTTTTGAACAAGCTTGCGCAGACATTTGATGAAAATGCCATACTCAGGGAAATAAAAAGCCTAAGGTTCAAATACGATTCCCACGGCGCCGAACTGCTGCAGAAATACTTATATCTTCCAACATTGAATATTACAGGGGTTTCTTCAGGATATACAGGGTCTGGACAGAAATCAGTGCTGCCATACAAGGCAAGGGCAAAGATGGAGATAAGGCTTGTGCCAAGCCAAAAGCCGGAAGAGATTCTTGACAAGTTCAAGAAACATATTGCAAAGCACGGCTTTGATGATATTGCAATGGAGGATATTTTTGCATACTCATGGAGCAAGACGCCGGTAAGCTCAAGGATTGTCCATGAAATGATTGACGCTTATCGGATATTGGGGCACGAGCCTGAGATTTGGCCTTTGGGGGCATGGTCTGCGCCTTATTACGTGTTTTCCAATGTTCTTAACCTTCCTTTCGTAAGGGGCGGGCTAGGGCAGGGAGACGGAGAGCACAGCACAAATGAGTACTGCACAATCGACGGCATAAAGCAGTTTGAGAAGTTTGTTGTTGTGTTTTTGAATGAGTTTGCGGGAAAGAAGTGAGCGTGGTCTGAAGCAAGTAGACGGCAGCTGATGGTTATTCGGCAACCACTGGATAAGAAGGAGGCTATGCTTTTATTATTTCTATTGTTTTCTTGGTGATTGTTCTAAGTTAGAACAGAAAACCTTAAATATAACTTATTTCATATAATATTATATGAAAAATACTATAACTAAGAAAAGCAACGTGAAAATCCTAAACCTGTTCAGGAAAAACATCTTCCTGAGCAAGACAATTAGGGAAATTGCAATTTTAGTTCTATTTTTAATGGCAGTTAGCATTACTGCGTGCAAGCTGCAAAAAGATACAGTAACTGAAGAAGATATTAAGTCTTTTGAGGATTATGTCATGCTTCAAAAATCGATAGTATATGATGCAGAGTATGTTATAGAGGGTGAAGGTTCAGAAAAGGCTTCTGCGAGAGTAGTATTTGACAAAGGCATAAGGGTTATGGCAGAAACTTTAAGAGAAGCGCAGCTTACAAGAGTATATGTTAATGAAGAGGGTCCGTATATGTGCTTTAAAGCAGGAGATAATTGGGAATGTAGTAAAACCCTTAATGAATATGATCCTTTTAATGCATTCATGCCTGAATTGTTTTCAGATTTAAAGAAACATCCAGAAGTATTCAGGATAGAGTATGATGGAATCAAATTAATTGGGGGAAAACAGGCATACTGCTATAAAGCAAGTGTTGACGAAAACGCAGCAATAGAATGTTTTAGCAAAGAAGGAGTTCCAGTTTATATGGAAATTGAAGGTTCACAGAATGGAAGGATATACACCTTAGATTATAAAACATCAATAACTGAATCCGATTTTTTTCTTCCTGCTAAACCTCAAGAAGATATTGCCAACCAAAGAATTTCTATGCCCGGATAAAATATAATCATTATATTCAAAGCACAATAATCTCTTTCTATATTCTATACTTCCCTTTCTCCATTATAAGATTTCCATCCACATAAACATCCGGCTTCAATACAACCATGTCAAGATGCTTTGGGCAAGTCCATTCTGCGCCTGTGTCAATGGGATAGGGATAGCCAAAGGCAAGATGAAATGAAGGATACTTCTCGTCCTGCAATAAATTTCCGATTATTCTGTCCAGACAGATATTCGTGCCTAATGCAACTTCCCCCACTCTTGATGCAAAATTGTGCCCTGAAAACAGATAGCTTAAAATATCATTCTGCAGCGCCTTATTATGGCAAAAAAAGCTGTCAGGCATTGCATACCCTTTCTCAATCCTTAATTCAAGAGGCGTTCTTGTTATTGCGCCGTATTTTAAGTCAAACACATCCCCCAATACGCCGTCAACAATCAAAAGCCCGTTAATGTCTTCAGGGCAGGTGAATACCTCTCCTTCAGGCAGGTTATCGTCCTTTATGCAGGGATTTATCCTGCCGCTGCAGTTTACCCATCTGTATTTCCCGCAATTTATTTCCAGATTAGTGCCTAATTCTGTTTTCACATTGATTTGCCTGCAATTCTTAATCCTCTCATAAACTTCGTCAGTAAATTCAGCCACTTTGCCAAAATCAACATTCAATCCAATCTCAATTGCTTCCTTATTTATCCCTGTCATTGACATAAAGCGAACATTATAATCCTTGATTGTGTCAAAAAACGGGCGCCTGAAATGCTCTGTTTCTCCTTCAACCTCTGTTGCGCAAAGAACTCCTGCGTCTGCGGTGCTCAATGCTTCCAATATAATGTCAGGGCATTTCATAGGCCTTTTGCCGTAGCTGTCAAGAAAGAATATCTTGGCGTATGCCTTCATTTCAATGCAGGCTTCTATTAAGGCGTCTGAAAAGAACTTGTTGTTATAATCGCTGACAGCGACAAATGTCTCGCCTTCTTTCAGCTTGTAAACGCTCCTCAAAACATTAAAAGCCGCCTTCTGGACAAGGTCCATAAGAGAGGTAATGTTAATGAGATATAAAAACTTATCCTACTTTTTTTCCAAAACAACCATTCTTCTCAGAAATAAGTCATTCTTTGTTTTCATGCATTCGCCTTCAAACCCGAACCATATGCTTGCAAAATAATCACGCTTCAATGTTCTTATTTTGCCGATAAAAGGGTCGGCAAGATAGATTTTTTTCTTGTCAATGCCCGCAACAACAGAGAAATGCGAGTCATCTTCCAGAAACCATTCAACAATCACAGGCATTTTTTTCCCGATTGCATAATGGGCTATATCCGATAATGAGGAATTGTCCTTTACAAAGCCCTCAAATCCGTATTTCTTCGCTGCCTTTACCATATTCCGGGCAGTAACGCCTTCTTTTTTATTCCATTTCAGCTCTTTTGCAAGCTGTTTTTCAGTTTTTTCAATGCCGTAATAGCCAAGAAACATCTTTAATGTGCCCGGCCCGCAGTGCGCAGGGCTTGATTTGAACGGCTTTATTTTAAGCATATGCATTTATACGCCTCTTTTCTTTAAAAATTTACTCCTTCCCTTCTCAGACAGCAAATAGCATAGCTTTATATACTACCCACTATAACATTTAACCTAGTATACGCAAAGTCTACTTCTAGTACGGCTCGAGTATATCTAAGAACACGGAGGAAACGAGAATGGGATTCGGAGAGCGAAGAGGCAATTTCGGCGGCCCGAGAGAAATGCACAAGGCTGTCTGCTCTGAATGCGGCAAGGAATGCGAAGTTCCTTTTAAGCCTACAGAAGGCAAGCCGGTTTATTGCAGAGACTGCTTCCAGAAGAGAAAGAAGTCTAAGCGTAACAGCTTATAGCGGCTTAATTTTCCAGAAACAAACACTTTTTTATTTTTTACAATTTTTTTGCTTATTTCACTTGTATTTTTTTCGCCTTTTCCTGTATAATGACACGAAATCCTTCACTGCCTTTACATCATATTCAGTCAGAAGCGCCTTGGAATTTCCATCCTTATACTGCAATTCAAGCTCAAACCTTGTTATTCTTGCGTCCAAAGAGGGCGTTGAAAGCTGATTTTTGAACCGTTCATTCAATTGCTCCTCCAGCTTGTATTTATTTTCTTCCCATCTGTTGTAGACATCAGTGTCCTTATGCCTGCTTAATTTCCCCTTCCATATGGTCCTGGGCGTGTCAGAGTCTGCATCATAATAATCAACAGAAATTAATCCGCACCAACTGTGCCCGTATGACCTTTCTCCGGGAAGGGACCTATGGCGCTTTTCCCACAGATTGCATATTGAAAGCAAGCAATTAAGCTCTTCATTCGGAACAAGCAGAGTGCCGTTCTGCATCACATACCTTGAAAGCCGCGTCAGCCTTATTCCTTCCCTGTAAAAATTAGCTTCTGTCCCGTAATCTCTGTGCTCGGCTTCCTCTGAAACCAATTCACCGCTACTGCATTCATAAATCTGGTTGCGTATTGCAATTCCGCATTTGCCCATATTGCCCTTCATTATTTTTCATCCCCTGCGCCGCAGCGCAAGTAAAAGATAGATATTCTTATTTAAATAATCTTTTGACAATATTATTCTTATTGGAATAATAAAGAAAGGGATAATGCGGCAGAAACAAAGGCGAAACAAGGGCAATGCTTATATTCCAATCTGCCTTTTATTTTCATATGAAAGTAAAATTCGTTGACGGGCATAAAATCAGGATGTCCATAGACACTGACTTCTGCGCAATAAGCTCTTGGAAAAGGGTAGAATACATTCCAAAAGGCGAAATCTGGATTGACAAGGCATACAGGACAGAAGCGGATTGGCTGAAAAGAATGCATTTGTTTGAGCAGAAGCTCCTGCCAAAAATGAAATACTCAGAGGCAAGAAAGCTTGTATGCAAAAAATTCATCAGAAAAGCCAAAATTATCCCCCGGTTTGTATTGAAAACAGAATGCAGGGAGGGATTAAAAATCAACTACGTTGAAGGATGCGCTGTAAGGAATTACATTGACCCGAAGTTTGTTCTTGGCGGGCATGACTTGGTATATGATTACATACCAAAAAATGAAGTATGGATTGACAGCTGCCAGGGAAAAAAAGAAGCCAAATACACGATAATACACGAGATTTATGAAAGAAACCTGATGAAAAAGGGAATGGACTATAACTCAGCCCACGACTTTGCATTAGCAGCTGAAAAATACGAAAGAAGGAAAGACGGCGCTGTTTACCCTGACGATTAAATCCTGAACAATTCTTTTGCGTTTGAATAAAACACATTCTGCCTGAACGAGGAAGGCACAATCTTTCTCATAAACCCGTAATAGTCCTTCATTTTTACAAGCGGCCAGTCAGTGCCGTAAAGGAACTTGTGCGGTTCGCCGACGTATTCCATTGCAAACTCAATCTCAGAAGCTATTGCAGGCGCGCTTTTCGGCACATTGTCCACAAAAAAGCCGGACAAGTCAGCATAAACATTGGGGTTCTTGCTCATCACAAACGCGGCATCCCTTATCCACGGGTTTCCCAAATGAGCGATTATAATCTTCATCTTCCTGAATTTAACAGCAACTTCGTCAAGATGCAGCGGGTGGGTGTATTTTGCAAGAGCAAGCCCCTCAGGGTCGTTCAAATCGCCTGTATGGAACATCACAGGAACGTCATATTTTATTGCCAAATTGTAAAACTTGTGGTAAACCTTGTCAAACGGATAAAAGTGCGAATAGCCTGAAAGCACCTTGAATCCGACAATCCTCCCCTTTTTCAGCTCTTCCTCTGCCATTTTCAGCGCATTCTTTGGAATGCTGTTCGGGTTTATGCCGGGCATGAGCCTTAATGATGAATTTTCTTTCACGTATTCCAGGGCATCATACATCCTGATTGGCGTTGGATAAGAAGGGCATTCAATTCCGTCACCCACTGAATCGACTGTGTTGAAAATTGCCTGCTCAACATTTGTATCTTTCATCTCTGCAAGAAGCTTTTCCTTTGTGAATTCAGGGCGGTTAAGAAAGAGCATTGACTTCCTGTTCCTGTCCTCTATGTCCAAATGCAGATGGCAGTCAATCACTCTCATGATTTCTAGTTAGGCTTAAGCTATATTTAAGCTTAGCGAAAAAGGGCAAAATAGCTTGAAAATGACTTAAAAGCAGATAAAAAGCTCGTTTTTAGCGATTTACAAAAGTAAAAAACCAAAGGTTTAAAAGCGGATTTTTGGTTGTTACTGCTATAAGCTGATTACCAAAAGCCCGCGCATCTTATTTTTTTTCAAAGGAAAGCACACAATAAGAATACTCCCCAATCGTGATTTTCCTCTCTTTAAGCAGCTTAAAGCCCTTTGCAAACTCCTTAAATATCTCAGGATGATGGATTGCAGCCACAATAATGCCTTTTTTCTTCATTATGTACTCTGCCTGGTAAAAAAACTCCTTGTATGTCTTTCCCATTTCCTTTTCATCCTTCACAGAAGGCACTGCAGTTACTATCTTGTCAACTGAATCCTTCTTGAATTTTGTCTCAAGCCAGTCAAGCTCTGTCCTGCTGAACGTGATTTGCTTGTTAACAGAAGCTAATTTCGCATTTATCTCAGTGCTTCTGACATTCGGCATCAAAGCGTCGTATGCAAACACCTTCAATTCATCCCTTTTTATTTTCTTGTCAATGGATTCTATCTTTCCGTCATTTGAGAAAAAGCCCCTCGGAATATTTGAAGCGTACAATGCAGCCTCTATCGCAATAATCCCGTCCTTGCAGAAAGGGTCTAAAAGAGTTTCCTCTTTTTTCCAGTTTGCCAATCTTATCATTGCGTATGCAACGCACGGATTTACAGACTGGACATGCGCCTTTATCCTGTAATCGCGCTTTTGAAGCTCTTTCCTTGTAAGTTCAATGCTTATGATGCAGTTGTTATCTTCAATGTTAGCGCAGATTAAAGTGTCGGGTTTTTCAAGATTTACCTTGTAGTGCTTTGGAGCTGTGTTTCCGATTAAAACCTCTATCTCGTGCGAGTCAAATGCGTGGTCGCCTTTTCTTGTGCATCTTGCCGCGAATGTGCCTTTTATCGGGAATTTTATTTTCTTTAATTCGTTTTCAATGTCATCTATTGATTTGAATGTGAATCTTGAAAGGAAAAGGCATATTTTTGTAAGGCTTTTTGTGACGTAAATTAGTTCATTTATTTTCTTTTCATCTGTGCTGAACAAAAGGCGGCCCGGAAGGATGAGCTTGGCTTTTGCTTTCGTAAGCTCTTCTATTTCCTTAATTGCAACATCCTCAATGCCAATCACAGTGTAGGCTATGTATTCCATGAAATCCTCATTTCAGCACAACGGCTTTCGTGTCATTCAGGCATTCCTTGCACAATGCTATGCTCTTTTCAATATCCTTTTTATTGCCGACAGAAATACTTGTGCCATATGTATATTCTTCCCTATCTTCTATTATGCTCGTTTCATGCCTGCCTGTTTCATTAAACAAGCCAAGCGCAGCAATAAACTTCTCATCAAACTCTATTTTGCCTTCCTGCTTCAAATACTTGATAAGGGCAATTGTGCATTCCTGGTTTTTGGAGTCATAGCCAAATTTTGCAGCAATTGCAAGAAAGCAGTGATAAATGCAGTAAAAGGCTGCGCTCATGCTCCAGTCAGAAAAACCGCCATCGCTAAAATAAGATATTGCCAGCAGGTTATGCTCTGCTTTTTTTAAGTGCCTTTTTGCTTCTTCCATATCAGGCTCTGCTATTACAAGCCCCCTGTGCTTCCCTTTTTCCTTGATTTCCTTTTCAGCCTTTTTCAGGCACCATTCCATCTTGTTCCCGGCGTGGCTCACCTTACCGCCTCCATGTAATTTTCATAGCCATAAAGCACAACGCCGGACTTTATAATGCTTGCCATAGCCTTGTTCCGCAATTTGGCATCTTTCTGAAAATCCTGCATACTCTGGAGCAGGAGATGTATCTTTTTGCTTGATACCTTGTTTCGCATTTCTATTATATCTTGTATTTGCTTAAAATTCCTGCTTTTCGCAACAACAAGCAAATCAATGTCGTTTGCCTCTTTTTCGTTAACGAGGATTGAGCCGAACAGGATGACAAACAGGGAAATGACCTTAATCTCCTTAAATTCCTCCAGCCACCTCTTATAATTCAATGACTCCATTGCAAGCGCCAGCTCTATCATCTTGCCTGCCGCAGGGTTGCCAAAATCAAAAGAATAAACAACAGCATTTCCTATCCTCCTGCCGTTCATAATTCCCAAACCGGACAGCTTTCTCATTATCTTGAATGCGCCCGCATGGCTGATGCCAATTGCTTTCCCTATGCTCCTGCTGTTATGCTGCGCTGAAATGTCCTTAAACAGCAGAAGCACGGCTTCCTGTTCTTTTGAAAGGTGTTTCATATTCACTTTTAGTTAATATATGTTTACTTTTAGTTAATACAGGTATATAAGCTTTTTGCTTTCAAGAACGCACAAATTACAGTTTCAGGAACGCAACGCCCCTTGCCTCTTTTGCAATAAGGGCTTCAGCTTTCTTGGAAAGCTCCTTTGCTATTACAATCAAGGGAAGCTTGTGGTGCTGCGCAGCAGAATAAGCCAATAATACGTCATCATCGCTTAATTTCTTTTTCTTCTTTGCAATTGCCAAGTATGATAATTTGCCTAAAGCTGATTCTACCTTTACAACAAATGCGTACTCGCCTTTTTTCATTCCAACCTCTTCAAGCACTTCCAATCCTTTTTGCTGCAGGAACGATAATAACTCGTTTTTGTAAGCGTCTATTTTTTCCTTCTTTGGCTTTCTGGGCTTTTCCGCCTTTGCTTTTTCCTCTTTTGATTCTAATTTAGTCTGCTCTTCCTTCGTTTTTTGCGATTCAACATCGGGCTTTACCGGCTTAATGGGCTCAGGGTTTGGCTCTATCGGCTCGGGCATTGGCTTTATAGGCTCAGGCTTTGATTCTTCCACCTTCCTGTACGCCTTGCCTTCAACAATCGCCTTGATTCTGTCTCTTGCATCATCTTCAGATAAGAGATGCCATCTCCAGAAAATTTCCTCGCTTCCGTCTTCGTGCCTTACAGGAATGGGCATTGCAAAATCCTTCAGCTCCCTTAATGCAATTCTCTGCCACGGCTCGCACTGCGAATCCCGCATTATCAAATGCTCTTTCAGCAGTTCATACGCCTGCTTTGGTATTTTTCCCAAATGCTCTTTCAGCATGTCAAGCTTTTCTTCCTGCCCGGGAATATAATATACAGGAGAACCGCCAATCTTTGCGCTTGTTATTTTTAATATTCTGTTTGAAATAAGCTCTGACAAGACAGCTCCTGCGAACATTGTGTCGCTTCCGACTGCTTTTGCAATCTGTATTGGAATCACGGGGCCTGATGCTCTTATGTAAGAAATCACTTTCTGCTTCAAGTCATTGAAGTTTCCGGAAGGAAGGGTTTGCCTTGCAGTCGGATGGCTTTGCAGAGGAGCTTTATTTTGAGGCGCCAGCGGCTTCTTCTGCGTGAAAGTCTGCCTGAACACAGGCTTCTTCTGCGGCACCCCGTTTATTATCATAGCTGTGAATATGTTGTAATGATATTTATAGTTTTGGGGAAGAAAGCAAAGGAGGCACTATACAATATCCTTAATTTTGGCTTTTACCTCTTTAAAATCTAGTTTAGTCGTGACAATAAGAAGATATTTAGAATAGCCAGCATCATCTAATGCTTTTCGTCTTGATAAATAATATCCTTCAAAAGTTTCCTTTCGTTCTTTTCTAATATTCAGAGGATGATGTTCCCAAAATAGTTTATGATTTATAAAAAAATCAATATACTTCGTGCCTACCTTAAAATTATACTCAAAAGGTATGCCCTGCCTTTTTAAAAATTTATAACATAGAATCTCTGATTTTGATAGAAATTTTTTCCCATCATATTCATAAGGGCTATTTTCCGCCATAACTCTTACTGTTTGGGCACCTCCCTTTTTACCACCTTTAATGCAATTTCTTCTAAATCGTTCTGGATATTTTTCTATAAACCTTCTTCTGCCTTCTATTAGTTTAGCTTTTTGAAATTTATTCATTTTCTTTCCTTTATTATGAGGTATAAGCCCTTTTTTGAAAACGGTGGAGGGGACTATACCTGTCCTTTTGCCTTTATTCCATGGTTTAAATCTTCCTGAAGCATATTCAATCTTACTTTGTTCTGAGTCCGTTCTCAGTTTAATCCCCTCTTTTTTTAGTCGGTTTTCAATGGTTTTTGGATCACATCTTAAACGCATAGCTATGTTATTACGAGAATAGCCTCTTGTATAGAGACTAATAATTCTTTTATCTTTAATATCGGGTCTGTGAGGAATATAAAAGTCGTAGCTTCTCTTTACAGAAATATCATTCTCTATCAATATTCTTCTAATAGCCGTATAACTTCTTTTTGTAATCTTTTTAATATCATTGATAAAGCACCCTTTTTTATATAAGCTCACTATTTTTTCCTGCTCTTTTTGTTTTAGCCTAGAACCAACTTTTCTACCAAATAAAGGGCTTTTTTTACCAGTTTTTCCGCGCATATTATGCCCAAGTATATAGCTATTTGGAGTATAAGGCCAATAGGGTTTATTCCCTGCATCTATTCCACAGCCACATTTGCATCTCATTAAGCAGATAGAATTGAGACACTAATAAAAAGCTTTTCTATAAGCCTCTGACGGGAATTGCACCCGTGACCTCTCCCTTACCAAGGGAGTGCTCCACTGATTAAGCTACAGAGGCAACACTTTTCCATGACTTAAATCATGAAATGCGGGGAACAGGGTTCGAACCTGCGTAAGCACTAAGCTAATAGGTCTTGAGCCTATCCCGTTTGACCACTCCGGCATCCCCGCGTATGGTCCGCCTTGGTATAGCCACTATTCATATATTTATAAACTTTCCGAGCATTTAAAGGAAATAACACCAGCCGCCTTTTTCTGCCAACGTTTAAATACATAATATGCCTACACTCCCTTATGCCCCTATTCAACGACAGGACATGGACGCCGGCAGACCAAATGAACCTGTACCTGGCGTGGAAAGGACTGAAGCCTGCTTCTATCATTGACTTGTACCTTGGAAAAGAAGAAGATGACAGGAAAATAAATGATGAGTATATAAAAAAAACAGAAGATAAATTCAGCAGCCTTCTTGAAAAGAGATGCATCTGCTTTGAAAAGGAGATAGACAAGGCATACGGCGCAGCATTGCAAAACGGGAAGATAATAAAAGAATACAGCGAGGTGTTCCTTGCTTATTACATTGCAAAGGAAAAAGACAATCTGGAAAATCTTGTGTCTGCAATAAAAAATAAAGAAAATGGAAGAATCAACCACAAGGCATTGGGCGCTGCGCTTGGATACCCAAAAGAAGCAGTGGATTCATTCATGACAAAAAAGGACGAAGTCCTAATCTGCGGAGCATACACCCAGGTCGAGCTTGCAAAGGCAAAGAAAGCAGGCGTTGAAATACCTCGCTGGCTCGCATACATCAATTATGTTGTTGAAGAGATTGATTTGATTAACGGAAAAGTCTCGGAATCAAGCAAGGCGCTGGGGGAGAAATACCGCAAATACATAAGAAAGCATAACCCCCGGCTTGCTGAAAAAGTTGAAAACCATTTTAAAAGAGTGGCGCTCCCTGTAAAATGGGAACTAAGAGATGATGGATTCTATGCAATGGATTATGGCGATTACAGCTTTAATATTGGAAGCTGAATCAAAAGCAATATAAACTATGCATTCTTACTCTTCTGCTATGAACCTAATCTTTCTCGGACCACCTGGAACCGGAAAAGGCACGCAGGCAGAGAGAATATCCGCTGAATTAAATATAGCGCACATTTCCACAGGAGAGATGTTCAGGCAACTGGCAAATGAAGGCAATTCATTGGGCGTTGAAGCAAGAGACAAGTACTGGGGAAAGGGAAATCTTGTTCCCGATGACATCACAATAGGACTGGTTCAGGAAAGATTGAAGAAAGAAGACTGCAAAAATGGCTTTATCCTTGACGGCTTTCCAAGGACAATACCGCAGGCAGAGGCATTGGAGAAAATAATTAAAATAAACTATGTGATTGACATTGAATCAACAGATGCAGTCATAATAAAACGATTGACTTCAAGAAGGCAGTGCCAAAACTGCAAGAAAATCTACGGCATTGATGTTCCGCCAAAAGAGGAAGGAATCTGCGATATTTGCAAAGGAAAGCTGTTCCAGAGGGATGATGACAGGGAAAGCGTGATAATGGAAAGATTGAATGTATACAATAAGCAGACAAAGCCATTGATTGAATTCTACAAGTCAAGAGGATTACTAAGAATAGTAAACGGCGAGAATCCGATTGAGCAGATAAAGGCGGATATACTGGAAATAGCTCAAAAGTAAAGTTTTTATACTGCCTTCTCTTTTATTTCAGCTATGCCTGACACACAGCCAGTACAGCAAAAGCCTGACCAGCCGTTTGAGAATGTTATTGAACTGCAGTCAGAGCAGTTTCTAAGAGACATGGAACAGCTGGGCGTTATTCTTCCTGACAGGGCATTGAGAAAGGAATGGGCAAAGGACAAATTAAGAAAAGGATTTCCCCTTCAGATTATTGAGCAGTCGCTGAAAGCAAACAAGTATGATTTTGATGTTGTAGGCAAATACCTGGACACAATCTATAAGTCAAAGCAGCAGGCTGAAACAGCAATAAAAGAAGTCAAGGATATGAAAGATGAGAAGATAAAAACAGAAAAAGACCTGAAAAAGGCAACGCACCTTAGCTGGATTGTTGCTGCATTCATGACATCCGCAATCGGCGGAGGAATGTCAATATTCTTAAAAGGGCAGACAAAGGATATAGGGCTTACCGAACCCGGCATGGAAATGGCAAGCGATATGCTTAGCAACTTCATAAAAGGCGGATGGGTAATATGCATTGCGGCAGGGCTGGTCGGATTATTGCTCGGAGCTTTTGCGCTTAACGAATATTTAGATGAAAGAAAAAAGAAAAAGCAGGAGAGGGAAGCCGCAATCCAAAATGTTCAGGAGTCAATAAACACGCAGATAAGCCCTGCGGGGCAAAGCCAGCCGCAAAATCCGCAATAATAAGTTATATAAAGCAAAATAGCTTGAATTCTAGCATGAATAAAAGAGGACAAGTGTATGTTCTTGCAGCAATCATCATGTCAATCATAATATACGGCATGGTGACAATCTCAAACAGGGTTGTGCAGGAAAGCGTCGCAAGCGACTTTGAAAGGATTTCAAGCAATTATGCAATGGAGACTGCAAAGCTTGTGAATTCAGTTGCAGGCAAGGGGGATATGCTTGATGCATTCAAGAAGTTCACTGTCCAGTTTGCCAGCTATGCAAAAGCCCAAAGTCCCAGATTTGAGCTTATTTCCGTGTTTGACAGCAACGGAGTGCTTTACATAGGCAATTTTCTTAAGGAAAAAATAATAATCACGTGCAATGACGGGATTTGCAATGAAGAGCTGCCTTTGGCAGGATGCTATCAGACAATAAAGGCAGAAGTCACATTTGACGGGCTGGGATTCGAGGTTCCTATTAACATGGAAGAGATTACAAGATGCCAGACAGAAATATCTTATGGCGCAACTCCAATAAAATATATTAATATTTCAGCAGGAAATGTTGCATACCAATTCAGGCTTGAAAGGGAACAGCCTGACGTGATTGTTGTCAGCTGGGAGACAAACGCAAAGCAGAGAAAGGTTTTCACAAGAGGCAATTTTGTTGCGTCTTCAGGCAGTGTTATGACACTTACTGATTACTGCGCAAGCAGGCTTGCCCTTACAGGAAGCTGCACAGGAAGCGCAGAAGTCGGAGATGACTTTGGGGCATATTGCCAACCGGGCAATTGCAAGCCTAACTGCGAACTAATTGGAAGCAATGAAGAGGAATGTCTTATCAACACAGCGTGCAGGTGGGATACAAGCATAATGGAATGCACGTCTGCATCCTGAGGTAAAAATGAAAAAGAAAGGAATAGCGCCGATAATTGCATTTGTAATGCTGATGGCTTTGGCTGTCACATTGGGCGCTTTTGTCACAATATGGTACACGAAATCCACTGAAAGCCAGACAAAGACAATGATTGAGAAGTTCGGCAATGTGGACGAGTGTGCGGACGTGAGGTTTGACGTTGAGTTTAATTATACAACCTGCAAAAACATAACAGTATATAATTTGGGAAATTTTAATATTGACAAAATAAAGCTTGAGCTCATACTTATGGATGGAACTCCTTTCAGTGAAGTATTTGATTATCTCATACTGCCAAAAGAAAATGTAGAAATATCTATCGATTTAAGAGATGTTCAAAAATTCCAGTTTGCACCAATAATCGCAGAAGGTACTGCAGTTACAATGTGCCTGAATGACAGGGTATTTGTTCCAGATAAAATAAAATGCCCGCCCCTCACACCACCATGAATAAGAAAGGCGCTGAATGGATAGGGTATATTCTTGCAACAGGGTTGTTTGTTGCGATTTCAGTAATGGCCATACTTTGGGCAAAAGGGCACACTGAAGAGTCGACAGCAAGCACAATAACCTATATGGAAGGCAAGGAAGAGTGCAAGATGGTTTTCATTGACGCGAAAAAGAATCCTGATTGCAATACAATAAGCATTGAAAACAAAGGCACAGTGTCAATAGAAAAATTTGTTATACGCGCTGATGATGCCCGCAGTACTGAAACAGAAGGCGTTCTTCCGACGCCAGAGCCGATAGCGATAGATTTAAGTAGTATATCTCCCACTAAAAATATTGAGATTTTGCCAATAGTTGAGATAAGCCAAGGGCAATTGGCAAGCTGCACAGCAAAGAAACTGGTGATACAATGCGCGTGAAGAAGATTACAAAAAAAGGCGTTTCTCCGATAATTGCAACTACAATGCTTATTGGATTCACAGTCGCTGTAATCGCAATGGTTGTTGTCTGGAGCAGGGGATATATTGAAGAAAGGGCTGCAAAAGAGGAAGCCCTTGCGAATACTAAATTAAAGTGCGAGACAGTCAAGTTCACTGTTGAGGAAGTCTGCCAGACAGGTTCTAGCTTAAATGTCAAGGTTAAAAATCTCGCAAACCAGCAGATTGATTCCTGGATACTGAGAATTAAAGGCAGCGCAGGCGTGCAGGCTACTGAGCAGGGTTTTGTTGTAAAAGGGCTGGAATCAAAAGATTTGGCTTTGAGCGGCGAAAGCTATGATGCGGCAGCAGTCGGCGTTATCGAGACAGTCGAAGTAATACCTGCGATAAAAGCAGGAAGAAACAAGTATGTGCCTTGCTCAGGGCAGATGCTTGAGGCAAGAGCCAGCCCGCCGGGCTGTTAAAAAAATAATTATTTCTTAATGCGACAGAGAGAATAATATGCAGGGGAAGGTTGTAGTCACTTCGTTCCTAACCTCCCCCTTAGGAAAAATATTATTTTGAATTAAGTGTATTCCAATTAATAAATATAATATAATGCAGGGGAAGGTAAACGAAACTTCTCGTTTCGGACCTTCCCTGCATTCGCTTCGCTCATGCAGGGGAAGGGATTCGAACCCTCGGACCCACTAAGGGACAGGATTTCCCAGAAGGGAGCTTGGCAACCAAGCTTGTCCCGCGCTTAAGTCCTGCGCATTTGACCAGGCTCTGCAACCCCTGCATAAAACATTGAAACCCGGCTGCCTTTTAAGGGGTTTCTGCTGTTTTATAAACTTTTAGATTAAGAATAGATTTATATAGTATCCGGACATATTATAATTCAAATCATGGGCGAACGCCTGAGACGATTAAAAAAGGGTGCAATTGCTTCTCTTGCAGCAATTGCTATGTCTTCCGGCATTGGCTTTGCAGTTCCTTCTGATTACAACAAGACAGCTGAAGAGGCAAGACAGGCTTATGTTTACGAGCATCAGGACATTGACGGATTGTATGACTATGACTCAGAATGCATTCCAAATCTGGAAAATATTCTCAATGAAATAAAGGAAAGCACTTATGAAATAAACAACTTTGTGTTTTATACTGTGGAAGGCGGAATATACGCGGGCTCAAACATGCGGATAGCCGGGGGCTCGGGAATTCTGCTTGACAGCGGATACATAATATCCGCAGGGCACGTAATAAAAAATGACCTTGAAGACATGGTAAGAAGCACAGGAGGAATAATCACTGATTATAAGTCTTCTTTTTTTCTTGCAGAAGAAGGCAAGTATCATGCTCTTGAGGCTGTATGGACAGGAAGCGATGAAGATGACTTCACAATACTCGGGATGGAAAATCCCGAACCGAGCCTGCATTCGGCTTCAATAAGATTCGGAAGCGCTGAATACCTTGCAAACGGAAGCATAACATACACTTTCAGCGCAATGAACGAACCGTGGATAAAAGAAGGGCACGTGTTCAATGCAGAAAGGGGAATATGGAACCGCGATGCAAGGGACTATGGCTATTTCCTTGAAGACACTTACGTTACCCACGGCGATTCCGGAGGTCCTGTGATTGCATTCAGGGACGGAACTCCCGAACTGATAGGAATAACCTGCTATTACGCGCACACCAGATGCGGGCAAATGCTCGTAAGGGAAAGCGGAATACTCAAGATAGACGTGATACTTGAGCATGCAGGGGATATCTTAATGCCAAGCACAATATCCGCTTATTGATTTCTGCAAAAGATATATAAATATCAGCTGCATAACTGCCTTTATGGTAAAAAAAGCAGTATTGGGCGCATTAGCGGCTTTTTCTCTTGCAGGAAGCCAGATTTCAGCAAATGATGAAACAATGTATGCAAATTACAGCCCTGCATTGCAATATGAAGAAAACCCAATTGAAAGCATCGCTCCGCAGGAAACAGAAAGCGTTCCTGAATTAAGCGAAAATGACAGGCTCCTTGCGCAGTGCCATGACGGAGAGTATGACTTTGATACAAGATGCATTGACTTCACGCAGGGATATGTGGACAATATTGTTAATTCAATATACCGAATTGAGAGGATTGCAAGATACGAGCAAGACGGAAAGCAGGAAGAGGAAAAATCATACTGCTCATCAACGCTCATAGAAGACGGGATTGTGATTACTGCAAAGCACTGCGCGCATTTCAGGAGCCTTGACGCGAGGGGAATAAAGTATGACATGGAGATAAATCTGATGCGCGAGGGCAGGAGATACGGGCTTGAAACAATACTCAAGGGCAATAAGGATTTCGCAATCCTTATGATGAAAAAACCTGCAAATATCCCTTTTTTCCCTTACGAATTAGGGGACACAACCGGCTTGCAGGCTGGAAACTTCACTTACATGATTGGATATGTTGACAAGAGCTACCCGATGATAAGGGACGGCATTGTTACAAGAATGGAGCCGAATGACGCAGGATGGAATGAGGGATATTTCCTTGTCAGCAACGGAATACACTTCGGCGATTCAGGCGGCGCGACAATCGCTTTCAGGGACGGAATTCCGGAATTCAT
>JAQTVM010000026.1:0-2245 GCA_028706745.1 Candidatus Nanoarchaeia archaeon
TGGCCGTCATATATATCCTGCTGGTCGGCGCTAAGATTTTATAACCTGACAGAGCAGCTTCCAAATGATATTTTTGTGATAACTCCCAGAAAAAGGAAAAAAAGCATTATCGAATTCAAAAGCGCAAAAATAATCTTCATAAAGGCAGGGCAAAAGCTTTTTTTCGGCTACAAAAAAGAAAGATACGGGGATTCCGAGATATTCATTGCGGAAAAGGAAAAGGCAATAATAGATTCGGCATTGTTCAAAACAGCATCCTTCTCTGAGATTGCAGGCATTGTAAAGGAGAATATCACTGAACTCAACACAGGCATTCTTGCTGAATACCTGCTAAAAATAAATGACAGGGCATTGACAAAACGCTTTGGCTTTCTTCTTGATTCAATAGGGATAGATTTGCATAATAAGCTGAAAAAGGCAAAAGGATATAATTATGTGCCGCTTGATTATGCAATGAAAAGAAAAGGAAAAAAGAACAGGAAATGGAGGGTGATTGTCAATGCTGAGCCGTGAAGAGCTTGAAAATATCGCAAGAATAAAAAGGATTTCCATTGTAAATGCAGAAAAGGATTATCTTCAGGAGCTTATCCTGCGCAGCATTTATTCTCTTGCCGGAAAGGCGCTTGTTTTCAAGGGTGGAACCTGCCTTTACAAGATTTACAAGCTTGGCAGGTTCTCGGAAGACCTTGATTTTACGCTGAACGGAAAAATTAACTTGGAAAAGCTTGCAGCGCGCGTAATTTCTGATTTGGGCATGCTGGGCATAAAAGGCAGGATAAAGGAAACAAAAGAGCATGCGAATGAAACAAACATCCGCCTTCTTATGAACGGTCCGCTTTTCAAAGGAGGGGCTGAAACACAATGCTTCATACCGCTCAATATAAGCAAAAAGGAAAAGATGATTCTTGAGCCTGCAAAAGAGAGTGTTATCCCGCTTTACAGGGAAATAGGCTCTTTTGATGTTTTTGCAATGCAGGAGAAGGAGATTTTGGCTGAAAAAATAAGGGCAATATCCACAAGAATGAAGCCAAGGGATATTTATGATGCTTGGTTCCTTGTTGCAAAAAAGGGCATTGAATTTGACTTGAATTTTGCAAATAAGAAGCTTGAACTGTACGGGCAGGCATTTGAATTATCTGCTTTCAGGAGAAGGGTTGAAAGCATGCAAGGGCTGTGGCTTGCTGATTTACGGCATCTCATAATAGGGGAACTGCCTGATTTTAACGCAGTGAAGAAAGGGATTCTTGCGCATATAGATAACTGCGCAAGATGCAGCACAAAATAGGCGCAGTTATCCATATTGGGAAATAATCAGCTGCAGAAGGTTTTTGGGATATTGGGCTGATTTATAGATTATAGTCGTTAACTTATTGATTCCTCATGCTCATTCCGTTGGGTGTAATCAGGGTTTATATACTGATAAAGAAAGTTACATGTAAGCAACCTTTATATACTACTTGAGATACTTACATTGCATGAGGGGAGACAAGCGGGAAAGGATTTTGAGGGTATTGCTGTCGGAAGAAAAGCCCTTAAGCAGGCTTGAGCTTTCAAAGAGGGCGGAATGCACGCGCCAGTGGGTAATACTTTTCCTTAGGCAGCTTGAAAAGAAGAATCTGATAAAAGGCACAAATGTTTTATCAGGGGAAAAGCTTTTGAATTACTGGCTCGGGCTTAAAAAAGACAAGCCTAAATTTAAAATGTACATGGTCCGCGACCCGCTGCCTGTGCTGAAAAAATCTAATCTGGATTATGCCCTGACTACATATCAGGCTGAAAACCTTGTGCAGCATTACTTATTTCCTTCAAGAACAGACTTGTATGTAAAACAAGAAGATATGGAGAAATGGCACGGGCTTATGGTTAAAAACGGGCTTTATGGAAGCGGCAATGTGCGCTTAATTCCTTATGACAAGCATGTATTCTATAAACGGAGAAAAATCAATGGGCTGTTTGCAGTAAGCCTTCCTCAGCTGATAATTGACCTGCTTAAAGAAGGCGGTCCCTGCGGAGAAGCTGCGGAAATGCTGTTGAAGAGGCTGTAAAAATGTATAAGGAATTTGAAACAAAAACATCCATGCTTATTAAAACCGCAACGTTTAAATAGTTGATAGTAAAGTAGTATACTTATGTCTCAACGATTTATTAACAGGGAGAATGAGCTTGGGTTTCTTGGAGAAAGGTATATGTCAAAAAAACCGGAATTCATCGTGTTTTACGGGAGGAGGAGGGTTGGCAAAACTGA
>JAQTVM010000026.1:2255-7336 GCA_028706745.1 Candidatus Nanoarchaeia archaeon
TACTTTCTCTCTTCAAAGGAAGGGGACAGGGAAAACATAAGCTCTTTTGCAAGGGAATCTGCCCATTTCCTTTCTGACCCTGCTTTTGCAGATGCCGAATACAAGGATTGGTTTTCTGTTTTCAGTGCAATGGTATCGCACATAAAATTCAGGGAGATTGAAAAAAAAGAGAAAATAGCGGTAGTTATAGACGAGTTTCCATACCTTATTCACAGCAATGCCGCAATATCTTCAATATTCCAGAGGATATGGGAATTGCTGCTTAAGGAAAGAAATATCATGCTTATACTGCTTGGTTCTTCAGTAAGCGTGATGGAGTCAGACGTTTTGGGCGAGAAAAGCCCGCTTTACGGAAGAAGGACAGGGGACTGGAGCGTTGCGCCGATGCAATTCTCAGTGCTGCCGAAGTTCCTTCCGGGCTGTGCAATGGAAGAGCTTATCAATACTTGGTTCGTAATCGGCGGGATGCCCGAGTATCTGCTGCAATTTGATACAAAGCTTGGTTTTTTCGGCAATGTTGAGAAAAACATGCTAAAAAAAGGATGTTACCTTTATAATGAGGCTGAATTCTTAATGAGCGAGGAATTTAGGGAGTCAAAAAACTACAAGCTTATACTAAGGGCTATTTCGTTTGGAAAGAACACAGCAGGGGAAATATGCGGAAATACCGGCTTGGATAAAGGCATGGTGTCAAAGTATCTGGAAGTGCTTAAAGGCTTGAGGCTTATATTTGAAGAGCTGCCTGTGACTTCTTCCAGGCAATCAAAAAACAGGCGCTATTCTATAGCCGACCCTTACTTTAATTTCTGGTTCAGGTATATTTATCCGAACAAGAGCGAGCTGGAAGCTTCCAGGGCGTCCGAAGTGCTTGGCGCTGTAAAAAAGGACTTTGGCAATTACTCGGGCAGGCTTTTTGAGCAGTTTATAATGGAGAACATGCGTGTCAAGAGCCTGCTTCCTGAAATTTCATTTTCAAGGATAAGCCCTTGGTGGCACAAGGACAATGAAATAGACATTGTGGCAGTGGATGATGATAAAAAAGAGATACTATTTGCAGAATGCAAGTGGAAAGACAATGTTGATGCGAAAGATATACTTTATGTGTTAAAAACAAAGTCTGCCTTGGTAGAATGGCATAATAATGAAAGAAAGGAGCATTTTGCGGTGTTTGCCAAAAGCTTTAAAAACAAGAGCGCAGGGTGCTATGATTTGAAGGATTTAAGCAGGATGTTTAAGTCTGTTAAATGACTTATTTCCTCTTCTTCATATACCAGAACCATCCGACATTTATAACTATTAGTATCACGATTAATGCCACCATCAGGCCCTTGTTTGAGCTTCCCGCGGCAGTCACCTTGCCTGTCATTCCCAGCGGCGATATGCTCATTCCGTTCAATGAGAGGAACGCCTCAAACTGCTTCTCAATGTATTCCTTTTCCCCGTAATTCACCCGCAATGTGACGTAATACTTCCCTTCCTCAACTCCCTGGGTGTCCCAGTATGCTGTAAGTGTCATGTCCTTTCCGGGCTCCAGGTAGGCAGTCGGCGTTTTTACATTTGCAATCTGGTCCATCTCAGTGTTCTTTATGAAAAGCTCTGCAAATATTTCAAGCATTTCGTTCCAGTTGCTCTTCAGCTTCACATCCATCTTTGCTATGCCGCCAAGCTGGAAGTTCTTTGTGTCAATGCCTAATATTTCAATTGACGCCCTGCCCACAGTGAATATCTTCTCAGCCCTTGCTGTCTTTTCATCATAAGATACATAAGCAACTGCAAAGTACTTGCCTGCATTGACATTTGCAGGCCACACTGCTTTCAGCATTGTCCTCTTCATTGCATCCAATGGCTCTTCCTGCGTCTCAACAACAGCTATTTCCTCGTTTGTCGGACCGAAGATTGTGATGTTTGCCTTTACCTTGCCGATTCTTTCTGTTCCGAGGTTGTTCACAGGTACAAGGAATGTCACATACTCCCCTGCCTGCCCTTCTGACACTTCAATGCCCTCTATCTTCAGGTATTTGCCCTGTTCAGGCACCTTGATTCTTACCTGCGTTATTACTCCAACCATTGCTCCCACTGTAATGGGCCTGTCTGATGTTTCGTCAGGCATCTCTGTGATTGAAATCCTCAGCTCCTTTGTTCCCGGGCTTTCGAATTCTTTTGGCATTCTCAAGTCATACTCAACGTGCTTTCTGTCTTCTGTTGATTTTAATTCAATTATCTGCTGTTTAAGTATGACTTCTGCGCCTTTTGCATCTCCGTCAATTGTCAGTATGACTCTTACATCCTTCTGCTGGTCATTGATTATATCAAAGCCCAAGGTCTGCCTTGCATTCGGCTCAAAGTTTATTGTTGTCCTTCCCGGAGTTACTCCGATTGCTGCAACGCTTGCGCTAAGCAAAACTGCCATCAGTGCAAATATCAGCAGCCTGTTAGCTTTTATAATGCGTACCACCCCGTCAATGTAAGTATTGAACTCTTTGAGCCTGACGGCTCGTCATTCGGAACCTGTATGTGCAGGTGTATGTCTCCCCTGTCATTGCCTGATGAGTAATTCATTTTATCAAACAGCGTATTGTTTACAGCAGGCACATTTGTCCACGATATTTGGCTGCTTGCATTGTTGCTGAAACAGCCCTCATAACCGCTTGTTTCATTTACCCTTATCTTAAAGTAGGAGCTTGGGAATCCGCCGGAACTGAAAAGCTGTGTTGCAGAAGACAGGTTTACTGTCGTGATTACATTGCCCTTGTTTTCCAGCCTCATCGGATATGGAGTAAAGTCAGTTGTGTTGCTTTGCTGGTTTATGTTCAGCTCCCCGAAGTCCACTGTGTCATTGATTAATGAAACTATCACTTCAGAGTTTATTGAGAAGTTTGACTGGTTGCTTGCTTCCCCATAGTCAAAGCTGTCATAGGCAGTTACGCTCCAGTTGTAGTAGTACCTGTCGTCATACAGGTATCTTAATTCAGTTTCTTCTGTAAGGTTGTAGCTTGTTGCTGATGTGCTGTACATCCTGTCATCGCTTGGAGAGCAGGAGCCGCCGTCCAGCGAATAGCAGTTTATTGAAATGTTGTAAGTAAGCGAATTCCCGTCAACATCTGCCGCAGCAAGCCACCTGAAGCTCACGCTCCTGTTTGTTAAAGTGTTATTGCCGTGAGTCGGCTCTGCAAGAGTGACTTTTGAAGGCGGCGTGTTGATTGTGATGTTAGCCCTTGTGCACATTGTAGCGCCGTCGTCCTGCCCGTCGTTCGGCGTGAGGCACGCGCTCCATGTTTCTCCTGATGAAGTTTCCTGCTGGACGATTCTGTTTGTTTGGTTTGCATACAAAGCAAGCATTGACTCATTTGTCAGGCTCCTGTTGTATATCATCACATTGTCTATGGTGCCGTTCCATGCGTTTGCGCCGCTGTTGCTGATTCTTATTGAACTAACCTCCATAAATTCCCCGACTTTTGCATCTGTTGCTTTATATGCGCCGTCGCCAAAGCAAGTTATGCTGACATTGGTTCTTACTGAGCAGGCAAGATGGTGCCATGCATTGTTGCTTGGTTGCCAACCTAAGTATTGCCCTCCGGTATATCCATAGAAATATAAATAATTATTTGCTGAATGCTGGTAAAGCACCTGCGGATAGAAGTAAAGCAGGTACTTGCTTGCGCCTTCTGCTGTAGCATCCTGATTCATGTAGAACCATAATGAAAATGAGAAGTTTCCTCCGGGTATATTTAGGCTTGTGTCTATGTAATCATCAACCCCGTCAAACTTGTAAGCGCCTCTTCCGTCAACGCCTGCTGTTGAGCTCCAGGTTGCATTGTATACAGTGCCGTTGTTCATTCCAGGCACATAGTTCTTTGCGCCGTTTGCAACGCCGCTGGAAGTGCCGTTCTGGCTTCCGCCTTCAAACGGCATGTTAAGCAGTGTGATGCTTGTCCCGTTCATGTACCAGTTCCATATATTTGTGACTGCATCTCCGTCAGCGTCTGTGGTGCTTATGTTAAAGGCGGTTATGTTTTCCTCGCTTGTATTGGTTCCTAAAGTAGTGTTAATTGCAGGATAGTCGTGCGTAGGCGGCGTGTTTATGATGAACGTCCTCTGCTCTGTATTATTCAAATTACCGGCCTGGTCAACTACGTACGCCTTGTAGGTGTATGTTCCTGAAGTTAATCCGGTGAAGTTGCGGTAGAGCTTCCAGACGCCTGCTGAGTATGAGGCGTTGATTTCTTCGGGAGATAAGGCGCGGTTCCAGAGCATAACTTCATCTATCGAGCCGTTGAAATTATTTGCAGTGCCCCCTCCCCAGCCACCTATATATAATGTTGCGCCATTTGTTGCAACATTATTTCCTGTTAATGTTCCGCCTTCCCCGCTGGCTATTCCATTTACATAGCATTCATATGTGCTTGTTCTATTGTTCCAAACAGCAACCAGATGATTCCACACATTATCGGTAAGGTCTCCACAGCTTACATCATTGATTGAGCCTGTGTCTGTAACTAAGGCAAAATTAACATTAGGGCTAAGATAGGTGAGCGCATATGCTGTATTATATGTTTTGTCGATTATTCTTTGATATACGTCGCCTGTGCCTGTTGGCTTGACCCAAACAGCTATTGTAATGGAAGTCATGCCTTCCAATTCATTATAATTTCCGAGATTAATATTATTGTTAATTCCATTAAAATTATAGGCTTTTCCTCTCATTCCTGTCGTCAGGTTAGGGCAATATCCTGATGATGGAGCGCAAGTTCCGTTATTGCCCCACGTTGATGAGTCTTCAAACCACGTTCCGTTGCCTTGCTCTAATCTCCACCATCCAACCAACGAACGATTCCAGTCAATGGAAGCTGAGTAGTTATTGGATGCTTCTGTTATTGACACATTCACATACGCTTCATTGTAATTCGTTGCCCTCTTTGTCTCATTCTCAGGCGTCGGAGATACAAACTGCACTAGTGTTGGCGGCGTGACATCAACCCTTAATGTCCTGTTCTCACTTGATGCAGTGCATCCCTCTGCAGTGCAGGCAATGCACGTCCAGATGAAGTTGTTTGTTGTAAGAGTGCTATTCACAAAGTGCG
>JAQTVM010000027.1 GCA_028706745.1 Candidatus Nanoarchaeia archaeon
CTGTTTAGGATGCGTTATAATCATTTTCGGCCGCATAGTAGCCTCAATAATAAACCTCCGGCAGAGGTTTATTTCGCGTTTGCCAACCTCTTTTGATGCTGGTGACATATGTCATGATAGAATACACGCCTTTGGCGTGAGGTTAGCCACGCAGTGGCTTAAGCTTTTGGGTAAGAAGTAGTATTAAGAATGCTGCACCGGCTTTTCCCTTCTTATATAGTCGCCTTTGTCCAGCATATTGGCTATTTCCCCTGTTTCAGAATCCAATGGCTTTGATATCTTGCCATAGCCTATGTTTTCATCATGCTCGTTCTGTATAAGCTTGAAAAACCCTTCTTTTGAGCCGCCTGTAAAGGAGGTTATGTGCCTTTTCTTCAAATCCCTGCCGTAAAGAAAGTCTATTTCGCCGATGTAATTGACAAAAACCTTCTCATCAGAGACTTTTGCAAGTATTTCAAGCAGTGCGGGGCTTGGCATGAATTTGTCTTCCTTTTCCTCGCCCAGAAAAAGCCCTATTGCCTCTATCTTGCAGTTCAGCTTTTTTGAAAGCTCTACCAGTGAAGCTTCTGCAAGGAAATACTTATTGTTTATCTTGGTGTATTCTATTGCAATTCCTGCAAATTTTGATATGAATGTCTCGAAGTTCATTTTAGCCCCAGCTTTGCTATGAAAAAGCCCTGCGTTCTTGTCTTGTAAGGCCATAGGCGCCTGCATTTTTCAACCTGCTTGTCCAGTTCCTTTCCAAAAGGATTGCTTATTCCCTTGTCTCCTATGCAGTCAATGTCCAATACTTTCATTCCAAGCTCTTTTATTGCCCAGTCAACAACCATCTCATCCTCTTCAGGCTCCAGTGAGCAGGTGCTGTAAACCAATTCCCCGTTGTCTTCCAAAAAATTGGCTACATTGCTCAGAATCTCTTTCTGTATTTCAGCCCTTTCAGTGAAATTCGTGATTTTTTGCTTCCCAAACCACTTGTTGTCTGAAATATAGTTTCCTGAGCAGGGCGCATCAACAAGAATTTTATTGAATTTTATTTCAGGCTCAAATGTCCTTGCATCTGTATTGCAGCAAATGATGTTTTTCATGCCCATTCTTTCTATGTTATTCACCAGAGCAGGCATCCTGTTGTGCTGGCTTTCAACTGCTATGACTGCTTTTGCCTTTACAGCCAATTGCGTTGTCTTTCCGCCGGGAGCTGCGCAGGCGTCCAGTACAATGTCCTCATTTGAAGGGTTTAGGACTTGGGCAGGCAATTGCGAGGCAGCCTCCTGAATATAAAAGTATCCGTGCAAATACTCGGGCAGAGCAGATATTGAGTGCCTTGCTTTTCTCACGAAATACCCGTTTTCAAGAAATTTAACTTTTTCAAGCTGGAATCCTTTTTTCTTAAGCCTTTCAATCAAAGCTTCTGCAGTAATCTTAAGGGGGTTTACCCTGATGCAATCCTCATAGCGAAAGATTTCAGCATTTGCCCCAAGTTCAATATACCTTGCTGTAAACTCGTTTTCCATGAGGATAAGAGAATCAAAGGGTATATAAATCTATAGAAGAAAAAGAAAGAAAAAATAAAAGAGGTTTTAGCTTACAACCTTTACAAAGAAGGATGCAGTCGGCTCTCCGCCAGCAGGGCATACTTCTTCTAAATTGCAGCTTAATGTTATTTTAAACTGGTAAGTGCCCAGATTGGCATTTGTTGGAACTGCTACCAATATTTTTCCTGTTTTTGCCTTTCCGCTAAGGATGGTGCTTTCTGTGCTGTCCCATGAAAGCCATTTTAAGGCGTCACCTTTAAAAGCGCCCGGTTTTGAAACAACTTCTATGCTCTTTAGGCTAAACTTGCCTTGGTCTTCTCCTGTGTTGCGTATGCCTATGTCAAGAATATCTTCATCACCCTGCTCAATTTCAACCTGATCTCTTGGCAATGATATGGGGTCCTCGCTTTCTCCGAACATCTCCATCATCTGCTTGTCAGCAAGGTCAGACATTTTTGCGCTTGACCCGCCTATGTCCGAGAATATGTTTCTTACAAACATCAGTCCCAATGACAGCAATGTAATGCCGAGAATAACCACTATGATAGTAGTCATTGACATTTCAATTGCGCCTTTCCTGTTCATTTTCATTATTTCACCTTCTTTTTTTAGTAATTATTACTGCATTATAAGTGCCTTAAAGTGTATTTAAGGATTTTGGTTTAGTTAGGGGCTTTTAGTTTGCGTTAGAACTCGCCGCTCGCACCCAACATTAAAGTGCTTCCGTAATTGTACAAACCGGGCATTATGCCAAGCCCTTCCGGAACCTCTACCTGCCTTCTCGCGATTGTATTCATCAGGTACCATATTTCTTCCCATCTCAAAGCAAGCTCTATTGCAGATGCCGCAACAAGAACGCCGTAAGCTGCGTCCTTTGCTTCAGAAGAAGAAAAATTAATTCTCATTATATGCTCAATATCGCTTCCACCCATATCCATCCGCGCCCAGTGCTGTATTGCAGAACTCCATATGTACTTGTGCCTGTCTGCCATCATCATCAATGAAGTTGTTGCTGCAAAGCTTCTTGACCAGTCCGGCAGAGCATCATTTTTCAATAATGAAGTCAAGGCGACATTGCCCATTGTTGTAAATCCCATGCCTGCAGCAGCAATAATTGTCTCCTGAAGCTGTCCTACATCTCTCACAATATTCCTGCAAAATCTGTCTTCGCAGCTTTCTCTCCTGTATCTCACGCAAGCCACGCTTCCGCCGCTGCATTCGCCGTCAAACATATGCATCTCAACATCATTTGCGCCAAGCAGGTTGGCTAACGTATAGTGTCCTAACTCGTGCCAGGCAACAGTAAGCACATAGCTTCCCGCTATATTGATAGGATACTCCCACCAGTTTGTCGTGAATTGAGAAGTGTAGTCAATGTTATTTTCGTCAAGGTAATCCTCAACAGTTATTTCCCTTGCAGGTATTGTTATGTCCTGTGAAGGAAACAAGTCAACCCTTGGCATAAAAGGCGCCTCAAGAATTCCTGTATTCTCCGCCGGCTCTAGCACTCTTTCAAAAGCTTCTGCAGGCGTTTCCTGCCTGTGCGCTTCAACATAAGCTGTATTATTTACATAAGAATAGTCGGGAATTGTGTCAAACATGTCTGCTTTAGCAGGAGCTGACGCGCTTAGAATTCCCGCCAGTGCGAGTCCTGCTGCTGCCTTTTTTAGTGCCATTAATACCCCTTAATTGTAACTATTTAGCAGTAACTACCAATATATAAGCCTTTCGGCATACATTTAAATAATAGTTTAGCATTCCATATCTTATAACGAGAAAAACTTAGGGCAACACGCCCGCAACTTTTTCTTAGGAAAAGTATTTAAAATATACAGGAGATAAAAATAATATGATACGAGTGAAACGAAGTGTCATTTCGAACGGAGTGAGAAAATGACAATAGAGATTTGTGCAGTAGGCGGCTTCTCAGAGATTGGGAGGAACATGACGGCGATAAGAGTAGGCGATGAAGCAGTGATATGCGACATGGGCTTTTACCTGCCCAAGATAATAACCTACGAAGAGGAAGAAGGCGAGGGCTCGAGAAACGGGCTTACAAAAGAAGAATTAATCACGATTGACGCAATCCCTGATGACAGGGTAATCAAGGACTGGAGAAATAATGTAAAGGCAATTGTATTAGGGCATTGCCATTTAGACCATATAGGGGCTGTTCCGTACATGGCAGAGCATTATTACTGCCCTGTTATAGGCACACCATACACATTGGAAGTTCTGAAGACAATAATGGCTGACGATAAGCTGAGAATCAGCAACCAGCTAAAGCCGTTAAACCCCGGGGCCTCAATCAAGGTTTCTGACAATATAACAATTGAGTTCATCAACATGACGCACTCAACATTGCAGACAGTGATGATAGCAATACACACAAAAGAAGGGATAATAGTTTATGCAAACGACTACAAGTTTGACAACCACCCTGTAATCGGCAAGAAGCCGGATTACGAGAGATTGAAGGCGCTTGGAAACACAGGCAAGGTGAAAGCCCTGATAGTCGAGTCATTGTATGCTGACGCAAGGATGAAAACTCCTTCTGAGAAGGTTGCAAAGGAAATGCTGGGAGATGTGATGCTTGGTGTTGAAAACAAGGGGCACGCATTGTTTGTGACAACATTTGCATCGCACATTGCAAGAATACAGTCCATTGTTGAGTTCGGGCAGAAGCTGAAAAGGAAAGTAGTGATACTTGGCAGAAGCATGCACAAGTACCTGACTGCTGCTGAACGCCTGAAACTGATTGACTTTACCAAAAAGACAGAGATAATCAAGCACGCCGGCGATGTGAAGAAAAAGCTGAAGGAGATTGCGGCAAACCCGGAGAAATACCTTGTTATATGCACCGGCAACCAGGGTGAGCCGAAAGCAATACTTACAAAGATGGCAATGAAAGAACTGCCGTTTGAATTCAGGCAGGGAGACATAATAATCTTCTCGTGCAGGACAATACCTGCCGCAATAAACATGGCAAACAGGGCAGTGCTTGAAGACAAGCTGTCAAGAAAGGGAATGAGGATATTCAAGGACATACACGTGTCAGGGCACGCATCAAGGGAAGACCACCGGGACCTGATTGACATGCTCAAGCCGCAGTACATCATACCTTCGCACGGCGATGTAAGCAGGCTCACGCCTCTTGCTGATTTGGCTGCAGAGATGGGCTATGTGCTTGGAAAGACAGTTCTTATTGTAAGAGACGGGCAGATTGTGGAATTGGATTGAACGCGGATTAAAGCGGGGATTTTGTGCCCTGCTCAATGCAACACTTAATTCCTGCATTTCTTTTAATTTTTTTCTTATAATTAAAAGGTGCAGGCATTCCTGCTTCTGCAGTTCAATAAACAAGCTTTTGATATTTTTCTCTTTTGTTTTTTTAGCCAGTTCTGCGTAGAAAGGGCAGTCAACTGCCTCTATTTTTTCGGCCATCTTAAGGATATTAATGTCTCCCACAGTAGAACTTTTCTCATTCTTCAGTTCTTCTGATATCTCAAATATCTTCATGCCTTTCTTCATTCTTGCATCAATCTTTTTTGCAGGATGCCTCTTTTGCCTGCGTATTATCCCTAAATGGTTCTTTTCCGCAAGAAACAGGAACTCAATAACTTTCCTTGCATCGGGAGTAGTGACTTTTCTTCTTTTTTCCCTGTAAAGAGTATACCTGCTAAGTTCTATGGCTTCTGCTTTTGAAAGCAAATCATTAATCTGCTCTTTTTTCATAGTAGATTATATGAATTAACAAATTATTAAATTAATCGGTTTTTGTATGGGCTGCTAAACCACAATCTTTAAATATGTCCCTTGTATAAAGAAATTGATACTTTTTGGAGGGTATAAAATGAATACTGAAACATTAAATGAGGAATCGGCTGAAAAGCCGGATACGCCCCTGATAGGGGACAAGAAGCCCCTGCTGCATGGCAAAAGGAATTATGCTATTTATGGTGTAATTGCTGTATTGGCAGTGCTTCTCGGAATAGGATTGTTCACAGGGAAATTCACAGGCAATGCAATCACAGGCGATGCTGTAAAGCTTGACTTTTACGTAATGTCACAGTGCCCTTACGGAACAGATGTTGAGGATGCAATTGCGCCTGTCCTGAAAAAGATGGGCGACTCAGTTGACTTCAGCATAAACTTCATTGCCGGCGAAAATGGCGACGGCACATTTAACTCATTGCACGGCCAGCCTGAAGTTGACGAGGACATAAGGCAGTTATGCGCAATTAAGATTGCCCCGAAAAAGTATATGGATTATATATTATGCCAGAATAAAAATATAGCCGCTGCAGAAAGCACATGGCAGTCCTGCGCAGAAGAGGCAGGCATTGATGCAGACGAATTAAAAACCTGCTTTGAAGGCGAAGAGGGAAAGGCATTGCTTTCAGCTTCAATACTGAAGTCAGAGGCAGTTCAGGCATACGGAAGCCCGACAATTAAGATTAACGGCGCTGACTATAACGGAGGCAGGGCAACAACTGACTTCCTAAAGGCAGTCTGCCAAAATTTTAAGGGACACCCTGAATGTTCTGGAATGCCTGAATGCACTGCAGACTCAGAATGCACTGCCCAGCCTGACAAGGAAGGAAAGTGTGTTTCAGAGAAGTGCGAATACACTGACCCTGTGCAGTTTGAGGTTATTGTCGTGAATGACGCGACATGCGATTCATGCGATCCGACAGCTGCTTTGCAGACAACAAGGACATTGTTCAAGGGAGCAAACATAAGGACAGTTGACATAAGTTCTGATGAAGGAAAGAAATTGGTTTCAGACTTGAGCTTGAAGTTTGTGCCTTCATATCTGTTTGGCAGTGAGGTAACAGAAACAACAACTTGGAACAATCCTGAAATGGTAGGGCTGCATTCAGCATTTGAGCAGAAAGGCGAATGGTACAAGCTGCTTGATGAGGCAGTCGGCGCAAGCCATTGGATTGACGAGAAGGCAAGGGCTGAATTCCTGGCTTCACTTGGCGTTACAAAAGGCGACAACAAACCTCAGATTGACTTTTATGTCATGAGCTACTGTCCCTATGGTAATCAGGCTGAAGAAGCTATAGAGCCGGTATATCAATTGCTTAAGAATAAGGCAGAATTCAATCCGCGCTATGTATGGTATAGCAATTATCAGGGAGGCGGTCCGACATACTGCCTAGATGCAGAAAGCAAGTACTGTTCAATGCATGGCATACAGGAAGCAAACCAGAACATTAGGGAGCTTTGCGCAAAAGAGCAGGGCGGGATGGATGCATGGTTTAAGTTTGCAATTGAGATGAACACGAAGTGCACTTACCAGAATGCAGACACCTGCTGGGAAGCTGTTGCAAAATCTCTTAAGCTGGATGTTGAAAAGATAAAGCAGTGCCAGAAAGAAAAGGCGCTTGTATTTGCGAAAGCAGACCAAGAACTTGGCGCAAAATTGGGAGCAAGCGGAAGCCCTGCTGTTTACATTGACGGCGAGGATTATGCAGGAGCGAGGACTGCTGCAGGATTCCAGGCATCATTGTGCGCAGCGTTTGAGACAGCCCCTTCTGAATGCGGTACTGCTCTTTCATCTGAAACAGAAGCTTTAACCGGAAGCTGTTAACTTTTTTTCTTTCTTTTTTTCTCTTTTTTTCTATCCATTTTTACTAAAAAAGCCCAATAGTGTATAGTATAGTGACATATGTCACCACCCTTTAAATTCAGCGGTTTCTGCTGAATTTTGGTGGTATTTATGAAAAAAGAAGACATAAGACGCGAATTTTTTAAGCTAAAAACAAAAGGATTTT
>JAQTVM010000028.1 GCA_028706745.1 Candidatus Nanoarchaeia archaeon
GCTGTTTAGGATGCGTTATAATCATTTTCGGCCGCATAGCAGCCTCAATAATAAACCTCCGGCAGAGGTTTATTTCGCGTTTGCCAACCTCTTTTGATGCTGGTGACATATGTCATGATAGAATACATGATTGTCTAAGGATTACTTCTTTTTAGGCTCTTCCTTCTTTGCAAAACTGTACGCAAACGCAACCAGAAAGGCTGCAAACGCAACCTTCGCTCCAAAATCCAATTTGCTTTGCATGCTTGGAGTGTAAGCGTCAATGTGGTAAAGCATTTCCCTGAATGCCTTTGTGTCAACAAAAGCAGCTGCCAAGCCTGTATCAACCATTCCTTCTATTCCTATTTTTCTTTTTGGATTGTCAGTTATTTTTCCTGCAAGGCTTCCTAATGTCCCTATTGCACCGCCAGCCATTACCCATTCGCCGACGTGCTTCAGCATGTGCCAGTCAGACTCTGAGTTGGGAGTAAGCCTTGTGCTGCTTCCCAAAAGGCTTGAAACGTATTCTATTGCTTCAGGCGCAAAGTAGCACGCGATTCCCGCGACTCCTGCTCCAATCCATGCTTTTGTGTTAGTCATTTTTTTTCCCCTGACGTAGATTTTGATTCAATCATCTTTTCAAGAAGCTCTTTCTGCATTTCGAAAATCGTGCTTGCCCTTGTATCCCTGACTTTCATATGCTCTCCTTCAGGTGCAGGGGTTTTGCTTTCCTCGCTGCTTCCTGCTGTCTCTTCAAGAAGCCCTGTGCTTTCCTCTTCTGTGCCAAAAGCGCCCAGGCGTTTTGCAAGGATGCCCATTGCAGTTTCTTTTGCGGTTTGCTCCTGCTTTATCTGTATAACAGCTTTTGCAAGAATCTCAGGCACTGATACATAAGTGCTTATGAAATCCTCGATAAAAGGCTGATTCTTTTCTTTTTGGTAATCCTTTGCCAAAATCCTGAATGCCTTTGCAGGGCTTCTTTTAAGCCTGCTTAAGCGGTAAACAGGGTATATATCTGTTACGCCATAACTTACTTTTATTTTCTGATTTTGTGTATTGATTTTTATTAGTAACTTTTCTTCATATGACCTATAATTATTATTATTATTACCAAAATATCTTTGGTGAAATATGTCTAATTCCAGCATTCCATCCTTAACTTCAACATCTGCAGTATATCCTTTGGTTCCATACTTGCATTTGCAGTCTTGATAAGGGCAATCCATCTTTAATTTTGTATTAAGAACCACGTTGTTGATTGTTGAGTCAATTGTTCCTGCAACTCTGAGTATCTGCTGTGTCGCTTCAGTCTCAATTGCGGTTATTCTTTCTGTCAGCGTCCTCTGGGTTCTGCCTGTTGCCCTGCTGTCAATATCTCTTGCATTCTGCTCTACTTCTTCAAGCAGTTTTCTTGCTTCCTCTTCCTTCTGCACGTATTTGTCAAGGTCATCCAGTGTCATTATAAATACCCCCTAAAGGATCGTGTTTTGTCATTTCTTACTGCCTCTCCTTCAGGTATTCTGCTACCGGCTTTCCGTCAATCTCAAGATATGTTCTTTGCCCGTCAATGACATAGAACTTCTCAGGCGCACTGCCTTCAATGATGTTTGCTGTCTGCACCTGATGAGATGTATTTATGGCATTTAAAATTTCATTTGTATTGTTTTTATTAATGCGCTCTCCTAAAATGGCAAAGGAAGAAACTAAAAAAACTAACATTAAGTATCCTGGCTTCTTGTTAAGCGCTTCCTTTATATCTTTTATGTCTTCGTCGAGTGCCATTTTCAATACCCCCTCCTTTCTTTCCTTGCGATGCTTTGCATCGTGAGGTCCCGAAAACCGCAGTTTTCGCGGATAAGACTAAGGATAAAGTCTTAATTGTTACTACATAGCAGTTAGAACACATATATAAACCTTTCGATGGGTATTTTGATCCCAAAAAGGCAGGTCAAATTTCACAAGAATTCCGACCCAGATTTGACGAGGGAAAGAAAAAACCCCTTCCGGCAACCATGGAAATCCTCCAAAAAAAGCCCTAAAAATCCTTCTTTTTCCGGCTCGTCCAATGGGATTTCCAACACCTGCCGTAAAAACAGATGTTTTTTGACAGCAATCTTTTTAAGCAACCACTTGCCACTTGCCATGCGCATGGCGAGAGTATATAAATAAGACAGCCATAACTCATAGTGTCCCTAAAAAAGGGGCAAAAAGTTGGGCTTTGGTCTGTGCGTGCCTGAATCAGGGCCAAAAGCAGGCCACTCCGCCATGAAATAAAATGCGAATAGCAAACGGAGGATGTAAAAATGAAAACAGAGGTGCAGACAAGTTCTGCGAATCGCCCTGTAAAAAGCTACAGGTGCGGGAATTTTAGCGGCGCAATATGGGCTAATGAGAAGCAGATGCCGGAAGGCATGGTCAGTTTCCTGACAGCTTCATTGAGAAGGAGCTGGAAAGACAAGTCAGGAAGCTGGAGAGACGAAACAGTAAATCTTAGGAAGAATGATATTGCAAAAGCAGTTCTTCTCCTGAATAAATTACAGGAAGAAATGTTCTTCTCAGATAAGGAGGGTGATGAAAATGAGTAAAAAGGAACCAAAAGAAATAGGAGTCTGCGACCTGCCGGGAGTGGGCGCAGCGACAGCTGAAAAGCTGAAAGAGGCAGGCTATGAAACACTTATGGCTTTGGCAGTTGCAACACCGGGAGAATTGGTGGAAGCTGCAGGAGTTGGAGAAGCAGTTGCAAGGAAGATAATAAACGCTGCAAGAAACAACCTGAACATGGGTTTTGAGTCAGGCGATGAAATCCTGAAAAAGAGAGAAGCTATTGGCAAAATCTCAACAGGCAGCAATTCTTTGAACACCTTGGTAGGCGGCGGGCTTGAGACAGGAAGCATTACAGAGACGTATGGCGCTTTTGGCTGCGGAAAGACAAGCCTTGCGCATCAGCTGGCAGTAAATGTCCAGCTTCCTCCTGAGCAGGGGGGGCTTAACGGCGTTGCAGTATGGGTTGACACTGAAAGCACTTTCCGTCCGGAAAGAATAATTCAGATTTCAAATGCATTAGGGCTTGACCCGATGGAAATGCTGAAGAACATAAAGGTTGTAAGGGCTTTTAATTCAGACCACCAGATGATAATTGCCGAGAAAGTGGAAGACCTGATTACAAAGGAAAACCTGCCTGTGAAGCTTGTGATTGTTGATTCACTGACAGCGCACTTCAGGGCGGAGTTTGTTGGAAGGGGAACATTGGCAGACAGGCAGCAGAAGCTGAACAAGCACATGCACATCCTGATGAGGCTTTCTGACATGCACAACCTTTGCGTTTATGTCACAAACCAGGTAATGGCAAAGCCTGACGTGTTCTTTGGCGACCCCACTGCAGCAATCGGCGGAAACATTGTCGGGCACAATTCGCAGACAAGATTGTATGTCAGAAGGGGAAAGGCAGGCTCAAGAGTTGCAAAACTGGTAGACAGCCCGCATCTGCCTGACGGAGAGGCGATATTTGAAATCTGCACGGATGGAATAAGGGACGTGAAGTAAGATGCTTTAATCCTTACCCTGCCGAAAAGGTTAAATATAAGTGATAACATTATATTATCATTTGATAACATTTTGTTATCATAGGTGAGGTATGGAAACAAAGCTAAAACTGATAGGGATTTTGGAAGAGCATAAGGAAGGCGTGCATTTGAGAGAATTATCAAGGATGTTAGAAACAGGGCTCCCTAATGTTGCAAGATATATCGGCTTGCTGAAGCAGGAGAATGTTGTAATTTTGCAGAAAGAGGCGAATCTTGTAAAAGCAAGGCTAAGGGAAAGCCCGCGCACTGTTGCTTACCTTAAGCAGGTAAATACAGAAAAGTTTCTGGCACTGCCTATGACCTTGCAAAAGGCTGTCGGAAATTTTTTGCAGGAACTTGAAACCAGGCCGCTTATTGCAGTTATTTTTGGCTCTTATGCAAAAGGGAGTTTTAAGCAGGGTTCTGACATAGACATTTTGCTTGTATTTCAGAAGGTTGAAAACGAGGAAGGTATAGAAAATACTGCAAAAAGGGTAAGCATGAGAACAAATACAAAAATAAGCCCTGTCTATGTAGACTATAACTCATTTGAGCATAATTTTCAGGACAGGCAGCACGGATTCTCAAAGGAAATAAGGAATAAGGCAATTATTCTTTTGGGTGCTGAGCACTATTACTCTCTTCTTTGGAGATTTTTGGCATGAAGATTGATATTAGAAAAGTCCTGTCAGACAAGCTATACTGCGAATCCGCTTTTAGGCATTATGTAAAAATAGGCGTGTTGAGAAAAACCGGAAATTTTCTTTTTGAAAAGCACATGAACAAGGCTGTTTCTAACCTTGATTTTGCAAACTTTTTGATGGAAGAGCATAAATTCTCCATAAAAGACAAGCTGCCGGGCAGGGCATTCTATGACTGGTGCATAACAATATATTATTATTCAATATATCACACGGCGCTTGCATTGACTGCAAAAATTGGCTTTGAGTCCAAAAGCCATCTTGCGACTATTATTGCGATAACGCTTTTTTATTATCATCGGGACAATTTGCTGAAAAAAGAGGATGTTGAGTTTATAATAAGCAATGTGCATCTTGGCAGAAATGACATAGATTTGGTGATTGATGCAAAAGAAATTAGGGAGCGCGCTTCTTATAATGTTGATTCTTCATTTGAGCTTGGTCAGGCAAGAATGGCTCAGATGCAGGCTGCTGATTTTGTAAGCAGGATAAGGGCTCTTTTAGAAGATATAACATAAAGGCTGTTTATTCTGAAGATATTGGAAGAATCAGCTAATTATTCATTTCTTGCAATATTATAAGGGTCATTCTTTCTGTTAAGGCTTAGTTTATATGCCCTCTTTCCTACTATCAAGTTACATCAAACCTGTATTCTCCAACCTCTATAACTGAGTTTCTATATCTTTAAATATCAGCAGGGCATAGTAAAACATAGGGGGTGATACACAATGGCGGGTCTCTTCCACATGAGAATGGAAAGAGAACAGACCCTGCTGGCAAGAAGGCAAATACAACTATCAGCAGCTACAGTATTGATGTTAGCAGCAATTGCAGTAACCATGCTTTACAGCCTGTTTTTACTGCCGTAGGCAAACTGTTTTCGGGGGTGCAGCGCGGACTGCACATTTTTTATTTTTATATGGGGTTTTATGCGCGAATTTTAGATTCTAATGGCAAGAAGGCAAGCCTTCGGCGTGAATTAATTCCTTATTTTGTTTTAACACGAATATCTTATTTGAAGTATAGCAGAGCCTTTCCTTTTTCGCGCTTTACATCGCAAGCTTTATATATCGACTATATCTGCAAAATAGTAACAGTATTTGGGGGTAAAATAAAATGGCAAACAGGCTTTATAGCGGATTTACGATGGATGGAGATAAAATCGACAGGATATTCTTCACGCCAAAGGGCTTTGAAAGAATAGTAATGCAAAATGATACAAAAGCATTGGAAAGTGTTGTTGACGATATACATGCCGGCATGGAATGGCGCAAAAAACATAAGGTATTAACTTATGTTTATGATGCGTTTTGCACTGTGGGACAATTAATGGTCCCAAGATAATCTTGATTTTTTCTTTCTTATTCTTTTAGTTTATTCAAAAGCTTTTTAAACACCCTGCTTCCTCTATACTCTTATGGCAAAGAAGAAAACAGATGTATTAAAGCAGATAGAGGAAGCTGTTACTGAGTTTGAAAAAGATGCCAAGACAGCTTACAAGGAAGCAAAAGAGATATTTGATGAAATGAAAGCCCCTGCAAAGGAAGAAAAGATTGATGTTGAAGGCAAATCCACAGCGGTATTTTCAGGAAAGCACGTAATTGCCCCGAATGAAGGCGCTTCAAGGTCAATGTATGACAAGAGCAGGTTCGGCGCATTGGCTGAGAATAAAATACAATACTCATTGCACGAGGCATTATATTTGCTTGAAAAGGGCAAGCTTGACGTTCTTGATAACAAGAAAAAGATGTCTGCAGACGATTTCATAAGTAAAGCATCAAAATCAGAGTCCGGATTTTCAATAAGATACGCTGTTTTCAAGGAATTGAGAAGCAGGGGGTATATTGTGAAGACTGCATTGAAATTTGGCGCAGATTTCAGGGTTTATGACAGGGGGATAAAGCCGGGCGAAGACCACGCAAAATGGATTGTATATCCGGTGCACGAAGGCGAATCATTGACATGGTACGAGTTCTCTGCAAAGAACAGGGTTGCGCACTCAACAAAGAAGAGACTGCTTTTGGGCATTGTGGATGATGAGAATGCAGTGACTTATTACGAATGCAAGTGGATAAGGCCGTAGTTGCTTCCTTTCTCCGTAGTGTATTCTCTGGTGACATATGTCACCAGCATCAAAAGAGGCTGGCAAAAGCGAAATAAACCTCTGCCGGAGGTTTATTATTGAGGCTGCTATGCGGCCGAAAATGATTATAACGCATCCTAAACG
>JAQTVM010000018.1 GCA_028706745.1 Candidatus Nanoarchaeia archaeon
GCTCTTCCGATCTCTGTTGAAGGTAAGCAAGATAGTCTTAGGTCTCGTCGTCACGACACAAAAAACGGCTTTTTCTGTGGTGGTGACATATGTCACTATACTATACACCGTAAAATTAGCACGTAGCAGGTAGCAAGCAGCATATAGCAAGCAGCATGTAGTAAATAATAATTTCTAACTACTGGTTAATATAGATACATTTAAATATTCAGTATGCGTCATAAAACATACCGCAAGGTGATAATTTAACCGATGGGTATAGAGGCAAAAAAAGGGCTGGAGTTCATGCTTGCTGACCAGGCAAGACTCGCAAGAGTAATGGCCGGCGAAGAGCATGACGTAAAATTGCAAACCGCGTTTGAGAAATTAGTTGAAGACATGAGTCTGATAGATATTGGGCTTTTTTCCAAAACGCAGGATTTTGCCGCAGCATACGAACAAAAAGAATATTAGTTCTGTATGTTTAATGCTGGTATTTGAGAATTAAATAGTTTTTTTGCTGTCAATCAAATTATTGAATCTTTTTCCTTTTTCTCTTGCAAATTCCCGTGAGATAACAAATGAGCCGCCTTCTGTTTGTTTCACATCATTCAAGTGCACGAAGAACCAGTCCTCCCTGTTGAACCGCATTGCAAACCAAGGCTCTGCTCCCATGAATGCCGCGAATTGGGCGAGCTGCTCTATCTCTTCAGGCTCAAAGTATTTTGCATTGTCGCCTATTGCCTTGCATTCGATTGCAAGTAATCTCTTTTGCTCGCTGTTGGCTGCAACCAAATCAGAAGAAGGCCTTTGAGTTGAGCCGCTGCCTGCAACCCTTGCGCATCCCCAGCCGCTTTCCCAGAATAGATGAAATAACTCTCTCTCTGCTTTTGTCCCCTTTCTTTTCGTGCCTATTCGTGGCATACGCTTACTAAATCAAAAGAAGTATATTAAGTATTCGGAAAGGAAAAAGAATAAGGAGAAATCAGGAAAGAAGAAAGAATAAGTTAAAGAAAATAAAAAAGAAGAAGATAAAGAAAGCCCGCTTCCAGCATTAATTATTTACTTTTAATGTTTGGGCGATAATTACTTCTTGTATATCCTGCTAATGCTCTTCAAGAAATTTTCAGCGTCTTCTACAAGCTCTTCTGTTATTGAATGAAAGACTATCTCATTATCTACTGTCCCATACTGGTGGGCAATAATGTTTCTCATGCCTTTTGCGTTTTTTAACTGCCCTGCAAGCTCATTGCTGATTATCTTTTCTTTTGCAAGCGCATCAAACGCTTCCTTGTCGTCTTCAGGCTGTTTTAATCCCTTATCTTTGATTATAAGAAACGCCAAATCCACCATTGCCTCTGTTATCTTCTCAAAATATCTTTCGCAGGCTGCCCTTGTCTTTGCATCATGCAGGTATTCATCAATATCATCAGGCATGAATTCTTCAAGCTCGTCAAGATATCCCTCAATTTCAGCTATTTTCTCTTTTATCCTGCCCATAGAGTATCCTTCCTTTTTCATCAATCGCTTTTTTGATGTTATCCGGCAATACGTTGTAAACCTGCAGGTCTACTCTCTTATTAACTTTTCCCAGAAGCCTTTTCCTGAATAATGTTGCTTCTGATGCTGTGGTTTCATTGAATTCAACTGAAATGTCAATGTCTGAGCGCAGTGTAAGCTTGTTTTCTACGGCAGAGCCGAAAAGCTTTATTTGCCTGATTTTGTTTGCGAGAATATCTTCATTTATTGCTTCTTTTGCGTCTTTTATGATTTCCTTTATTTCTCCGCCTTTTTTCAGCCTGAATTCATTTTCAAACCTTGCCGCTTTTTCAATAAACTCCATCTTCTTTCTTATGTCTCTTGAAAGGCGGTTCTTCTCTGACTGCGTGAGATTAACGCCTAATAATTGTTTTTCAATTATCTTAAGCTCCTTTTCCCCAAATATTCTTCTTGATTCCTTGCTTTCTGTTATGAATTTCAGTAAACCCATTATAACCACCATTTAGGTTATAATAACCATAGTAAAGGTTATATTTAAAGGTTGCGGAAGAAGTGAATCAAGAATGCTGCAGACTCATCGCAATTAATTCTTTCCTAATTTCTTTGCCTTCTTTCGTAAGCCGGAATATCCTTCCCATCTTTGCAGAGCCTATTATGCAGCGGATTAAGCCTGCGCTTTCAAGCTCCCTCAAGCCTCTTGCCACGTTTGAGTCTTCAAGCTTTAATTCTTTCTTTAGCTGTGAGGGCATTTTGTTGGATTCAAGCGCCATAAGTATTTTGCGGCGCGTCTTGGAGCGCACTACGAAGGAAAGCTTCTTTATGTCCATACCTTAATCTGTGCAAAGTTTTAAATAAAAGAAAACCTATCAAATACCTATCAATATAACAAGAAAAAGAGGAAAACCAATGAAAAAACAAGATTTAATAGCTTTATTGCAACAAATTGGAGGGCATATAATAGATATCAAGCGGATAGTTATTTTTGGCAGTGGAACTGTGAAAATTGAATTTCTTGTTAAAGAGAATCAGTTGACACATAATTGTATTGCGGAATATAACAATATTCACTTTACAGATGCAGATATAGAACAATTAAAAAAAGAGATAGAAGTAGTTAAGAGGCGATAAGATGCTAAGGTGTAAACATTGTAACCAAGATTTTGAAATTGATTCATGGAGCAGTTGGGGTAAAAAACCCAGAGATATCTTGAAAGATAATTGCCCTTATTGTGGTAAAAAATTAAAGTTTGATAGGGCGGAATTGGTTGCTGTAAAACGGAAGTATGGTGCTAAATCTATTCTATTAGGTGTGGGTTTGATTATGATTGTGATAGGGATAATATCTGCTATAATCGATAGTAAATTTTCTTTATCTTTTATTGTAGGTGGATTTTGTTTTGTGATAGGTCTCCAGTATAGTATAGCCTATTATGCAATTTCAGAGAAGATAAAAATTTCGGGATTACGAGAGGATTAGATGGCAAAAAAAGAAAGAATATTCGTTTTAATACTATTTTTAATAATGATTATGTTAACCTTTTCTGGTTGTACTCCAAAACAAGAACATAATGGTGAAATTGAAACTGGAATACAGGAGATTATACAAAAACCTAGTTGTCAATCTCAAAAGGGTTATTTGTGTTCTGCTTCTGATGATTGTAATTCTCCTTATTTGGATACGATAGAATCCTATTGCTGCCCTATAGAATGCCAAACGTGTAATCAATCTTGTGATGATAAAATTGAAACAACAGAAGATTATTGCTCAAAGACAACAAATTATACATGTCAACACCAAAAAATATGCCCCAAGAATTGCGATGATAGTAATTCTTGTACAGACGATCGTTGTTCTAAAGATACTAATTTCCAATGTAAGCATTTTACTATATCTCCTTGTTGTGGCGATACAAAGTGTGATGAGTCTTCTGAAACATATAAATCATGTCCTGCAGATTGCAAAAGAGTATTTACTGCGTGTGAATTTTTACCCGATGAAGATGTAATTTCTACAGAGTTTACATTGGGTGCAATATCCAGCGATAATAGTACGGCAATTAAATACTGCAAGCAAGGCTATGGTATGTCTACCCCATGGGGCACTTCATTTAGTGTAAAAATCTATTTATGCAATACATTTGATGAATGTATGGATAAGTATAATGAATTTGTAGACGCTGAAAAAGCCGAAAGAGGATACAGTCTTTTAGAAGATATTAAAGAAGATTGTTTTGGAATTCGCCGTAATAGTCTGATGGATATGAGTGCTTATCTTTATTGTAATTTTGGGAAAGTAGTCTATAAGCAATCAATAAGTGAAAGCGGATGGTTTAGCACTAGCGAATTATTGGAAAAAATTACAGAAAATGTGCGTAATAAATCAAAGGAGGTTCAATAAAATGGCTGATGAAGAAATGTATTGCCCTCTCTGTAAAAGAAAAATTGTTCCTAAGGACGAAAATACAAGTGCAGTTAGTGTTATTGCGGTTATTATTATGTTTGGGTTTGGTCTAAAAGTTGCAGGTATTCTGGGTATTGTCTTGGCATTAATCGCTGTTGTTATATTATTTTGGAAACCAAGATTATATTGCCCTATTTGTAAGCATAAGTTTACAGGTATGAAATATGCTCTTAAAGGGTATAGTAAGTAAAAAGAATTATACCTTTTCTTGCAACATCAAATAAACCAATATCTTAATGCCGGAGGCTCGCCTTTGCTACGAGCCATCACCTACAACCCATCTGCTATCTTATCTAACCTTCCTTCCCACCGTCTTCGCCTGCAGGAAATTCAGCACATACTCGGGACCGCCGGTCTTTGAGTCAGTGCCTGAGTGATTAAAGCCGCCGAATGGATGCACTCCCACTAAAGCGCCTGTGCATTTCCTATTCAAATAAAGATTTCCCACGTGAAAATCTCTTATTGCCCTTTCCAGCTTTTCCTCATTTTGCGTGTATACTCCGCCTGTCAGGCCGTACTCTGTGCTGTTTGCCATTTTTAATGCTTCATCAAAGTTTTTTGCTTTAATCACAGCAAGAACAGGGCCAAAGATTTCTTCCTGCGCAATTGTTGAGTTCCAAGCAACGTCTTTGATTATTGTCGGCTCTATGAAATAGCCCTTGCCAAAGTCTCCTCTGCCGCCTGCCACAATCTTTCCCTGTGCTGAACCAATGCATATGTACTGGCAGATTTTGTCAAATGCCTGCTTATTTATCACAGGACCCAGATTATTTGCGAAATCCTCAGAAGGTCCGACTTTCAGCTGCCTTGTTTTTTCTACAAGCATATCAACGAACTTGTCATAAACTGTCTCATCAACAATTGCCCTTGAGCAGGATGAGCATTTCTGCCCCTGCCTGCCGAAAGCAGCCTGCATTGTTCCAAGCACTGCGCTTTCCAAATAGCATTCAGAGTCAATGATGTGCGCATTCTTTCCGCCCATCTCTGCAATGAATCTCTTAAGCCATACCTGCTTTTCCTGCTGCTTTGCAAGGCTTTCGTATATGTGCACTCCCACATCTCTTGAGCCTGTGAATGCTATGAACCTTGTCTTCGGGCTGTTAACCAAGTATTCTCCAACTTCCTTTCCGCTTCCGGGAACAAAGCTTACAACTCCGAGGGGCAATCCTGCCTGCTCTAGCAATTCAACAAACTTATAGCCTATTACAGGCGTGTCAGATGCCGGCTTTACAACAACCGTGTTTCCTGCAACAACAGGCGCGATTATCAATCCTGCAAGTATTGCGCACGGATAATTCCACGGAGGTATTACAGCGCCAACTCCTAATGGGATGTACTGCAGGAACCCTTCCTCGTCTGCTTTTGCAGTCACTTTTCTCTTTGCGCACCACTTCTCAGCGTGCCTTGAATAAAAATCAAGGAAATCAATTGTCTCTGCAACTTCTCCGTCTGCTTCGTTCCATGTCTGCCCTGATTCAAGCACGCAATATGCGTTGAATTCGTGCCTTCTTTCAATCAGGAGCTTTCTTGCGTTGAGCATAATGTCAATTCTTTTTTCAATAGGAACTCTTTTCCAGGTTTCAAATGTCTTTGTTGCTGCATCCAATGCATCTTTTGCATTTTCCTGTGTGCCTTTGGGAACCATGCCAATTAATTCTGTCTTGTTTGAAGGATTGTATGAGCTGATGCAGTATTTCGGGTCCTTGTCCCATCTTTTCACAGGGCCCACAACTTGCGGATATTCTTTTCCAAATTCGCTTTTTGTTTTTGCTATTGCCTCAAGCATTGAATTCTTGTGTTCATCCTTGGAATAATCAAAGTATTCGCAGTTCCTGAACGCCTTCTTGAATTTGGTTGTCATTTTATCACTCCCTATTATTGATAGTGGAAGTGATTAATTGGAAGTATATAAATGTTATGAGAAAATAGCTAATAATTCATAAAACAAAAAGAAAGCCCTTAGGGACACCCTAAGCCCCTTAGTTTATCCCAGCTGCCTTCTTCAGTTCTTCAACAGAAGGCAAATCAAGCATGTATCTTGATGCAAATATCCTTCTGTTTATCCCACCAAGGGCGTATTTGACTTCAATAGAAGTGCTATCTCCGGATAATATAATCCCTATCGGCGCATTGTCTCCTGGCTGGTTCATATGGCGCTTAAAATAATTCAGATAAAGGCTCATCTGCCCTATGTCTGAAGGGCTGCCGCTTATTTTTAGTTCTATAAGGACATAACATCGGAGATTCTTGTTGTAAAACACCAAATCAGCATAAAACTGTTTTCTGCCTATTTCCATCCTGAACTGCCTTGCAACAAATGAAAACCCTTTCCCCAATTCCAGCAGAAAAATCTGAAGATTGCTTATTATCCTGCCTTCAAGCTCTTTTTCAGAATAATTCTCAGGCAGGTTGAGAAACTCAAGCACATAAGGGTCTTTTATTATGTCTTCCGGCTTTTGAACAGCCAGCCCTTTGGCACTTAGTTCCATTACTTTTTTCTTGCTCTTGCTTATCGTGAGGCGCTCATAAAGCAAGGTATTAATCTGCCTTTCAAGCTCCCGAGTGCTCCATCTGCTGTTTATACATTCTAAGAGGTAAAAATTCCTTGCATGCCTGTTTTCAACACGAAGCAATGTACGATAATGTGTCCAGCTCAATTCGGAACGCAGTGCGTTCCGAATTGGATATGAAACAAAAAACTGCCTTATATACCGAAGATTGCGCTCATCGAAGCCTTGCCCATACTCTTTTGTAAGCCTTGCTGAAAGCTCTTTAATTAAATACGCGCCGTAATCTGCTTTTCTCTTGCCTTTCTGCTCTTCTTCAATAATAATCTTTCCTATGTTCCAATATGCTGTAACTATTATGAAATTGACAGCCCTGTATGCAGTGCCTCTTGCCTTTTCAATTACCTGCCTGATGCTGTCATATGTGTTGCTTATGCCTAAAACTAGCGTTGGATTGCTTTCTTTTTGCATAAGCGGGATTTATCGCAGGTTATTCATAAACTCTTCGCACAAAATTCCGCAAAATTTTCAGCATACCTTGGAAAACGAGATGGTTAAGCCGGAAAAAAGAGGCAAAAAGAAGAGGAATACATAGAAATTTTCAATATCTCCGGAAGGCAAAATCAACTTCCGTCGTCAAATCTGCCCTTGGTTTTCCTGCGCATCAGGAAAACACCTGCAAAGCTGTGCTTTGCCAACAGAACATGGCTGCATGGCAGCCATCCGCTTTCTACGCCCGTGCTCTCTCTTTGGACTTCCTTATAATCCACTCTGCAGCAATCCCAGTAACCAGAAGCCCCATACAACCGGCTCCAATTACTGCCCATTCCTGCAATCCCAAAGCCACTGTGCCAAACACTTTTGAAAGAGGCGTATAAACTACTGCCAACTGCAATGCAAATGAAAGCAAACACGCACCCAAAAGCCACTTGTTAAGCGAATATGTCTTATAGCCTATTCTTATGATGAAAGGCACAAGCAATTCAAGAGCAACAAGCAAGGTAAATATCAAAGTCTGCGATTCAAGCCTGCTGTAAGCAAACAGGCAGATTGCAGACACTATTACTGCAAGGGATATTATCGAAGATGCAACTCTTCCCGATACAATGTGTTCCTTCGGATTCCTTGGCACTTTTTTCATTATGCCTCTTCCTGCAGAATCAACCCCCATTGCAAGAGCCGGGAATGAATCAGTTACCAGATTTATCCAGAGAATCTGTATTGCGATAAAAGGCAAAGGCATGCCAAGCATCACTGCAATGAACACAATTAATACTTCCGCAAGATTGCAGGACAAAAGGAACGCTGAGAACTTTCTTATGTTGTCATAAATTGCCCTTCCTTCCTCGACAGCTCCGACAATTGTGGAGAAATTATCATCAACAAGCACCATGTCAGAAGCTTCTTTTGCAACATCAGTGCCTGAGCCGACTGCAATCCCTATGTCTGCCTGTTTTAATGCAGGAGCGTCATTTATCCCGTCGCCTGTCATTGCAACAACATTGCCTGCTTTCTTAAGAGCATTGATTATCCTCAGTTTGTGTTCAGGGCTTACCCTTGCGTATATGTTTGCTTCCCTTGAAACAGCCAGCAGCTCTTTTGCATCCATTTTCTCAAGCTCTTCGCCTGAAACAGCTTTCCCCTCAATGCCTATTTCCTTGGCAATTGCCTGCGCCGTGAAAAGCTGGTCTCCTGTAATCATCACAACCCTTATTCCTGCCTGCTCGCATTTAAGCAAAGAATCCCTTGCTTCCATTCTTGGGGGGTCAATCATTGCCTGCAGTCCGGCGAATACCATTTCTTTTTCGCAGTTTCCCTTGTCAGTGGCGGGCTTGAATGCAAATGCAAGAACCCTTAATGCGTCTTTTGCAAACTGCTCATTCGCTTTCATAATCTCATTCTTTTCAACTTTTGTAATGGGCCTTACCTTTCCCTTGTAGAAAATTTTAGTGCATCTATGCAGTATTGTTTCAGGCGAGCCTTTTGAGAATGCAATTGTTGCCTTGCCCTGCTTGTGCAGTGTTGTCATCATTTTTCTTTCTGAGCTGAAAGGCAGTTCATCTATTCTTGGAAATTCTTTTTCAATGTCTTCCCTTTTTAACCCGGATTTCATTGCGCTTACAATCAGCGATGCTTCGGTGGGGTCGCCTATTGCTGTCTTTCCCTGCAAAGCCGCGTTGTTGCAAAGCATTCCCGCTTTCAGCAGCATTTCAATTCCTTCGGGCTTAGATGAAAACGAGCCTTCGTGAGAATAGCCGGCGCCTTCAACATCCACAATCTGCTTTGAGCAGTAAATTTTCCTTACAGTCATTTCATTCATTGTCAGGGTGCCTGTCTTGTCAGTGCAAATAACTGTGGTGCTTCCAAGGGTTTCAACAGACGGAAGCTTTCTGATTAATGCGTGCCTTTTTGCCATCTTCTGCACCCCTAATGCAAACGAGATTGTAGCGATTGCAGGAAGCCCTTCAGGAACAGCCGCAACTGCCAATGCTATTGAGAATAAGGCGGTTTCAAGCAGATTGCCTCCTTTCAAATAACCTGCCGTAAAAACAACCGCGCATAAGAAGATTACGCCAATTCCAATCCATTTTCCCAATTTTTCCAATTGAGTATTCAATGGAATCTTTTTTTGCTCAATTTCCTGCAGCATTCCTGCAATTTTTCCGAATTGGGTGCCCATTCCTGTCTCGCAGACAACTGCAATGCTTCTTCCCCGAACAGCCATTGTGCCCTTGTAAAGCATTGAAAATCTTTCAGCGACAATTGCGCTTTCTTTTACAGCTGCAGCATCCTTCTCAACTGTCCTGCTTTCGCCTGTAAGAACAGCTTCTATTGCTGCCAAATCATATTCCTCAAGAATCCTGCAGTCAGCGGGTATTTTGTCTCCCTCATCTATGATTATAATATCTCCCGGCACCAGCTCTTTTGCGTCAATAAGCCGTTTTTCATTGTTTCTTATTACTTCTGCCTTCTCAGCTTCCATTTTTTTCAGGCTTGCAATTGCTTTTTCAGCCTTGTATTCCTGCGCAAATCCCAATATTGAGTTAAGCAGAAGCACAATCCCAATCACGATTGCATCTGTTGATTCATTTGCAATCACTGAAATGATTAATGCGGCTATTAGAATCCAAACCAACGGGCTTCTGAACTGGCTTATGAATATCTTTAGCTTTGAAACTCCGTCTTTTTCCTGTATTTCATTCAAGCCAAACTTGCTTAACCTGAAATCGGCTTCCTCTTTAGTCAGCCCTTCTTTCTGCGTCTTAAGCTCTTTCAGCACATTGTCTGTGGAGCTTGAGTGCCATTCCATCATATTATATATAGCTGGAGAATATATAAAGAAAGCGGTTATTCATTATGTTTTTAAATATGCTTTTTCACTAAAACCAGATGCTTAAAGCGGATTTTCACTCGCATACGAATTACATACAGCCGCAAGAGACAACACACTCCCCGAAACAGCTGATTGACAGGGCTGCTGAATTGAAATTTGATGTATTGTGCTTTTCAGAGCATTATGTATTTACAGAAATTGCCGACTTTTTTCCTGTTTACAAAAAAGACCCATTGCAGTCTTACAGGGATTTCAGGGTTTATGCCGCGTCAAAAGGCATACTTCTTATTCCTGCTGTTGAAGCCAGATATAAGGAAGGGGAAGCTCTCTTGATAAACTTTACAGGAGATATAAGGAAGTATCCGACTATTGAATCTCTTAAAAATCTGCCTGAAAGCGTCCTTGTAATAGCCCCTCACCCGTTTTTCAAAAGAGACATGTGCCTTGGAAAAAATCTTGAAAAGCATATTAACCTGTTTGATGCAATTGAATATTCGCATTTCTACCTGCCTTTTCTGAATCTTAATAAGAAAGCAGTAAAATTGGCTTTAAAGCGCAGTTTGCCGCTTGTCGGGACTTCTGATGCGCATCACTTATGCCAGCTTGGGCACACATATACTTTAATCAACGCAAAGAAGGACATAAAATCCATTGTAAAGGCAGTCAGGGAAAGAAAAGTCAGGATTGTCTCAAGGCGCCTTCCTTATTCAGTATTTTTGAAGCTGGCGATTATTCATTTTGCAAGAATGTTTTCCGCATTATACATAATGAAAATACGCAGAAAAAAGCCCAATGCGGTTAAATAATATTATGCCTTGCCGCGTTTATCGGGTTTTTCATTATTATCTTTCAAAACCATTTCAATTTCTTCTTTGGATAAAGCGCCCTGCCTTAATATCAAAGGCGGATTGACAGTCATGTCAAGAACAGTCGATGCAACGCCAATATCTGTATCTCCGCTGTCAATTATCACGTCAATCTTCCCCATCATGTATTCAATCACCTGTTCTGCATCTGTCGGGCTTGGCATTCCTGAGATGTTTGCAGAAGGCGCTGCTATTGGTGTTTTTGCTTCCCTGATTAAAGCCAATGCAACATTATGCGCAGGCATTCTTATTGCTATTGTATCCAATCCTGCTGTGGCGGCATCAGGCACTATTTTTGATTTCTTAAGAATAATTGTCAGGGGACCCGGCCAGAACTTGTTCATCAGCATTTCTGCTTCTTTTGGCACTTCTCTTGATAATTTATAAACATCCTTCTTGTCTGCAATATGGGCAATCAATGCCTTGCTTGCAGGGCGCTCCTTTGCCTCAAATATCTTTTCAACTGCTTTTGAGTTAAATGCATCAGCTCCAAGCCCATAAACCGTTTCAGTCGGGAATGCAACCAATCCCCCTTCTTTTATGATTAAAGCAGCCTGCTTTACAAGAACCTTCTCGGGATTGTCCTTCCTTATCTTAAGTATGATTGTCATAAAAATAATTATGCTTTGAATCGATTTATAAACATTACTGCCCTGCAATCGCTTTCATCAGGTCCATTATCTTCTTGCCGTCGGCTTTGCCGCGGAACTTCTTCATTGCCTCGCCCATCAGTGCTCCCATCGGGGCGCCCTTGTTGGCTTCTACAACTGCCTTCAGCCCTTTCTTCAATTCTTCGTCAGAAACAACTGAGAACCTTGAAATGTCAATCTTCTTCCCTTCTGCAGCATCCTTCATGAGTTCAATTACAGCTTCCTTTGAAATCTTACCTTCAGCAAGGAAACCAAATATTGCATTATACTGCTCTTCTGTTATCTTGTCTGCATCAACATTATGCTTTCTTTTTATCTCTTTTGGATAAATAACCAAAGCAGTCGCGATGAATGTCGGCTCTATCTTCGTGAACTTCATTGCATACTTCTCAAAATCAACTTCCTCTTTCAGTATTGAATTTGCAAGGTCAGCATTTATATTATACTGCTTTTCAAGCCGGATTGCCGCTTCCGTAAGCAGTTCAGGCAGTTTTATTGCGGAAATCATCTCCTTTGTTACTATTATCGGTTTCACGTCTGTCTCAGGATACATTCTTGCTGCGCCGGGCATCGGGCGGAGGAATTCTGAGCTTCCGTCAGGGTTTGCCTTCCTGACTTCCGGTTTTGACTCTTTCAAAGCCATCTGCCTTTTCACCTCATTTTCAATAACAAGGGGGATGCTTCTTAATTCCTGAAATCCTTTTATCTCCACTCTTGATTTGCCTGCAATCGAGACATTGACATCTTGTCTTATTGTTCCAATGCCTCTTTTTACCTTGCCTGTTGAGCGGAGAATCATTCCAATTATTGAAGCGCATTCCTTTGCATGCTCATTGTCTTTTATCGAAGCATCTGTTGCTATTTCCACCAATGCAACTCCTAATCTGTCTAACCTGTAAGTGACTGTATTATTCTCTTCCTTTATTTTCTTTGCAGCCTCCTCTTCAAGGCACACCGTGGGCACTGCAATATTCCCTTTTGATGTTTGTATATACCCCTCTGTTGCAATCAATGCAGTTCTCTGGAATCCTGAGACATTTGAGCCGTCAATGACTGTCTTTCTCATGAACTGGATTTGATCAACCGGTTTTGCATTCAGCAATAGGGCTATTTCCAATGCAGTTTCTAATGCTTCTTTATTGACTTCATGCGGCGGCTCTTCGTCAAGCTCTACCAGGCAGCTGCTTGTTTTGCAGGCTTCATAAATGAATGCCCTGTTTCTCTGCTTTTCAAAGGCAGCGGCTTTGTCTACTTCCCCTGTCTCTCCTGCGACAGCTCTTATTTTTCTTTTTATTATAACGTCGGGCTTGCTTTCATCATTTACCAATGAAGGGCAATTGCAGAATAATTTATGAGTTTCCAGCTGCTGGTGTATTTCAATCCCGCACCTGAATCCGAGCTTTTCGTAATCCATTGCATTTGAAAAGAGGGTTTATGTTTAAAAATCTATTGCTGATGCAAAAAAGGCAGGTCTTCGGCATTAATTCATAACCTTTTTTCTAATTTACATTTATACTTAAGTTTATAAATTACTAGCTTATTACTGAGTTTTATGTGGCTTAATTATGAAGATACTAATAAATTGCATATGAGCCTGGGTGTGGCATTTTTAGTCCTTGCTGCGATCTTATTTAGTATTAATAGCAATTTAATGTATGACTTCCTAGGTAAACTTGAGCAAAATGTTAATGAAAACGTTTATGTTATTACTCAATCTAATCTGGACACTTTAGAACATGCTGAAGAAAACTTATTTGAAAATTATAAACTAAGTCTAGAATCTAATAATTCTGTTTATACCCGCTCAGTTATAAACATGAGCTTGGAAATAATGAAAACACGATTAGAAATATTAGATGTGCGAAATAAAATACTACAGAATGTTACTGATTTAAGTGTTGAATCAAAAAGTTCTATATTCACGGGGAATATGGCTATGATTATAATATTGATTATTACAGGCTTATTCTTTTTTATATGGGGCTATGTCCCTTTTAGGCGTAAGTTTTAAGAGACTTTTAGAATTCCTGAACTCCTACCCTCTTCACAATTTCTCCTCTCAGATTTTCCATAAAAAGCTTCTTAACATCCTTCGGATGATTTGACAATAACCAAGCCAGCTTTACAAAAGCAGTTTCCGGCGTCATCGGGCTGAAATTCCCCAATACTCCTGCGTCCTGCATTTTTCTTCCGGGGGAATACACATTCATGTCAACCCTTCCGTAAATTGTCTGCAAAGCCATCACGACAGGCATTTTCCTTGCAATTTTTTCAATTGCTGAAAATATTTTTTTGTGCTCTTTTGTATATTCATCAATCTCTGAAATAGGGAAATGCCCCAATCCTGTCCCTTCCAATACTAATCCGTCATAGTCTTCAAAAGCCAATATCTCAGAAGCAAACATGTTCGGATGCGAGACAGCAATGCCTATCTTCAAGTTTTCCTTGAAAGGCAGAACCTTTAACGCCCTTTTTTCAGCCTTTTTGTAACTGCCGTGAATCATATTGACAGAGCCTGAATGGCAATCAACCTCTGCAATAGCGTCTGCATTCACTGCCTTGAACGCATCCCTTCTTGATGAATGCATCTTTCTCGCATTTGTTCCCGGAATTACAAGAGCCATGGTGTCATCAATTCCCTTGTGCATGCATATTGAAACTCCTGCAAAATCAGTTTTTGCTATGAACAGGCAGGCTGAAATAAGGTTCATTGCGGCGTCAGAACTTCCCCTGTCAGAGCTTCTCTGCGAGCCGACCAACACAACAGGAATCGGAAGATTTTCAAGCATGAATTCAAGGGCTGCCGAAGTATAATGCAAGGTGTCAGTGCCATGGGTTATAATTATTCCGTCAGCTCCGTTTTTCACTTCTTTTTCAATCTCTCTTGCCATCAAATTATAATGCGCAAAGCGCATGTCATCAGAAGCCATGTTCCCAATCAGCCTTGAGCTTATGTTTGCAATTGATTTTATTTCCGGAAACATTGCGACAAGCTCTTCAGGAGTGAAATGCGGTGTTACTGCTCCTGTCGCATAATCAACTGCAGAGCTTATTGTGCCGCCTGTGTGAAGAATAACAATCTTTTTCTTTCCTTTCTCTTCTTTTACAGCCTCCTTTTTCTGCAGCACTGCGTGGAACTTCTTGATTAGCTTCATTGACCTGACTTTCTTCTTTTCAATTCCGATATTATATCCTGAATCCAATTTTATGCTTACGAAATTCCTGTCAGGATTCTCAACATATTTTCCGTGAATGGCCTTGTCTTCAAGAACAACCTGCACTTCATCTCCGTTTGAAAAGTTCTCCATGCATTTGTTAAGTGAGTGGTTGTTTAAATTAGTTTCGGGCAAAAAACAAAAGCGAGAATTTCTTTTTCAGGCAGTTCATTTATAAGCATTTCATTAGTTTCATTTAAAAAGAAAGAAAAGCCACGCGCCAGTTACTAATCACTTTTGCAGTTTTCTGCTTTTTTCTCGGCAAAACAAGGCAATTGTATACTGCAATATATATGTTGTATTTCAATAATGTTTAAATAGTCATTCAGTTATAAAAAATAATAGAAGCGTTCAACAAGTCTTTGGCGAGACCTTGGTGTTTGACTTCACAAACCTTTTGGCGAAGGTTTATTTAACGATTGGCGAAACAGTGTTTGGCGACACGTATTTCTAAAGAGAGTATAGGCTAAACTACTATATAAAGATTATTGTTGTTTGGAATATACTTCAAAATATTAAAGAAAACCTAAAGGAGGCAAAAAAATGGAATTTATCGTGCAAAACGCACTGAAAGCGGCACCTGACATGAAGTCAAGCGAGTCGCTTATAGGACAAGCCAACATCAAGGTAATTGGTTGCGGTGGCGGCGGCTGCAATGCTACAAACTGGCTCTACAAGAAGGGAGTCCAGGGCGCAGAGATTGTTGCCATGAACACTGACAAGCAGCACCTTGACCTGATGGAAGCAGACAAGAAAATACTGATAGGAAGAGACCTTACAAGAGGGCTTGGATGCGGCGGATTCCCGGACAAGGGAAGAGAGGCTGCAAAAGAGCAGATTTCAGAGATTAAGGAATCCCTGAAGAACTCTGACATGGTCTTTGTCACAGCAGGCATGGGCGGCGGCACCGGAACAGGCGCAGCGCCAGTGGTTGCTCAGATTGCGAAAGAAGCAGGCGCAATCGTAATCGGCTGCGTCACAATGCCTTTCGACATTGAAAGGGCAAGAATTGACAAGGCTGAATTCGGCTTGCAGCAGCTTAGGGAAGTCACAGACACAGTAATTGTCATTGACAACAACAGGCTGGTACAGATTGCAGGAAATCTTCCTGTTCAGCAGGCATTTGCAGTTGCAAACGAGCTTGTCTCAACAATGATAAAGGGAATCGTTGAGATTATAGCTGTGCCTTCGCTGGTTAACCTGGACTACGCAGATGTCAAGGCAATAATGGCGAACGGAGACGTGTCAGTCATTGGCGTAGGGGAATCAGACTCTGAGCACAGGGTTGAAGAAGCAGTAAAGAGGGCGTTAAGCAATCCTTTACTGGATGTAACCTATGAGGGTGCAACAGGTGCTTTGATACACATCACAGGCGGACCTGACCTGACACTGGACGAAGTAAGCAGAGCAGGCGAGATGATCACCGAGGCTCTAGACGCAGACGCAAACGTCATTTGGGGAGCAAGAGTTATTAACGACATGGCTGGAAAGATGAGGGTTATGACAATCGTAACAGGCGTTAATTCGCCGTACATCCTCGGAAAGGCCAGCAAGTCGGCAACATCCAAGGGCACCCGAATGAACGAGGAGCTGGGTATAGAGTTCATCAGGTGAACTCATGGTTAAGGGCATAAATATTTTAGTTCTACACTAGAATACCCCCGATGCCCTTACTATTACGCTGATGCCCTACTTTGCCTCGGGGCATCAGCTCTTTATTTTTTTTATGAGGCTGATTTTCTTTTTTAATTTTCTTTAATCTCTTCTTGCTAATTCTATGAAAATAAAAAAATTAAAGCCGGAGGCTTGCCTTCTAGCTTCTGTCTATCCTCAAATACTTGCCCAGCTCCGGATGAACCTTCATAACTTCGTCAGCCATTTCCTGCGCAACGCGCCTGTAAGAGATATGCCCCTGCTTCTTGCTTCTTAGCTCAGTGAAGTGAAACACTTCCCTCAAGTCCATTGTCATCAAAAGCCTTATCTTGTAAGCCAAAGGAACAATGTACTGCGCTTCAAAAGGAAAATCCAAGCTTATCTGCTTATACGCATCATCTGCCTTTGCCATTGCATTCTCATAAACATCTTTCATTCCAACCTCTTCAATCTCTGAAGGCATTGAAAAGCCGTGCAAGGTGCTGAAATTCTGGCAAACCTGTTCAGCAATCCTGTGCCTTTGTATGTCCCGATAAGCGCCATAGTCAAGCAGGATGTCAAATGTGTACAATGCTTCCTCAAACTCGCGAGGTGCCTTGTCATGCGGTCCTCTGTTTTTCATTATTTCCTCAATTATTGCATTCCTTTCCTGCCACTGCATTGAATCAACGTGCTTTTGTATTGACTCATAATCAATGCCTTTCGAAGCCCTGTAAAGCATTGCAGCCAGAACCCTTCTTGTCGCAAAAGGATCAAATCTTGCAAGCCTTACTGTGCCTGAAGCCAATGGCTTTAGCGAGGCAAGCTCTTTTACAGCAATTGATTCCAATTTCTCTCTTGTTTCGCGGACAAAGGAGATTTCATTTGCATATTTCACAAGTGTCGGAAGCTCTTTCAGGGCTTCTGTTTTCATTTCAGCGCCTATTTCATTCATTTCCTTCAGAGGGTGTGTTAAAAGTTTTGAAATGCAGTACTCCAGGCTTCTTGCGTTCATTGTAAGCCCCAGCTGAGTGTAAGTGCCTGCAGGCAATATGTACCTTACAACGTCGCAGGTTCTTGCCTTTATCTTCTGCTCGTACATTGTTTCCTTCTCAGCATCCCCTTTCGGAAACCTCTGCCTCATCAAGTCAGAAACCTTTGCATAGCAGTCTGCATAAGCGTCAAAAAGAACTTTAACAGTATCTTCGTAAAGCTGAGAATGCCTTGACTGCGAAATATTTTCATCCCTGTGGCATTTGCCTGCCTCAAACACCTGATATCTTGTTGATTTTTCAGTGTAAGATGCCAGCCTGTTGTCTTCAATGACTTTTGTGGCAAGAATTGAGACGTTTTCCAATGCAAGGTGCGCAACAGCGTGTTCCGCTACAGAGCCGTGCCCGTATCCCACAACCCACTGCTCGTGGAACTTTCTTGACTTGTCAGCGTCAAGCTCCTTTGCGATTTCATCAAATGGGCGCGGGTCCCTGCTGCACTTGGCAAACGCGACTGCAATTACCTCTTCCGGCATTCCGGATAATGTATAGATTCTTCTTTGTCCCATCAATATCTACCTCTCTTTTTTTGTTTTATTCGGGTGTGGAAACTGTCTTATATATCTTTCTGGTGTTGCAGTTGTGTTAAGTTTATGCTGCAAGAATATGCAACAGTGTTGCAGTTATTTGCTGTATTTCTTCAGCAGAGCAGCATACTCTTTCGTCAATCCGCCGAGGCGGAAGATAACTGCTTCCTTCACGCCTGCGTCTTTTGCAATGCTCAAGTCCCTTTCAAGAATTTCCAATGGAATTTTCTTTTCATCGCCTCTTGCGCCAATTCCAAGAGTGCCGAATGCAGGAATGAACTTGCCACCGGAGTCGTCAACACACTTCTCAATCTCTTTTTTCATGAATTCTTCTGAGAAATGGTGCATTGAGCTGTAAAGCATCTTGATTTCATAATTCCCGTATTCTTTTGCGCTGAATTCCAGGCCAAGTGCTTTCAAAAGCAAATAATGAATGCCTGTCTCGGGATAATACTCTGCGCAGTACACATCTTTCTTGTGGCTTGAAAGGAAATCCTTTATCATTTTCTTGTTCTTATGGAAAAATAAAACATTCTTCAGCATAAGGATTCTCTTTCTCGGGATTTCTGCGTCCCACAATAGCGGCACATTGATTGTCTCTTCAATAACCCTCTTCAGGGCTTTTCTTTCTGCAAACGGACTCATCCAGTAGCCTTCCTCCTTTTTCAGCAAAGGCCAGTAGATTGCTTCTTTCACGTTTCTTGATTTTATTCTGTCCTTTATCTTATAGAAAGCATCAAGGGATTCTGCGGCAATGTAAAGCTTTGTAGGAAACGAGACAAGCTTAAGCTTTGCAAGGTTTTCTTTTGTCGGATATTCTTCAAAAAAGCTGATAATCATACGATTAAGAAGGCGGCTTGGCTTTTATGCTTTTTGCTATTCTTTTTGCCTTGAAATTAATGGCACTCTGCCATACAATTTCACCTAGAAACGTTTAAATAAACATAAAACTAATTAAGGGTGATGAAAAAGAGGGTTTTTGCAGTTGTATTTGCTGTAATGCTTATTATTGTTTTTGGGCAGGCTGTTTTTGCGCCGGACTGTACGCCTGATGCAACCAAGGGATGCTCAGGAAATGTCGTATGGTGGTTTGACAGCTGCGGAAATCCTACAAGAGTTGACAGTTATTGCGCCTATAATCAGGAATGTGTGGACGGAAACTGCGTGATGAAGTGCGGCAATGGGCGCTGTGATTCAGGCGAAACATGCAGTTCATGCTCACAGGACTGCGGCTGCTCTTCTTCCCAAAGGTGCAGCTGGAGCGGGCAGTGCGAGACTTACTGCGGCAACGGGCAGTGCGACGGCAGCGAGAACTGCAATTCATGCGTGAGCGATTGCGGCTGCGGCAGCAATAAAAGATGCAGCTACAGCGGGCAGTGCGAGACATTCTGCGGCAACGGGCAGTGCGATGGCAATGAAAATTGCAACACCTGCTTTCAGGACTGCGGCTGCAGCAAATCAGAGGAATGCGCTCCAGGCGGTTCAAGGACAGATAATAGGGGCTGCGCATCGTTGTGCGGCAACGGGAAAAAGGACATGGGTGAGGACTGCACAAGCTGTGCACTGGATGCAGGATGCGGCTCAAGCACATATTGCCTGAACGGGCAGTGCGTTGACTGCATAAGGGATGAACACTGCGCAACAAGGGACACTCCTACCGGAGAATTTATTTGCGCGTCTGACTTCAGGAGCACGCTTGAAAAGGTTGTGAGAAAAGCCGGGCTTTGCAGGGACAACAAGTGCACTGGAGAGGATGTGGAAACAACAAGGCAAGGCAAACAGTGCGGAAACCTGCTTTGTCAGGACGGGCACTGCGGCTGCAATGAGGGTTACCAGGTTTGCCTTGCGACAGGCAAGTGCGAGAAAACAGGCGAGCTTGAAGACGGAAGCAATTGCGGATGTTACCACCAGTGCAGCTCAAATTACTGCAGCAGGGAAGGGAAGTGCATGCGTGCGCTTAATACAATACTAAGCAGCGAAAAAGATTTGATTTCAGAAGGGCAAGATACTACTGTTACAATAAGCGCTGATAATACGCTTGACTCTGACATTCCTGTAAAGCTTACGCTGAACATAGATACAGGCGCTTCAATGTCAGGAGTGATTGGGGGGGCTGACTGCACAGGCAATCAGTGCACAGGCGGGCAAATCACAGTGCCTGCAAAAGGCAGGACTTCTGTTGAGGTTAAAATAACAGGGAGGTCTGCCAACAAGGTAAAGCTTACTTCAGTGATTACGCCTGTCATAGAAGGCATTGAATATCCAAAGACAGAGGAAGTTTTCATCACAGTGATAGATGCAGATGACGGCAAGTGCACAGAAGGAGAGACAAGCAGCAATGCATGCGTTGACTGCGGCTGCCCCGAAGACACGAGTTTTCATTCATATTCCTGCGACAAGGAGGAAAATTCGTGCGATAAGGATGTCGGCTGGTGGATGTATATGATAATAGGAATTCTTGTGCTTGTGATTGTCCTTATTTATTTTGGCGCAACAAAAGGGAAGGCAATATATGCAAGGCTTGCATCTGAAAGGGAAACAAGGCAGGCTGAAAAGGACAAGGTTGAGAAAGCGGAACAAGCAAAACAGGATGCAGACAGGAAGAAAGTTATAAAGGCATTGTACAGGATGAAGATAGACGCCGATAATCCGCCTACTGTTCATGAGATAATCAAGAAGCTGGATATGGATGCTGATGATGACATAATTGAAGAGGAATACGAGCAGATGCTTCGCAGGATGGAAAAAAAGCCGAGGGCAGTTGTTGAAAGAAATGCAGAGCCTGCTGCAAAAACATCTTTATTCTGCACCAAATGCGGCGCGAGGCTGAAGGCAGGCGTGAAGTTCTGCACCAAGTGCGGAGCTGTTGTGAAGGGGAGATAGGGATTTTTTCTATGTAGAAATCTTTATATACAGAGAAACCCAAGAATTAAGGTGAAGGAACATATGTTCCATTATTAAAAAAAGGGAGGTGAAAACATGAAGAAATTGCTTGTTTTGGCACTGATGGTTGTGCTTGTGTCAAGCATTGCCTTGGCAGACGTGTCTGTGGCTGTAAAAAGGACAAACCCAGGCGTTGCCGGAAAAACAGCGGCGCAGCTTATCTTTGACGTTGTAAATACAGACGTCACGCTTAAGCTTGAGGGATTCCTCTGGTGCAACAGCCCTGACGATGTGCAGATAAGCTCATCTGAAGGAGCAGGAGCAGGAAAAGCCCAATACGTAAGCCCCAAGTTCATAATGGACAAGGGACCCAGCTATAAGTCAATGATTTTGACACTTGAGTCAACAACCGCGGGCGACAAGAACGGTGCGTGCACAATAAAGTACATACCTTTCAAGGAAGTGGCTGCAAAAGCTGAAACCAAGACAGAGCCGTTTACAGAAACTGCAACAGTGACAACAATGGGCACTGATGTGAAAGGGCACAATATCGTGCTTAAGACATTCACAGAGGAAGTAGCAGCTGTTGCGGCAACAGAAACAGAGGCGGCAGTCGAAGCAGTTCCTGCAAAGGCAGAGCTGGACATTGAAGGCACAGTAAAGACCATTGAAGTCGGCAAGTTTGAGACAGTCAACGGCCTGAAAGTGACTTTGAACAGCGCAACTGCAGAGAATGCAGAAGTTCTTGTTGAGGGAACAGCCACAACAACAACAGAAGCAGGAGCAAATGTCAAGAGCTTCCAGATGATGAACGGCGAGTATAAGACTGAGCCGGAAGACTCTGACTACAGGGAAATAAGGCTGGGGAAGACAGTTCCTTTTGTAGAGGATATGTCAACTCCGGAATGCCCTGAAGGCAAGACAGAATGCACTGCAGAGGAAGTCATTGATGTCGGCGGCATGAAAATCCCCACATGGGCGATTATTGCCGGCATATTAGTGATAGTGCTTGTTGTTGCATACCTGCTAGGCAAAAGTTCAAGGCACTCGGCTTAAGATTTTTTCTTTTTTTCTTTTTTAATTTAATATTCAAGAGGTGTGAAATATGAACAAGGAAAAACTGAAAGAAACCGCGAATGTAATCAAGAACGGGCTTGTCATGTTTTTGAAACTGCTTTTGCTTATTATCACGAGCTTTCTGAAGGCGATAACAGTTAACTTCTTCCAAAATGTAAAAGCAGGATGGGGCAATGCCTTGAAGAAGCCTGAAGTGAAGAAGGCAGAGAAAGGGGCTGTGAAAGAAGAGAAGCCAGTGAAGAAGAAGTAAGATGGCAAAATGTCCTAAATGCGGAGCAAGGAACGACGAGGATTCTGACTTTTGCGAAAAGTGCGGCGCTTCCTTAAAACAAAAGCCGGATTTGAAAGAAAAGGCAGTTCAGGGGAAAAGGAAAAATCCTGCGCTGGCGGCAATTCTTCCTTTGTTAATAGGAGTATTTGCTTATCTGTATTTTCCTAATTATAAAAAATTCTTTGCTTATTTGGCGGCAGTCATTATCGCATTTGCGCTGTTTAACTGGGCAGCTTATCTCCTCACGCCGTGGATGATGTATGACTGCTATAGGGAAGCTAAAAAAATCAATGGGGAAGGATAATGACAACATGCCAGAAATGCGGAGCAAGGGTGGATGCAGACGACGAGTTCTGCCCTGAGTGCGGAGCAAAAACAAGGCAGCAGCCGACAGAAGCTCTTCCTGCGCGCGAAGCGCAAAAGATTATTCTTCAGCAGGCGCAGCCGAAGAAGCACAGGTTTCTCACAGTAATCCTTATTATCATTGTTCTCATATTTCTTTTCAAGGCATGCGCAAGCTTCTCAAGCGAGCCCCAGATTTCTTATACGCCCACTTATACGCAGGAAGTGACTCCTGCATCCAGCGAGAGGCTGATTTCAATAGAGACTCCTTCTCCTAGGGTGAATCCGATTCCCGAGCCTGAGCCGCTGATTAACAAGGACGCTGAATGCTCAGGAGTTGCAGCGAAGATTACAGATGCCTGCGAAGAATCAGGATTTTCTGTTTATGATTACTTTACTGTTGAAAATCAGGGCTCAACGCCCATACTTGGGTTTATTGCAAGATATTACACAACTGCAATGAACAAGGATGAAACAAGGCTGTTTGAACCTTTAAATGTTGGCGCTTCGTATGAGTACTACACTTATTATGGCGGCGTTAAAATGATAGAATTAGTGCCAATAATAGTTGTTAACGGCGAAGAAATAGTTTGCGATAAAAATATTGCAAGCTATGGGGATGCTTATGGCAGAGGCTTCCCTAGCTGCTCATCAAGTGGAGATTATGGGGTAATTCCTATTGGTGCAGAAGTCGCCCCTTCTTATGGCTATGATGCTACTTATGATGTTGGATATTAGCGGGTAAAAATGTTTTACTTCAAAATATGCCTAAACAACCTTTATATACAATAAATATGCTTTTGCAATAACTTATTTTTAGCTTTTTTATTCTTTCTTGCTTCCTGCTCAACTTTAAACATAAGGGCTTCTTCTTCCTGTTTATATATCCTTTCTGCCCTTTGTTCTTTCGTTTGCTGTTTTAAAAATTTCCTATCTAATACTCTATTTTCTGCCCATTCTTTTTTTTGCCGTTCATTTTCTGATGCTTCGTATAATCTTAACTCTTCACTAAATAGCCTGCTGTTTTCTGGTTTAATAACAATTAACCATTCGGGCTTAAGGTTATAATAATGACTATAGGCAGCAGCAGTATATACAAATATTTCTGCAAATTCAATGGGGAAATTTCCTGAAATGAAAAAATCACCTTTAAAGCATATTGCTAAAAAGAGGTTTCTTATTTCATCTTTAACATTACTAAACTCAGATTTGCTCCATATTAATTCTTGACAATATTTCTGGAACAAAGAGATTAAACAATGCTTAAATATATCATTGGATAAATCAAATAACAAGTCGATTTTTGATGTAGCCTTATTTATATCTTGATTTTGTTTAAATTCTACAATCAAACGCTGAAGTTCATAGCGATGCCGTTTTAAAGTAACCATTCTTTTTAACTTTGTAGAACAGGACACAATTCCCCACATCTCTTTCTTAGGATTATCCTTCCGGTATTGCTCTAATTGTTTAGAGTGGGGGATAGCTTCATTTAATAATTGTTGGCTTTTCTTTTCTGCTTTTTCTATTGCGTTACTACATTCTTCTTGTGTATTATGTAGGTCTTTTTTGAGAAAATTAGCTACTTCTTTAAAGAATGTTTCCCATTGGAATTCATAATATTTTGTATTTTTGGGATTACCTTTACTGCCCTTTTTTGTTTCAATTTCCTTAATCAACTGTAATGTTTGTTTATTATTCTCAGGGTATAAACCAAGCAATCTCTTTTTGTATCCATGCTTACTATGCGCCCATGTGGCTGGTGTGATTCCTTCAATTGCAAGGTCTGGTTGATTGTTTATGCCAGAGGCAAGAAGAAGTATTGTTTTTGTTATGCTTTTATCTTCAAAAACATCCCATTTCTTCGGGCGTCCCACTCTTATATTATTATCCTTCATTATATAATACTAATATATACCTTATATATAAAGGTTTTGGTTATTCGTCTAGTGATATTCTTTTAGTATTATACAAAATTGCCAATAATCTATATATAAGCGCCTATATTTATAGATAGTATGCAATCAAAAACCACACAATTGATATTTTGTTTGTCTTCCCAGACAAAGAATCGATTGACGGAGTTGGCAAAAAAACGGGGAATAAGTCAGGGTGCTGTATGCAGGATTGCAATAAGCAAACTACTGGAGGAAGAGCATGTTGCCTGAATGGGTTGGAGTTTTGCAGCAGCTAAAGCTCCAGCTTGAAAAAGACAAGGAGGAAAACGAAAATGCAAGCAAAACAAGAATGGAAAAAAGTTATTTATGAAGAATCCGAGGGGATAACCAATATCAAGCAAGGCTATTTCTCAGATGAGGGCGATTTTATTAAAGTTGTCGGCGACCACTCAGAGGCGTTGATAAGGAAAGACAAAATTATTTCTATTACAGGCAAGCTGACAGGAGGGCAAGATGGGACAAGAACAAAATAAGACCATATATGGGCTGTATACTACATATGAAGCAATATTCAAAACATCTGTAGCCATGAATGAGCAGAATATCTTACCTTCTTTTCATAACGTTCTGAGCCCTTTTGTCCATAACAAATTTTATTTTGGCAGGAATAATATAGATGCTAAAATACATAATTTTATGCTGCAAGATTCGGGCTCAGGGAAAGGAGTTATACAGAATCAAAGTCAGAACTTACTGGAACAATGTGAAAAGAAAAGCCGAATTGTCCAGAGCTTTACCACAGCAGGCATAATTGGTTCATTACGCATTAATCAAACAACTGGGAATACTGAGATGAATAAACCGCTTGAAGAACACGACTGGTTGGGTATTGATGAAGGGAGTATTTTCATGGGCAATCCCAATCAGCACGTCATGGATTTTATTAAAACAATTAATGGCTATTTAGATTCAGGTAAGGTCTGTAAAATGCTTGCTTGTGGGAAGCTCGATTATACAGGAAAAGCTACATTATCCTTCGGAAGTTTCATCGATAAATCTGTGAAGATTACCATCCTCCATACTGGTTTTTTTCAGCGGTTTTGGGTAAGCCATACCCAATACACAGAGGAAGAGTGTGCTGAAATGCGCAGGAAGATGGATGAATTAGCAATAAAACAGAAAGTGGAAGAAAGTGATGAGCCGGGGCTAATTAATCAGCTAATGAATAGTATCAGGGAAATAAACAGCTTTGCTGGTAGAGTTTACTCCTTTACCCCCGAGCAAGCACATTATTATAGCAAAAAATTTGAGGGAATTGTTGATACTAAAGACACACAGAATCTCAATGAGCCCATGAAGACTATATTCAGGACATCCCTAACAAGGGCAAAAAAGCTGGGCTATAAGGTAATGGTGCACTATGCCACGGTAAACCGGGAAGAAGAACTCTCAAAGGAAGCCATAGATTATGCACTGAAGGCAGTAGAGATGCATCTTGGTTCATTTCTTAGCCTTCTTGTAAGCCTCAATCCAACAGCCGGAAGTGTCGTTGTGGGAATAAATAAAATGAATTTAATGAAGAAAGAGTGCAGGCAAAAGATTCTTCAAGCTCTTGCTGAAAAAGGTGTATTTACAAGGTCGGAATTCCATGCAAAGTTAAAACAAGAGTATGGTATTTCATTAGGCGAACAGAGCTGTGATAAGATATTTCAGGAATTAATTGCTGAGAAAAAAATCTCATTTAAGACTGGAGAAAAGAATAGTATTAGTTATCACGAAGATGCCTGCGCGGGTCTGGCGGCGGGTCTGGCCCTGTTTGGCAGCCGATCCCTGTGGTTGTCGTATGA
>JAQTVM010000029.1 GCA_028706745.1 Candidatus Nanoarchaeia archaeon
ACGTTTAGGATGCGTTATAATCATTTTCGGCCGCATAGCAGCCTCAATAATAAACCTCCGGCAGAGGTTTATTTCGCTTTTGCCAGCCTCTTTTGATGCTGGTGACATATGTCACCAGAGAATACACGATAAAGATGAAAAAATGGCATTTTAAAGCAAAAGTATTATTAACTTTAAAGGCGGTTATTTCTTCATGGCAAAATACCAGCTTGAAATAAAAGACGGATGCATAGGATGCGGGAACTGCCAGGCAGTCTGCCCTAAGACATTTGTCCTGAAAGACGGCAAGTCAACGCTGAAAAAGAAGATTATAGACAAGATTACCTGCGAAAAAGAGGCTGCTGAGCAGTGCCCTGTGAAGGTTATTGTGATTAAGGAAACAAAATGAACAAGCTGAAGCTCAAGTACTTCCTTGACATCGGGATGCTGGTTTCTTTCTTGGCTGTTGGCATAACAGGAATAATCAAGTATCCCGGATTTCTGCAGGCGATTGGAATAAGCAGGCAGCCAATGCCGTTTGCAGAAATAAGCAACCTGCACGACAAGGCAGGCGTTGCGCTTGTAATTTTTGTTGCCCTGCACTTAATACTAAATTTCAATTGGCTGGTTTGCACAACAAGAACTTTTTTCAGAAAAAAATAATCTTATCTTTTCACGCTGACTGCAATTGCCTTGTAATTAGGGGTAAAGGTTTCCTCGTCAAATTCGGCAGGATAGAGCTTGTTTATAAGGAATTTCTCAGAATGGAACATTGCGGCTATTGTCCTGTCAGGCAGGTTGTCATCAAGCCACGCCTTTCCTTTCATCGCAGAAACCTTGCTTGCAACTTCTACAAACGCGCCCGGCTTCAGCTTAAATCTTTTCATTTCAGTTGAATTAAGGTAAAATCCGTCCTTTTCAGCCAGTTTGGACAATGTTGATGACTTTGAAGTCATCTCTGATGTAAGAAAGCAAAACTTTGAACGGTGGGTAATAAGCAAAAGAGGATATTTTTTGCTTCTTGCGCTGTCAACTCCCTCGAATGACTCAGGAAAGAATTTCATTCTTTTAATCTCCTTGTCAGCCCAGGCATCACTGCCATTGTAAAGCGAATCAATGTCAACCATGCTGTAAGCAGGAACTGCCTTTGTTATCTCTGTAAAAATTTCCTTTTCATTGCAATAATTGAAATATTCTGCTTTCCCGAGTTCAGAAGCAATCTTTTTTAATATCTGCCATACCGGCAGGGAATCCCCTTTTGCTTTTGCCGCAATGTTCAGCTTCCTTATCCTTCTTTCTCCGTTTGTTATCGTGCCATTGCACTCAGGCAGGGCATTCATCGGGAGAACAACGTCTGCAAAATCGGAAGTCTTGTCAAAGTAAGAGCTTATACAGACAAGAAAGCTGTTCTTGAGGTTTTTATGCACCACAGAAAGGTTTGGAAGCGACTGGGCAGGGTTGAATCCGCATATGAACAATGCCTTAAGCGGGGAGATAAGCAAAGCCTCTATTATGTTTTTTCCGTGCGTTATCGGCACAGGATGATTCCAGATTGACTCAAGCCTTTTTACATTTTCATAGCCTCCGTTCGGAAGCCTGTAAGGAAGGCAGCCCATGTCGCCAACGCCCTGCACATTCACTTCTCCCCTCAGGGTCATTACCTTTCCTTTCCTGAGAATCACGAGATTAAGCAATGTATGCACGTTTTCTATTGAATTTACCTGCTGCGTAAATCCCATGCCGTGGAATGCGCCAAGCCTGTTTGAATTAATTACAGCGTCAGCTATCTCATTCAGCTTTTCTTTTGTTATGCTGCAGATTCTGCACACTGCATCTTCATCAAACTTCTTAACTGTTTCAGCAAGCTCTGCAAATCCGCCCAAAAGCTCTATGTCCCTTGAATAAGCCTTCTTCTGGATTATTATATTTATTATTCCGTTAATCAGCGCAACCTCTGTGCACGGCTGAATAACTGCAGATATGTCAGCATTCCTTGAAGTTTCATTGTTCCAGTGCTGGATTGATATTGTCTTTAAACTGCCTTTTCTTGCCAAAATCTTGTTGTAAAACACAGGATAATTGCCTGCAGGGTTTGAACCGATTATGAAAAGAGTGTCAATATTGTTTATATTCTCCATCTTTGTGACATTGCCAACCCCAAGGCAGTGCTCCATTCCTGCAACTGTTGATGCATGACACAATCTCGTGCAGCAGGAGTCAATGTTGTTTGTTGAAAAGCAAACCCTTGCAAATTTCTGTATGACATAATCATCCTCGTTCGGTATCTTGCCTGATGCTGTGAAAAGAATCTCCTCAGGAGAAAGTCCTTTTACATTCGCAAGTATATGCTTTATTGCCTTGTCCCAGGTTGTTTTTTTAAGAATCTTCCCTTTTCTTATCATTGGATAAAGCACTCTGTCCTTGTCAAGAACCTCGTGAACAGTAAGCCCTTTAACGCAGGGCTTTCCCTCGCTTACTTCATCCTCCTTTACAGGCTCTATTTTTATTATCTTGCCATTTTCAGAGACATAACTCAGCTTGCAGCCGCAGCCGCAGTAAGGACAAACTGACACCGCTTTTTCCATAGCTTGTGTTAAGGTTTTTGGTTTTAATAAGCTTTTGTTATTTGATTTTTCCGGATATTTGCAAATGCTTAAATATTCCCGCATTATAATGAAGTTATGCGAAGCGCAATACGGAACATACTGCTGTTTGTATTGATGTACAAGATAATAACCCTTGCATTGGACGGCGCAATGCCGTTAAGCGTGGTAATCATAGCTGCTTCTGCAACACTGCTGACAATCTGGTTCATGCTTGAAAAAGCAGGCATTTTGGGATAAATCCTCAATCTCTTGGAAAGGTATATAAGCCCTTAATACATTCCTCTCACCGAGATAAAAACTAATCCAAAGGAGGGATTCAAATGAACAGAGATACAGCAGACATTTCGCTTAAGACACAAATGCCGGGAACAAAGGCAGAGGCATTAGTTGCAAGGGACAAGAAAATACAGGCAAAGGCAACAGACTGCTATGCATTCGTAAGGGCGCTGGACGATTGGGCAGAAGGCCCTTTTTGCACTGATGTTGACGGCAATGTATTAATGGATTTCACAGGGCAGATTGGATGCAATCCTTTGGGCTACAACCACCCGGAAATAACACTGGCTTTGGAAAAGATGGCGCACATTTCTCCTATCAAGTTTGCAGGCACTGATTTTTACACAGAATGGCAGAACGGGCTTCCCTCGCCGACTGACTTTAAGGAAAAAATAATAGAGGCAACTGCAATGTTTGGCTATGAAAAGGTATTTTTGTCAAACTCAGGCGCAGAAGCTGTTGAGAATGCATTGAAGTGCTGCTATGCAAAAAGAGGAAAGGGCGGGATTGGGATTAATTTCAAGGGCGCTTTCCACGGCAGGACTCTGGGGGCATTGTCAATGAACTACAGCAAGAGAAACCACAAGAAAGGATACCCAATGATTCCAAATGTTGTCACAATACCTTACTGCGGTGAGGAAGAAAAATCCTATTGCAACTGCGGGTTCTGGGTTACTGACAAGAAAACAGGCGAGGAAATGAGCGTGCTTGAGCAGATGCTGAGAAAAGGCGTTGGCGTGCACGACCCTGAAGAAATTGCATACATATTGTTTGAGCCTGTGCAGGGAGAAGGCGGGTACATTGTTCCAAACGAGCATTTTGTTGCAGAACTAAAAAGAATACAGCAAACCTACGGAATTCCGATAATTGCCGATGAAGTGCAGTCAGGATTGGGAAGAACCGGAAAGCTGTGGGCAATCGAGCACACAGGCATTGTCCCTGACTTGATAACATCTGCAAAAGCATTGCAGGTTGGAGCAACAATCGGAAAAGCAGGCATTTTTCCGACAGAAGCTGCAAGAATCTCGTCAACATGGGGCGGAGGGGACATTATTAATTCAATAATCGGCTATAAAACCCTTGACATGATTATGCGATACAAGCTCTGGGAAAACGCAGAAAAGATGGGCAATTACTTCCTTGGGCAATTAAGCAAAATGGCAAGCACATACAACTGCCTTGAAAGCGCAAGAGGTAGAGGGTTGATGGATGCCATTGAGTTTGGAAAGCAGGCAGACAGGGATAAGTTTGAATCAGAATGCTTCAAGCGCGGCTTGATGGTAATCGGATGCGGATACAAGGCGCTTAGATTTTTGCCGCCTTTGGACGTAACCCGGAGAGAGCTTGACATTGCATTGAATGTTATTGATGATGCGCTGAGGGCGATTTAAAATGAGAAACAATAATTTCGAACAGCTTGCATGCAAAAGCGAAGGAGAGCTGGAAGCCATAATGAGGAGCGGAAATATGCCTGACAAGGATGCCCTTGCAGGATGGGAGTATGATGAATGGATATCTTCTCCCTTGGCAAAAATAATAGGAAAGCAGAAATTCCGCAAGGGATTTTTAATAATGCCTGACAGCAGCGTAAAAGGATACAATTCAATTATGAAGCCGGGAGAGCTAAATGACTTATGGGTTTACAAGCTAAACAGCAAAGGCACAATAAACAAGCTGTTTTTTGACGTTTACCCTGCAATAGAAGGAGGAAAATCAAACCTCTATCCAAACGCCCTGCTGTTCAATTACAACACAGGCAAAAACAATTTAGTTGAGAAATCAGTAAGGGATTATGTTGTGCAGGCAGAGCCTGGAAAAAATGAAGTCCTTCTTGGAAAGATGTATTTCCTGCTTGATGACATTGCTGAAGGAATAACGCAAGGCAAGGCAGCCCTTAAGTCAGGGAAGCACATTGGCGGAGTTTATTTCATGCTCAGAAAGGCGGAAAGGATTTCGTCTGCGCTTGAAAGCGAGATAAAAGCGAGGATGGCATAAAATGGCAAACATCATAATAACAGGCGGCTCGGGATTTATCGGGCAGCAGGTAATAAGAACTGCAACGGAAAAAGGGCATAAAGTAGGGGTTATTGATTTTAAAAATCCGGGTTTTGACGTGGAATTTGAAAAAGCAAATATCGCTGCATACGAATCAGTGCTCATGGCATTTAAAGGGCTAGACAGAAAGCTCGAAAAAATAGATGCAGTTGTGCATCTTGCTGCATCTTTCAATTATTCAAAGCCTGACCATTATCAGTATATGGTTAATGTTGAAGGCACAAGAAATGTCGCTGAAGCAGCAACAGCCGCAGGCATAAGCAGATTCATCAACATGGGCGCTGTTGCAGAATACAGGGAAGGCTCAGAATGCCTTATAAAAGAATCAACTCCGCTGCAACCGTGCGAAAATTACGGCAAGACAAAGCACATGGCAGAAGAGATGCTGTTTGAAGAATATTCAAGAGAGCTTGAAATCATAACTTTCAGGGCTGCCATGGTTTACGGAAATTTCTCAACAGGCAGCTATATTGACGGCATGTTCAACATGGTAAAGAACAGCCCCTTGATTGTAACTCCAATGAAAAACACAAGGAATTCTTATGTGCATACAGATGACATAGCAAGAGCAATCCTGCACGCGGTTGAAAACCCTTCAAGGGTTTTTAAGGCAGAGGCAAAGGATATTAATGATTTGGCATACAACCTAGCTGACGAAAATCCTGTAAGCGAGCGCGAGGTTGTGGCTGTTCTTAAAACGCTCATTCCCGGAGCCGCAAATAAGCCCTTACTGCCTGTAGTTCCTGAAACAATGTTCAAGGCAATGGCTGCATTGGCTGAATTTTTTGAGGGCTTTGTAAGCGACAAGCCCAGCCTGCCAAAAGCAGTTGCAATGCACGCGCCGTTTAACCATGCGCTTGACAACTCAAAGTTCAAGGCAACAGGATTTGAGTATTCAGTAAAGAGCATAAGCGAAGGAATGCCGAGAGTTGTAGAA
>JAQTVM010000001.1 GCA_028706745.1 Candidatus Nanoarchaeia archaeon
GCCTTCTCCTTGGCTGCAATCTCCCCGGCAATCCTCAGCATCATTCTTTTGCACAGGACCCATTGATATCTCCTGTTTATGTTACTTGAAATCTCCGTCTGGTTATTTCCGTGATTAACAATATACATTTTTATTTTGCTCTTGGTAATCTCAGCCAGCCTTCTTGCAAGCTTGATTGCTGTTTCTTTTGGTTTTGAGTCAACCATCGGGGCATTGTCAAAGTGCAGCGCGATTATCTCAACTCCTTTCTTGAGCATAAGATATCCTGCCACAGGGCTGTCAATGCCTGACGATATGAGCAATACGCCTTTAAGCTTCTTTTCCGCCATTTAAAGACTATAAAACCGAAAAATATATAAAGCATTTGCCTTTATACCATATTAGCGGATTCTGATGATGGTGATTCAACAAATACCAACAGAGAGGTAAGAACATGAAAAAAGACATACAAGATATGGTTGCCCACGGGACAACAACAGTGGGCATAGTCTGCAGGGACGGCATTATACTGGCTGCAGACAGAAGGGCAAGCGCAGGTTATTATGTGGCAGACAAGAAAGCCGAAAAAATACAAAGAATATCTGATTACATGGCAATCACAACAGCAGGTCTTGTAAGTGACACGCAATTATTCACAAGAATCATAAGGGCGCAATTAAAGCTCCTGAAAATAAGAAAAGGAAAAGAGCCGACAGTCGAGGAAGCATCAAATCTTCTTGCAAGCCTTGCTTATGTCAACATAAGAAGACCAAGCATGGTGCCGGGAATAGTGGGTTTCCTTTTGGGCGGCATGGACAAGTCAGGTTTTGGTTTGTATGAAATAGGAGTTGACGGCTCAACATCAAAAGCAGATGATTACAAGACAGACGGCTCGGGAAGCTCGGTTGCTGTCGGAGTGCTTGAAACCCTCTACAAGAAAGACATGACAATACAGGAGGGGGTTGAGCTTGCAGTCAAGTGCATCTCAGCGGCGATGCAAAGAGACATTGCGACAGGCAACGGAATCGACGTAATCACAATTACAAAGGACGGAGTAAAATCAGTTATAAGCAGGCAGCTTGAGAATCAGCTCAGGTCCTGAATTTTTACCTTTCCTTTCTAAAAAGTATTAGGAGAATAAGCTAAATAGAAAATGGCAGATATAATAGCAGAAGTAATGACACACCTTCCAAAGGACGCAGACGTCAGCGGGTGCAGCTTTGAAGGCGCAAACATAATAGTTTACACTAAAAGCAAGGACTTCTTTCTTGAGCCGGGAACAGCAATCAGGGACATAGTTAATATCATAAAAAAGAGAGTTGAGCTCAGGCCCGACCCCTCAATAACAGAAGATATGGAGATTGCTGAAAAGAAGATTAAAAAAATCATACCTGAAGAAGCAGCAGTATCCAACATTCTTTTTGATCCGCAGAGAAGCCAGGTTATAATTGAGGCTGAAAAGCCGGGCGTTGCAATCGGAAAGACAGGAGAAATTCTCCGTGACATCAAGAAAGAGACAGTATGGGTGCCATTGATACGAAGAACCCCGAGCATACGCTCAAAGCTTATTGAAAACATAAGGCATGTTCTTTATGAAAACAATGATTTCAGGAAAAAATTCCTTGACAAGGTTGGAAAAAGAGTATACAGCGGATGGACAAAGGGAAGAAAAGAGGAATGGGTAAGAATCACTGCAATGGGGGCAGGAAGGCAGGTTGGAAGATCCTGCTTTTTGCTGCAGACACCCGAATCAAGAATACTGCTTGACTGCGGAATAAATGTTGCAGGGCAGGACTCTGAGATGTTTCCTTATTTTGACACCCCTGAATTCAAGATTGGCGAGATAGATGCCGTTATTGTAAGCCACGCGCACCTTGACCACTGCGGCATGATTCCCCTGTTGTTTAAATACGGATATGACGGGCCCATTTACTGCACAGAACCGACAAGGGACACAATGGCATTGCTGACATTGGATTACATTAATGTCGGCTGGAAAGAAGTCAAAAAGCCGATTTTCACAAGCGCAGATGTTAAAGAGATGGTAAAAAGATGCATCTGCCTTAATTATGAGGAAGTCACTGACATTACGCCCGACATCAGGATGACGTTTTACAATGCAGGGCACACTCTTGGAAGCTCATTGGTGCATTTGCACATTGGAAACGGATTGCATAACTTCCTGTATACAGGCGACTTGAATTACGAGACATCCAATCTGCTTGCCGCAGCAAACACGTCATTCCCAAGGCTTGAAACCATAATGATTGAAAGCACATACGGCGGAAAGGATGACAATCCGCCTTCAAGAAGGGAAAGCGAGAAACAGCTTTTGGATACAATAAAGAAAACAATCGACAGGGGCGGAAAGGTTTTGATGCCTGTATTGGGAGTCGGAAGGTCCCAGGAAATGATGATTATCCTTGAAAGGGCAATGCGAGAGGGAGAAATACAAAAAGTTCCCATTTATGTGCAGGGGCTTGTATGGGACATGACAGCAATACATACTGCATATCCTGACTTTTTTAATTCAAAGGTTAGGAAACAGATATTCCATGACGGAGAAAACCCCTTTCTCTCAGAACTTTTCAAGCAGGTTGGAAGCCACAAGGAGATGCAGCAGGTTATTGAATCAGGAGAGCCCTGCATTGTGCTTGCAACATCAGGAATGATGACAGGCGGAGCATCTGTTGAATACTTCAAGTCATGGGCTGAAAACCCCAAGCACAGCTTAATATTGACTTGCTACCAGGGAGAAGGCTCATTAGGAAGAAGAATTTTGAATGGCGAAAAGGAAATGAGCTTCTCTGTGGGCGAAGGCAGAAGCGAGGTTTTGAGGATAAAGATGGAAATACATAATATCTCAGGATTCAGCGGGCATTCCTCAAGAAACCAATTGATTAATTACATGTACAGGATTGAGCCAAAGCCAAAAAGAATTCTGATTATTCACGGTGAAAGCTCAAAGTGCCTGGATTTGGCATCTTCTCTTCACAAGATGCAGAAAGTTGAGACGACGGCTCCAAGGAATTTGGATGCGATCAGGCTGAGGTAGAAGGAAATAACTTGCCCTCTACATTTTTGATAAAATAGCAATATTTCTTAAATTGCAGGGGCAAAGTTTGTAATCCCTAAGACAATAAGATTTATAAATATGTAGTCCCTAACTATTCTTATGTATCTTGAAAGAAAAACAATCGGCGGAGAGATATATAATTACCTCAAGGTTTCAGCAAGGCATAAGGAGAAGGTAAGAACGAAATCAATTGCCTATCTCGGAAAAGGCATATTGCCAAAAGAACAACTCAAAAAGGAGATGGATAAATACAGGCTGAAAGCAGAGATGGCTAAAAAACAGGCAGTGGAAGAACTTATGCTTGAAGCCGATAAAAAGGCAGAGAAGTTTTTGGAGCCGGAGCAGCTTAAAAAGATAAGCGAGATTAAGGAAGAATTCGGCAAAAAACTAAAAGGAACAGACGAGAAGCTTAAACAGGATATGTTTAATGATTTTATCACGCTTTATGCCTATAATACAAACGCAATAGAAGGAAATACATTCACACTGAAGGATACGGATTTATTGCTGAACAAAGGGATAACCCCGCAGGGAAAAAGCCTGCGCGAGGCAAATGACCAGTTAAATGCAAGGGAAGTATTTGAATTTATATTGAAAGAAAAGCCAAGCATAACTCATGAATTAATAATAAAGATAAATTCAATGGTCCTAAAAAATATTGATCAAAGAATAGGGGCATATAGAAGCCATAATGTAAGGGTGTTTGGGGCAAGATTTGAAACAAGCTCTGCTGAATATGTCAGGATAGACATGGAAATTTTATTAAAATGGTACAGGAAGAATAAGAACAGGCTTCACCCGCTTGTTTTGGCCGCAGTTTTCCACCATAAATTTGAGAGAATCCACCCTTTCTATGACGGCAATGGAAGGACAGGCAGGATTCTATTAAACCTAATACTGCTGCAAAATTGGATTCCGCCTTTAATAGTGCCTGATGCGCAAAGAAAAAAATATTACGATGCCCTAGATACCGCAGATTCGGCAGGAATAGACAAGCTGCAGCCCGAGCACAAGGCAATTGTTGTGTTCTGCTATTACTGCCTGCTTAAAGCGTATAACACTGTTTTCAAAAGGTGGGGTTAGTAGTCCCTAAGATGCATGTTCCTTTAATGTTGTAGTCCCTAAATGCCTAATGATTCTTACTCTGTTTCTCTGTCATAATCTTATAATATTCGCTGAAAGGCTCCAGCCCTGCCCCCTTTCTTCTCTTGTCCAGATTTTTCTTGTCTTTAATAGGATAAGGCTTTTCCTTCATAAATTGGGTTCCAAAAATCTGTTTTTTCTTCTTCTTTACAAGAATCCTGTCAGTAAGATAAGCAATATGCCCTCTTCTTTCAATTGTAGAAGGCTGCTTTTCTAAGAGTTTTAAGCATTGCTCCTGAAACTTCAAATCAACCGAGTGCTGCACTATAAGCCAAGCATACTGTTCTCCTTGAATTCCAACAATATTTGACAAAAGCCAGCCATACTTTTTTATTACACCTTTAAGCCAAACAGTATTTTCAGCACAAAATTTAAAAGAACCTTCCCAATTGCGCTCTTTTAACAGTTTTTGGTCTTTTCTGAACCTTACTGTAAGTTCATTAAGAAGTTTTTTGTTTATCATTCTTCCAGCGCCTTTCCCAACTTTGTTTTCTCATCCGGAAACTGCTTCCAAAGCACATTCCTGTTTGCTTCCAGCATCTCAATCTTATTGCCTACAAACTCAGCAGCAGTCATCACCTTGATTTTCTTCTTTTCAGCTGCCTTGAACACTTTCTCAAACCTTTCTTTCCATCTTATGTCTCTTAAGAAATGATGGTCAACAATCAGTGTCTTAATCTTTGTCTTGGAGAATATCTTAATCAAATTATCAATTGACTTGTTCAAGTCACTTTGAGAATACCTGAATCCAAGCATATAACTCAAAGGTCCGTCTAAGTATAGAGTGTTAGGATTTGCCTTCAATATGAAATCAACCTGATTCTGCACAGCAGGCCCTTCAATGTCCGAAGTATGCACAAACCTTTCTTTGCCGTCATCAACCAAAACTTCAGTAACATAACCCAATTTGTCATTCGTCCCGTGAAATGTCTCTTTTGAGAAAGCAAGTTTTGTCTTCCCGAACTTAAACTCCCTTCCGTCTGAATACTCAATCTGCTTTGGCAAGCCCTTAATCTTCTCCAAAAAATAGGCCGCCCTCTTTTTCTGGCTTTTATTTATATTTTCAAGAGGAAGCTTTAAAAAAACAATCTTTCCCTTGTACATCTCAGGATATTCAGGATTGTGGTGGTCGTAATGGTAATGCGTTATAATCAAAATATCCGCTTTCTTTGCGTATTTTTTTATTGCATTCCAATGTTCATTCATTCTTTTTATCTCACGCGCGTGGGGCGGCTTGTTGTATCTCAAAGGACCCAGCGAAACAGAAGGGTCTATAAGAATATCAACGTCTTTTGTTGAGACAAAGCAAGCCATGCTGCGCGTTCCAAAAGAATCAGCAGCAAGAGGTATTATTTTCATGCAAATAAAACTGATTTAAAAGTATAAAAAGATTAGCAGTAAAAAATATAATCCGGGGTTATGCTTTTCCCTGCGTCTTCTTGAATACGTGGTGCATTTCCCAGAAACCGGAGCACAGCTTGTCAACAAACTTTTCCCCTTCTTTTGTAAGCCTGTAAACCTTCTTGTCCCTTCCGCCGTTTGAAGCAACCTCGACAAGCTTTGCCTTCATAAGCTGGCTTAAGAAAGGATAAATCTGGCTTGTGCTTACTTTTCCGACTTTCGGCTCAAGCCTTTTCATAAGCTCATAGCCGTGCTTGTCTCCCTCTCTCAAAAAAAGAAGAGTGTAAAGCTTAAGAATCGTTGTTACTTTTACGTCCATTTATTCTAGTATTGAACAGAAGTATTTAAACATTTATATTCAAATTGTTATACATTTTTCCGTTCTTTCAAGGCAACCTTCGCAAGCACCATCTGGTGCATTCTTCTCAAAAACTCAATTTTGCTTCTTATGCTCCAAATCCGAATAATATTTTTCAACCAATTCAGCAATCTTAGCCATTATTGGCATTACAATCCCTCTTTCCTGCAGGATTTCCAGCCTTTCAGCAACCCAAGTAATCCAGATATTATTTCCAGACTGTTTTATTTGTTGCTTCAGCTCTTCCAGTATTGATTCCCAATTAATCCCTATTTTCGCCAGTGCAATGCAGTCAGACAAATCCCCTTCCCTTTCAGTCATTGTCTTGAACAGGAAGATATCTTCAAGAGAGCATAAAGAAAGGGTAATATTTGCCAGGGAAACTTCCTTTAATGCCCTCTTAGCCATGGAAGAGGATAGAGAAAACCCCTTGCAAACTGTCTTGTTGAATAAGTCTATCCTGAAATCATTTCTTGTGAATATCTGGCTGAGATTAAAATGTTTATAATCAGAATCAGGAAGCTTTGTTTGAAATCCCATCTTTTTCAATGCTTTCTCGCATTCAAGAAATTCCTCGTTTGTATTGACAACAATATCTATGTCTTTTGTTGCAGGCTTTAATCCGTAAAAAAGCAGCACCCCGCCGCCTATCATAAACATGCTTATCTTTCTGTTCAATGCTGAATCAAGCTCCTCAAAAAGCCGATTTATTTCTTCAAATCTTGATATCATATATCTCCGCCTTTTCTTTTATCTCATCTAACGAGGGATATTCTTCAATTTTTGCGCCTTTAAATATTATTTTTATATTATCCAGCACAGGGTGATTTATGGCTGATAATTGTTTCTTATGGGATATATAAAGCAGGGCTATATAAATTATATGCCTGGCATCTTTTATCTTGTTTGCTACCCATAGGGAATGCAAAAATATCTCTTTTAATGAAAGCTTCTTTTTAGGCAGATAATAGAAATTTATTGGCAAAAGAAGTTTTATGCCGTAATCAGCATATCTTGAAAAGGCGGTAAAGGAAGCCCCTATTTTTGCCTTGTTTGAGAATACTATTTCTTTCTTATTCTTAAAATAGATAATGGAACCCAATGGCACCCTTGAGTCTATTGTTTCCTCCTTCTGATTAATGGCGAATAAAAGCTCTTTCAGCTTGAGCCACACTTTATCATTGACAGCATATTTCTTGTTTTCTTTTCTTACAGCGCTAATATTCAATGCCTGTTTCAGTTTTCTGTAAATAATGCTCTTTTTCAGGCCTGTTTCACTTGCAATTTCTGCTGTGCTTTTTGGAGTTAAGAGCAATATGAGAATGGGAATCCCGGAATCTGAAAGCAGGGAGATAATCTTCGGGTTTTCTGATATTAGATTTGAAAGCATTACAGCTATTGGTGATTTTGAGAGGCTTGCTGCTTTTCTTCCGCGCTCCAAAAGCCCCTTTTGCTCTAATCTCTTGCATACCCTATATGCCTGCTTTATTCCTATCTTCAGCCTTGCGGTTATCTGCTTTATATCAGTTTCCCCTCCTGCTATGATTAACAGGGCTTTCAGCTCGGTTTGCGAAAGTTCCATATTTCCATTAAAATGTCTTTTATTTATATACTTTTCGCTTTTAGGTGGAAATAATAGGCGAAAAAGAAGTAAAAGTCTTATTTCTTCTCTTTCCCTTCTTTCAAGGCAACTTTCGCAAGCACCATCTGGTGCATTCTTCTCAGGAACTCCGCCTTGTCTTCCATCTTCATTATGTCTGTGTAGCCCTGCGCAATCAAATTAAATGCAAAAGGGGAAGGAACATCTGTCCTCACTTCCCTTATCTTTATTTTTTTCTCTTCAATCGCCGTTATTATCTTCTCAGTATTGTCAATGTCCATCTGGTCTTCCAATACTTCCCTTCTTGCCTCCTTGAGCATTACAAAATCCTCTGAAATCCTTCTCACAGCCGCCAAAAGAACCATTGAGGCTGTCTGCTGCCTTCCAACCATTCTTCTGTGCCCCTTGTATTCGCGCAGAATCATCAATCCCCTTGCAGCACAATGCCTGAACTTCCTTTTCAAAGCTTCTGAATTTTCAATTGCATACCTTGCAACCTTCCTTATTTCATTTGCCTTCAAAAGCCTGAAAGCAGCCCTTGCGTCAAACATTTTTGTCGATGAAAGAACAAACCCGTTGTCGCTTATCCCAATATCAACATCAACGTGGTGCAGGCGAAGAACTGCATATGCAACAACCCTTGACAATACATCATTAACCCTTCTCCCGTATAATGTGTGAAACACTTCAAACCTCGTCTTATCTTCCTTGTAATGCTCAAGAATAATTTCTGTCTCGTGCGGGATTCCTATGTAATTGTGCTGCTCGGATAAATAATTATAAATTGCAACGGCAGTCTCGGCAGGCACGTAAAGGTTTTTTTCAATGAAATCAACAATCTCCTGTTTTTTTGAGCCCCTGGACATCATGTCGCTGACATTTTTCCTGAAATGCTGTATCCCCATTGCCAGGTCAAAGGATAAAGGGAGTGATTCAGAGTACCATGAAGGTATTGTCGGTTTTTGTCCTGAAGCAGAGCCAACCTGCGCAACAGTGCCGCGGGCAAACTTAAACTGGTAAACATCGCCTCCAAGCACAAACCTGTCTCCCGGCTTTAATTTCTCCAAAAATCCCTCGTCAATAGTGCCTACTTTTGCATTTCCTATCTTGACAGTAACCCCGGATGAATCAGGTATTGTCCCTATGTTTGTCATGTAAATTACTCTTGTTCCTTTCCCTTTTCTTCCGATATTTCCTGTTTCCCTGTCATACCATATCTTTGCATATACGTGCCTGTCTTCCAATGCAGCATATTCTCCTGCGAGGTAAGAAAGAATCTCGTCATAATCGTGCCACGAAATATTTTCATAGCAGTAGCTTTTCTTTATCAGCTCAAACATGTCTTTGGCAGTCCATACCTGCTCCAGGGCAAGCCCTATTATCTGCTGCGCCAATACATCTGCGCAATTTTTTGGAATATTTATCCTGTCAATTTTTTTTTCAACAGCATGCTTTAACAAGACAGAGCATTCAACCAAATCATCCCTGTCCATTACAAGCAGTTTTCCTTTCACAATCTCGTGCATCTTGTGCCCTGCCCTTCCTGCTCTTTGCAGAAATCTTGCAACTGACTTCGGGCTTCCAAGGCAGATAACCAAGTCAATGTAACCAATGTCTATGCCAAGCTCCAAGGAAGTTGAGGAAACAACCGCCCTCAGTTTTCCCGCTCTCAAGGCATCCTCTATCATAAACCTATGCTCTCTTGACAATGAGCCGTGATGCGCGCCTATTAAGCTTGCAACTGTCTGCGGCGGTCCTTCATGGATTTCATAATAATTTTTCGGAAAATGCGTCTTCAGGTGATGAACCACTCTTTCTGTTCCTGCTCTTGTGTTCGTAAATATCAATGTTGTCTTATGAGTTTGTATTAATGAATCAATCATTGCATACAATTTCTTTCCAAGCTCTTCATAACTTGTATTGATTAAGTCTTCAACAGGGGATAATACAGCCAAGTCAAGCTTTTTTACAAACTGGACATCAACTATCTTGCAATCCCTGCCAATTCCAACAAGGTATTTCGCAACTTCCTCTAATGGAGCAATCGTTGCTGACAACCCCACTCTTGCCATTCCGGGAGCGAGCATGTTAAGCCTTTCAACTGACAATGAAAGATGCACACCTCTCTTATTATCTGCCAAGGCGTGAATCTCATCTAAGATGCACCAGTCAATTTTTCTCATGCATTCCTTGAACTTGATTGTTGAAAGGAGAATGGCAAGGCTTTCAGGCGTTGTAATCAGGATATGCGGCGGCTTTTTCAGCATTTTTGCCTTCTCAGCCTGCGTTGTGTCAGATGTTCTTACCCCTACCCTTATTCCCAATTTCTTGCCTGCTATCTTCTCTATTTCTTCCAGCGGCTCTATCAGGTTCCTTTGGATATCCCTTGACAATGCCCTTAACGGGCTGATGTAAATGCAATATACCTTGTCTTCAAGAATGCCTTTTTGGCTAGAATCCACTAATTCATTAAGTACTGAAAGAAAGGCGGTTAACGTCTTTGTGCTTCCCGTTGGAGCTGAAATAAGTATGTTGTTCCTTGAATGCACTTCCATTACGCCATAGAGCTGAGGCAGGCTGAAATCCCTGAATCTGCTGAAGAACCACTTCTCAACTAACGGATTAAGGATTCTTCTTACTTCTGCTTCAGTGTTCGGCTTGTCCTTTACTGATATCATGCTTGTTTTTTGCATGGAAAGAGGTATATAAAACTGATGGAATCATACAAAAAAGTTTATATCCCCCAAAACCCGCTATATATGCATGGCTTTTGACGTAATCATCGGAAGAAACGAGTCCGATATGAAGCTTCTTGGAAAAGAGGGCACTGTCCTTATTGGCAAAAGCTATGTCAAAATGGGCAGGACTACCTCCCTTTCAAACACAATCCACATGGACATTGCAAGAGGGCACGTGATTTACATTGTGGGTAAGAGAGGCAGCGGAAAAAGCTACACAATGGGCGCAATAGCAGAAGGCATAATGGATTTGCCTGACGAAGTCAGAAAAAACCTTTCAATGATTATGATGGACACAATGGGCGTCTACTGGACAATGAAATACCAGAACCAGAAGGATGAGGATTTGCTTGAGCTTTGGGGACTGGAAGGAAAGGGAATGGACGTGAAAATCTACACTCCTGCAGGATTTTTCCAGAAATACAAGGATGACGGAATTCCGACTGACTTTCCGTTTGCTATCAAACCATCTGATTTAACTTCACAGGACTGGATTCTCGGGTTTGAGCTTGACCAGAACAGCCCTGTTTCAATTGCAATTGAAAAGGCTCTTGGAGACATTGGAGATGAAGGGCTTAAGGATTATGGAATCAAGGAAATAAAAGACAGAATAAATAATGACACTTCATTTGAGCTGGAAACAAGGAATGAGGCAGTGAACAGGTTCAGGGCTGCCGAGAGATGGGGATTGTTTGACGAAAAAGGAATGGACATGATGGACTTGGTTAGTCCTGGGCAGATTTCAATTCTGGATTTGTCTCCTTATGTTGCAATGCCCGGCGGCTGGGGAATAAAAGCATTAGTATTGGGATTAGTGGGAATGAGGGTGTTTACGCAAAGAATGCTTGCGAGAAAAGGGGAAGAGCTTGACGCAATTAAAGTCGGGTACAGCTATTTCCAGGCAGCTGAAGAGCTTGGAAACAAGGAACCTTTGCCAATTGTCTGGATTGTAGTTGATGAAGCCCACGAATTCCTGCCAAAGGAAGGAAAGACAGCTGCAACAGACGCCCTGGTTACTATAATGAGGGAAGGAAGGCAGCCCGGAGTTTGCCTTATGCTTGCAACGCAGCAGCCCGGAAAGATTCACACTGACGTGATGAGCCAGTCTGACATTATTATAGCGCACCGCCTGACTGCAAAGCCTGATGTTGATGCTCTTGCTTCAATGTCGCAGAGCTATCTTGCAAAAGGATTGCCGAGATTGCTTGATGAATTGCCGAGAGTGCCCGGGGCTGCATTAATATTAGATGATAATTCCGAGAGGTTCTACCCGATGAGAGTCAGGCCAAGGCTTACGTGGCACGGAGGAGCTGCTCCTTCTGCAATCAAGTACAAGAGAAAGGTTGAGTTTGGGATATGATAATTAAAGTTCGCATTCTGGCTCCAAAGTTTAGTTGTGCGAAAGTTTTATAAATGAGAGCCCTATTTCTTCCGAATATGGTAGAAGATAGGCTTAAACGGATTATTATATCAGAAGATAAGGATTATGGCGATACATATAGCATTGCAGTAGGCAGAGGCAATAGCTGGAAATTAAGAACCTTTGATAAAGATAAGAGGTTGCTGCGCTCTTATCTTGAAGGCATACTTATGGCATCAAGCATTCCTGTCAGGAATATAAGAAATGGCGCTTATTTTGCATCCAGCACACGCGATACCAAGCCCCATTTTGGCTATCCTGCATATCCCATAGATAATAAATTATATCAGGAACTTATCGAGCATTTAACCAAATATAAACAAGGAAATGCTTAATTCTTACATAATAATAGAAAAAATTTAATTCATGCCGGTAGGCTCGCCTTTCATGCCCGTGCTTTCTGTCAATTCCAAAGTCTGGCTTTCCATTTGTCACTATTTTCTTATAACCCCAAAACGTTTATAAACAAGGCAAATATCATATTCTAGCAATGGTGGACGTTAAAATCAGCTGCAAGTCGTGCGGCAAAAAGGGGTCAATGGACAACATGAAGTACGATCCAGGCAACAGGAAGCTTCTCATATGCCCTGAATGCTTTAATGCAAAAGCTGCAAAGCTTGAAAGGGGCTCAAAAGTAAAGAATGCGCTGAAAGACATGCAGGGAACAAAAGAGGTCAGGGCTGTTGAAAAGCCCTTAACAGTGAGGGAAAGAATGGCGGAAAGAATTGGAATAAAGGACATTACATCAGACAAGGCAGAATACAGGTGCCCGAACTGCAAATACGAGTTTTCAAGGGCAAAAGCATTTCAGCTTACATGCTGCCCTTACTGCGGAAAGCCCGGCTTGGAAAAGAAGAAGCTGGTGCACCACGACTGGGTTGCCGGAATGGAGCCTTAGTTTTCTTTTTAAAATTATTTTTAATAATTCTTATTTTCAATGTTATAATCTCTTAAAAAATAATTAAAGAATAAAAAATAGGATTTTACTGCAAAACCCCAAAAGCCATGTAGTGCTTAATTGCAGGTATAGCCTCAAACCATTTGTCCTTGTTTTCATCGTGCCCCAAAAGCAAATGCGCAATGTTGTTGTTTGCAGCAGCTTCGGGATATTTTCTTAGTATGTCTGAATACTGGTTTACTCTCAGCGCCTCGACATATTCAAAATAGAACTGCCTTATGTCGGCAACAGTATTAAGTTTGTCCACTGCTGTCACCAGCACATTTTCTTTAGGATTTTCCCGCCTTAGTTTGTCCAATAAGCTCATTTTAAATGCCTCCGCAAGTTGATAAGAAGCAGAATAGCAGGCTTGTTTATAAGGATTATGCTTAATTTAGAAAATAAAAGCAAGCACAAAAAAAAGCACATAAACCAAAGGCACCACTCCAAGCATGCTGAACTCTGTCAGCCTGTGCATTCTCATCAGCTTTGCCTCCTGCTTTCTCTCGTGCAGCTCAAGCATTATAACATTGAGGATGAATGTAACAAGCAGTATGAAATAAGTCAATACCATAAACTTGTCTGCAAGAGTTAAATACCCTACAGGCGGAATCTGGTTTGAGATTGCTATGTGAAACATGACAGCTGCAACCAGGCTTGAGCCCGCCATTCCCAATCTTGTTGTAATCTTGTCAGGGTCAAGCACAAAGCTGAACATGGTAACCATCATGATAAAGAACACAGGCAGGAATGTCTTCAGGAATGAGTTAAACACTATCCTTGAAATGTCAACATTGAATACATACTGCGAATATGTCTCATCATAGGGCTTGTAGTAATGCTCTGCAACGCTTGCTTCCCACCTGTCAATGTTCCAGCCTGTGAATGCAATGCTCTCATCAATTCCGCTTTCTTTCCCAATAGGAACATAAGCCAACTTGTCTATTGTATTTTCCTTGTCCTCAAGTATAATCTGCATCTTCTGGCTGTCAAAAGGGAATGATTTCAAGTCAACAGGGCTGTTCAATGCAGCCTGTATCCTGTAGAACTTCTCGTTTGGCTCATCAATAATCCTGTCAACAGATGTGGCCCTTCCATTAACAAACTCAAAGTCAGAGCATTCATTATCACATTTCATTGAAAGATAAAAGTCAGCTGTAAATGAGCCTGTGGAGATGTCAAACTTTCCAAGATTAAGTATGTACAAACCTACATCCACATTCTGCGCAGATGCCATTGGAGATGCTATTGAAAGCAGCATAACCAAAGCAAATGCAATCATTAAAATCTTCTTCATATTGGAAGAATAATAAATGAGGTGTTTTATAAAGATTGCGGAATAATCTGAAAGCGGAAAACGGCTTTCCCGACGTAAGATTTAAATAAGCCCATAACTCTTATCCTCTATAATGGACTTCAAGGCAATACAGGACAAGTGGCAGAAGCGCTGGGAAGAGAAGAAGATATTCAAAGTGAAAGAGAATTCAAAGAAAAAGAAGTTCTATGTCCTTGAGATGTTCCCTTACCCCTCTGCATCATACCTGCACATGGGGCACGTAAGGAACTACACAATGGGCGACGTGGTCGCAAGATTCAAGCGAATGCAGGGCTTTAATGTTCTTTATCCCATGGGATATGACTCATTCGGACTGCCTGCAGAGAATGCAGCGAAAAAAGCAGGAATTCATCCAAAAGAATACACTGAAAACGCAATAACAAACATAATGGCTTACCAGAAAGCTTTGGGGAACAGTTATGACTGGGACAGGGTATTGGCAACGCACCGCCCTGAATACTACAAATGGAACCAGTATTTCTTCATCAAATTGTTTGAAAAAGGACTTGCATACAGGGGGGAAGCGCCTGTCAATTTCTGCGATTCCTGCAACACAGTATTGGCGAATGAGGAAGTCGAGGCAGGCAAATGCTGGCGCTGCGGCACAGAAGTCACGACAAAATCCCTTAGCCAGTGGTTTTTGAAGACAACAGCATATACAGAGGAATTGCTGAATGACATTGACAAGCTTGACTGGTCTGACAAGATAAAGGAAATACAGAGGAACTGGATTGGCAAAAGCCACGGAACAATAATTAATTTCACAATTGACGGCAAAGTATGGCCTGTATTCACCACACGCTCCGACACTGTTTTTGGCGTCACATTCATGGTAATATCAGCGCAGCATCCAAAGCTTAAAGAGCTTGTGAAAGGAACAAAAGAAGAAACAAGTGTTATGGCTTTCTCAGAAAAATGCAAAAAAGCAAGGTCAAGGGAAGAAATTGAAGAATTGGGGAAAGAAGGCGCCTTTACAGGCAAATATGCAGTCAATCCAATAACAAATGATAAAATACCTGTCTGGGCAGGAAACTTTGTTCTTGCAGAATACGGAAGCGGAATGGTAATGGCTGTCCCGACTCACGACCAAAGGGACTTTGAGTTTGCAAAGAAATACAGCCTGCCTTTGAAAGTTGTAATCCAGCCTAAGAATAAACAATTAAAAGAAAGTGAAATGTCAGAAGCATACACAGAAGAAGGTATTCTTGTCAATTCAGGGCAATTCAATAATATTGAAAATAAAACCGCAATTGAAAAAATAACAGATTACATTGAAAGCAAAAATCTTGGAAAAAGAACAGTCAATTACAAGATAAGGGACTGGCTAATCTCAAGGCAGAGATACTGGGGCACGCCAATACCAATGATTTACTGCGAAAAGTGCGGCATAGTGCCTGTGCCTGAGAAAGAGCTTCCACTCTTGCTGCCTGAAGATGTCTCGTTTACTGAAAAAGGCAATCCAATGCTTACAAGCAAAAAGTTCCAGAATGTTAAATGCCCGAAATGCGGGGCAAAGGCAAGAAGGGAAACAGACACAATGGGAGGATTTATGGACAGCAGCTGGTACTTCATGAGATACTGCTCTCCAAAGGAAAAGAAAACAGCTTTCAGCAAGGAATCAGTAGATTACTGGATGCCTGTTGACCAATATATCGGAGGCATAGAGCACGCTGTCGGGCATTTGATATACTCAAGATTTTTCACAAAGGCATTAAGGGATATGGGGCTTTTGAAATGCGATGAGCCGTTCAATGCATTATTCAACCAAGGGATTGTTTACAGAGACGGCAAGAAAATGTCAAAGAGCGCAGGCAATGCAGTAATGCAGGATGAAATTGTAAAAGATTACGGCATTGACACTGCAAGATTGTTCCTGATGTTTGTAGCATCCCCTGAAAAGGAAATGGAGTGGAGCTCTGCAGGCATTGAAGGCAGTTTCAGGATTGTGCACAAGCTGATTTCATTGTTTGAGGATAAACCAAAAGGCAATGGGACAAAGGACAAGTTGATAATCAGCAAAATGCACCGCACAATAAAGGAAGTGACTGCAGGTATTGAGGGGTTCAGGTTTAATAACTCGATTATTGCATTGATGGAATATGTGAATTATTTGCATAGGGAGAAAGAAAATATATCTGAGAAAGTATGGAACAAGGCTTTGGAAACAGTGTGCGTATTGGCTTCTCCTTTCATGCCGCACATATGCGAGGAATGCTGGGAAAAGCTTGGCAACAAGCCGTTTGTATCTTTGGAAAAATGGCCTTCCTTTGACGAGAAGAAGATTGATTTGAAAGCTGAAGCAATTGAGCAGATTGCAGATAATGTTGCATCTGACATAAGAAAAGTCCTTGAGCTTGCAAAGATAGAGAAGCCTGCGAAAATCACTTTGTTTACAGCAAACAAATGGAAGTATGAGCTTGTAGAACAAGTGAAGAAATTAAACACAAGGAATGCAGGCGAGATAATAAAGTCAGTGATGCAAACATCCTTGAAACAGCACGGTCAGGATGTTATGAAAATTGTTCCTAAATTGGCAGAGAAGCTGCCTGAATTCGTGTTTGAGAAGAAAGAAGAGGAAAAAGCACTGAAAGATTCTGCTGCAGCGCTTGAAAAAGAGTTCAATTGCAAGATAGAAATTGTAGATGCAGAGAAAAGCACTCAGCAAAAGGCAAAACAGGCAATGCCGGCGAAGCCGGCGATACTGGCTGAGTAATGCAAACTATTTTAAACATCGTTCTACACTAAATTCACATGCACGACAAATACACAGACAAGGCACTGGCTGAGGGCATGCGCGCAAGAAGCGCTTTCAAGCTCATTCAGGTTAATGAGAAGTACCACATTGTGAAGAGAGGGAATGACGTTCTTGACTTGGGCTGCTGGCCAGGCGGCTGGATGATTGCTTCAAAACGGATGGGCGCAAACAAGGTTGTAGGCATTGATTTGTCAAAGATAGAGCCTGTTGTCGGAGCTGAATTCATACAGGGAAGCGTGACTGAAAAGAAAACATTAAATAAACTAAAAGGCGCCTTTGATGTTATCCTGAGCGACCTGGCTCCAAAAACATCAGGCATACGAAACCTTGATGTAGCGAGATCTTTAGACTTAACAAATACAGCGCTGAAGATTGCAATAAAGCATCTGAAAATAAACGGGAACTTTTTGGTCAAGGTATTTCAGGGAGAAGGATACCAGGAATTCTTCAGGGAAGTTAACAAGCATTTCCTCTTTGTGAAGACAGTGAAGCCAGAGGCATCAAGGCAAAGGAGCATGGAAGTTTATCTTTTGGGCATTGGCTTCAAGGGCTAATTAACCCTGAAATCAACACAGCCCCTGATAATACCCGGCCCGTACGTCCCGCACTGCACAGAATTAAGCAAAATAGCTTTTGGAAAGTATTTCTTTACCTTATCAAAAGTCTCAGCCGGAAAAACATCCTGATTAAGAATCTCATAAATATGAATGACAGCAGAAGGCTTTGCAGCCTCTTTTGCAATGTCAAGGAAATCAGAAGCGCTCTTAGGCAAAGGCATTAAAATCCGGTCAAACTTCAATCCAAGCTTAGGCACAATCTTCCGCACATCGCCGCAAAACACCTTCACATTATTCAATTTATTAATCTTCACATTCTCCAAAGCATATTTGTGAGCAGAAGGATTAATCTCAATTCCGTAAACCTCTTTTGCAGGAGTGTTCTTTGCAATCACGCAATTGTAAGGCCCAACTCCTGAAAACATGACAAGAACTGATTCCCCTTGCTTAACTTGCCTTGCAACCCTCAGCCTTTCAGTGCTTAGCCTTGGAGAGAAATAACAGGTCTCTGCATTCAGCTTAATCAAAACATTATTCTCTTTGCAGATTGTTTCTTTCCTTTTTGCGCCTGCAATAATCTTCAGCTTTTGCGTCCTGAAAACCCCTGAATGAATGCCTGCTTTTTTTGCAACAACTTTAATATGCCTGTTCAAAGACAAAAGCGCCTTTCCAATCATTGCCTCCTTCTTAACAAGTTCTGCAGGAATCTCGACAATTGCAATATCCCCTAAAGTGTCAAAAGCCCTTGGCAGTATTTCAAGCTGTTTTGCAGTTAATTTATTCTTTAATGCCTCATATAAATTGCGAGGTTGCAATTCTCTCTTTTTAAGGGAGACATCAACAATCTCGAGCCCTTTAAGCCCTTTAACAGAAATAACAGGTATAATCAGGTGTTCTTTCTCAATCTTCAGGGCGTGCGAGCTGTCAAAAAGCCCCTTGGATTTCAGCATCTGCATTGTTTTCTCAGCATCTTTCTTAAGCACTTTTACCGCTTTCATAAGCTAGAAGTTGCATATTCTGATTATAATACTTTCTGTAAGCAAGAACAAACAGAAAACCCGAACTAAAGTAAGAGCGTTAAGGGCATAAAAGAAACTGAAAGGAAAAAAGAAAGGCGGGGAAGAATTGGGTTGGGAAAAGAGGTGTTGTTTCCCCGCCTTGCTTGAACATTGACTTTTGGGAGGTGTCTGTTCAGGTATACAAATTATATTGATGCAGGGTTTATAAAGCACTGTGAAAACCATATCTATAATAGTAATGCGTAAAGCTTAAAAAGGGTTTTTCGAGGGATTTTTCGTCGTGAAATCGGCGCATTAAGCCTTTTTCAGCAAGGTTTATAAATAAAGGAGAGAATAGATTAAACATGGTGGATTTAATAGTATCAATAAACGGGCCTGCATGGTTCAACACATTTGACTCAATATTCCAGCTGCTTTTTGCAGTAATAACGCTCATAATCTGCGGATTCAGCTACAAGGCTTACCGCTTATTGCAGGAAAGAAGATACAAGTACTTTTCAGTCGGCTTTTTGATGATTTCAGCAGGTTTCTTTGTCCTGTCGCTTTCAAATCTTCTTATCTATCTCCATGTTTATGACGGGATAGTAACCAGGCTTGGCGGGCTTAATGTTGCAAATCTGCTTTATATGGGGCATATATTCCTCTTGCTTTTCGGCTATATGCTGCTTCTGGTAGTTGCAATGAAGCTCCAGCAGAGGCGCCTTACTGCGCTTTTATTTGCGTTTATTATACTATTTACTGTCTTTTCATACCAGTATTACCTTAAATTCCATATGATATCCTTCATGCTCCTTGCATTCATGGCATGGCAGTTTTATGACAATTACAGGGAAAAGAAAAACCTTAACTCAGGGCTTGTGTTTTCAACATTCTACATGCTTGCATTTGCAGAGCTGTTTTTGCTGGCAATGGTTTTTATGCCTATATTATATGTTGTCGGGCATATACTGCAGCTGATAGGATACGGGCTATTGCTTTTGATGTTCATACTGGTTCATAAGGCAACAAAGGCAGTAAAATCAAAGAGGAAATAAGATGGCTGAGCGAAGAAACAGGCTGGAAATAATATACGATATTCTCAAGTCAATACAGGACAAGAGAAACATGATGATTAAGCCGACTCATCTGCTCTATAAGTCAAACCTTTCCCACGACGGCATGAAAAGATACATTGACGAGCTTAAGGCAAGCAACATGATTATGGAAACAGAGGACCCTAAGACAAAAAACAAGATGTTCACATTGACTGAAAAAGGCTTGAAATTTCTTGAAGAGTACAACAAGGTAAGGGCATTTACTGACAGCTTTGGAATCTGATCATTTAAAGCTAAACAATCTAGTTTGCTTTTTTTCCTCTTTCTGCTTTTTCAGCTGCTCAAACCCGGATTCAACCCTTTCAACAGAAAACTGGTGCTTGTCAATAAGTATTTTTCTTATTTTTTCCTCATCAAAATCATTAAACTCAATCTTGTAATCATTTAAAACAGGCATCTTCCTGAAAACATCCATTATCTCATCCAAATCAAACTCAGCGCCCATTTCTTCAATCTCTTTTTTAATCTCGGAAACTGATTTCTCCATCACAAGCTTCAATGCTTTCTTTGAACCAATGCCCTTCACTCCGCCCGGATTAAAATCAGTGCCAACCAATACAGAAAGCAAAAGCAATTGCTCCTGGTTAATATTCAATGACGCAAGCGCTTCCTTAAGCTCAATCATCACTGGATAAATTTTTACATAACTACCATTTGGCATTTTCCTTTTTTCAGCAAGAGTCAAATTTTGTATTACTTTGGGAGTTCCGTAAACCAGCGCATCATAATCCTGCGAAGCAACTGCCCATGCATCTGCATTCCTGCAAATCAATGAAGCCTGCGCCTCTGCCTCAGAGGGGGCCTGTATCACAGGCAAGCCAAAAGCAGATATCAATTCCTGCGCTTCCTTAATCATGTCCTTTGTCAGCTTCACAGACTGCCTTGAGTATTTCAGCATCTCTTCCTCATTGCCTTCCTCTTTTGCAATCTCAAACTTTTCATTTGCCTTCTCTTTTAACCCCCTTCTTCTTTCAATCTCCTGCTTCTTGAGCAAAGGAGGCTTTCCGTCAAAAACAAACACAGGCTTTATTCCCATTTCCATTAATCTGATTGTCCTGGGAAACAACCCAACAAGATGGCTTGTCACATTGCCTTTTGAATCAGTTAGAAGGGTTCCGTCAGGCTTTCTTATCGAGCTTAGGAACTGGTAAAGGACATTCGGAGTATCGATTGCAATTGTCCTGCCTTTAAGCTCATCCCACTTTAGCTCTTTTCTTGGTATAATCTCAGTAAGCTTTACGCCCATAGAGAGTAGAGAGGAATAAGGCAAATATAAATGTATTGCAGGTTATGGAAATGTTTATATCCTTGCAAACAATTGACAAACAGAAAAAGGGGCAGATATTTTGATTAAAAGCAAATGTTTCTGGCACGGGTGGAAGTATGACTATGGGCTGCATAATAAAAAAGCAGAGGGGCTGCTCAACAATGGCTTTTCAGGATTAAAAGATTACCTTAATTCATTATTCACAAAATGCCCTGATGATTATTTCAAGAACGGCCCAAGGGGCTCAAAGCTGAGATTCCAGCTTCCCAACCTTGACATAAAAAGGCACAATGACCACGAAGTAAGCTTATTGTGCAGCTACGGAATTGACATCAATGCGGAACGCTTCAAGTCAGAACACATGAAAGTCCAGATGTTCATGCTTGAAAATGACAAGAAAACAATTGCAATGGAAATCCCTGTCTGGTTTTCTTCTGAAGAAACACAGGAGCATAAGCCTATTGCAGGAAACTTCCCTCTCACCGGGCATATTGACCTGTTGAGAATAGAAGACAATAAAGTTTGGGTATGGGATTACAAGCCGAATGCGCAGAATGAAAAATACGCTGCAACACAAACCTATTTTTACGCATTAATGCTCAGCAAGAGGACAGGAATTCCTATTGAAAATTTCATGTGCGGATGGTTTGACACCGCAAACGCGTTTGTATTCAGGCCAAATGCAAAATTTCTCGCAGAATACTGAAAGAGCTAGCTGTCTTCCCTGAACTGCAATTTTCTTATCAGCACTTCGAGCGGCTCAAGCCACGTTTTGTAAGTGCCGTAAGCCTCTATTTTCAGCTTTCCTTCAAAAAAAGACCTGTTCATAAGTTCAGGATATTCAGGAAAATAATTGCCAACATCAAACTCAAAGTCGTACAGCCTTGCAATTGCGGGCGAAGCATATTCCTGCAGATGCCTTAATCCTGCATCAAACCCTTTTCTCTTTGCTTTTTTCAGCGCCGTCTTGTATATTCCTTTTGATGCCCTTATGCCCCTGTTTGCGCATATGTCAAAGCATAAGTCATAAAGGAGCAGGTATTTTCCATCTTCAATAAACCTCAGCCACGGAGATGAGTCAGAAAATACAGCCTCATCCCATTGAGGGATTATGTTTTGCGAAAACCTGTCAAGCACTTTTTCAAGCTCTTCCTCGCCGCAGTTCTGAACAAGAAGCTGTGTTTGTATGAAGCTGCTGCTAAGCCCAAGATATCTCTTGCCATAGCCGCCAATAACAGTTTCAATCACAGTTGCAGTTGCTTCCTCAATAAAATCACCTGCAGGAGAAACAAGCCCCAAGGCAGAAACTGTATTATGCCACTGCTCGTGAGCTATTATTGCCTTATCAGGATTTTCATCAGCATAGAGAGTTTCAGCCCCTGCAAAAGCGCCAGTCGTGCCAAGATAAGCAAGATGCTCTTTTTCAAGCTTAAAAAACGCTTCCTCTGCAAAACGGCATCCTGCCTTGTCATATTCATCCTGCGCTGACACATCAACATACAGCTTTACAGAATCCTTTACACGTCTGCAAGCCAAAAGTTCTGCCAGATAAGACATAAAATCGATAATCTTCTGCTGATTTATAAGCATTTATGTAATGCAGTTCAATAATCAAAAATCTCCCAAGTTCTTCTGTTTTACCCCTTTAGCGGCATCTTCAAATGTCTGCCCCATAAAGCATAGAATTGCGTCTGCAATCGGCTTGAGCTGCTTTTTAAGATAATGCTCATAGTCAATCTTATGCGATACAAAACCCATGGGCTCAGGCCCGTCTTCTGTCATCACGTATTCAATGATATTGCTTTCAACCTTCGGCAGTTTTCTTGCTGCCTTTATATGCGGCGGAGTTGTCTTTGTATATTCATCAATATTTTTTCTTGCTGTTTTCCTGTAAACAAGCCGGGAATCAAATTCCCCTTTCTCCAGTTTTTGCACAAAATCAGCTATGAAAGGAAGCAATTGCTTGTCATGAAAAAGCCTGTCAAGCAGTTCGTACTGAAACTTCTTTGCAAGCTCTGTCCAGTCTCCCCTTACAAACTCTAATCCTGTAATGTCAATCTTCTCCTTTCCTTCTTTTATAACCAGCCCCGCATACCTCTTTTTTGCGCCAACTTCTGTCTTGCGCAGCTTGGGCATCAAAAACTTCAAAAAGCACTTGTCAAACTGCATGTCAAGGAAAGAATCCCTCTTGAACTGCTTTTTCACATATGATTTATAAAATTCATTAATCTGAATCGCAAGCTTTCTTCCTATTTCCTCTGCCTCTTCCCTGTTTTTTGCCTTTGTAACAACAAAACAAGAGTCAGTGTCAGAGTAAAGCACTTCATATCCCCTTTTCCTGATTTCAACTGCAGTGTTCTGTATAATCTCCCTTGCAAAAGAGGTTATAGCATTCGCAATTGCCATGTTAAAGAACCTTGAATTAGGGGAAGCCATTGCGCCGTAAAAGCTGTTCATCAGTATTTTTATTGCATACCTTGCAAGCTCATCCTTTCTTTTTCTTGCTTCCTCCCTTGAAGCCCATAATTTATGTATTATTGAGGGCAAAATCCCGTCTTCATTCTTAAAGCACGCGCCATTCGGCGATTTTACCATTCCCTTAGCACACTTTTCAGAAAAAGAGGAGGGATCAATGTTAAAAGTTGTTATAATCGACGGATACAGCGATTTGAAATCAAGCACAGCTACATTCTCATAAATCCCCGGCTTTGGCTCCATTACAAAAGCGCCTTTTACCATGGTTTCCTTTTCAGCATAAGACATAGACGGGCAGACAAGCCCTCTTTTCCTTGCCTCGCGAATGTACAATGAATCAAGAGAGGCAATCGAGGCAGAAACCCTGTCAATCTGCATTCCTGTCAGCAAACTGCGTTCAATCGCAAGGCTCAATGCATTTGACTTTTCAATTATCTTAATCACAAGCCTCGCATCCTGAAGATTGTAATCAGCAAGCAATTGGGGATTTTTCACAAACATCTCGTCAATTTCATTCCCTTTGCTTGTAAATTTCACAAGCTTTCCCTCGCCTGTAAATGTTCTTGCGGCTGTCTCAAGCCTGTAATCCTCAAGCCTGATAAAAGCCCCCTTCAATAACTGCATTGCGTCAATTATCAGCCTGCCTTCTGCATCTGCCTTTGACTCTTTCATGAAATCCTTTTCAATCCTTAATTTGCACCTTGCATTTCCCCTTCCGAGAGCCAATTCCATTCCGTATTCCCTCATCCTGTCTTGCAAAACCTTAAGGTCAAAGTCAATCAGGTTCCATCCTGTTATTATGTCAGGATCAAACTCTCTCACTGCATCAATAAACTTCTCAAGCACTTCTTCCTCTGATTTGCAGCAGACTGCATTTTTTATTTTTTTCTTTGTGTTGATGAATGTATTTTCAAATGAATCAGCAGCCAATGAAATTGCATACACTTCGCCTGCATCCTGCCTTGTTTCAATGTCAAGAGAAAGCACTTTCAGCTTTGGAAAGAAAGAAGCAGGCTTAAAAGAAGGATTTTTGAAAACAAGAAGGTTGTCCTGATATTCCTGCTCTCCGTCAATATCAACACATCCTTTTATGTCGTTGTCAATAAGAAAGCGCTGCGCAAAACGTATGTCAGCTTCATAGCAAACAATGCCGTTTGATTCAAGCATCTGCCTGTATTCAGGAACGTCAGAAGGCTTTTGCGTGAAAATGCGCACAACCTTGTCGCCATTGAATGTCTTAAGCCCTGTCTTCTCAATCTCAAGCTCCTCAACTTCTCTTGCTCTTTTTAAGTCAGCTTCCTTTATGTAGAAATAAGGCTTGAAAGGAGCCACTGCTGCAAATGACTCTCCTTTTTCCAGCCTTCCAAATAAGAATACATAAGGGCTGTCCCCTATAATCCTGTATGTCGAATACAATACAAAACCTTTCATGAGATGAAGTAATAAAGGTATGATTAAAAGCCTTGCGGCTATATGATTTTCTGGCAAAATACAGCATTTTTAAAGGGAATATTTATAAACCTAAGTATTATTACTAATGCCATGGCAGGAAAAGACGCCAAAAGCCTCGAAGAAAGGCTCAGATTGGGCTTTGACTGCGATGCACTATGTTCTACAGAGCAAAAAAAGGAAGAGCTCAGAATTAACAAGGTAAACGGGATGGGCGCTTTCCTGAAAGAGGATTATTCATCAGCAAGGCAGTTCTTTATCAATGCAATTCCCAAAACAGGCGACAAGCAGGAGAAAGAATGGTTTTACAGGAAGATAATAGAGTGCTCAAAAGAGCTTTTTAAGAACCTGATGGACAACCAGCTTGAAGACAAGGCAGAAGAAGAGTTCAAAAGAGTATGCGCCGGGTATGAGCATCTGATAAAGGCATTTGAAACATCTGATAATTACCTTGACTATATGTCTTTTGTAGGCTTTGAGATGAGCGACAAATATGACAAAAATCTTTTTGAAGAGGCAAAAAAAATAGGCGAAAAGGCATTATGCCGTTTCCCTGAAGACCATCGCCTTTACAAGGAAATGTATGACTTATGCATTTACACGCAGGATGATGAACTGGAAGATAATTGTATACACACGGCTGCAAAGCTAAAATTCAACGATGCAGATTATATGCTTGATTCTTTCGGCAACGCATTATGGCAGAGGCATAAGGATAATGGGATTATTCCTTTTCAGACAATAATGGAATGCAGGGGCGGGGCTTTGTATGAAAACCCCGCAGCGCTGCAGAAATACGGCAAATACATGGTTGACAATGTTGCAGGCAATGATAAGCTTGCGCTCCATATGCTTTATACAGCATACTGCAAAAAGCCGCTTATGCCCGGATTAAAGGAAGACCTTGTTGATGCTTTTGAGCAAACCATGGAATATATGAAAAAGAATAATGCGCCAATTGCAGAAAGAAAGCTTTTCATCGCCAGATACCAAAAAATTCTTGAAATCAGGAAAGAACTTGCAGGGGAAAATGAAAAAGAGAATGAAAAAAGCGCAGACCGGAACAGGTTTTCAAGCGAGATAGTTGTTGTGAACCCAAAAGAAATAAAGCAGTACCTTGACCAGTATGTGATAGGGCAGGAGCAGGCAAAAAGAGGAGTTTCAGTGGGATATTACATGCACCTCCTGCGCCTTAAGCACCAGGGAGAAAAGAATTCAAAAATGGACAAGAGCAACATCCTTCTTCTCGGTCCTACAGGCTGCGGAAAAACATATATGCTGCAGATACTTGCGCAGATGTCAAAGGTTCCATTTGTAATATTCGACACTTCAAAGATAACATCAGCAGGCTATGTAGGAAGCGATGCAGAAGACTGCCTTAAGTCCCTCGTGAATGCGGCAGAAGGGGACATTGAGCTTGCACAGAGAGGCATAGTTTACCTTGATGAGGCTGACAAGATAAAGGCAAAGCCCGGATACGGGAAAGATGTCGGCGGAGAAGGCGCACAGCAGCAGCTTTTGAAGCTTTTGGAAGGCTCGATTGTAAATGTCGGCGGGCATAATGAGAAAAAGTTTCAGATAGACACAAAAAACATACTTTTTGTCGTTGGCGGGGCTTTTTCATACACAGAAGAAGGCGGCAGCATTGGTGACAGGATTCAGTGCAGGGAAAAGGTCGTAGGATTCAGGATGCAAAAAGACGAGCCGGAAGAAACAAAAACATGCAAAGAAGATAAAAAGAACATTGTTACAAAGCTCACTGACAAGGATTTGCACGAATATGGTTTCCTGCCTGAATTCATTGGCAGATTGCATTACAGAATTGTGCTTGACTCGCTTACAAAGCCCGAACTGAGAAGAATCCTCACAGAACCCGGAAATGCAATCATACCGCAATATGAAAACGCGTTCAGGCTGTCAGGAATAAAGCTGGTAATAAGGGATGATGCCCTTGACACAATCGCAGAAGAGGCATTTGCCTTGAATGCAGGCGCAAGAAGCCTCAAGACAATCTGCGACAAGATATTTGAAGACGCATTGTTCCACCTTCCGGGCAGCAGCACCACGGAGTATATTGTCAATAGAACGGAAGTAATGCGCTACATAAAGAAATAGTTTTCTTACAGATAGATTTATATTCTCTTTTTTACCTCCCAAACCTATGGAAAACTGGGTAAAGGCAGGAAAAATAGCAGCAGAAAGCCTGAACTACGGCTGCGAACTGGCAAAGCCCGGAATCAAGCTGTTAGAGTTGGCAGAGAAGATAGAGGCAAAAATCAAAGAATTGGGCGGAAAGCAGGCATTTCCTGTAAATCTCTCCTTAAATGAGCTTGCAGCGCATTACACGCCTGCGTCTGATGACACAACAATCCTGAAGGCAGAAGACTTGCTTAAGATAGATGTTGGCGTGCATATTGAAGGGCATATAGGCGATTGCGCAAGAACAGTGGGAGATGACAAAGAATTAATACGAGCTTCAGAAGCCTGCCTTGCAGCGGCAATTCCACTTTGTGTTCCCGGAAGAAAAATAAGGGAAATCGGGAAGGCAATAGCGGAAGCTGCAAACGAACACGGATTCATTTCAATAAGAAACCTCTCCGGGCACGGAATTTCTCATTTTGACCTGCACTGCGGATTAAGCATCCCTAATTTTGACAACGGCGATGAAACAGTATTAAAAGAAGGCGCAATAATCGCAATAGAGCCTTTTGTCACAAGAGGAAACTCAGCAAGAGTCAGTGAAGGAAAGCCCTCGGGCATATACAAACTTGAAAAAGTAAAGCCGGTAAGGGATATGAATGCCAGAAAGATTCTCAGTTTCATTGCAAATGAATACTCGAGCCTGCCATTCGCGTCAAGATGGCTTGAAAAGGAATTCCCGAAAGCAAAGTTCTATATCCAATTATTAATAAAAGAAGGAATCCTGCGCAGTTATCCGCAGTTATACGAATCCTCAAAAGGAAATGTAAGCCAGGCAGAACATACAATACAAGTAAAGGAAAATCCCGTTATACTCACGCAAGCTTGATAATTCTTAAAAAAGAAATAGGAAAATAAAAAGAAAAGAGGTTTACTCGTAGTGTATATTATTCTTCGTGGTGATTGTCTCTTCAATCTTATCGGCAAATCCTTTTCCTATGCTGTACCCGAAATGCGAGAACATTCTTCCGAAAAATGACGGGTTCTGCACCATCAGTGTGCCGACATAAGTGTTCTTGAAGTTCCCTCTTTTTTCGCAGGATTTTATTGCTGTCCTCAATGTGCCTGTCCTGTCAACAAGCCCCATTTTTGCTGCGTCAATACCGTCCCATACATAGCCGTTTGCATATCCTTCAAGCTGGCTCTTTGTCATCCTGTCGCCTGCCTTCTCTTGCCTGCTTTCATAAACAAGATTGACAAATCTCTCGTGGTGCCTCTTTACAAGGTATTCAAGGTGCTGCCTTTCCTCTGGTCTTAATTCCCTGAACATTGACATGAAGTCCTTTTCTTCCTTTGATTTTATTACCTCAAGCTTAACTCCAATTTTTTCCATCAGCTCCTTGACAACAAACTTGTTCATTATTACGCCGATGCTTCCGATTAATGCGTCTTCCGCAACAATTATCTCGTCGCAGCCGCACGCAGTCATGTAAGCGCCTGAAGCGCAAAGACTGTTCACGTAAGCCACCTTCGGCTTTTTCACTTTTCTTACCAAGTCATAAATTGTCTTGCTTGCTCCTGCCTCTCCTCCGCCTGAGCTTATGTCAAGAATAATTCCCTTTACCCTGTTATTTTCCTCCAAGCCCTTGAGAATCTTCTCAAGCCCCTGGGGTGTTGTGGGACCGGGCGCATAGTCCTTAGGTCCTGCATTCCCTATCTGCCCGTTGAAAGGCACTCTTATAATCTGGCTGTCTCCCTTCTTGTACTCGTCTATTTTCCTTTTTATCATGGGGTATCCTATCAGCCCCAGAAACAAAAGACTTATGTAATCCATGTTGAATCGACCTCCGTTAAGGCTGATTATTCTCTGTCTATTTATATAAGTTGCGGGAAAAATCTCTTTTTTGCCTTTGATTAGCCACTATGCAATGCTATTTCCAACTGGGCCAAAAAGAAGGAGGTAAGGGGCTTTGCCCCTAACACCCCTTGTTTTCAGGAGAGTCAGCAGTTTTTAAGAAAAGTTTAAATACTTATTTAGTCCTTATTTAGTCCATAAATAGTCCTTATTTAATACAAAATGGCGGAAATAAGATTTGGCATAACGGCGAAATTGGACGGGCTCCTTAAGGATATAGCCGGCAAGTACGGAGTTGATAAGTCTGAATATGTAAAGAGCCTTATAATCTCTGACTTGAGAACTAAGGAAGCAAGACCAAAAGACAAGTAAATGGCAAGTGGTAAACGGTCATAAAATGAGAACAAAAAATAAGGCTTGCGAGGGAAGCAGGCGGAAGATTTGCGGAAAGTCCGAAGGACTTTCGGTTAAGGCGGAGAATCCGAACCAGTTGCCACTCGCCACCCGCACGGACAGGGCTTATAAACATCTAAAGTAAAGGAGAAAAGAAATGATAAGAAAAAATGAATCACAGAAAGACATACTTTTGTTTAATTATTTGAAAGATAAACGTTCTTTTCAAGAAAAATGGAATACTAAAAAAACAACAAATAAGTTTATTCAACCAGTTCTTGATACTTCAAGTAAGAAAAAGAATGGGCAAAGAGGAGAACCTGATTTTGTATATGTAAACGAAAAAAGGAAAATATTAATATTAATAGAAAATAAAGATGATATTAATCAACATAAATCTAAAAATGAAGATAATCCTATAACTTATTCTGTAGACGGTATAAAACATTATTTAAGTTGTTTTAAGAAGGATTATCTAGAAAATTTTAATATTACAATTAAAAAATATTTAAATGATTGGAAAATTGTTGGGATTGCTGTATCTGGAAATATTGAGGATGAATATAACCATTTAATCTCTACTTATACTCTCCAAGAAGATGAAGTAAAAGATATAGAAACAGAAGAAATACTTAATGAAGAGGATTACCTCTCTTTATTTGAGAATATCAATTTAGAAAAAATAACAAGAGATATATCCTTATCATCAAATAAGATTAATAATCTTTTACGTTCTTTAGATTCACAAAAGAGACCCATTCTCCTTAGTGCTTTAATGATATGTTTATTTGAACCCAAAAATATTCAAAATGATTTCAAAAATAACTATTCTAATTGGACAGCAAACACAATTATAACGAATATTCCACTAATAATAAAAACGATTTTAGGAAATGAGGGGATACCCTCGGAAAAGATTGAAGTATTAAATAATGAACTGACATTTATTAAAACAGATTTAGAACTTAAAAATACAGATATATTGAAGGATATACTCAATGAGCTCGAGAATAATGTTATCCCACAATTTAATAAAAGCCATAATTATGATATTATTGGGAAGTTTTATGAAGATTTTTTGAGATATGCAGGAGTAACAAATGTAAAAAAAGGGATTATTTTAACACCTGCCCACATTACTAAATTATTTACAGAATTAATTGATGTTAAAACAAATGATGTTATTATTGATACTTGTTGTGGGACAGGGGCATTTCTTATTTCAGCGATGAATAAAATAATTGAGGAAATAACAGATTCAAGTATTAAAAATAAAAAAGATTTAATTGATAAAGTTAAACATAAACAGTTAATTGGTATCGAAAAGAATACGACCATGTATACTCTCGCAATCTCTAATATGCTATTTAGGGGGGATGGTAAATCCAATATTTACCATTTAGATTCTTTTTCAAAAGAAGCAGATAAGATTTTATTAAATCTTAAAAAGAGGGGAATTATTCCAACAATCGGCTTTATCAATCCGCCTTATGGCGGTAGAGATAATAAAGAAAATCCTACTAAAAAAGAAATTCAATTTTTAGAAAGATTATTGGATAATGTTAGCCGATACGGTATAATCATTGCACCATTGTCTACTTATTTTAAAGAAGAGATTATTAGAAGTAGAATATTATCCAAGCACACTTTGAAATATGTGATAAATATGCCAAAAGAATTATTTCAACCAAATGCATCTACACATACAGCTATTGCAGTATTTAAAACAAATTTACCCCATAATAATAAAGAAGTTATATTTTATAATCTTCAAGATGACGGATTAGTTTTATCAAAAAATAGGGGCAGAACAGATGCATTAAATAAGTGGGCAAAAATAAAAAAGGAATTATTAACAAAATTGAATAATCCTAAAAAATATGCTGATGGAATAAATCTCGTTATAACAAAAATCAGTAATGGGGATGAATGGATATTACAAGCTCATGCAAAAACAGATTATACTAAGATTAATGAAAGAGCATTTATTAATAGTATAAAGCAATATATTATCTTTTCAACGAAGAGAAAACTAGGTCTATTAGACAGAGATATTGATGAAATAACCTTATTGGAGATACTTAATGAAAATAAGATAAATGCCAATGCTTTACTAAGAGATGTTAAAATTAAAGAAAAAAATGAAAAGATATAAACTAAATCTAAAAAATTGGAAATATTTTAATTTTAATGATATATTTTCATTTGAGAGGGGAAAAAGGCTTGTTGAATTAGACCAAATAGGGGGAGATATACCTTATATTGCATCTTCCAAAAAAAATAATGGTATAACAAATACAATTAATCCTCCTGAATTTATGAAATTATATCGGAATGTTTTAACTCTAAATAATAGCGGGAGTGTAGGATATTGTTTTTATCAAGAATCAGATATAGTATGTTCAGACCATGTAACTGTAATATGGATTAAAGATGAAAATGTTAAACTAAATCCATATACTGCTTTATATCTAAAACCTATAATAGAATCAATGCAATATAAATTTAATTTTGCTAGAGAAATAAGTGATGCTAGGTTAAATAAAGAAAAGATATTACTTCCAACTGACAAAAATGGTAATCCTGACTGGTATTTTATGGAAAATTACATAAAGCATATTTCTAAGAGAATAAAATATGATAAGGTAATAAATTTAAGAATAGCGAAGAAATTAGATACCCAGAAATGGAAATGGTTCGATATAGGAAGTTTATTTGAAATTAAAAAAGGAGAACGATTAATTGAAGAAGAACGAATTAGGGGTGAAATCCCTTTGATTACTGCCTCATCTGAAAATAATGGCGTTGTTGATTTAATATCCTACCCACATTTTAATAAAGAAAAAAAATGTTTTGAAAATAAGATAACAATTGATATGTTCTTCAATGTATTCTACCATAATTATAAATATTTTAGTGATGATAATGTTCATACTTTAATACCACTTTTTGAAAAAGTAAATACTTATATTTCATTATTTTTAGTAGCAGTTCTTAAAGAATTACAATTTAAATATGCTTATGGTCGACAATTAAGAATAAAAAGATTAGAATTAGAAAAAATTAAGCTTCCCATAGATAAAAGAGGTAAACCTAATTGGGTATATATGGAGGATTATATTAAATCCTTGCCTTATAGCTCAAATCTTTAGGTATATATTTAAGCATTCTTATCTAATTTATTCTTCCCCACTTTCCTGCCAGTTTTTATATTCCACTTTGCCATACATTCTTCAATAGTATACCACATATAGCATCCCCTATCGCCCTTAAATGCCCTGTATAAGAGTCCAAACAAAAACCATTTGGTTACTCTCTTTTGCTTTGAGAAAAAAGCCCTGAAAGCATATATAAACGCTATCGGACTCCAAATAATGTGCCTATAGAACCTTTTCCAGAAAGGGGGCTTAGGGTTTTGCGGTTTTGATGGATTCATTTCAATCCTGCTCTTACTGCAAAAATTATCAGTGTAATCATTATACCCACTAAAATACCTGCACCTGAACTTATTATAAGTTCTAATGTGGCAACCTTAAATCCTCTTACAAATTGTGATTCCATATTTCCACCCTTTATACTAAAATCATAATAATTTGTCATTTAAAAGCGTTTGCTTGATTTTTGTGCAACTTATAGTTTTTGTGCAAAGCTTTGTTTTCAGAAAAGCTTAAATATAAGTTGTATATACTCTCTGTGTATACACATAAAATATACACAGGAGATATACAACTGATGGTACTGAGCAAAAGCGAAGTGCCATATCGAACAAAGTGAGAACATGGCAGACATATTCGACGCGGACATTGTATGCGACGCATGCAAAACAAAAACAGTGAAGGGGGAAATCCTCAAGGAAGGATTCAAGATAAGGGCATGGCGCTGCCCGAAGTGCGCCAAGATATGGCCTCACCCTCTTGACATGGCGCAGTACGAGGATTTCAAAAAGCTTAAGCAGAGGGATTTCGAGGTAAAGCTGAGGCAGGTGGGCAACAGCTGGTCTGTTTCAATACCAAAGGAGATAATCAACTTTGAGGCTGTAAAAGCGACAAAGCTTGTCAGGCTTTCATTGGACAACCCGGGAAGGGTTTCAATTTCATTCACGCAGATTAAAAGAGTAATCAACAGGGGGCAGTAAGAAAATGGCAGAAAAAACAAGGGAAAAAAGATTGCAGGTAGTCGAGGCGCAGCAGGATGATGCGTTCAAGGGAATTGTAAGGATAGATTCTGAGATGCTCAAGGACATTGAATTAAGACCGGGAGACATAGTTGAAATAGAGGGCGCAAGAAAAACAGTCGCCATTGCAGACAGGGCATACCCTACTGACATAGGCAGGGAAGTCGTAAGAATGGACGGCATAATGAGGAGAAATGCCAAGACAGCAATCGGCGAGAATGTCACAATAAGAAAGGCGGAAATAAAAGAGGCAAAGGAGATTATTATTGCTCCTGCTGAAAAAGGCATGATGATACAGGGAGAGCCGGACGTATTTTTGAAAGGATTGCTTGGCAGGCCGCTGCTGAAGGGGGATATTGTTGTCTTGGGCGGAGCAAGAACAAGGAGAAGGACAATGAGCAGCTCTCCTTTCGAGGAGATATTCCGCGGATTCGGGCTTGACATGGGGCATTTCGGCTTCAGCAACATAAGATTTGTCATTGTTGACACAAATCCAAAAACAGCAATCATAATCACAGAAGACACAAAAGTGCATGTAAGACCTCAGCTGGAAGACAAGGATTTGTCAGAAGAAAAGGTTGCAGGCATAACCTATGAAGACATAGGCGGGCTTGATGATGAGCTGAAAAAAGTAAGGGAAATGGTTGAGCTTCCGTTGAAGCACCCTGAATTGTTTGAACGGCTTGGTGTGCAGCCTCCGAAGGGAGTCTTATTGCACGGTCCTCCGGGAACAGGAAAAACACTTTTGGCAAAGGCAGTCGCGACAGAGGCAGATGCCAAGTTTTATTCAATCAACGGGCCTGAAATAACTTCCAAGTTTGTGGGAGAGGCTGAAAAAAACATCAGGACAATATTTGAAGATGCTGAAAAAAATGCGCCTTCAATTATTTTTATTGACGAGATAGACGCAATCGCTTCAAAAAGGGAAGAAACATACGGCGATGTTGAGAAAAGAATTGTTGCGCAGCTTCTCGCCACAATGGACGGGCTTAAATCAAGGGGAAAAGTAATTGTTATGGCTGCGACAAACAGGCCAAATGCAATTGACCCTGCATTGAGAAGGCCGGGAAGGTTTGACAGGGAAATAGAAATAGGAGTTCCGTCAAAAGAAGGAAGATTAAGCGTTCTGAAGATACACACAAGAAACATGCCGCTGAAATACTGGGACGACTCTGTTGCGTGCAATGTCCTGATGAAAAGGCTGAGCTCATTTGAAGAGGATGCCAAGGCAAGGATTAGCCAGAAAAAAAGTTCTGCAAGCCAGCTTAATGCCGAGCTGAAAGAAAAAAGCAAGGCGCTTGAAGAAAGCGCGGCTGAATTGAGAAAAATGGAGCAGCAGAAAAAAGACAGCCCTGACTCTTTCCTTACAGACATAATGGCAAGGATAAATTTCAAGCAGGGCAAGATTGCCGACTTGAAAAAGCAGATAGACAAGATTAAGTCTGAAATTGAAAGCATTCCGAAAGAGATTAAAAAAATCGAAGAAGATTTGATTGTGGACAAAGAGCTGCTGAAAGAGATAGAGAAAGACAAAAGCATCCTTCTCGAGCTTGAATCAAAGCTAAAGGAGATTATACACACAAAAGAGATTCGCTCTTTTGAAGACGCAAGGGATTTGTTCCTGAACAAGGACTTGAAAGAATCACAGACAAAGATTAAGTCTGTCATTGAAAAGTTCATGAAATCAGGCATACTGTCAGGAGAGTTTGTGGGAGAGATATACAAGGAATCGTCTGTTATCCTGTTGAAAGGGCTTGCCCAAAAAACATACGGGTTTGTGGGAGCTGACCTTGAAGCATTATGCAAGGAAGCTGCAATGAATGTGGTGAGAAGAGTACTGCCTAATGTAAACTTCAAGGAAGACGTTCCGATAAAGCCGGAGATTTTGGAAAAATTGGTTATTACTCAGGAAGACTTTGATTCTGCAATGAAAAACGTCAGCCCTTCCGCATTAAGGGAAGTGTTTGTCGACATACCAAATATCAAATGGGGCGACATCGGCGGATTGAATGATTTGAAGCAGGAACTGAAAGAGGCAATTGAATGGCCCTTGAAATTCCCTGACTCATTCAAGAGAATGGGGGTTCGCCCGCCGAGAGGGGTAATGATGTACGGTCCGCCCGGCTGCGGAAAGACATTGCTTGCAAAAGCGGCTGCAAACGAGTCAGAGGCAAACTTCATTTTGGTAAAGGGGCCCGAGCTGATTTCAAAGTGGGTTGGAGAAAGCGAAAAGGGAATCAGGGAAATCTTCAAGAAGGCAAGGCAGAGCAGTCCCACAATAATCTTCTTTGACGAGATTGACTCAATTGCTCCGAGAAGGGGAAATGAGGCAGGCACGCACGTCACTGAAAGAATGGTTAACCAGCTTTTGACTGAGATGGACGGGCTTGAGACGCTGAATGACGTGATTGTGATTGCAGCGACAAACAGACCGGACATTATTGACCCCGGTTTGCTTAGGCAGGGAAGGTTTGACAGGATTATACTTGTCCCGCCGCCTGACACAAAAGCAAGGGAGGAGATTTTCAGGATACACACAAAGAACATGCCTCTTGCAAAAGACGTGAAGATAGATAAGCTTGTTGAAAAAACAAACAATTATGTCGGCTCTGACATTGAAGGCATCTGCAGGGAAGCCGCCACAATTGCATTGAGGGAAAGCATTGACGCAAAGGATGTGAAGCTGAAGCATTTCGAAGAGGCGGTAAAGAAAGTGAAGAGCTCAATCCTGAATGAAGAAATACAGAAGTACAGGGAAATTGAGAACAGCTACATACGAAATGCAAGAAGCATATCTGCCGGAGAAAAGGACAAGAGCTACTTCGGCTGATTTTTTTCTTTTTTAATAATTTTTTAATTAGGGATTTAATTTTTAAGATTTATGTATTTTTACCACACTCTAATTGCATTTTTGCGCATCACGGCAGAAACATTTATATACAAGCATCATTGAGACATATACTCAGCATCGGGGAAGAGAGGCGAATTCAGGTTTTCCTCTATAAAATATGCAGGGTGGCGAGCTCTGCACGATTCCATGGCTCTTGGCGGAGCCTTAGATGCACCTTGGTGGTTGGCTTTTTTTATTTTTTGCCAGCCCTTTAATTTTTTTCTTGAGTTTCAATTTCGCAAACTATAAAAACCCCTGAATAAAAAGCTAAAGCGGTGAAAACAAATGGCTGCAAAGAAAAAAACAATAAAAAAGCCCGCTAAGAAAAGCAGTAAGAAGGCACTAATCAGAAAAGACACGCCCATAGGGGATGTAGTGCAAAAATACCCGGATACAGTTGAAGTCTTCGGAAACCACGGGCTCCACTGCATAGGCTGCGCAATAGCCTCTTTTGAAAGCGTTGAGCAGGGCGCAAATGCCCACGGTATTGATGTTAATGCGCTGCTGAAAGACCTTAATGCAGCCGCTAAGAAAAAGAAAACAGCAGGACACGAAGAATGCTCGTGCTGCGGACATTAAAAAACAAGGAGGAAAACAAAAATGGTGAAGTACAAGATAACAGTGGACAATAATGCGTGCATAGGATGCGGCGCATGCGCCTCAGAATGCCCTGACAACTGGGAGCTGAAAGAGATGGATGAGGGCTATAAAGGGCACCCGAAGGTTGCAGTGCTTGAAACAGAGGAAGAATACGAAAAAAACAAGGCTGCAATGGATATCTGCCCTGTCCAGGCGATAAAGATTACAAAGGCAAAGTAAATTTTTATTTTTTAGATATTTTATTGGATTTTTCAGAAATGTTTATATAATACCGGCTCTACCGCCTTTTAAGAATGGAAGAGCATAAAAAAAAGCAAGGAAGATGGATAAAAAGAATTGCCTGGGGAATGCTGGCAGGAAGCCTTTATGCTGTTTCAGGAAATATCTACACTTGCGCAAGAATAGAGGGAGATATCTTAGAAGCGGGAGAAGGGCATTTCAACAGGTATCCGGATGAGGGATTTTATGATGAGTTTGCAAGGGATTTGGACTATCTTGATTTTGACTTGCAGGAAAAAAAGCCAAAAGGAAAAACAGTTGTGCCTATTGCAGTTTATGTGCATATCGGGCTGAAAAGCTATTTTGATGACGCAAACAACTCGGATGATGGCAACCTGTGGGCAAAAGAAGTCAGGAATGCGCTTGCCGGGCTGGATATGTATAAGGATTATGGGATAGAATTTGAAGTAAAAAGGGTAAGAGCAACTGAAACTGCAGCAGAGTTTGAGGAAAATGGCTATGCCTGCCTGTTTCACCCGGACTATAAGGATAGAGAAATTGCAATTGCATTTTATCCAATGAACGGCAGGCTTGGTAAAGAACAAGATTTAGGAAGGGCATACGTGGAAGGAAATTATGCAGAAGTATACCTCTCAAATAATGAGACATACAATAAAATAATAACTGCGCATGAGATGGGGCATATATTTGGGCTGAGACATGATGAGGACATAAGCAGCTGGGCTGCACTCTATGATCCTTTTAGGATATTTTCAGGCCATCTTATGAGACAACATCTTCAATCCCAGGATTTGACATTAAGCGAAAATGATGAAGAAATACTGGAAAAAGCAAAAGAAAGGTTCAGGCGCTAGAAAGGTTTTTATACAGAGGGAATATAGCAACAAATAGTTATGAAAAGAGAGGTAGTAGACCGGATTTGCAAGGGCATAGGATATACCCTTCTTGGCTCTTTCTTGTATGTTTGTTCAGGACCCTGCTATGCCATGTACAAGTCAATGAACATCAGTTCCAATATGGAAGGACAGAATAACAGGGAAAAAACAGAAGAGTATTACGAAGAGTTTGAAAAAGAAAGAAAAAGCCTTGAGCAGAGGTTAAGAACAGACAATGATAATGAAGAGACAATAGTTGAAACAGACATCTACGTCTCTGAAAGCCTGAAATACTTCTTTGATGACAAGGACAATCTGAATGATAATGATGATTGGGCAAGAAAAGTTGAAAAAGCGGTTTCAGGGCTTGACGCATTTGAGGATTATGGCTATGATTTCAGGGTAAGATATGTAAGGGTAATTCCCGAAAGTATAGAAAAAATGGGATTTAAGCATATAACTTATTATATGGCAGGCAGGGAAGATACAGCGGAGTTCAACATATCGCTTGTCCCAAACCCCCTGCAAAAATATTCATTTTGGGAAAGGATTCAGACAGACATGGTTTTCGGCATGGCATATGTCGGGCATGGGTACGGAATGGTCTATCTTGACAATAATGACTCCCTGAACAGGCACACGCTTGCGCACGAGGCAGGGCACATGCTTAATCTGATTCACAGGGAAGAAAACGCATTTCTTACTTGGTTTGACCCATTTTATTTTGGTGAAAGGGGGCTTATGTCTCAAGGCAACCTTAATTACAGCGACTATACGCTTAATGAGACGGAAATAGCAATAATTGGGGAATCAAAAAAGCGTTTCTGACTTTCGCTAGGTTTAAATATGCAGGATTCTTAAATTAGTTTATTATGCCGGAAGACATATTCGAAATAGTGGTGCACGGAAGGGCAGGACAGGGCGCAAAAAGCATGGCGCAGATAATTGCAGAGGCAGCCATGTTCAGGGGAAACTGCATACAGACTTTTCCCAGCTATAGCGCAGAAAAAACAGGAGCGCCCATGCAGGCGTATGTAAGAATTTCAAAAAAGCCGATAAAAACCCATTCCCCTGTAAGAAAAGCAGATGCAGTGATTGTTCTTGACCCGACGCTGCTTGAAACAATAGACCTTAATATTAATCTCACGGATAAAAGTGTTTTAGTAATAAACACAACAAAGCCGCTGGAAAAAATAAGAAAGGGAATAAGATGCAAATGCAGGGTTGTTGCGTTTGATGCAGAGCAGGTTTCAATAAATCACGGCGGAAAAAATTTTCCGAATATGCCTCTGCTCGGCGCTTTTGCAAAAACAGCAGGCATACTTGACTTGAAGAGCATTACAGAACATGTCAGGTGCATATTCCTCCACAAGCTGGGGCAGGAAATCACAGCCAAGAATATTGAAGCAGTAAAAGCAGGATATGGTGCAGTATGAAAAAAGAACTCAAAGGCGCTCGAAAATCCGAGATTTTCGGCGCCCCGAGACAAAGTCTCGATGGCGCAAAAGTAAAGGCAGGGACAACTGCGGAAATGAAAACAGGCAGTTGGAAAACCCGGCGCCCGCTATGGGACAAAGCAAGGTGCATAAACTGCATGTTCTGCGTTATTTACTGCCCTGAAGCGTGCATTCAGGCAAAAAAAGGAATAAGGAAAGAAACAGATTTATTTTACTGCAAGGGCTGCGGCATTTGCGCAAATGTATGCCCTGTGAAATGCATAAAAATGGATGAGGAGCACAAGCACATATGAGCGGAAAAAAAGTCGCATTGACTGGAGCGCACGCAGCAGCAGAGGCAATGAAGCAGATTAATCCTGATGTTGTGCCTGTATACCCTATTACACCTCAAACCCCGATAATTGAAAAGTTCTGCTATTTCAAGGCAGAGGGGCAGGTAGATGCAGAGGTTGTGTTGGCTGAGTCAGAGCATTCTGTAATGAGCATTTCAGTCGGGGCTTCAGCAGCAGGCGCAAGGGTGATGACTGCAAGCGCTTCGCAGGGAATATCGCTTATGAATGAAGTTTTGTCAGTTGCATCAGGAATGCGGCTTCCGATTATTATGACTGTGGTGAACAGGTCAATATCATCCCCCTTAAACATACACTGCGACCAGTGCAGCACCATGAATGTTAGGGATTTAGGATGGATACAGCTTTTTGCAGAAAATCCGCAGGAAGCATATGATTTTACAATAATTGCGACAAAGCTTGCAGAAGCAATAAACATGCCCGTAATGGTTTGCCAGGACGGATTCATAACATCACACTGCGTTGAGATGCTTGAGATAATAGACGATAAAAAAGTGAAGGGCTTTGTCGGAAAGTATAATCCAAAAGAACATCTGCTTGACACAAGCAGGCCATTAACATTCGGGGCGTGGCAGCTTCCAAACACATATATGGAAACAAAGATTGAACAGCAGGAGGCAATAAACCGGGCATTAAAGGAATATCCAAAAGTCGCAAAAGCGTTTGCAAAAATAACAGGCAGAAATTATGCATTTGTGGAAAAATACAAGACAAATGACGCAGATGCAATAATGGTCGCAACCTGCTCAACAGCAGGCACTGTAAAAGCAGTCATAGACAGGATGAGAAAAAAGAAAAAGAAAGTGGGGCTTTTGAAAATATACATGCTCCGCCCTTTTCCAAAAACAGAAATAGCAAAGGCATTAGAAAAGGCAAATGCCGTATGCGTGCTTGACAGGGCAATCAACTTCGGCGCAGAAGCGCCGCTTTACACAGAAATAAAGAATGCATTGTTTGAATCAAAGAAAAAGCCAAGAGTGGAGAGCAGGGTGTTCGGTCTTGGGGGAAGGGATATTTTTGAAGAGCAGATAGAGGCAGTGTTCAATTCAATTCTTTCCAATCAAAACAAAGAAAAGAAGGGAGGAAATGTTTACATAAAGTGACAATGGCAGCCAATATCAAAGAATTCGCGGAAATGGAATCTTATTTTGCCCCTGGGCACGGAAGCTGCTCAGGATGCGGATTCCCCATGATAGTCCGCACAGTGCTGAAAGCGGCAGGCAAAAATACAGTCGCCTGCATTGCAACAGGCTGCCTTGAGGTCACAACAACCCAATACCCCAGAAGCTCATGGAAAATACCCTGTATTCATTCGCTTTTTGAGAATGCGGGCGCAACAATCTCTGGAGTAGAATCAGCATACAGGGCATTGAAAAAGCAGGGAAAAATAAAGGATAATATTAATTTTGTAGCATTTGCAGGAGACGGCGGAACATATGATATCGGATTGCAAAGCCTTTCAGGCATGCTGGAAAGAGGGCACAAGGCAGTGTTTGTCTTGTACGACAACGGCGCTTACATGAATACAGGAAACCAGAGAAGCAGCGGCACGCCTTACGCAGCAAAAACATCAACAACCCCTGTCGGCTCTGTTCTTAAGGGCAACATGCTGTTCAGAAAAGACATTGCAAGAATAGCGGCTGCACATAATATACCATATGCTGCGCAGGCGGCAGTGCACGACTGGCAGGACTTGTTTGAAAAGGCAAAAAAGGCATTTGCAGCAGACGGACCTGCATTCCTTAATGTCCTGTCGCCTTGCCAGCTGAACTGGGGGACAAAAACAGACCTGGCAATCGAGATTTCAAGATTAGCAGTGAACACAAAGTTCTGGCCATTGTATGAAATAGAAAATGGAGTATGGAAGCTAAGCTATAAGCCTCAAACCCCTGTTCCAATCTCAGAATTCTTAAAGCACCAGAAGAGGTTCAGGCACCTGCTTGAGCCTGAGAACAAGAAATATCTTGAAAAAATGCAGGCAGGCATTGACAGGGAATGGGGATTGCTGGAAAAGCAGTGCGCAGGAGAAAAAAATGGAGTTTAAGGAAATCGCAAAAGACACATTCAAGCCGACTGTGCCAAAGATAGCGCTTTATGCTGCAATGACATTTGTAGTGCCCGGCGTCCTGAAAATCAGCGTTAATGACTGCAGCAGCAAGGTTGTTCCTCTTGCAGGATACAGGCTTGTCCTTAATCCTGAACAATACATGCTTACATTTCCAAGAATGATATTCATGTTTATCACTGCTTATATCTCTGCTTCAATTGCAATTTCTCTTGTTAATGCGGCAAGGCAAAGAGGCTGGTGGCATAAGCCAAAAGTATAAAAACAAGGCGGCAATGGGCAATTCTGATGAAAATACTGGCATTTGTTGACACGCACGGGATAAAAAAGGCATTTGAAGAGATTTTGAAAAAATCAAAAGACGCAGATATTTTGCTATGCGCAGGAGATTTCACAAGCTGGGGAAAGGACACTGAAAAATGGATTCAGTTCCTTGAAAAAGCGGGAAAGCCCCTTATTCTGACTTACGGGAACCATGAAAACGAAAAGGAAGTTGCAGAAGTATGCAGGAAATACAGTTTCTGTGTTTATTTGCACAGGGCGGCATATGAATACGGAGAATATCTGTTCTTCGGATTCGGAGGCGGCGGATTTTCTGAAAAAAATCCTGATTTCGAAAGAATAGCTGAAAGAGTAAAGAAAGATGCAAAAGGGAAGAAGCTTATTTTGATAACCCACGGGCCCCCATATGGGACAGCTCTTGACTACCTGCCAAGCACAGGGCACCGCGGCTGCAAGTCAATAAGAAAGTTCATAGAAGAGGCAAAACCGATGGCTGCAATCTCCGGGCATTTGCACGAAACATCAGGAAGAACAGACTTGATAGGAAAAACATTTGTTATAAATCCCGGACCTGCAGGCGCAATGCTTAAAGTTTAATCTTCCTGCTTTTTTTGTCCTTTTTCATAAGAAGAACAACCCTTGAGTTTTGCTTTTCATCAATTATTTTTAATCCTGAAACAGCGCATATCTTTTTTGCAAATTCAATAATCTCATCATGCCTCGGCATCTGCTCATAAGCCATCCTGTACTGCGCATATCCTACAGGCATTGCGGCTTTTAATTCCACAAACATCGGCTTTGCTTTTGCAATTATCTCGGCATACTGCTCCGGGTTAACCATATTAAGCTTTTTTACAAGCGTCAGCCTTATTGTACTCCTCTTGAACTTATGCAGAATAGAAAGCGACTTCTGAAGCCTTTTCCACCCATCCCTTACAAGCGGCTTGCAGGTTCTCATATAAACCTCCTCGTTAGGAGCAGGCAATGTTATGTAAAGCTGGGTAGGCATGTGCTTCAACAGCTTTTCAAGCATGTCAGGCTTTAATCCGTTTGTAACAAGAAAAGAAGTCATTTTTCTTTTCTTGATTTCATCAATAAGCCCGGGAAGTTTTGGATATAATGTTCCGTCTCCTGCCAAGGAAATGGCAACATGCTTCGGTGTCATTGCCTCATCAAAAAGCTTTTTCGGGACATTCTTGTTGCCCTTGAAACCCTGAAGATATTTTTTTTGCTCTGTTATCAGCCCGTCAAGTATAAATGAAGGCTCGTCGGGATTCTCTACTTCTTTTGGAATTGTGTATTCCATGCATCTCCAGCAGAATTCGCACCTGTGAAAGCAGTTAAGCAATGTGACAGAAGACTGCACGCACCTGTGGCTTTGAATGCCGTAAAAGGTGTTTTTATAGCATACATCTTTTCCCTGTATTGCCCTCTTTACCCACAGGCATACTTTTACAGCAGAGTGGTTTCCCACCAGCCTGTATCCCTGCTTTTCAAAATCAGCTTTTATTTTAGGGTTGAGCATTTTTCAAAAAATTAAAATTCCTCGGCAGCCTGCATTTCCTTTACAAGCCCTTTTCTCTTAAGCCATGCAGTTTGATTCCTTGTGTAAACATAAACAACGTCGCCTTTCTCATTGCCGCCAAGCTCCCACGGCTCAACAAGCACTGTGTCCCCGTCGCGAACCCATAATCTTTTCTTCAAACGCCCCGGAATCCTGCATATCCTTGTCTTGTTGTCAAAACAGCGGACTCTCATCCTGCTTCCGCCCAAACGAGCCTCAAGAATTCCTATTACTTCCCTTCCGCGGGGGAGCTTTACTCTTGAGATTTCATCAGCCGCCTTTTGGGCTGCTTCCTCTGCCATTCTGTCTGCTATGCTCATAAACAGAGAAAGGAGCAAACCGCTTTATAAAGCTTTGCTTAACCACGAGGGAAAATGCAATATAATCATTGCAAAGCAGATATTCCATTACATAAATGCTTAAAAAGGGCAGAATACAATATATTGTATATAAATCTTAAAAGGGGTACAAGGGGTTGATAAAATGAAATGCCCGTATTGCGGCTGCAAGGAAACAAAAGTCACTGACAGCAGGGAAAGCAACGAAGAGCCTGTCACCAGAAGAAGGAGGGAATGCCCTAAATGCAAAAAACGATTCACGACATACGAGCGCCTTGAAACATCAAATGTCATTGTCGTAAAAAAAGACGGCAGGAGAGAGCAGTTTGACAGGGAAAAGCTCAGGAGAGGCTTGTTAAGGGCGTGCGAAAAAAGGCCCATCTCATCAGACAAAATAGATTCAGTAATCAGCGATATGGAATCAGACATAACTTCCTCGGGAAAAACAGAGGTTGCAAGCAGATTGCTGGGTGAAAAAGTAATGTCTGCGCTGAAAAAGCTGGACAAGGTGGCATACATCAGGTTTGCTTCTGTCTACAGGGAATTCACAGACCTTGAAACATTCCAGGAAGAGCTAAAGACGCTTCTCAAGAAGCAGAGGGGGAAAAGATGATAACCCGGATTAAAAAAAGAGACGGAAGCATTGTTTTTTTTAACAAGGCAAAGATAAGCGATGCAATATTCAAGGCGGCAAAGTCAGTAGGGGGAAAAGACAGAAGAAGGGCTGAACATCTTGCCTTAATGTCTGTTGAGCTTCTTGAGCAAAGGGGCTTTTGCGAAGAAAAGATGCCCAATGTCGAGGATGTGCAGGATGCTGTTGAAAAAACGCTCATAGAAGAGGGGCATGCGCAGACAGCAAAAGCATACATAATCTACAGGGAGCAGCACAAGAGAATAAGGGAATTCCATTCCTATGTAAACTCAAACGAAATAATGGACGGCTACCTTAACCAGCTTGACTGGAGGGTAAAGGAAAACAGCAATATGAGCTTCTCGCTCCAGGGATTAAACAACCATATATCATCCATAGTAAGCTCAAACTACTGGCTTCACAAGATTTACCCGCCTGAAGTGAGGGAAGCGCACATTGAAGGAGACATACATCTTCACGATTTGCAGATACTCGGCTCCTATTGCTGCGGCTGGGACATAATGGACTTGATGATAAAAGGATTTGGCGGAGTTCCTGAAAAAGTCGAGAGCATGCCTGCAAGGCACTACAGGGCAATGCTCGGGCAGATAACAAACTTTTTCTACACTCTTCAGGGGGAAACAGCAGGTGCGCAGGCATTTTCAAATTTTAATACAATGCTGGCGCCTTTTGTGAAGTATGACCATCTTGAATACAAGGAAGTAAAGCAGGGAATGCAGGAATTCTTATTTAACATGAATGTGCCGACAAGAGTAGGTTTTCAATGCCTTTCAGCAGACACAGAAATACTTACGCCCACAGGATGGAAAGGATATGGAGATATTAACAAAGGCGAGATCATAGAAACATTTAATCTAAGAACAGGAATAATCGAGCATCAAAAAGTTGCCTCTTTTTTTAGAAAGGAATATACGGGCAAGATGTACCGCCTGCAAAATCGCATCCAGGACCAGCTTATTTCTCCAAATCACAGAGTTGTAAGAAAAAAATTTCAGACAGGAGAGAATGTTTTGGAGCCTATCGAGGAAATTTTGAAGCTCAAGTCTCCTTTTATTATTCCAATTGCCGGAAAAAATAGCAAGCCGGAAGCAAAAATAGAAGACAAGCAGATAAAATTGATGGCATGGATTATAAGCGAAGGCACTATTGAAAGGCCAACAAAGTACAGATGCTGTTACAGGGTGAGTATATACCAGTCAAAGATTAAAAATAAAACCAATTACAAAGAAATAAAATCACTTTTGCACTATTTTAAACTTGAATTTTCAGAATATGAAGTCGCCTCTTTGGGAGAGAGCGTAACAAGAATGAGGCTGAACGCAGAAAGCTCAAAAAAAATACATAAATGGTTTGGAAGCAGGGAAAATATCCATTTTATTCCTGATTATTTATTGAATTTAAGCGAAAGGCAATCGCGCTTGTTTTTGGATACATACATTAAAGGCGAAGGCTTTGAAGGCTGCAAAATATCTGTTTCCGACATAGCCTTGCTAGACAGGCTGCAGATTATCATTGTCAATTCAGGATTTGGCTCGAGCATATTAAAACGAAAGCCGACAATCGGCAAGAAAGATATTTTTGTATTAAGGATTATAAGACATAAAGATACGTATATTTCAAAAGTAAGCCAAGTAAATTACAAAGGAATTATATGGTGCCCGCATACCAAAAATGAGACAGTAATTGCCAGAAGAAGAGGAAAAGTGTTTATTACAGGCAATACGCCTTTTACAAATTTAACTCTGGATATTGAAGTGCCTGAAAATCTGAGAAACAGCCACGCAATAATCGGCGGAAAGCCCATGCCCGAAGTGTACGGCGATTTCCAGAAAGAGGCTGACATGGTAAACAGGGCTTTCCTGGAAGTTATGTCAGAGGGGGATGCAAAAGGGAGGATATTCACATTCCCAATACCTACTTATAACATAACAAAAAACATTGATTGGGAAAACCCTGCCCATGACACATTATTTGAAGTTACGTCAAAATTCGGGCTGCCTTATTTTGCAAACTTTGTAAACTCAGAGATGAGCCCTGACGATGCAAGAAGCATGTGCTGCAGGCTTAGGCTTGACAACAGGGAATTAAGAAAAAGAAGCGGCGGATTATTTGCTTCAGCCCCATTGACAGGAAGCATAGGCGTTGTAACACTTAACATGCCTAGGATAGCGTTTGCAGCAAAAGATGAAACAAAATTTGCAGAGCGCGTGGTTGAGCTTATGAGAATAGCAAAAACAAGCCTTGACATAAAAAGAAAGGCGGTTGAAAGATTCACGGAGCAGGGGCTTTATCCCTATGCAAAAAAATACCTCGGCGGGGTAAAACAGGCAACAGGGCAATATTGGGGAAATCATTTCAACACAATAGGGCTTATAGGAATGAACGAGGCGTGCCTTAATATTCTTGGAGAGAACATTGCTTCAAACAAGGGCAGGAATTTTGCGCTCAGGATTCTTGACGTAATGCGCGAAGAGCTAAGGCAATACCAGGAAAGCACAAACGACAATTATAACCTCGAAGCAACCCCTGGAGAAGGATGCAGCTACAGGTTTGCAAAGATGGACAGGGAAAGGTTTCCGCAAATAAAAACAGCAGGAGAGCAAGTGCCTTATTACACAAACAGCACCCACCTCCCGGTAGGATATACAGACGACATATTTGAAGCGCTTGACCTGCAGGATGAACTTCAGTGCAAGTACACAGGCGGAACAGTGCTTCACGGGTTTGTCGGAGAAAGAATATCAGACCCGGAAACATGCAAGAAACTCGTTAAAAAAATAGCCAGTAATTATAAGCTGCCTTACTTTACAATAACCCCGACATTCAGCGTATGCCCTGAGCACGGTTATATTGCAGGCGAGCATTCACAATGCAAGAAAGAGACAGCAGAAGGGGCATGCGGAAAGCAGTGCGAAGTTTTTTCAAGGGTAGTCGGCTATTACAGACCTGTCCAAAGCTGGAATAATGGGAAAAGAGAGGAGTTCAGGCAGAGAAAAGCTTACTGCGAAAAGAAAAGCATTGAAAGCATGGAAAAAAAACAGGGATTCAGGTTTGCGATGTAAGATGGAGATTGCAGGATTAAAAAAAACATCTCTCGTGGATTATCCGGGCACCATATCTGCTGTTATTTTTCTTTCTGGATGCAATTTCAGGTGCGGATTCTGCCATAATCCGTCCGTTGTTTTTGGAAAGTCAGCAAAGATAGATGAAAAAGAGGTAATGGATTTCCTTGAAAGGAGAAAAAGAGTTCTAGAAGGCGTATGCGTAACAGGAGGTGAGCCGACTATTCACGATAACCTTCCTATGCTTTTAAAAAAAATAAAATCAATGGGCTTTTTGGCAAAGCTTGACACAAACGGCACAAATCCTGAAATGCTGAAAAAGATTATAGAAGAAAATATTGTGGATTATGTGGCAATGGACATAAAGGCGCCGCTTGAGACATATTCTTTTGCTGCAAATGCAGATGTTAATATCAAAAAAATAAAAGAGAGCATGCGGATTCTAATGGAATCAAAAATAAAATATGAGTTTCGCATGACTTTACTGCCTAAGTTTGTCAGCATTGAAAGCTTTAAAGAAATATGCGAAATGCTCAAAGGGGCAAAACGATTCTATATCCAGCAGTTTGAAAAAGGAAGCGAGATGATTGACTGCGCATTTAAGTCGGAAAAAGCATACACTAAAGAAGAGCTGAATGAGTTTCTTAATGTTGCAAAAGAATATTTTGAAGAATGCGGCATACGGAACGCTTAATCTTCCTGCTCTTCAGAGTCTTCGCTTTCCTCTTCAGAAGGTTCTTTTGGATTAAGCCTGAACATTATTGTACCCCGGTAAATCTGCTTGCCCGTCATCCTGTCCATTGTATGAAGAGTTCTTGTAATCTTAAGCTCGCCCTTGAAAGCATGCTTCAGCTTTTTACCTATTGCCCTTGCATAGCTCTGGGAAGACATGTAAATGTCAATTCCATAGTCGAATTCCTTTATTTTTGAAATTGAAACATTCGGCCTTTCTTTTATCCTGTTCATTACAAAACTGACAACTTCCTCATCTGCAGGCCTGAGCTGGATTACTGCCTCATAATATTCAGCATGCCTCTGTATAACCTGATTTGGCTTGTTCATTATTCACACCGCAAATATGCATGCCACAGGCACTTTTCCTATCTTCTTTACGCAATTCTTGTCCACGAATCCGCGCTTGACTGCAAACTCAACCGCATTTTTTCCGACAATTGTTGCATTGCCTGTCGCCTCGAGTATTTCAGCAACAAAATCCTCGCTTCTTGCCTCGCCCTTGAAAAACCGCTCGATAATTTCAATTTTTTCTGTTTTTGTCTCGAAAGTTTTCCCTATTAGGTTTTCATCGCAGAGAGAAACAATGCCTTTCGGATGTATTTTGATAAGTATTCTAACCATTTGCCACCAACTATAACCTGCCTAAGCTATCTTTGCCTTGACAGGGTGCTTTGCGCCGCAGGCAGAGCAGTGCATGAAAAGCACATTGCCTTCCTTCTTCAGCTGGGTGTCAGGCCTGTTGCATTCTGTGCAAAGCACGAAATCCTTTGCAAACTGCTCTACCTTTGAATTAATCAGCATTGAAGTCAGCTTTCTTCCAAGAATAAGCCTTGCTCCGTCAATCGCGGCAGGTGTTGCAAGCTCTCTCTGGAGGTATTTCAAAACCTGCGCCGGCTCTCTCCTGAATATGCTGCAGATGTCTATGAAGTTTGCGATTATTGTCTTGTTGCCCTCAACATGCCCTCTTACCTTGGGTATCTCAAACCTTTCTGATTTAAGATGCACGTCAGGCAAAAGCTCCTTTGCCCTCTTGAGCAATGCGCGGTAATCAAAGATGTTTTCAGCCATAAATAAGACGAAAATAAGGTGATTTATAATACTTTGCCTTAAAGCGCATTTAGCTTCATTAGTATCTCCTCTTTGAGCTTATTGAAATAAAGCCTGAATTGCAGCTCAATTTTTTTCCAATCATCAAAGTTGACAGGTGTACCATAATAATGGATTCCATTCCTTTTGGTCCTCACTATTTCAAAGAAATCCCAATCAAAATCCAATTCAGGATGTATTTCACATAAATAAGCAAAAAGGCACTGGTGGTTATCAATTTTAATCCTGTCAAAACGCAGAAAAGATTCAGCCATTTCATGCAGTGCATCATAATAAAGCTTGTATACGCTGTTCCATTCGATGCTGTCTTTAGGAATATCTGCAATAAGGCGGTTGGCTGAACTTATGTCGCCTTCTGCAATATCCAATGTTGACTTTATCTTATGAATATCAACGAACTCAACAGCTAAGAATTTGCCTTCCTTTTTGCATCTGCAAAATGCATCTTTTAGCACAAGATATTCAGGCATTTATACTAGCCCTCACAAAATTCATGTCTCCTTTGATAAGATTGCCTTTTATTATGTTGCTTAATAGCCCTTCGCCAAATTTTTTAAGCTCGCCCTTGTCCTTGCAATTAAATATTTCAATATCCCTGTGAAGCTTTTGCTCAAAACCGGCCATTTTCAGCCCGGAATAATCGCCATAAATAAAAATGTCAATATCACTCTTCTCATACCAGTCCGAGCGGGAAAAGCTGCCAAAAAGCACTACTGTGTCTGCCGCAGGCAAAGAAGCGAGATGGTTCAAAAGCCCTGAATTGTAAAGCTCGTTTAGCGCAAACAGCTTTTTTCTGTTCTTGTATGCCGCTGACTCGTAATTACCTATATAAAAAGGCATTTTTCCATTTTCCTTTGCCTTCTTTATAATGCCTTGCTTCAAAAATACCTTAAGCCAGCCCGCAGCCTTGCTTCTGGTAATTTTTGCCTGCTTGAGTATCTCCTCAAAATGCCATTCCCTTGTAGGATTATTGAAAAAGAGCCCAAGCACATTGTCTTCCTTGCTTTTCATAATAGTTTCTATAATGGGAACTAATTTATAAGCTTTGCTCTTGATGTCCATAAACCACAGTAAAAAGAGATTGTTCATAAACTCTTCGGCTCAAATTCCGCAATATTTCCGGCAAACCTTGGAAAACCAAAGGAGGCAGCAGGAAAAATAGAGCCAAAATCACGCAAAAACCAATAAATTTCCAACATCTCCGAAAGGGTATTTTTACCTCTCGTCGTCAAAGCTGGCTTTGCTTATTCATGCTCTTTTGGAACGCGAATGCGCAATGGCTTGTATGGCGGCTGTGATAATTCAAGCCCGGGCAAGCAATAATTATTCCTGCCCGTGGGGTCTTCCTTAACTGCCTTTCTCCAATATTTTACCGCCTTTCTGAATATTTCTTTTTTTTCTTTATCATCATTAAACCCTAAAAGAATATCTTTCGCAAATTCTATCTCATATTCCAAGCTTTTGCCAGCCATAACAATCAAAATATCATTCAAAATTATAATACTTTGCCTTAAAGCGCCTGCACAAATCCGGCCTTCGGCTTGAAAACTTCCCCGTCCTTAATCAACTCATCAAGAATCCTCTCAACCATCTTTGCAGGCATTGCCGCTTTTGCAATAAGCTCTTCAACATTAACCATTCCGTCATAAGAAGAAATCAGGGAAACAACCCTTCCTCTCGCCTCCATCGAAGGCTCAACAGGCTCTTCAATCACTTCCTCGCTTACCTTGAAGTGCTCAGCTTCCTGTTTTCCATAGACAGCATCAAGATATTGCCTTCTTGCAAATGCCCATTCAGCAGACATTTTTCTGACAATTTCAGGGCGCACGAATATCTCGCCGTTTGACTCGTGAAGCATTCCAACAACAAGAGCCATATCGCCAATTGAAAGAGATGACATAAGTAAAGTGTCCTCGTCCCACGCCTTTACCCTTATCTGCCCTGAGCCGTCATCAAGAGTAAAGGCATTATACCTCTTGTCAGAATTTTCATAAGAATCAACAACAGCCGCAATCAAATTAACCCTTCTAACCTGCTTTCCGCCAACATTAAACACCTTGAATCCTGATTCATTAAGCAAAGGAGAAGCAGAAGCCAAATCCTTTATCCAGAAAATGTAAGCAGTATTCCTCTTAATGTCCATTGTATCTCCTTAATAACCTACTTCATCAGTTCTATAATGCGGGGCTTGGGTTTATAGATATAGCCGTCTCTTACTAGCTTATCAATTGCATCCTCTGCCTTAAACCTTGAAACACCTAGTTTTTCAGCCTCATCCAACACTTTCTCAATTTCCATTGATTTCTGCTCTTTGCTCATATTATAAATTAGCTCCCTGATTCCAACCACCTTTGCCCTTTCAGAAGTGGGCATTCCGCTGATTCTGTCAATGTCAATCTGCCCTGTTTCAGGGTCCTGGCCTACTTCCATAAGGCAGTATCTCTGCAGGTCAATCGCCCTTCTTGCATCCTCGACAGTTATCTTGTCAGAGAGCCTTACTTTCGCAGAAGCTTCTGCAAGCCTTACAATCCCGTCCAAATGTCTCGGAGTTATGGGAATTGGCTTTATTGCATCACCCACTGTGCCTGTATTTCTAAGCTTTACATAGAAGTTTTTAATTTCATCCCTTGCCTCGTCTGAAAGCATCGGGCGAAGCTGCTTTGCAAATGCAATGTATTTTCTCAATAGTTTTGCATCAATGTCAGGGTCAGCTCCGCTCATTATCTGGTTAAGCAAAACCTTGTTTGCAATATTTGTGTCTTTTTCTTTTTCAGGCAAATCCCTCATTACAAAAATCAGGTCAAACCTGCTAATCAAAGCAGGAGGCAGGTCAATCTGCTGCCCTATTATGCCGTAAGGGTCAAACCTTCCCAGCTTCGGGTTTGCGGCTGCAAGAACAGTTGTCTGCGCCCTTAAAGTTGCCTGAACATTTGCCTTTGCAATGCTGATTTGCTGCTGCTCAAGCGCCTCGTGCAAGGCGGCCGTGTCCTCATGCGACATCTTGTCAAGCTCGTCAATGCAAAGCAGGCCCTTGTCAGCAAGAACCATTGCCCCTGCTTCCAAAGCCCATCCTCTCAAGAATTCATCCTTGACTACTGTGGCAGTTAGCCCTGCTCCTGAAGCGCCCTTTCCCGCTACAAACCTTGACTTAGGGGCAACTTTTGATATGAATATAATCATCTGCGACTTTGCAACCCCGGGGTCTCCGACAAGAAGTATGTGCATGTCACCCCTGATGAAAGTGCCGTCTTTCTTCTGCTTCCTTACTCCTCCAAACATCTGCAAAGCCAAAGCAAGCTTTACCATGTCATAACCGTAGATGCTCGGCGCAACAGAGGCGATGAGCTTTTGGTAAATATTTTTTTCTTTTGCAAGCTTCCTTATCTCTGTTTCCTCTTCCTTTGAGATGATTATTTCTGAAAAATCCTCCTGCAGAGGGTCAATATGATTTGCATCCATGGCAAGGTCAAACCTTGTCATTATTCCCCCCAGCTTGTGGGGTATTGGAACTTCGCGGATTATGCCTGAAACGCAAACACCGCATCCGGGAGTTGTCCTTCTTTCCATTCTTGGCTCAACAAGGTCTTCCCTTAGGAATACTGAAAGCCTTTTTGGCTGCGCATTTCCCTCCAATGTCTGCGGCGACTCTTCCAAAACAAGCCTCTGCGCATCAGTAAGCTCTTTTGAAAGAAGCCTGAATTGCCCTTTTCTTCCGCATGAGCATCTTGACGGCTCCTTGAACTTTGAGTCAGTCTGCAGCATGGTGATTACATTGCCGCACGACGGGCATTCAAACCTTGCCGAAACAACCTCAGGTCTGACATCAGACGACTGCCTTATGATTCCTGTAATGGAAATCAGCCTTCCCAAATGCTCAGCCCTTACATTTCTTATGAAAGCCTGCTGGCTCTCTGGCAGGTTCTTGAACCTTATTCTCAGCTTAAAGCCCATTACCTTTGCAGCTTCCTCCATTGCCTTGAGCGTATTGTCAGGGTCATCCAGCAATTGTTCGGCTGCCTCTGACTTGAACTTTGCAAGCTTGAAGAAATCAACAGATATTGCCTTCTGCCCCCTTGCGGCAGCTTCCTGAAGCTCTATTATGTAATCTGATTCAAGAAAATCCTGAAAAAGTTCCACAAGGTCCCTTAGTTCTATTGGCATTTTTTTCCTTTTGGAGTATTAGCTGCTGATTCTATATTAAATGTAATCACTCCTTTCTTACTCACCCGAAAAGTGTTTTGTTTTGGTGTATTATAAAGCTTTTGGCTGATTTTTTGAAAATCCTTCGGGATTTTCAGAAAAATTGAAAAAATAAAAAATAAGGCAATTCGCCTTTACTTGTATCCCTTCTTTGCCAGGTTCACGACAAGCATGTCAACAGCCTCGTTAAGCTTTGATTCGCTGCGCGTGCCTGTGCATACTATCTTTCCGTTGCTGAACAATAGGAATGTGGCCCTTGTTCCCGGAAGCTTGTAAACAAGCCCTGGAAACTGCTCAGGCTCATATTCTGTGTTTTCCATGTCAATTGCAAGGGAGTTCAGGTTAAGGTCAATGTTTATGCTTCCTGAAGCAACCATGTTCTGCACAATCGCCTTTGGCTTGATTTTAATCTTAATCTTTATTTTTTCAACATTTTTTATGATATTCAAAATAGCTTCATTGACTTTCTTCATTGACTTTGCGCCTGTGCACACGATTCTTCCTGAGCTGAATATCAGTGCAGAAGTCTTTGGCTCTTTTATCCTCATTACAAGCCCGGGAAACTGCTCGGGATTGTATTCTGTGTTTGGCAAAGCCTCAGCCAGCTTTACAAGCGGAATAGGCTGCTCAAGGCTGGTTGTCGCAACAATGTTCTGGATTTTTATTTCCTTTTTTACCGGCATTTTAGTCCCTCCAAAACACCCAAGGTATCCTCGGATGATTTATAAATGGTATAGAGAGGTAGATATATAGGGGGGTTTATAAAGGTAATGGTTTATAAAGGCATTTATGCCGGAAAATTTTAAGCCTGCTTCAATCCTATCTTGAAGCTCCTGCCCTTAATCTTCTCTTCCTTTGTCTTCTCAAAGCCCTTGTCTTCAAAGAATATGTTCTTGGCTCCTACTTTTGCCTTAATAATTTTTTCTAATTTCTTCAAATCAACATCTGAAACAATGGATAATTCAATCATATCATCCTTCTTCAAGCCGGATTCCTTCCTCAGCTGCTGAACCCTTCTCATTATTTCCCTTGAAAATCCCTCTGCCTCAAGCTCAGGCGTCAAGGCAGTGTCAATAAGCACTGTTCCATTCCTGCATTCAGCCGCGAATATTGACTTTCCTTCAGCCTTTCCTGCCTTTACTTCTTTCACATTAACCTGCCCCATAATCAGTTCCTTAAGATGCACAACAGCCTCTTTCAATTCCTTGTCCTCTGTTGAAACATATGCGGCGGGCAAAGGCCACCTTACTCCAATCTGCGCCTTCTCCCTGGCAGAAAGCATTGCCTGTATTACCATCTGCGCATCAGCCATCTGCTTTTCCAGCTTTGCGTCAAGCATTTTCTCATCGTGCTTTGTCCATAAGCAGTGAGTTATGCTCTCTTCCTTCAATGCAAATGCTTCCTTCAAGTTCAAGTAAATCTTCTCAGATATGAAAGGCGCAACAGTTGAAAGCATCTTCAATAATTCAAAAAGCACATTGTATATTGTGTAAAGCACGGGCTCAGGCTCATTGTTTGCTTTTTCCCTTGTAAGCTGTATGTAAACCCTGCTTAATTCCAAAAACAAGGATTCAATCTTTTTAGGCACCTTGTCAATCTCATAGGATTCGTATGCTTCGCTTACCTCTTTTATTGTCCTGTGCAGTCTTGAAAACATGAACTTTTCTTCAATTGAAAGCTTTGGCTTTTTCATTGTTGAGGGATTAATGCCTGCGCTCTTGGCATATTCAATCAAATAGTTTTGCACATTCCATAAAATAGTCAGGTTCCTGTAGCACTGCCCTGCCATTTCCCACGAGAAGTTTATGTCCTCCCCTGCAGGAGTTGAGCAAAGGTAATACCTTAGTGTATCTGCTCCGTGCTTGTCAATCAGTTCGTAAGGAGAAATGACATTTCCCAGTGATTTTGACATCTTCTGCCCCTCTATGTCAGTAAGCATTCCGTGCATATATACTGCGTTAAAGCAGGGCTTGTCAAATGCAATCATTGAAGCAACCATCAAAAGGTTAAACCATCCCCTTACCTGCTCCTTTGCCTCTAATATGAAGTCAGCAGGGAAATACCTGTCAAACAGGTCCTTTCTTTTTGGATAATATAAGCAGTTCCACGAAGCGCTTCCCGCATCAACCCACACATCTATGATGTCAGGCAGGCGTTTCATTTCACCGCCGCATTTGCATGGAATTACTGTCTCATCAATCCACGGCTTGTGAAGTGACTCAGGAATATTCTTTGCTTTAAGCTTTTTCAGCTCATCAATGCTTTCAACAACAACATATTCATTGCACTTTTCGCATCTCCATATTGGAACGGGGGTGCCCCAGAATCTCTGTTTTGTGATTGAATTGTCCCTCAAATGATTAAGCCACGAGTCAAACGCGTTCTTTCCTGCTTCAGGCACCCAGTGCACTTTCGAGTTTGCCTTTATCATTTTTTCTTTCAAATCCTCAACCTTGAAGAACCACTGCTTCGTTGTCCTGAAAACAACAGGCTCGTGGCATCTTTCGCAGTGCGCATAATCGTGCTCAACAGGCACTTCTGCAACAAGTATCTTGTAATCCTTCAAAGCATCGATGAATTTCCTGTCATCTGTCTTTGCCTTTAACCCTGAGAACCAGCCCATGCTTGAAGGGAAAATGCCGTACTGGTCAATGTTGTTGAAAGGCGGAACATTATTCTTGTACCCTACTTCATAGTCTTCAGGACCGCAGCCCGGCGCGCAATGGACCAGCCCAGAGCCTGCATCCAAGGAAACATAATCAGCTGACAATAATACAGTGTGAACTTTCGGATGCTTTTTCTTTAATTCTGCAAAATCCTTGATCTGGTCGCTCCACGGATGCTCATACTCCATCCCTTCCAGCTTTTCTCCCTTGAATTCCTCAAGAACCTTCAACGGCTTTCCGACAACAGCCTGCATAACAGCTCCTGCCAATCCTTTTGCCATAATCCATTTCTCGCCGTCTCCTGCATCAACCTTAACATAATCAAGTTCGGGATTTGCCATTATTGCAAGATTGAAAGCAATTGTCCAAGGGGTTGTTGTCCAGATTAGAAAAAATTCGTTCTTCTTTCCCTTTATCGGAAATTTCACGAATATTGAAGGCTCTTCCCTTTCCTTGTACTGGCATTCGTGCTTTGCAAGCGCTGTTCCGCAGCTTGCGCACCATGTGATTGTCCTTAAGCCTTCATACAATCTCTTCTTCTCGTGCGCCTTCTTAATCAGCCACCATATTCCCTCAATATATTCGTTCTTGATTGGCCAGTAAGCATTATCATAATCCATCCAGATGCCTAATCTCCATAGGTCAGTGTCCATCATCTTTGCCTTTTCAGACGAGAATTTGATGCATTCCTTTGCAAATCTGTCAAGTCCGAAATCAACAATGTCCTCTTTTGTCTTCAGGTTAAACTCAGCCTGCACCTTGTGCTCTGTTGGCAAACCGTGCATGTCATAGCCTGCCCTGTCCCAGACATCCAAGCCCTGAGCTCTTTTGTATCTTAAGACAAAATCTTTCAGTGAATTGTTCCACGCATGCCCCATGTGCAATCTGCCGCTTGTATAAGGCGGGCCCTGGAGGAAATAGAACTTCTTCTTGCCTTCTGCCCTTTTCTTCAGCTTGGGGTAAATCTTGTGCTCTTCCCAGTATTTGAGCACTTCCTGTTCAACTGCTTTGAAGTCATACATGATGGATATGGTATTCTACGGCTTTATATATAAAGGTTTCTGCAAGTCGCAACGAGCAGGAACTTTCGAACGCAGTGAGAAATCTTTTGGCAAATTGACGGCGGAAAAAGGAGGCAAAAATTTACTGTCTTAAGCCGGCCAGCTTTGAAACAAGCTCATTGAAAACAACCTGCTTTTTTTCTTTTGGCAAAGAAAACAATATTTTCTGAACCATTGCCTCTGATATTGTAAAGATGTAATTAAGCTTGATTATGCTGTCTTTTACAGCGCCTTCTTTCCTTGAAAGCGCAATCCCTTCCATTGAAGTGTTGGATGTTATCCCTGCAACAGCCACATTGCCGTGCTCCTCAAATAATACAAGAGCAGGCCGCTTTTTAACTTCAAAAGTGTCCGCAAATTGGACAGAGGCAAGCACCACATCTCCCGCCTTAAGCATTCTCCCACACCTCATCTTCCTTGTTGTCCCAAAGCTCTTTCATCTTTTGCTGTTGTATCTTGTGCAGGAATTCATCGTATTGGTTTCTTTTCTTTACGCTATGGAATACCTTTATCATATGCTCAATCAGCTCGGCATAAGTCTGCCTTGGATATTCCTTCAGCTCCTGCATTGCCTTAACAAGCGCCTTGTCTATCTGTATTGTCGTGTTCATTATATATTCACTATAGTTGGCATATAATCTATTATATATAAGCCTTGCGGATGTTTTGGTTTTGACTATATTTTCCATTCAGGCGCACCCCTCTTTCCTTAAGCCGTCATAAGGGCTTTTAACCGAAATAAAGGCAGAAGGGCACATGTGCACATAAACCATTGTTGTTTCCGCACTGCTGTGCCCCATCAGGGGCTGGACAGCTGAAACACTGTATCCATTTTCAATCAAATGAGTTGCAAAAGAATGCCTTAATGAATGCGGATGAACCTTCTTCTTAATGCCTGCCTTTCTTGCAGCATCCCTTACAGTCTCCTGCACGCTCCTCGGATGAAGCGGAAAGCCATTTCTTCCTGCAAACAGCCAATCCTCTCCTGCATCACAAACAGCCTTTTTCAGCCTTTCACGCAGGCACTCTGCTATAATAAAAGGCCTGTCCTTGTTTCCCTTTCCGTGCCTTACCCATCCAATGCATCTCTCAAATTCAAAATCAATAGTTCTTAGGTTAAGAGCCTCGCTTACCCTTAATCCTGCAGAATACAACAACTCAAGAATAAGCCTGTGCTTTTCATTATCAACAGCAGAAAAAAGTCGAAGCACCTCATCTTTTGTAAGGAATACAGGCAGCGTTTTCGGCACCTTTGAATACTTAATCCGCCAAGTGACTCTTTTGTGCAAAACCTCTTCCATCAGGAACTTCAGCGCATTCACGTGCACGTTCAGCGTATTGCCGCACTTATTCTCCGCAACAAGCACGTCGATATAATCCCTAACATCCTTTGACGTAACGCGCATGAATTCCTTAGGGCAAAAGCGCATGAACTGCCTGACACACTGTATATAAGTAAGGATTGTCTTTCGGCTTAGCCCTCTTCTAAGCATCTCTTTTTGCATGTTGTAGATAGCGTCCATATAAAGGAGGCAAGAAGCTCGTCCCTTAAAAAATCTTCGCACAAAATTCCGCAGGATTTCCGGCAACCCTTGGAAAACCCACCAAGCCAGTCGAAAATTATATGCAAAAATAGGCAAAAGACACAAAAATTTACAACATCGCCGAAAGCACTTTTTGAGAACCCTCGTCAAAGCTGGCTAACTAAAACGTGACGACAAAAAATCAAACAATGGCTCTACCAAAAGCCGCCTGAAACCCGCAAAAAGAATGAATTCCTGTGTCTTCTCGCATATAGACTGTTAGGCAACATTTGGGTTTGGGCTAAAAACACTTCTTAGAATTTTGCATATAATGGTTCTTTGGGAATTTTTATCATGTAACTATGTTTACCAACAATTATAATTCCTTCTTCTAAGCCCCATTCAAATAAGTCTTGAGGATTAAACTCAGGAGGAACTCCACCCCTATAAGGTCTAGCCATTAAACCTTCTATTCCCTTTCTTAATGCGATAGGCTCAAAAATATGTCCGTCTATTTCTGAAAAAAATTTGTATATATCAAACATTTTTTACTCCTATTCATTGTTAATATTATACCCCTATATAAGTATTATGGTTTTAAACGCCCAAACCCAAACGCTGCGCCCCTGCGGGGGCTTGCCCGACCAGCTCTGGAGCTTGCTGTGAGGCTCACTTCGCTCGCACTCCAGCTGCGCTCCGAGGGTCGGGTCGCCTAACAGTCGTTAGGCACAATTTGAGTTGGGACTTCCCCACCGACAAAAGCAATACATTTATATATTTCTAGCAATTTACAAAGGATATGGTTAGAAAAATATTAAGAAAAACAATAGAAGATTTACCTGTTTGGAAAATAAAATATGGATTAACAAGAGGCGATCTAATTCTTATTCATGAATTAGCATTAATCACATTTAAACCTAATGTATTAAATAACTATTTTAAACAAGAGATGGGTGGGGTTCTTGGTCGTAATCAAGATTGCTCCATTATTTACTTTGCTCGCAATCTCCTTTTAGAAAAGGGTTTGCCACATGCTTTTGTCGGAATGAAATCTGATATGGATGGAGAAGATTATAAGTTAATACCTGTATCAGATATAGAATCTTACGAAACTCTTAAATTAAAACCTTAATTGTATATATTCGTCCCAACTCAAACTTCTCCGCTCCTCGCCTGCGGGCTGCGGTGCTCGACCTGCGCAGCTCTGGGCTCGTCAGGAGTGCTCGCTGTCGCTCGCCTCGACTTCGCCCGAGGCGCAGGGTGCCTAACAGTCGTTAGGCAACATTTTCCAAAAAGTCCGAAAACACAAAAAGGGAAAGGAAAAAGAATTATCTAAATTCTAGCAGCAACCAAGGGATTATAATAATAATCAAACACTAACATAACTGGGGATTTGTTATATATTTTCACTAATTGCCAACCACACTCTTGTTTAGAGGTATGTTTATATTGTTCAAGTACCTTACTAAGAGTTCTAATATTTATATCATTTCCAAAAGTTATAGTAGCATGACAAGAAGTTTCATCAGAAGTATAATTATATTCCTTCTCCAATCTCAAAGCTTTATTTAATGCTTTACGGATCTTTTGTTCAAGATTTTGATTTGGTGTTGTCTTATCTACTCTTAATTTTATATCCATTTTTACCCCCTACAATGTTGTTATTTAAGAGATATGACAAATATATAAGCCTTTCGGTGAGAGGTTATTTATTCCTTTCCCTCATTAACCTATCATTAAAGGGCTTCGCCCCGTTAGCGGACTTTTGGAAAACGCTGCGCCCTGCGGGGCTTGCCCGCTCATCCTCGAACTCGCCATGATGGCTCGCTCCGCTCGCCTCGGCTCGTTCGGGGAGCGGGTCGCCTAACAGTCGTTAGGCAACATTTGGGAACCGAAACTCAGTCCCTTAAAGGCAATTTTCCACATATTTCATCAAAGTGTGTAACCTTGATATCATATAGAGAATAAGTAGAATATTTTGTACCAAAGTTATCATTTATTGCATTTATTGCCAATGTGTAGGCTACTACTTTATCTTCATTAGGTTTTCCAAATCCATTTAATTCATGTAATACCATATGTTGTAGCGATTTTACGACTTTGTCTAAAGAAGTTTGTTCTGTCATTATAATACCACCTCAATAGGAAAGAATTATCTTTCAGTTTTTATAGCTTTCGGTTCCCAAACGCTGCGCCCCTGCGGGGGCTTGCCCGCCCAGCTCTGGGGCTTGCCCGCCCAGCTCTGGGGCTTGCCAGGATGGCTCGCTACCGCTCGCCTCGGCTGCGCCCCGAGGGTCGGGTCGCCTAACAGTCGTTAGGCAAAATTACAGGCGGCTCATAAGACTAATAACAAGAAAAGAACAAACGGCGGGCGGCTTATTGGCTGTTTTTCCATTTTTCCCACAAATGTGCAGCGTCTCTTACATTCAGGCTTTCAAATAGATAATTATACATATTTATTGCGGTTTGCCTGGCAGGGCGCTCTTCGTAAATCAGCCCAAAGCCATGTTCCTGTTCTGCTATGTCATATACGTCAAGAGTCTGGTTGCATCCTGTATCTATAAACCTTTCATAAAAGAATCCGCCGGGCTGTGGCTTTTTGCTAATAAGGTTTTCACAGCCCCCATAAACAACTACTGTAAATGTAGGGCTATTATAGCTTTCGCGGTGCTCAAAGGTATATTCGCCACATTCTACCCTAAAGCCCTCTTCCATAAAGGCAACATTTGCTTCATTGCATATATTGCCTATTGTATCTATTGTCGTTTCTCTATTATTTACACCTGTTGTTGCGCATCCTGCTCCAAGTGCAAGTGCTGCTAATCCACCAAATATTGCTTTTTTCATTTTGATTTACCTCCCTCAATATATCTTATACAGCAATAATCTACTGCGGGCGGCTTATAATTTTTCTTTTGCCTGATGCCATTCCGCAATAAGTCGCTCAACATCAAATGTACTTGTGATTGTCTGCATATATGAATCATATGCACTATTGCGGAATGCCTGCGCTTGCTCTTCCGCCCCGGGTTCCTCTAAATCAAAGGAGCACCGCAGCCCGCAGGTGAAGAGCGGAGAAAGAGGACCAGCAGGTCCATGCTCAAATGTCCTGTCGCAACCTTCGTCTGAAAAATATTGATGATTTATCTGTGCATCTGACTGAAACACGTCCAATGTTATTCTTACGCATCCTGTACTCTCCGCATATTCCTGCCTTCTCCATACTGTTTCTGATTCCAAATTGCCGTTATTTACAACTCTTACCGCAAGTTCTAATTGTTCTTCATTCCAATAAATATCGCCAGAAATAACTTCTGCCCCATTTTGCGTCAGGACATTACTACTTTGACCGTACAAAGGCAGATCCCTTGCGCAATCTAATCCGGCTGCTGCTAAAGTCGCCAATCCGGCAACCGCGACTGATGATATTATTCTTGCTTTCATTTTGATTTACCCCCTAAACATACTTTCTACAGCAATAATCCACTCCTTCCTTATAAGCCTTACGGAGAACGCCGCCCGCCAACGACGAATATGCCGCCTGTAACTCACCAGATGTCGCTCGCTGCGGCTCGCTACATCGGTGCCGCGCAGCAGCAGGCTCGCCGTGAAGCTATATTCAACTGTCCGATATATTCGGACAATTCAGCTAAAAATAATATCTTTCGTCGCATCAATTAATTCTTTACAAATATTTTTTAATTTACTTATCTTCGCCTCATTCTCAACAGAAATCTGCACGCCGTATGTATAGTCCTCCCTCATGCCAATAATGCTGTCCATATCTTCATATTCCAATAATTCAATAAACTTATCATCCAGGCTGATCTTTTTCTCTTCTTTCAAATATCTCATTAAAGCAATTGTGCATGTCTGGTTTCCGGATTCAAACCCGAATTTTGCCGCAATAGCCAAAAAGCAATGATAAATGCAATAAAACCCGGCTGACATTGACCAGTCTGAAAATCCGTCTCTTTTAAAAACAGTTATCCCATCCAGGTCATGCTCTGCCTTTGCAAGATGCTTTTTTGCTTCCTCAATATCCGGCTTGCCTTTCAATAATCCCCTGTGCTTTAGCCTTTTCCCTAACTTTTTGCATTCTTCAATCTCTTTTTTTGCCTTGTTCAGGCACCATTCAATTTGGTTAAAAGCGTGCGGCATCTTTCATTATCTCCACATATTTATCCTGCCCATATAATACAATAGCATTTTTGACTATATCAATAATGGCTTTGTTTCTCTTTTTAAGGTTTTCCAGCAAATCTTGCTGTGTCACCATAATAGCATGAAGCTTTTTAGGCAGCATCTCTTCTTTTTTGTTAATGAATTTATTTATTTCTTTAATATCATTTTTATTCATCACAACCATAATATCAATATCGCTTGCCTGAACATAGTTCTTAATGGCAGAGCCGTAAATCATTACAATCCTGCCTTCCTTAAAAACTTCCTTAAATTCCTCTTTCCATCTTTTGAAGCTATTGGCTTCATCAGCAAGCAAGAAAGCTATAAGCTGGCTGACATAAGCCTCCTCAAAATTCAGCCTGTAATTTATTGATTTGCCTATTTGCCTGCTTATTACTAAATTTTCCTTAAACAGCCTTTTGAACAGCTTTTGGGCGCCAACATGGCTTATATCCAGTATCTTGCTTATGGAGTTGGCATTATAAAATGCAGTGAACTCCTTGAATAAAACAAGCAAGCATTCCCTTTCAGTTAACGTTAAAGACACCATATTAACTCCAAGTTACTATATAGAAACTATGAATTACTATATAAACCTTTCTATCCCTAATGACGAAAAACCCCACCTCCTTTATTTTTCGGACAAATAGAGCCTGCGGCGGAGAGATATATCGCCCACCAAGCCTTATGTCTTCCTAACAGTCGTTAGGCAGAAATTACAGGCGGCTCACAAGACTAATAACAACTATTAAATATCTGCAAAGCATAATCCTAATATGAAAAGAAAGGTTGGGCTCTTTGTTTACTGGACTCCAAGAATATTATCCATAATCTTCTTATTGTTCCTTGCATTAATGTCCCTTGACATCTTTGACGGCAATTACGGATTTTGGGGCACAATACTGGGCTTGTTCATGCATAACATACCTGCATTTATCCTGCTTATAATCCTGTTAATCTCCTGGAATCACGAGATTGTGGGAGGAATCGGCTTTATCCTTGCAGGGATTGCATATGCCTCACTTATCATATCTCATCTGATTAAAACCGGATTTGAATGGTATTATCTGGCGTGGATATTGCAAATCTCAGGGGTTGCATTTCTTATAGGAATCCTTTTTCTTATTGGCTGGTTCAAGAAAAATAAGAAAAAATAAATCTACTTCTTCGCAACCTTCTCTTCCTTCATTATCTTCTTTGCGATAAGGAATACAACCAGAGCGATTATCACGAAGTTCAGCAATTCACCTAAGAAAGACCCCCAGCCGATAACTATCGGACCTAAAGCAAATGTAGCCGCCTTCCACGCTCCGCCCGGAATAAACGGCGTTATCAAAGGCATAACAACATTATCAACCAGGGATTTTATCAAGGCAGTGGCTGCAAAGCCCATTACAAAGGCAATAGCCATGCCTACCACTTTGTATTCCCTTAAAAATCCCATAAACTCTTTCATCAGTTGCTTCATTTTTCCCTCCAGTATATATTAAATAAAAAAATTACTTCTTCCTGCCTATGAAATAATAGACAATAGCGGTAATTATGCTGAACAGCACTGCGCAGATTATCCAAATCAGCTTATGTGTCGAGTTCATTTTCTTGTTCTTCGCAACCACGTCATAAATTACCCATATTGCACACACAAGTGCAATAACGCCTACAATTCCTCCAAATGCCATTTTATCTACCTCCTTTGCTTTTTATTAAAGCGCAAATATTATTAAATATTCCTATTCATACAGCTTCTTAATCTTTACCTTAATAATCTTCTTGGGCGTTGCCTCAACAATCGTAATCTCATTCTGGTTAATAGTCACAACTTCATCCTGCTTAGGAAATTTTTTTATGTTCTTCAGTATAATCTTGCTTAAAGAATCATTTGACGCTCCGGGCAGTGTCGTGTGAAAGAACCTGTTCAAAGCCCTTAATTCAGTCATTCCGTGAGCCAAAACAGTCTGCTTGTCCAATCTTTTAATCAAGTGCTGCTTTACATCACTTTCGTCAATTATCTCTCCAACAAGCTCTTCAAGCAAGTCCTCAAGTGTCGCCACGCCTATAAGCTCTCCGTGGTCATTCACAACAACAGCCATGTGCATCTGCTTGTTCTGGAACTCCTTGAAAAGCTGGTTAAGAAGCATATGCTGAGGCACAAACTCTATTTTTGACATTATTGAAATTACGGGCTTGTTCTCCATGCCCTTGCCCATCGCAAGAAACATGTCTTTTATATGGACAACGCCAACAATATTCTCTTTAGATTTCTTGAAAACAGGGTATCTTGAGAACTGGTGCTCTTCTGCAACACCGGCTGCATCTGAAAGCTTCATTGCAGAATCAAGGCATATCATCTCGCTCCTGTGCGTCATTACTTCCCTGACCGTAATGTCATTAAACCTTAAAACAGATTCAATCATCTCTTTTTCTTCCTTTCTCACATTGCCTGAAGCAGCGCTCATCTCAAGTGTCGCCTTTAATTCCTCCTCTGTAACAATGGGCTGATTCATGCCCTGTCCCGTCTTTGTCAACTTTATTGCAACAAGCTCAAAAAGCAGTATTACAGGATAAAGAGCTTTCATCAGGAATATTAAAATTGGCGCAAACCATACAGCAATCTTGTCTGCATTGTGTGTTGCATATGACTTTGGCACAATCTCTCCAAAAACAAGTATAACCAGCACCATTGCTCCTGTTGCAATTCCTGTGCCTATGTCTCCAAAAGCCTTTATTGCAAGCATTGTGGCTATTGCAGAGGCAGCTATGTTTGCTATGTTATTCCCGACAAGTATTGTAACAAGAGTCTTCTTGGGGTTTGTCTTAAGGTATTCAAGCTTTTTCGCCCCGGGAATATTCTTTTCCACCATTGCCCTGAGCTTTGCAGCTGTTGTTGAAAATATTGCTATCTCGGCAGCGGAAAAGAACGCTGACATAAGCACAAGTACAATTAAACCTATAAAATATCCAAGCATTTTACCTTATTGTCCATAATAGGCACGATAAGTATATAAAACTAATGCAAGGGCTAAAGCTCAAGAATCTTGCCTTTCCTGCCTACATTAATAACAGTTGTATTGCCTATCTTCTCTTCAATGCCTTCTGCTTCGTGCACGTGGCTGCAGAATAATATGTCCGGCTGAAATTCCTCAATTGCCTTCTTCACTCCGTCGCTTCCGGGAACAAAGCTTGAGAACTTTGCCATCAATGTGCCTTTTGGATGAACATGAGTTACCATTATCTTCTTCCTGCAATCCTTTGTGTATTTGGCTCCTTTCTTCAAAGTGTCAAATATCTCTGTTTCAGTAAGCCCGAACTGCCCCACATTTGCAGAGCCGCAGCCAAAGAAGCCTAGATTGTCAACCCTGTACGCATAACCGTGCAGGTTCTTTCCGTCATACCTTTCTGCAAGAAAGTCAGCAATGTCATTGCCTTCGTGATTGCCGGGAACAAGCAAAACCTTCTGCTTGAAAGCCCCCACCAGATTGTCAGTTGTAAGCCCGTCCTGTGTAATATCACCGCAAATAACCACAAGATCCACTTTTTCCTTGTCAGCCCTTTCAGCGGCCTTTTTAGCCATCTGGGTGTCGCCGTGAAAGTCGCCTATTGCTAATATTTTCATTTTTTATTCCCTAAATCGCTTATTTTTAGCTCAAAAATAGGTATTTAAACCTTATGGTTATTGAAAAGTAATAACTATTTATTCCCCAAAACCTTCAAACCATTCATATAAGGAACAAGCACTTTAGGAACATTAACTGTCCCGTCCTTGTTCTGGTAATTCTCAAGAACAGCAACAAGAGCCCTAGATGTGGCAACAGCAGTGGAATTCAATGTATGCAAAACTCTCTTTTCTCCGCCTTCCTTGCCGCACTTGATATTCAGCCTTCTTGCCTGGTAATCAGTGCAGTTTGAACAGCTTACAACCTCGCCGTACTTGTTCTGCCTTGGCATCCAAGCCTCAATGTCATACTTCTTTGCAGCAACCGTCCCTATGTCGCCTGTGCAGATATTTACAACATGATAAGGTAGCTCCAATCCCTTAAAAACATCTTCTGCATTCTTAATCATCTCTTCGTGAATCTTCCATGAATCTTCAGGCCTGCAGAAAACAAACTGCTCAACCTTGTTGAACTGGTGCCTTCTGAAAAGCCCTTTTGTGTCAATGCCGTGCGCCCCTATCTCCTTCCTGAAGCACTGGCTGTAGCCTGCAAATTTTATAGGGAGCATTTTCTCATCAATTGTCTCATTCATGAAGAAAGCAGCCATCGGATGCTCTGAAGTCGCAATCAGATATTCATCATCATTCTCAACCTTGTACATTACTTTTTCAAAATCACTCAAATCAGTTACTCCCTCGTACGGCTTTCTCTTAATCATGAAAGGAGGAAGGAATAACTTGTAGCCTTTTTTAATCAGTGTATCTATTGCAAACCTTGCGATTGCCTGCTCCAATAATGCAATCTCCCCTGTCAGAACAAAGAATCCGCTTCCTGATAATTTAGTTGCCCTGTCAAAATCCGCCCCAATTTTCTCTGCAATTTCAACGTGAGTTTTTAATTCAAAATCAAACTTGGGAATTTTGCCCCACTTGCGAACCTCAACATTCTCAGAATCATCCTTTCCGTAAGGGACTGACTCGTGCAGTATGTTGGGCATTCTCATAAGATAATTTCTTAATTTCTCTTCAGCTTCAGAAACCCATTTTTCCCCTTCAGCAATCTCTTTGGGCAAGGAAGCTGCCTTCTTTATCTGCTTTGAAGCATCCTTTCCCTCTTTCTTCAAGGCATTTATCTCCATGCTTACCTTGTTTCTCTCAGCTCTTAAGGAATCCAAATCAGCCTTTCTCTTTCTCCATTCAGAATCAAGCTTTATTATATCATCAACCTGATTCAGTTTCTCAGAATCCTTCCTTTTTTCAAGGTTCTTTCGGATAATTTCCGGATGTTCCCTGAATAGTTGTATGTCAAGCATTGTATCTGCTTATATTCCCCACCTATTTAATTCTTTTGCTGGTTTTTGGTGTCAACAGCCAGTAACTACAGGCAAAACTTTATATATTTTCCTGCATTAGATTACTAAGTTCCGAGTGAGTTTGAGAGTTTAAGCAAAGCTTTAAATATAAGTACTGGAATATATATGTTAGAGGATATAGGTTCCAAAGAGGATGAAAATGGCAAAAAAAAGCAAGGAAATGTTTGATGTTTTTTTTAGGGCAAAGCCGGCTAATCTGCTGGTTGAATTAAGAAAGCAGGGCAAGAACAAGTATGGAAGCACCCTCGCGAAAGACGTCAACTGCACATATTCGCACGCCGTAAAAATTCTTCAGGACATGGAAAAGGCAAGGCTTGTAAATTTTGAAAGAAACGGAAGGATAAAGACAATAGCCCTTACAGACAGCGGGCACAAGATTGCCGAGTTTATTGAAAAAATAAAAGAAATGCTTCCGTAAGCGCATAAAGTTTTTATACCAGAAGTAATTCTCAAGCAATATGAGTGATGAGTTCAAAAAAGTCATACTTCTTGCAGATTATGGGAGCCTGAGCCTTGCGCAAAAAGTATATAATGAACTTTCAAAAAAGGATATATACGGCGGACTGGAAGTTTTTGACCCTAACGGAGTGTATGTAAACCGGTTTGCAAACAGGGAAATAAATGTTGACATAATGCATCATGTAAGGGGAAGAGATGTGTTCCTTTTCAAATCCTTTTGCACCTGCGAGCAGCCATGGGATAAATCTCAAAAATACCCGCCAAAAGACAAGATGGTTTTCAGCCCTACAGAAGCATATCACGAACTTTTTCTGCTGAATGATGCATTATGGAGGGGTGAAGCAAGCACCATTACAAATGTTCTCCCTTTCATGCCTTATCAAAGGCAGGATAGGAGGCCTGAAACAAACGGAAGAAGAACAAGAAGCCCCATATCGGCAAAAGTGTTTGCAGCTATGTTCAGCATAGGGGACGTAGAAAGAATCATAACCCTTGATTCTCACTTCAAGCAGATAGAGGGTTTTCACGGCAATCATTACAATGAACTTGAAAGCTTTGTCTTATTTGCCGAATATATTGAAAAAACATTCTCAAATGACATGGACAAGATAGTGTTTGTTGCTCCGGACCAGGGAAGCAGGGACAGGGCAAAAAAATATGCTGCATATTTTAAAAGACCTTATACTGTCGTTGACAAGGAAAGGAATATTCCGGGCGCATGCACTGCAAGCGGCATAGTTCCGGATATGAGCCTGACAGACGCAATATGCATAATACCGGATGACATAGTGGATGGCGGAGGAACACTTGTTGCTTCATCAGGCGTATTAAGAACAAAAGGCGCAAAGGAGATTATTGCGTGCTGCACGCACCCTGTATTAAGCGGCACTGCAAAAGACAAGCTTGTTGGAAACAACATCAAATTGATTACAACAGAAAGCATTCCTGTAATGGACATTGACAGCTATCCGAATATTACTGTCCTTGATACATCTTATCCAATCGCGCGGGCTATATGGTGCATATGCAACGGAAAGTCAATAAGCCAGCATCTTTTTGACTATGACAGGTACAAGGCAACAAGAGCTGCAAATCCTTAAAAAATCCCAGATTAGTTAAATATAAAAATACATTTCTTAATTCTAACCAAAGATGAGAAAGCTTTTTGGCACAGACGGAATAAGGGGGAAAGCTTATGAATATCCCATTAATGTTGACATTGCGGAAAAGCTTGGATATGCTGTTGCCTTATTCTCTAAACAAAAAAAAGTTGCAATAGGAAGAGACACAAGGATTTCAGGAAAAGAATTGGAACAGGCAGCTGCAAAGGGTGTTTCCAAAGCAGGAAAAGAAGCGGTCCTGTTAGGCATACTCCCGACTCCTGCTGTTGCATTCCTGACAAGAAAATTAAACGCAGGCGCAGGAATAATGATATCTGCTTCCCATAATCCTGCAGAAGACAATGGATTAAAGGTATTTTCCTCAGAAGGGTATAAGCTGGAGGATGAAAAAGAGGAAACGATAGAATCATATATGCTTAACACGCAAAAAGAAACAGCAGGCGGAAAAATAACAGAATATGCAGATGCAAAAAGGCAGTACATTGATTTTGCAAAAAAAGCATTCAATGGGAGCGCGGGCGGAATAAAAATTGTTGTTGATTGCGCAAACGGGGCTGCTTGCAATGTTGCAAAAGATATTTTCAGCGATTTGAAAGCAGAAGTAACCGCAATCAACGACAGCGAAGACGGAAGCATAATAAACAGAGGCTGCGGCGCGCTGCATACAGGCAGCCTGAAAGAAGCTGTGCTGAAAGAAAAAGCGGATTTAGGCATTGCATTAGACGGGGATGCAGACAGGATTATTGCAGTGGATGAAACAGGCAGGGAGCTTGACGGAGATTATCTTCTTTACATCTGTGCAAAGCTGATGAAAGATAAAAACAGGTTAAAAAATAATACAGTTGTTGCAACAAGTATGAGCAATGGCGGTTTTGAAGAGTCAATGAGAATGGCGGGAATTGCAGTAAAAGAAACAAAAGTCGGAGACAAGTATGTTATTGAGGAGATGAGAAAAAACAATTACAGCCTTGGCGGAGAGCAGTCAGGGCATATAATCATTGCAGATTATTCAACAACAGGAGACGGAATACTCTGCGGACTGGAAATAATAAAAGCAATAAAGGAATACAAAAAGCCTCTTTCAGAGCTTGCCAACGAAGTTCAGAAATATCCACAAGTGTTAATCAACGTGCCTGTAAGGGAAAAAAAAGAAATTAAATCCCTTGATTCATATGCATTAATACAAAAAGCAGAAAAAGATCTGGAAGGAAAAGGCAGGGTTCTTGTCAGGTATTCCGGCACAGAAATTCTATTAAGGGTAATGGTGGAGTCAAAAGAAACCCCGGAGATTTATGCAAAAGAAATAGCAGATTCATTAAGAAAAGAACTTAGCTGAACCACTTATTAAGCCCTTCCTGCTTTTCAGAGTCCTTCCCAAACACAGATTCAATCCTTTTCCTTGTAATCTCAACAGACTGCCTCAGGTAAGAAGGCAGTTTATATCTCTTAATCAGGTCTTCAACAGGTTCAAGGTATTTCACGACAGAGCCTTCTGAAATTGTAAAAAGCAGCTTCCCCTTGCACTTAATGCATTTTCCGCTCAAAGGCGGCCGCCTGTATTTTTCATTGCAGCTCACGCACCTGAACTCCTGTGTTGAAAACTTACGCAGATTGCCCTTTATATCACGAATAAAGTGCCTTTCAATCACAAGCCGCGCTGTATCATCCGCATCAGCCGCCCTTATCTTCTCTGCAAGAATCATCTGCTTCTGCACCTTTTCCTTCATTGAAGGTATTGACTTGTAGGAACTGCAAAGCACGCCTGTATTGAAATCGGAAGTGTCGTGCGTAAATCCTATTCCCTCATACTGGCTTTCTTTTCCCAATCTCTGCCTGAATGTTTCAATTGTTTTCAAGTCAGAAGGCGATTTATACTGTTCAGCCATCTCATAAAGCTCAATAGGATATTTCCAGGCGGTGTCCATGTCAAACACCATGTCATCAACTTCAGCAGGTATTAATTTTGTAGTTATGAGCAATGGGGCGTCCTGAGTGGCTCCCCTTTTATCCGGCAAAAACTTTTTTGAAAAATTAAGCAGATGGTCCATAAGCATCATTACTGCTGCTTCATCTCCATCACAATCGCGGCGCATAATGCAGTGCAATAATGGGTGGGCAAGAAAGCCCTGTGTTTTCGAAAACCCGACAATCCTGCATACTATGCCTGCCGCTGTGTGCGGAGACATTGCAACGCATAAGTGCCCTATTAAATCTTGTTTTGTTTCAAGCTTGTAATACGGCTCAACACCATAGAGATAAACAAGCATATCATCTATGAAATTCGCAACCCTGAAAAGAACATTGTCAGCTCCTTCTTCAAGAGCAGCATCGCAGGCGGGCAGTATTACATCTTGGGCATTCAATTCAAGTATCTGCTCATTGCTTTCCAGGGGATTTCCATAACAGTCATGAGTATACCCCATCTCCTTTAATTTCTCAACAGAAGCCCCTACTTCTTTTGGCTTGAAATGCGTGCAAGACATTTCAGTCATGTCATACCTTATTGTCCCTTCTTTGTTAACATTAAGGTTGTGCTTCGCCCTCAGTATTCCTTTCAATATGTGCTCGGGTATGTGCTCAACATTTGAAGTTCCCCTTATTCCTTTCACAATCTCAGGCTGCTGCTGAAGCTTTGCTTTTCTCAATGCGTTGTTGTAAAAGAAATTAATGTCAATTGAATCTTTCTTGAACAAAAGGCATTTGCCGTGCGCAGGGCAGGTATCATTGTCCATCTCCTTGTTGCACTTCGGGCAGAAATATTTTCTTGCTGATTCAGAGCCGCATTCGTCACAATTGGTATAAACTGTCTTTTTCCCGCAGTTTTTGCAGTATCTTAATGGAAACTGTGCTGTAATCTTTCCTTTCCCGATTGCAGCCTGAAAGCTTCTAAGCCTGCCTCCTTCTTCTCCGACAGGAAACAATACGTGCGGGCTGCTTTTGAGCTTTCTCATCTTTGCCTTTTCAGGACGCCCCATTCTTGCGCCGATGAAAGTGCCGCACTTGTCTTTTATCTTGACAGAAGAAACGCTGTTTGCCATCTCTAATGGGGTTTCACCAACGGGCTGTTTCAAAAGTCCGCCCAAATTTTCCATTAATGCATCAGCATCATCTTTTTCAACAACAACGTGTTCGTTTCCGACAGCTATATGCTCAATTCCTATAAGCTCAAGAGCTCTTTTTGCATCCGGTGATGGAAGCGCAATCACTATCTTGCCTTTTTCAACAACAGCCTGCTTAAGAGATTCATACAACACCATAAACTGCTCTTTGGATATTGAATTCCAGTAATATACCCATCTTGGATGCAAAGGCATATCCAATAAATTGGACAATCCCATCGCTTCGCTAAAACTAAATTTTGAAATTAATGGATTTGCAACAGCCTCTTTTGTTTTTCCTGAATTTAATCCTGCTTTTTCATCAATTTGCTCGAAAGAAAGCGCTTTTTCCTTCATCTGCTTTTCAATGCACAAAGCCCACCATTCTTCATTAAATCCGCAAGGAACAAGCTTGTGCCCCCTGTTAAGGAAGTCGCCGTAATTAACAAGCAAATCCCCCAGATAAATTATTTCAGCAACATCTTTCACATACTGCTTTGCCTCGTCTATTGTCTCAATTCTCTTCACGCTTCCGGAATTAAGCTTCACAATTGGACCGTCAATCATATCGCACACTGAAATTGTCGTTGACTTGCCTGGTCTTTCTGTCTTAAGCTGTGTTCCTATTCCAATAAATGAATCAAGTATAACCATTGTGGCAGGGCTTATTGCATCTGAAGAAAGACCGGTTGCTCTTGACCTTCCGTATCTTAACCTTAATCCGCCATTTCTTAGGGGATAAGCAATAATGGGTCTTCCTGCAACCAAATCCTTGATAAAAGTAAAGTCAGGCAGTATAGGGGCTTTTTTCTCGTCTGTTTTTGCAACAGCGCCTTTTGCTTTTATTTTGTCCTGCAAATCAAGAAATTCCCCAAGAAAATTCCACTGTTCCATGCCAAAGTCCTTGCCCCATTTTGAAAGCTGTTTCCAGAGTTTTTTTGCTTTTGCAGAAAGGCATTCGGCAGTTACAAGGCAGAAACCCCCCCTTATCCTGTCTGACTCAATTCTCTTGAGCCCTTTGTAATTGCTTACATTAATCTCGGCAGTTCCGTCTCCGTCAATCTGCACAGGAAGGCGGCTTGTCATGAATGCAACCTCTTCATTTGAAGGCCTGTACTGAAGATTGGTTACTCTTTCATGATAATCAGCAACCTCTATGCAAGCCCTTTTAACTTCAGTTTCGTCAGGGTCATATTCAGCATAACCTAATTTTTTTCTTACATAATCAGCAATAAGAACAGAAACAGCCGCGCCTGTTCCACCTGCGCTTCTTACAGGTCCTGAATAAAACAATGCAAAATACTCCTTCCCGTTGTCATTTCTCTTGTTGAAATTTAATCCTGCAAAACCTTCAAGCGGGGAGGAAACAACCCCCACAGTAACATAAGCAAAGCCCATCCTTATTCCTGTTTCAATTGCTTTCTTTTTGTCTTCAAACTTGCAGAATTTTTCGCAGGCAACCTCTTCTGCTATCTTAAGCGCGACTCTCCAGTCCTGCGAACCGTATTGGGCTTCAAGCTCTGCAATCCTTGCAACAACCCCTTTGCCTACTATTTCAGGGGCAACAGTTGCTATAAGCCCCTCTACCCTCTCAGCCATGTTCTTTGCAAGAGGAATCATCACCCTGTCATCAGGGTCAAATCCTTTCTTTTTTGTCTCATTTGCAATAGAGTAAGCCCTATTAACCTCATCATCCATCCTCTTGAAGTATGCTAATATTTTTGGGCTTGCTTCCATATTATTTGTCCTATTTACTTCTTTCACGCCATGAACTTTACCACTTTCACTTCTCTTGTCTTCAAATTAACAACAGGCACCCTTGCAGGCTCAGGATTATGCCCTACTTTTTCCTGGAATGCTGTTTTTGACTGCCAGCACGAGCCTGAAAGCAGAGTTGTGCTTTTGTAATTGCTTATTGCTGTCTTGTGTATGTGACCTGTTATGAAAATGTCAGGCACCTTGTCAATAACCAACGGGTCTGTTTTCTCATCAGGAATATACAATGAAGAGCCGTGCGTGGGACAGAGGTGCCTTTTTTGAAGCAAATGCTTCATCACAAGATCACCCCTATCATATCCGCCATTATGCCTTATGCTTTCAACATTTGAAATATAATAATCAAAGCTGTAGCCGTGGTACATCATTACATTGAATCCGGGAAAACCTTTAACAGCATGAATATTAATCATCGCGGGGTTTGAAACAAATATTGCATTGGAAAGCGTATAAAGCGCAGCGGCATATGTCTTTTCAAGCACAGGCTGCGGCTCTGAAATCCTTATTGCATCGTGGTTTCCTCCGCAGATTATTATTGAAATATCCTTTCTTATTATTGAAAGATACCTTGCGCATTCATTATACTGCTCAATAATGTCTTTTATCTCAAGCTCATTGTCCTGCTCAGGATAAATTCCTATGCCGTCAACGAGGTCTCCTGCAATAAAAAGGTATTTGATTTTCATTGCCTCTTTTTTTTGCTCGTCAGTTCCTGTCTCGCCGTTAATCCAGCTTATAAATTTAAGAAATTCATCTTTCAGGAACATCTTTGAGCCTATATGCAAGTCTGATATGAATGCGGCGGAAACATCATCCGGTCCTTTTTTGAATTCGGCAACAGGAATGTCAGGCAATAACAAGTCATTTACAAAAAAAACTTCTCCATTGCAGCTTCCTGTCACGCCTATGACTTCATCCATTGTAAGCTCATTTGCAGATTCAAATGATTTTCTATTGTCTTTTCGCACAATTGCTTTCATATGCCCTGACTGGTCTTCAAGAGTAAGGCAGATGTTTCCGTTTTTTGTTTCTTCCTTCTTAAGAACCATTCCGACGAGAGATGTTTTTTCCATTGTTTTTTTCTCAGTTGCCCGTTTTATGGAAATTGCGGACTGCATATCCAGCCTGTTCATAAGAATATCCCTTAACTGGTCATATCTTGCCCTCATATATGAAACAAAATGCCCTACTTCTCTTTTCTTTGGCTCTTCATTATAGGATTTTATAACAAAAACAGAAGGTTTCAGCTCTGCAGATGAAACAAACAAGGCATCTATCATTGAATTGTCAAAAAAAACAGGTGTATTTTTTCTTTCAATAAGGGAAGCTGCCTGCATTATGTCCTCTGCTTTCCTGCTTTTCAGAATATAATCCATGGCAGAAGGATTAAGGAATATGTTTTTTTGCATGAATGCAGAAACAATGTCAGCGCTCATAATCCCAATCCCTCCCTCAGCAGCCTTTCTATTTTAGGAGCGGTTGAGGGAGGTATTCCTAGCCCGAGATGCCTTGTCCTGCCATATCTTCCATGGCTCACTAATTTCGTATGCAAAATCCCAAGAAGTTCAAGTTCCCCCAAAATGTCAGAAAATCTTCTTTGCGTCAAAACCTTGTTCTTGAGGTTCAGGCAAAGATTTTTGTAGCCGTCGTACGCGTTGCCGCTTAAAACAGGCTTGCTATTATCCTTGCTGCAAAGCTCGAACAAGGAAAAAAGAACCATCATGTTTTGCTTGTTCATGTTCTTGACAGCATCAAAATATTTGTCAGTGTCCAGCTTTTCATCAGCCTCGTCAAGGCTTTCTATTGTTATCAAATTCTCATTTTTTCTTTCAGATATTTCCGCAGAAACCCTTAGAAGGTCTATTGCCCTTCTTGCATCCCCGTGAGTGGCGGCATACGCGGCGCATTTTTCAAGAAGACCTTCCTGTATTTTGCCTTCCTTGAAAGCAACGCCCGCCCTTTCCTTGAGAATGTCAAGTATCTGCACTGCATTGTACTTGAAAAATTGTATTTCCTCCTCTGTAAGAGAACTTTTTACCCTTGCATCCATGTGGTCTGTGAAATCCAGCTTGTTTGATATTCCAATTATTGAAAGCTGGCTGTTTTTCAGCTCTGAATTAAGCCTTGTGAGGTTGTAAAGTATTTCATCGCCTGTTTTTTCAACCAGGCTGTCAATTTCGTCAAGAACCATTAAAAGAAGCACTTTTTCCTTGTCAAGCGCATTTACAAATATCTTGTAAACCTCATTTGTCGAAAGACCTGTCTCAGGTATTTGCTCGTTGAATACTGTTCTTGCAACATCAGCCATAAGCCTGTATTCAGTGTCTGCAACTTTTTTCAATTTGCAGTTAATCCTGTAAATCTTGAGATTATTGTTTGATTTCTGCGTAATCTCTTCCATTTTTGAAGTGACATAATTGGTAACCACTGTTTTTCCTGTTCCTGTGGTGCCGTAAATAAAAAGGTTTGAGGGCTTTTCCAGCTTAAGAGCAGGAGCCAGGATAGAAGCGACTTTTTCAACTTCAGAATCCCTGTGAGGTATTATGTCAGGAGTGTATGCTGAAAGCAAAACTGATTTTTCCTTGAATATTGATTCTTTCTGCATGTACTGCTCGAAAAAAGAATTTAGCTTTTCACCCATATTTTTTACACCTTTGTTTCTTGTAGAAAGCTGTGCTCTTTTTAAAGATTATTATACTGCAAATATAGTGTTGTAAACTATATAATACAACCTCTATTTCCTTTGGACTAAAAATCCAATAAAAGACAATGCATAAAAAAGAGACAGACTCCTTGATTTCAAGTGGAGATTTGTTTTGTAAAAATAAGCTTATTTGTTTTCCTTTTAAATTATATTGTGTATAATATATATTATAATATATATTATATAATATATATAATATAATACCGAAAAACATATAAATATAATAATAACAAAAAAAACATTTTGACGATACAAAACAAACAAATTTTTCAGTTTTCCTCTTTTTTGCCTTTATTCCTTCCTTTTTCAGCTGTTTTGTACTTTATTTTTAATTGATTTAATTTATATTTTTCCACAGGAAATAGTTTTATTATTAACTTTAAATGAAATAGAAGTGTTTCTTTTCTCATATTGGTTTTATATTAACTTTCCAGAGGAAAGAAAGGTGTGTGTCCGGGGCATTTTTTGCTCTTTTTCAAGCTTATTTTATAATTTATTATTTTTCAATAAATTAAAGAAAAAGAAGTAATTAAACTTCCACAAGAACCTTTTTTAATTCATCTGCATTATCAAAAATCTTATGTTCTTTATGGCTTTCGACAAATTCCTGCTTGTTTTCCAGGCCTAAATCAGTCTTGCTCAGGTAAATCATGAATTGCTTTGCCCTGAATCTTTTTGTAAACTGCTGAAAAAGCTCTTCCTGCTGCTTGATTGTGAATCCGCAGCTTTCGCTGATGTCAAATACAAAAACTATTTTCCTTGTCAGGTGTTTTATTGCAAGATATGACTGCTTCTCAATCCAGTTCATTTTCTTTAAGTTGTCTGTAAAAGCCCCCGGTGTGTCTATAATCTGCAGTTTGTCATCAATGTATCCTACCATTAGCTGTTTTGTTGTGAATGCATATGGCGCAATTTCAGGGGTGGAGCCTGTCATTTTGCTCAACAAGGTGCTTTTTCCAACATTTGGATAGCCGCATATGCAGACAGTAGGCATTTTTGTCTTTATTGAAGGAAAATTCTTTATTGTTTTTCTCGCATTCTCGAGGAAATTAAATGCATCTTTTGCCTTTTTTGTGATTGAAAAGCTCCTGCCGTAAAATTCCGCCTTGATTTTTTGCACTTCGCTCAAATCATTTGCCTTTCGCATCTTTGTATTTGCTTTTTGCTGCAGTTCTTCAATTGTTTTCATTATTCCCGCTATTCTTGCAATGCTTATTCTCAGGGCATCAGCGCCTATCATTGCGTCAAGCAGTTCCTTGTAAAAGATAGGAAGCTGGTTAAGAGAGGGAAAAGCAGAGCATATTCTTTCAATATTCCCTTTTATGCTTCTTGCAAATGTTTCAGCTTTTACTGACTCAAGTTCTGCCTGCCTTTTTACCCTGTGTTTTTCCCTGAGTTTTATTGAAGAAGCGTATTTTTTTGCGCTCCTTATGCCCAGGTCTATGTAAAATTCCGGCTTCTCTATCTTTGGTATTGTGTCAAACATAGTCTTTACAAAAGAATGGCACTATTTAAGCATACCCTTTTACCCCTATTTTAGAAACCTTTATAAGTAAGTATAAACTCATACACTATTAATTCACATTTATGGAATGGAGGTTAAAATCATGCCGGAAGACGACAAAAAATATTCCAAGCACCTGATTGGCAAGACAGTTGTCACAAAGTCAGGAAAAAAGTTTGGGGAAGTAGGAAATCTTACTTTTGAGACAAGGACAGGAGAGCTTATGCACATCCTGTTGAAGAACCCGACGCCTTATGTTGATGCGCTGAACCTTGAAAAAGACAAGCGCGGAAACTGGATGATTCCGTTTGGCGCGGTTGTTGCAGTTGGCGACTTCATAGTTGTTTCTGAAGAAGAAGTTGCCTAAAACTTCTTTTTTGTTTTATTTTTGTTTTATTTTTCAATAGATAACATTTTTAAACTAACAAAGAGATTATAGATTATAAGTCAACATGGCATTAAAATTCAAGACAACGGCGGATATAAAGGTATCCAAGAAAATAGCAGAGCAGATTATAGGCCAGGAAGAGGCTCTTAACGTAATCAAGAAAGCTGCAATGCAGAGAAGGAATGTTTTGCTTATTGGTGAGTCCGGAGTCGGGAAGTCAATGATAGGGCAGGCTCTTGCAGAGCTTTTGCCTCCGTCAAGCCTGGTTGATGTTCTTGCATTTAACAACCCTGTTGACGAAAATGTCCCGCTGATAAGGACAATGGCGAGGGGAAAAGGAATTGAGTTTGTCAACAAGGCAAAAATCGCCGCAATGGGCTCAGCGAAGAACATGAATATACTGCTCCTTGCTTTTGTTTTGATTGCTTCCTTGCTGCCTTATTACCTGTATTCAAAACAAATTTTTCCGTTTAACAATCCCACAATATATGCCGCTTCAATGATTACAAGCATGATAATGATTATCGGGTTTATGGTTTTCATAAACCTGAACAAGAGAATGGGAGGAAAGCAGGAAGTGCAGGTTCCAAAACTTTTGATTGACAGTTCAAAAACAAAGAAAGCGCCTTTCATAGATGCGACAGGCTCGCACGCAGGCGCCTTGCTCGGAGATGTATTGCATGATCCTTTGCAGTCAGGCGGGCTGGGCACTCCGCCTTACCAGAGATTAATACCGGGAATGATTCACAGGGCAAACGGCGGTGTTTTATTCATAGATGAGATAGGAACATTGGCCCCTCACACACAGCAGGAAATACTTACTGTAATGCAGGAAAAGAAATATCCAATTACAGGGCAGTCAGAGCGCTCTTCAGGAGCAATGACAAGAAGCGAGCCGGTGCCTGCTGACTTTTCGCTGGTTGCAGCAGGAAATCTTGATACTGTAAAGCACATGCACGTTGCATTAAGGTCAAGGATAAGGGGCTATGGATATGAGATTTATCTCAATGACAAGATGGATGACACAGAAGAGAACAGGGACAAGATTGCAATATTTGTTGCGCAGGAAGTTGTCAAGGACGGCAGGATACCTCACTTTAGAAAGGATGCTGTTGATAAGATAGTTCACGAGGCAAGAAGGCTGGCAGGAACTTCAGGGAAATTGACAGTAAGGCTAAGGGAGCTTGGCGGCATTGTAAGGGCTGCAGGCGATTTGGCGCTTGAGGAAGGCGCAAAGATAACCGAGGTAAAGCATATTGAAAAAGCCAAGAAGATTGCAAGACCGCTTGAGCAGCAGCTTGCTGACAGGTATATTGAAAACAAGAAAAAATACCAGGTTATTGTCACAAAAGGAAGCCTGGTTGGAAGGGTAAACGGGCTTGCTGTCATAGGCGGTGATTCTGCTTACTCAGGAATTGTATTGCCTATTGAATCAGAAGTCACCCCTGGGGGCAAGAAGACAGAGTTTGTCGCAACAGGAAGATTGGGAGAGATTGCAAAAGAAGCTGTAAAGAATGTTTCAGCGATTATTTTGAAATACTTTGGAGAGGATGTAAGGGAGAAATATGACATATTCACGCAGTTCATACAGACGCACGAAGGTGTTGAAGGTGATTCTGCATCAATAGCAGTTGCAACTTCAATAATCTCTGCTTTGAAAAAAGTGCCTGTAAGGCAGGACACTGCAATGACGGGTTCATTGTCTGTAAGAGGGGAAGTTCTTGCTGTCGGCGGAGTTACTGCAAAAACAGAGGCAGCCATAGAAGCAGGCATAGCAAGAGTGATAATACCCAGAACAAACCAGCAGGACCTTTTGCTTTCTCCTGAGAATGCAAAAAAGATAAAGGTAATACCTGTCTCGACAATAGAGAACGTCTTGAGGGAGGCCCTTGAATGGAAAGGGAAGTCAGACATTCTGAAGAAGTTCAGGAAGAAGTAACTCAAGTATACAAATCTTAATAAACTTGTTTTCTTTACTTTTTTATTATGGGGGAAGAGGCATACAAAAGACCTGAATGGGATGAGTATTTCTTGCAGATAGCAAGGGATGTTTCAAAAAGAGCAACCTGCTTGAGAAGAAGATATGGCGCTGTTGTTGTAAAGGACAAGAGAATAGTGAGTACAGGCTACTGCGGTGCGCCTTCAGGGCAGGAAGACTGCGCGGCGAGGGGTGTTTGCCAGAGGCAGGAGCAAAACGTGCCTTCAGGGCAGAGATATGAGCTTTGCAGGAGCGTTCACGCAGAGGCCAATGCCTTGCAGTATGCAGGAATCCAGAGCAAAGGCGCAGTGCTTTACATTTGCGGAGAGGAATATGATGGTTCATTGGCAGAGGGAAAGCCGTGCAGCATGTGTGCAAGGATGATTCTCAATTCACATGTTGATAAGGTAATAGTAAGAATGAAGGACGGCACTAAAAAGCAGTTTTCAATTGAAGAGATAAAGCAGATAGCTGACTCTTTCGGGAATTCACCATGATAATTGGAGTAACTGCATTAGCAAGGGCCGGAAAAGACACTTTTGCAGACTACCTTGTCTCCAAGTATGGATTTCCGAAGCTTAACATGAGTGATGTTATCGCGGAAGAGCTTGTAAGAAAGGGGCTTGAGCCGACTAAGGATAATCGCTCTTTGCTTGGTGATGAATGGCGGAAGCAGTATGGCATGGATATAGTCATAAGAAAAACACTTGAAAAAGCACAGGCGTACGATAATGTTATTATTACGGGTGTTAGAAGTGTTGAAGAGGTTGATTTTCTCAGGAAGAATTCAAAGTCATTTTGCCTTGTTGCAATAGTTGCTGACTTGGATGTAAGGTTTGCAAGAAGGGATAAGCTTGACCCTGAGACTTTGGAAGGATTTACAGCAAGAGATGAAAGAGATGTCAAGAACAAAGGTTTGGGGAAGGTAATAGAAATTGCTGACTACACTTTAGCTAATAACTATAAGACAACAGAAGAGTTCTACAAGGACATTGACGGGCTTATTCAGAAGATAAAACAGTAAAAGAAGTGCAGCTGCCTTTATTCATTAGGTTTTTAAGCACTTATTCATTCACTTATGCACATGATATTTGAATTTATTACAGAGCTTATCCTGAGAGGAATGGATTTTGGAGGCTACTCAGCCTTGTTCCTGCTTATGGCTCTTGAGAGCATGATAGCCCCCATACCTTCTGAGGTTGTTATGCCTTTTGCAGGCTTTCTGATAGTTCAGGGCAAGTTCACATTAGTGGCAGTTGCCTTAGTATCAGCCTTTGGCTCTGTGTTTGGCTCTTTGCTTTCCTACTGGATGGGTATCTTTGGAGGCAGAAGATTTATACTGCGTTTCGGCAAATACCTCTTGTTAGATGAGTCTCATCTTGAATGGACAGAGCATTTCTTCAGGAAGTACGGCGAAAAGACAATCTTCATCAGCAGGTTCATACCAGTTGTAAGGCACCTTATTTCAATACCGGCAGGCATAGGCAAAATGAGGATTGGAAGATTCATTGCCTACACATTTGCAGGCGCCATAATCTGGAACACCTTCTTGGCATGGGTTGGAATGAAGCTGAGAGAAAGATGGGAAATAGTCCATAACTACTCAAGCCAGATAGATGTTGTGATGGTTGCAATACTGGCAGTTATTTTTGTATGGTTTGCATACAAGCATATCAAGAAAAGAATTACTGCATCTGCCTGAACGCCTTCTCCACTTCCGGCTTCAGCCGCCACCTGCACCTTTCCTTGTAAGCCTTTCCTTTCCTGCTTTTGTCAAACCTGACAACAACACCCATCTCTTCAAGTTCAAGAAGCATATGTTTTATGAACTCCTTATCCCTTCCCATATTGGCAGAAACCTGGTTTGCATACATTGCAGCGCGGGAATTAAACAGCACAGAAACAATCTCGTCTTTCACGTATTTTTTTGTCTTTTCTGATAACCTCGTCATTCAATTAACCTTTTAAGGGCTTTTTATTTATATATTTTCCTATTTATGCGGTTAAACGCCTTAATCCCCGAGAAAAGACATTTTTGAGAATTAGTGGGTGATTTTCGTGTTGCCCTTGCCTTATCCACATACAAAAAGATTTAAACAACCATGATATAACTTATGAGATGGATTACAAAGAAGAGATTGCAAAGCTGTTAAAAAAAGAATTAAAATTAAATATTGATTTTCTGCAATTGATAGAAGTGCCCCCTACTCCTGAGATGGGAGACTATGCGCTTCCCTGCTTCACCCTCGCGAAAGAATTAAAGAAAGCGCCTCAGCAGATTGCAAATGAGCTTGCTCCCTTATTCAAATCTTCATGGCTGGACAAGGCGGAAGCAAAAGGGCCTTATATTAATTTTTTCATAAAAAAATCCTGCTTTTTTGAGGATGTTATTTCAAAGATACAGAAGGAAAAATCCAATTACGGTTCTTCAAAAGAAGGCAAGGGAAAGAATGCCTTGGTTGAGCATACAAGCATAAACCCGAATGCATCCCCTCACGTTGGCAGGGCAAGAAACGCGTTAATTGGAGATTCAATTGTAAGGATTTTAAAGTTTCAGGGATACAAGACAGAAACCCATTATTTTGTAAATGACGTCGGAAAGCAGATAGCAATGCTTGTCTATGGGGCAGGAAAAAAGAAGGTTACTTTCAGCGGGCTTCTGCAGCTTTATGTCGACATAAACAACAAGGTAAAGGAAAACCCGGAGCTTGAGAAAGAGGTTTTCAGCTTGTTAAACAAGCTTGAGAATGGCGACAAGGCAACAAAGCAGAAATTCAAGGCAATTGTTGACACCTGCATAAAAGGCCAGGCAAAGATATTTGGTGAATTGGACATAAAATACGATTTCTTTGACTATGAATCACAATACCTATGGAACAAGAGGACAGACGAGATTCTTAAAATGCTCAAAAAGACAGGCAAGCTTTCAGAGGATGAAGAAGGAAGAATGGTGCTTAACCAGGAGGAATACAGCCTGCCCACAAAGGCGCCTTTTCTTGTTTTGACAAGGGCTGACAAGACTTCGCTTTATCCTTTAAGGGACATTGCCTACACAATAGACAAGGCAAACAGGGCAAAAGGCAAGAACATAGTTGTTTTAGGCGAAGACCAGAAGCTGTACTTCCAGCAGGTGAATTCTGCTTTGGATTTGCTTAAGTTCAAGGCGCCTGAAGCGGTGCATTATGCTTTTGTATTGCTTTCTGACGGCAAGATGTCAACAAGGCAGGGAAATGTCGTACTTTTAGAGGATTTCATGAAAGATGCTGTCAGCAAGGCAAATGAGGAGATAAAAAAGAGGTACGGCAAGGCAGACCTTAAGACAGCAAAAGCCATTGCTTACGGGGCTGTAAAGTATGCAATGCTCAAGGTTGCCAATGAAAAGAACGTTACTTTTGACATGGATACTGCGTTGAACTTTGAAGGCGAAACAGGACCTTATATCCAGTACACTTATGCAAGGGCAAGGTCAATCCTGAGAAAGGCAAAAAAAGTGCCTGCGAAGGCTGATTACTGTCTTTTAAGCGCTGATTCTGAGAAGAAGCTGCTGGTAGCCCTCTGTGCTTTCCCGGAAGCTGTAAAGGCAGCTGAAGCGCATTACAGGCCAACTGATATTGCGCAGCATATTCTCGACATTGCCCAGGCATTTAATGAGTTTTACCACTCTTGCCAGTGCTTGTCAGACTGCGTTGAGCCAAAGCTGAGGGACGCAAGGCTGCTGCTTGTTTCTTCAACGTCAATTGTTTTGAAGACAGGGCTTTCGCTTTTGGGGATAGATGCGCCTGAAAAGATGTAGACGAAAGCTTTATATAAGCAGTTAGTTTTCTTATTTTTGGTGAAATAAATGGCGCGGGCAGAAGCGAAGTGCCATTTCGAACGGAATAGGACGGAGTGAGAAAATGGCAATAGCAGGAATAAATTTTGACAAGATTCTCGTTGAGAAATTAAAGAAAATAGAAGCTCCTTTGAAGATAAATTCAAACATTTCATTGAGCGACGTAACAAAAGAAAAGGATTCTGAGAAGGGAATGGCACTTCTCCGTTTTGATTTTGTTTTCGGGCTTGATTATGCAGTTAAGCAAGCAGTAATCGAGATAAAAGGGCACGTACTTGTAAAGGACAAGGAAAAGGAAATTGATGATATCTTGTCAGTATGGAAAAAGACAAAGAAAATAAGCCCTGCACTTGCAGAGAGGGTGCTTAATGTCATATTATTGAAATGCAACATAAAGGCATTGCTGCTTTCGCAGGAATTTAATCTGCCTCCGCATATTCAATTTCCGACATTAGCAAACAAGCCTTCAAAATATCACGGTTAAGCATGCATTATGCACATCTTATGCACTTATGCACATTATTAGGGGGAAGTTTATGCAGATTAATGCAAAGAAGATTCTGGGAATTGGAGAAACTAAAGATGATTTCAAGGAAGTTGTAAAAGCTTCTTTCTCGAGGGCAAAAGAGCATATTGCTGCTGTTGAGGAAGGAATAGCAGAGAACAAGGCAGAGATTCTGGAGCAGGGAAAAGTTATTGCTATGCTTAAAGATGATATCTGCAAGGCAAAAGCATCTTTAAATCCTCAAAAAGAGCTTGTTTTAAGCTTGGAAAAGGATATTAATGAACAAAAAGCACTCATTTCTTCTCAAAAGACCCAATTTGAATTGGAATTAAATAGCTTAAAAATAGGTTTTTCAAGCGAAAATGATAAAATTTCCACGCTTTTTGGCAAATTAGACATAATTATAAAGAGATTAGATGAATTAGAGGTAAAAATAGGTGACATTAAGAGTTCCATAGGAAATGAAGGGGTTTATTCAAATATTCATTCATTCAACATTCATTCATTCACTAAGCAGGAAGAGTCTGTTGCAGAGGATATATCCTCTGAGCTTTCCCTGGAGCCAAGGAAAAAGGTGGAAAAGCCTGACCTGGCAATACTTTCAGCTTCAAGACAGGAAATATTAGGAAGGTTCTCGGCGCTTTCAAAGCAGGAGCTCAGGACTTTTTTGACAATCTATGAGCTTGAGGACGGGAAAAACTCTGTTTCTTACGTCGACGTCGCGAAAAAGCTCAATCTTACCGAGGGTTGCGTGAGGACCTACATAAGCAGCCTGATGAAAAAGGGAATTCCCGTCGAGAAAGTGAAGCTTAACAACAAGACAGTCGTGCTGCATGTTTCAAAGGAATTCATGGAATTGAACCTGAAAAATGAGCTTGTTGCTATTTATTATGACACTGCACAGCCAAACCAGAAGAAGCTCGGGCACTTCTAACAAAATATATTTTTCCGTCGTCAAAATATCTCAAATAAGCTTATTTCCTTTAGAAAAAGCTCTTTTGAATCCTTGAATGTCAAGAGTGTTAGCACTTATTCACTATTGTGCCAGCCGAGAAATTTTGCGCTCTCATCGAGGGGAATTTGTTCTTTCTTATTAGTTTCGACGAGGTAAATATGCTGCACTGCTTTAGCGCCGGTTATCTTTTTCTTACTCGGACCGTAGGCAAATTCAGGGATAATGGGCAGTTTTCTCGCCTTGTACTCGTTTTCCCTTAATCCTATCTCTTCCAGGGGCCTCTTGGCAAGTGTTTTTTCGCTCGAAGACTCATTATTCTCCCTCGCCCCGCCGGAAAAGTCTTATTGCCTGTCTTTTTATTGTCTATAATGGCAAAAAGCAGTGTTTTCTCTCTTTTGAACAGTATCCCACGACACCTTTGAATTATTTTTCCTTATATTTGTCTTCTTTCCGTTACTCTTGACTTTTTCGAACAGGTCTTAAGCTCATTTTCCCCTCAAAAAGCCCTTCTAAAGGCACTGAATTCTCTTTTTTTGCCTTTGCTGTCCTCTTAATCCCCTGCCTGCTGCTTCTTTTTGCTCTTTGTGCCCTCATTTTCCTCATTTTTAAGCCCTATCTTGTTTTCAGGCCCTTTTTGGCTGCCGGAATTCTGCTTCTGAACTCTCATTTTTGGCAGAATGTCTTATTTTCAGTGCTTTTTTATGGCTTTTTTGCCTGTTTCCAACCCTCTGAACTCTCATTTTTAGGCTGTTTTTTGCGTATAATATTCGAAAATGTGCTCATTTTCGGATATCCGAAAACCTCGGTTTTCGAATATGTCTCTTTTTTACCCCCTCGGAGCTGCTTTTATTCCTTTTCTCGTTCTCTTTTATCCACTTTATTTTTAATCTCGTGCCCTGCTTTTTTCATATTTTTTAGGTCTATTTTTCATGCTTTTTTACCCTCTTTTTTTGTTTTAACCTGCCCTATTCATGCACTTTTTCATTTTTTTACGCCTTTTTTTTAGAAAAATAAGCATTTTTTTGTTTTCCGTCGTCAAAACAATTGTTTTGATGCGTTAGTAATGCGTCGGCGACGTGTCGGTAACGCTTCGGCGACACGTTAGCAGACGTCTATAAACTGTCGGTAAACAATGGAAAGCTTTAATAATAAGTTATGATATACTATTTAGTATGCCTGGCTTTTTAGAAACACTCAAACAAAAATTTTTCAGCAATTCTTCAGCTGTAAATACAAAGCCGGACAGGCTTGAAGTTTTGGACAAATCAGTGCAGCAGTCATTTTCAAATCTTAGAAAAGACATGGAGCATATTTCAAAGCTGCTTCATTTTTTCAATTCAACAAACGAAAAGCAGGCAAGGCAGATTGCTCTGCTTGAAAAAAGAATGAAGTCTGTTGAACTTTCGATTACTGAGGCATCGGAGGAAGAGCTGGAGGAAATAGAGGAAACAGAAGAGGCAGCAGAGCGCGCTTCCGGCAATATGGATGATGAGACTATATGGGAAACACTCACAGAGTCTCAGCAGAAACTTTGCTGGAAGCTTGCCGCACTGCAAAAGGAAATGCCTGACCAGTGGATAAGCCTGAAATACCTCGCCCAGGAGCTTTACCCTGACAAGGAGTATGGTGCAATAAGATCCACCCTCTCACAGTTTGTTACAGCCCTGGAAGAAATGGGGTTTGTAAAAAGAAAGAGAAAAGGAAAGCAGGCATACATAATATCAACAAACAGCAATCCCTGCATACACAAGAAAATGCCCGTCGTAGAAACGGAAAAATCAAAAATAAAAGCTAAAAAGTTTTAAGAAATTCTTAGAGTTATTCCAGTATGGCTGCCTTTGGAGCCGCCATCAGAATGCGCTGCCTTAGCGCCTCCGGAATCATAATGCACTTGCCTTTTGCATCAAACAGCAGGGGCAATATGTCGTTTTCAATCTTCTTTATGTCATACATCCTCTGCATGAAATTGCCTTTTTTCATCATTTCCGCCTTAATGGACTCTATTTCAGAAACCCTGTGCTCAATTTGCATCAAAAGTTCCTTTTCTTCCTGCCTTGCAAGGTCCTCTTCCCTTGCTGAATTATCATCTTCAACTTCCCTTATTTCTATATCTGCTTTTGGTGCCATTGAAACAGGCTGAATCATGTCGCTTTGCTTAAGCTCCTCTATTTCCTGCTCAACGCTCTTTTCATAAGGCTTTTCAGGCAGTGATTTGTAGTTTTCTTTTTGCAGCCTCGTAAGCCTGTCCCTTACCGGTATTAAATCTGCCATTTAAGCTCCCTCCTTTGATATGGAATCCATTGGACTTTTCACCTTCATGAGCTGCTGCTTGCTGATTTGCGTATAAAACTGCGTTGTTTGCAGGTTTGAGTGTGCCAGAAGCTCCTGGATAATCCTTATGTCAGTGCCGTTTTCCAGCAGGTGCGTTGCAAAAGCGTGCCTTAAGCCGTGGCAGTGAACGTGCTTTTTCAGCCCTGCTCTTTTTGCAGCCCTCATTATTATATCCTGCACAGCTCTTGCTGTTATTTCTCTTGAATGTCCGGGGAACAGGAATTCCTGGTTTTCTTCCAATTCCAGGCTATAATCCCTTAGGTCTTTTATCAATTGCTCTGAAAGTATGAAAAACCTGTCTTTTCCCCCCTTTCCGTGCTTCAAAAGTCCGCTTTTTTCCTCCATGTTTATATCCTTGACTCTTAAGGAGGCGCATTCTGAAACCCTTAAGCCGGATGCGTACATAAATTCCATCAAAAGCTTGTTTCTCAGGCTGCCTGCATTGTCTATGAGAACCATAACCTCTTCTCTTGTAAGAACTTCCGGTATTTTGCGCTTGTGCTTCGGGGTCTTGATTTTTAGCATAATCCCTTTTTCCAGCATGTTTTCATAGAAAAAGGCCAAAGCTGATTTTGCCAGTGAAACAGAAGAAGCCTCATTTCCTTTTGACAGCAAGTCTGCCAGAAAAGCCTTGACATCTTCTGTTGTCATCTGCTCAGGCGCCTTTTTTGAATATTCAAGAAACTTTTCATTGAAGTAGCAATACATCCTGATTGTTCTTTGGCTCTTGCCTTGAATCTTGAGCTCTGTTTCTATTTTCTTCTTTACCTCTAAAAGCTCCATTTACCTGCCTCTTTTGTATAAAACATCTATATCTATGATAATTGGGGGATTTTAAGTATATAAACATTCGTATAATCAATAAAAGCCATAAAAAACGCACGTATAATGTATATTATACGAAGTGTTTGAAATTACTGCTTTTTCATCTCTTCTTCTATGGCATCTTTCGCTTCTTTGACAGACGCTATCGTGGCATACCCGAATGAAGTGCCGGAAAGTGCGCACATTCCAAAAATAAGGCAATAAATTATACAGCCGTTATAAGGGGATGGTCCTTCGCTTGCTTCTGCAGCTTCAACTGCTCCGTCTTCTACAGAAACAAATTCATCCACTGTCTTATATGCTGTTAATCCTCCGAAGTATAATGAAACAGCAAGCCCGACTCCTGCCACAGCAGTTATCATAAAAGTAGGCAGTTGCCCTAGAATTGCTATGAGTCTTTTATGCTTTTTTTGCATAGGCTCATCTTTTGAAACAACAGATTCAAGCCCGCCCTGTTTTTGTTCTTCCATTCGGGTTTCCTGTTCTATCAGTGGCAATCAAAGGTTAAAAACCTTCTTTCTTGTCTTTTAATAATTTCTTAAATGTTTTAATAACGTTTTTAGAGCAAAAAAGAAAAAGAGGTGCGGCTATTGGCTAAAAAAAGTCAGAAAAGATTCTTTTAAAGCTCTTCTTGAGGAGCTTTAATTCCTCCTTTCCTTCCTCTGTTAAGCTGTAGGTTTTCTTTCGGCCGAACTTCTTGTAAGAAACCAGCCTTCTTTTCTTTAGGTATTTCAAGGCTGGATATATGGTTCCGGGGGTGAGTTTCGTGCCTAGTTTTTCACCTACTGCCTTAGCCAGTTCGTCGCCGCAGCGCCTCTTTTTGTTTAGCTCATGAAGCAGCTTGAACGCGAGTAAACCTTTCAGCTTCAGGTGTTTTGGCTGCTCCATACATCATAAGTGCCGAGAAGATTTATAAATACTTATGTTGTGCAACCTATATATTGGAGTATCTACATATTGGTTATAATATTGATAGTATATACAATAATAGGATATACTATATATTGCTTATCAAATATATTGGGTATAATATAAATATAATTTTATTGTTTCATAAATTCTTAAAAGTTTTAAGAACAAAAATAGAAAAAATAAAGGCAAATTTAAAACAAATTGAACAATAAAACAGAAGCAATTCTTTTTTTCAGCCCGATGCCTTTTTTCAAAAACCTCTTTTTGCGGCCGATATGCCATATCACTTTTTCTTTAAATTTCCCGTCGTCCAATTTTTTCGCAATAATCCTTATTTCAGGATTCTGCTGGCATTCATTTAAAGGAAGTTTTCTCAGCTTGCTGCTTAATATTTCGCTTATCGTGTCCATCTGCAGGCATTCAGGCAGAATCCCTGTCAAAACATTGTAAGGAAGGCTTTCATTTTCCATATTTATCACCCCTTTAGTTTTTCTTCATTGCGAAGAGGGGTTAAGGACAGCGGTCCTGTTCACCCCAAAGATAAAAATAAGAATTCAGCTTATAAAGCGTGCGCACCCGGTTGGCAAGTGGCAAGTGGTTATTTTTTCAATCTCACTCTGGACACGTGCCCGCCTGTGGCTGCAAAATCAGTCTCAATCTTTAAAACTCCTGCCTCTTCAAGCGCTTTTAATTTCCTGTGAAAAGTCCTGTACGCCTTGTTAGAATATTTCTTGAAGATTTCATGAATCTCAGTGCTTGTCTTGCCGGGATTTTCCTTTATTATCTTAATCATGACCTTCTCCTCATCGTCAAAATCAGAGTCTTTCTTCAATGAAAACTCGGAAAGCTTGTTTATTGCCTGTTCTGCATGCTCCTTTTTTATCTTTCTTGACGCCTTTTTCTCCGCGATATTGCCTGATTCCCTCAATAAGAATAATCCATATCTCATGTCGCCTAATTCGTGCGCCTTCTGCGAAACAATATCTAATCCTTCCTCGTCCCATACTCCCGGGACAAAAGCCGCCTTTGCCCTCCTTCTTAAGATGTCGGACGTTTCCGCAAGCGTGTACTTCTTGAAATCAACGGTTTCCGGAGTCAATCTTGACCTCACCCTTGCATCCAGTTCAGTAAGCCATTCCCTGTAATTTGTTATCAAGAATATGCACTTCCTGTAAATATCCTCAAGCAGCTGGTATATTATCTGCTCATCCTCAAGCTTGTCAACTTCATCAAGGACAATTACTGCTGATTTCTTGTTAAGGATGTTTGCTATCTCCTTGAAAAGCTCGTCAGTATTCCTGTTCTGCACCCACTTATACCCCAATTGGCTGCATATCTCCATCACTATCTTGTGCGCTGTGTCTTTTTTCCAGCAGTTGATGTAGACAGGCTTTGCACTTTCATCCAGCCCTTTTTCTTCCATTTCCCTTAAAACCCACTGGATTGTGGCTGTCTTTCCTATTCCCGGTTCGCCTGTTATAAGGATATTCTTTCCCATTCTTCCAGCCAACAGGAGCTTTATGCAGTCTGCCAAGTAATGCTGCTGCCCCTCCCTGTGAGGCACTTCTTTTGGAAGATAGTCAAAGTCCAGTGCCATTTCATTTGCGAACAATGATTCTTCTGCAGAAAGAATGTCCTTGAAGAGGTCTGCCATGGGGATTATGATATTTGATGTGTTTTTATGCATTGTGGTAATGCAGACGTTAAATAAAAGGCGGTTTGGAAGTATTGCTCTATTTTCTATGATAGAATTCTTCGAGTGTTTCTTCCGGTATTAAGTGTTTTATTTTTTCAAAATCTTCCTCATTTACTGGTTTGCAGTTCATGCACGGGCGGTATCCTTCCATTACTGCATCCTCTAATGTATGGAAGAAAACCCTGTTTTCTTTTTTCATTCTCATGCCTGACTTGCAGTCTAATCTGCCGAAAATTTTCCCTTTTTTGTATCCTGCATACTCTCCGGGTATTGCGCTTTCTATTGTTTCGCCGTCTTTTAGAATTTTGTACAGCTTCATATCTCTTCCATATTGTTATTTTTCAAGGAAACTAATCTAATTCCTGCGCCCAACGTTAATGCGGCTGAAATCACTGCCATGTGCTCTCTTCCGGTGCCTGAAACAATGCTTATTGCGGTATCAATATCCAGCTTATTTGTTAGCTTTTCCACTATTGTTTTTTTCATGTCTTCTATCTCGCCGTCGGGGTTGATTTCCACGAATTCAAATTTCTTGTCGTGCTTGAAGTTTTCCATGCTGAACTTGGGAGCTATAAGGTAAATATGAGTCCAGTCAGCTGCCTTCATAATCTTTGAAACTTCAAGCCATGTTCCTTTTCCTGTTGAGAGGCAGGCTATTAGGTCTGTCATCTGAATCTAGCCTCGTCAGAGTATTTTTTTACCTTTTCCAGCTCTTTATCGCTGAATCCCAAGAATTTCTTTGCAATCCTGTACTCCTTCTCGGCGGTTGTCTGTGATAATAAGGTGTTGTCTGCGCAGAACGCAATTTTTACTCCCCTGTCAAACAGCTTTTTTGCAGGATGTTCTTCAACACTCTTGATTATTCCTGTATGTACATTGCTTGTTACGCAGCATTCAATTGTAGTGCCTAATCTCTTTGCACTTTCCATAAGCATTTCATCTTTTATCAAAAGCGTTCCGTGCCCTATCCTGTCAGCCCCCATTGTGCATATTGCATATCTCAGGTAATAAAAGCTTTCAGGCACCTCTCCTGCATGGACAGTTGTTTTCAATCCTGCATTCTTTACGATTTCAAATGCCTTGTCGTGCCTCCACGGCGGGTTGTTTGCCTCTGCGCAAGCCAAATCAAACCCCGCTATTTTGTATTCAGGATACCTTTTGCTGAAATAGCATGCCAAATCAGCAAGCGCAATTGAATGTTCTTCATTTTCATGCCTTAATGCGCAGAATATCTGCGCTGTCTTTATTCCAAAATCCTTCTCCCCCATTGAAAGCCCGTTATGAACAGAGCTTACGATTTCTTCTATTCTCAAACCGTTCTGCTGGTGAAGGAAAGGACAGTACCTTATTTCTGCGTAATCTATGCCCTTGTTTCTTTGGTCTTCGCAGATTTCGTATGCAATTCTGCTTATCGCGTATTTTGTCTGCATTACTGACAATGTTGTTGAGAATGCGTTAAGGCATTCCTCCTGAGTCATGCCTTGCTTGAATTTTATCTGTTCTAAAAGCTCATCCGGCTCATAGGAGCTCAGCTTTATTCCGTCGTGCCTTGCAAGTTCGATTAATGTCTTTATTCTCATTGAGCCGTCGAGGTGCAGGTGTAGTTCTGATGTCATTTTTATCTCTTTTTCTTGTTTGCTGTTGTTATATCTGCTCTCTTTAAATATTTTTGCCACAAAAATCCGGAAATTTTACGGTTGTTTTGAAAATTTATTTTTAGCTCTTTTGCTCCATAAGTATAATGCGAGGTAAGCAATCACTATTGCGCTATAGTTTGCAATCATGAACCACTTCTGCCCCCACGAGATGCCGTTGAATTTCCAGCTTGAAATTGGCCAAAGAAAAGGCGTCGGATAAAATTGGTATGAATGTGTAGGGATATCTATAAGTATATGCAAAAGCCAGCCGAGCATTGCGAGTATGGGCTTTCTGAATAAAAGCCATGCTATCAGGAAAAAGGCGGCAAACACGAAAAGGCTGTGCGTGAAGTTGTACATGAATGAAACAATCTGGAATATAGGCATTGTATCCCTTTGCGCAGGCTCCATTGCCTCAATCTGGTGGAAGTCCATCGCTGTACCGCCAAATATAAGGCTGAGTATCATCCAGGCTGTCAATAATCCGAATGAGAATACATCTGGCGCAATTCCCCAGAGAACTGCTTTCCAGATTGTTATTTTCCTTTTGAGGTGCAGGGAAAGTGTTTTTATTATTGCCCCTGTCCATAATGCGTGCGCGAAGATGTCCATCCTGGTTTAGTGGGATTATTGGTTTAAATAGTATTTGTTTCATTACCGAAAGGTTTAAATATTTCATTCATACTTATATGAATAAAATGTTAACAGAAAAGGACTTAATATCCCTTAACAGGCAGTTCAGCAGCGGCATTGTGAGGAACAAAAGCAGCATGGAGTTTGCGCTTAGCCAGATCCATCGCTCAAAGTACTGGTTCAAGTCAATGTGCCTGCTGGCGAGGGCAATTACAATAGACCATATATTTGAGGACGGCAATAAACGGACAGCGGCATCTGTTATTATGGCCTATCTGGACATGAACAACTATGATTATAACCCTGACAAGGTAGCTGAAGTTGTATTGGCTATAGCAAAGAAAAGTATAAAAGACATAAACAAGATAGGAGGGATGATTAAAAATGCAATCAGGTAATATTAAGGAGCATGCGCTCAAGGCAATAAAGGAGCATCCGCAGGTATTTGAATCGCTTGCTGAATATGACAGGACAAGAAAACTCCAAAGAACAGTATACAAGGAGAGGGCAACATTTACCATAGATGCAAATATATTGAGAAAGTTCAGGGCTTATGCGAAAGAGCATGGCATGGACATGTCAAAGATAGTGGAAAAGCAGATAAAGCAGGTATTGGGGCTGAAGTAGGCATGAGCTTTATCATGGTTGACGTGGAAACAGACGGACCAATTCCGGGAGATTATTCAATGCTCTCAATAGGCGCTGTTGTTGTTGAGGAAGGGCTGAGGAAAACATTTTACGCTGAGCTGAAGCCTATTTCTGGCAAGTATAATCCTGAAAGCTTAAGCTATTCTGGCTTTACAAGAGAACAGGCTATGAAGTTTGAGGAGCCTAAGGCGGTTATGGAAAGGTTTGCAAAATGGATAAAGGATAGCTCCAAGGGAAGGCCTATATTCATCTCGGATAATAACGGCTTTGACTGGATGTTTGTATGCTGGTATTTCTGGCATTTTCTTAAAGGGAATCCTTTTGGGCACAGCTCCCAGAATCTTGGTTCGTTGTATAAGGGGTTGGTTAATGACTTCTCAAAAAGCTTCAAGCATTTGCGTAAAACAAAGCATACGCATAACGCGCTTGATGATACAATTGGAAATGCAGAGGCTCTGCTGAAATTAAAGAAAAAGCTAAGGTTTGAGTAGTTGCAAGCTGTCGGGTATTCTAAGGTTTAGTTTGTCACTAAACGCCTAAAATGCGAAAGCTTTATATAGTACTTCTATTTTAACCCCATAGTGATAAAATCCAGAGGATTTTAAGGGGTATTCGGAGGGTAAAATGAAAACACTAACAAAGATATTAGGCGTGGGCGGCCTTCTGGCTGCTTTGGGCGGATGTAGCAGCCCCAGTGAAGCTGTAAGAGCTGCTGAAGCACAGGGATGGAGCAATGTAAATGTTACAGACAGCGATTATGCATTGAACTTCACTTGCGGAGAAAATGAAATTGCTTATAGGATAGAAGGTTTAAATCCTGCAGGCAGATATTCAGAAGCAACAGTTTGCTGCGGCTGGACAAAAATTAAGGGATGTACAATAAGATATTAGGGAGGCAATAAAAATGGCACAAAACGAAGCGTTATTGAACAAATTAAGGACAATATTCGACCTTAACATATACGAGGCAAAAATCTGGACAGGATTATTGCAGAAAGGCGTGGCGTCAGCCAGCGAATTGGCAGACATTTCAGGCGTTCCAAGAAGCAGAAGCTATGATGTTCTTGAGACACTTGAGAAGAAAGGATACATAATGCAAAAGCTCGGAAAGCCGATGAAGTATGTTGCCTTGAAGCCTGAAGAGGTAATCAAAAGGCTGAAGAGCAGAATATCAGAAAGGGCTGAAGAGCATGTCAAGGAACTTGAGACAGTAAACACCACAAGCATCTTCCAGGAGCTTGAATTGCTGCACAAGCAGGGCATTGACAAGGTTGAGACTTCTGAGATGACGGGATTGCTTAAGGGAAGAAAGGCAATACACGATCATCTGAAACAGCTTGTCGGCGATGCAAAGAGCAATGTCACAATTGTCACAACATCACAGGGCTTGTTCAGGAAAGTTGATGCATTGAAGCATACTTTAAGAAGGGCAAAGGAGAGGGGCGTTTCAGTAAGAATCGCGGCTCCTGTTGAGGGGAACGCATTGCCTTCAGAGCTGAAGAACATTGCAGAGCTTAAGAAATTCGGCTCAGCAAAGGCAAGATTCGTGCTTGTTGACAGCCAGCATGTTGTGTTCATGACATCTGATGACAAGGAAGTGCACGAGCAGTATGACTCAGCAGTCTGGGTTAATTCGCCTTTCTTTGCAAACGCGTTTTCGCAGATGTTTGAAAGCACGTGGCAGAAGCTGGAGAGGGCTTAAGGCTCTTTTTTTCTTTTTTTAATTTAGTTTCGTTCGGGGGTATTTGGAAAAATGGAACAAGGAATAGTAAAGGCAGATGATTTGGAAGCAATCACGGCTGAATTAGGCGTGAATATGCCTGCTGAAAAGATGATTATACAGGCAGACATTGTAAGGGATAATGCTTACGCTGCCGCAGGCAGGGCATCTGAGCTTTTGATGGGATTAAGCAGCGAGCTGCTTTCAGCGCTTAACGGGAAAAGATTTGAAGAAAAGATTACAACTTATCACGGCAGGGATGCTTTTGTTCTTGCAAAAGGCAAGAAAGTTACAATAGATGCCAAAACATATAATAATGTAGACGGAGACGGCTTTCTTGTTAAAGTGAATCCTTCAAAAGGAAGAATCATAATTAATCTTGAAAGAAAGCAAAGCACAGCTAAAAAAAACCCTCTTTATTGGTTCTTTCCGCATCTTTCACAGCAGGAACATTGCTTTTGGGACCTTTGGGAGCATTATTCGGCGGAATAATTGGTTTGCTTCCTGCAGTGGAATCAAATTGCCGTGGGCTTCCATTGGTGAATTATGATACAGAGAAAATATTTAGGGACTACGAACATTTTGCTTATTCTCAGGAAATATCTTCTGATGAGGCAAGGCGGTTCTTTGATGATTACATTGCGCTTCCTGGCGCAGTATATGGCGCTATGGAAAATGTCATGGGCAGGAACAGGCTTCTTGCACAGGATATTGATTCAAAGCACAACGAGCTCAGGCTATTGGAGGCAAAGCTGAGATGAACAAGCAGGAATATCTTGAGGAAATGCTTTCGGCAGCTGTAAGGACTTTCAGGATACAGGAGAAGGATGCTGATGAGTTTGCTGACTCTGTTTTTGACATGCTTGATGCAATAAATGATTTCGGGCTTGAATACAGCATTGAAGACTGCAGCGCGGACATTGAGGCATACACAAGGGCTGCGAATGAGATAACAAAGTCTCCTGAGACAAGCCCTGAGCTTGCCGAATATGCCGCTTATACAGCAGGATTCATAACTGCAATCGAATATTGCAACAAAAACCCAAAGATAAGGGAACTTATGAAAGAAGCCCTTCTTAAAGGCGTAAAAAACTGATTTTTGGCTTTTCAGCACTAAGATTTATAAATACATTTGCTGTCTTTCTATCCTATGGACGACATAAAGCAGCTCTTGGCTTCACTGCATCCTTTGGAAAGAAAAGCGCTTCCGCACTTAAAAGAAGGCATTTCATTGAAAGAGCTTGAAAAAGCATCAGGACTTAAAGAAATAGAGGCAATGAGGGCATTGCAGTGGATGGAAAACAAGGGCATTCTGAAGATTAACCAGGCATTAAAAGAAGTGGTTGCCTTGGACAAGAACGGCGTTGAATACAGGGAAAAGGGGCTGCCGGAAATCCGCTTTCTTAAGCAGATAGCTGATAAAAAAGAATTAAAGGTTTCTGAAATCCAAATTCCAAAAGATGAATTGAATATTGCAATAGGCGCCTTGAGGCAGAAGGCTGCAATCAATTTAAGAAAAGACGAAAAAGGAGAATTGGTTGTATCAGCCACGGAGCACGGAAAGGGATTGTTGAAAAAAGAAAGCATGGAAGAAGCATTCTTGAAATTATTGCCATTGGAATTAAGCTCATTGGCTCCTGAACAAAAGTTTGCATACGACTCATTAAGCAAAAGAAGGGAAATAATAAAGACAGATGTTCTCAAGCTAAGGACAGCAAGCATTACTGATTTAGGAAAAAAATTAATGAAGGAAAAGGTTACAGGAAATTTTATAGAAGCAATCACCCCACAAGTCCTGAGAGATGAAGTTTGGAAAAATGCAAACTTCAGGGCTTATGACATTAAGATTAATGTTCCAAAGATATTTGAGGGGAAAAAGCAGCACTACAGGGCATTTATTGACAATGTAAGGGGCAAATTAATATCAATGGGGTTCAGGGAAATGGCCGGCCCGATTGTTGAGTCAGACTTCTGGGACATGGACGCATTGTATATGCCTCAGTTTCATTCAGCAAGGGACATTCACGATGCTTATTACATAAAAGACCCGAAATACGGAGTTATAGACGAAGCTTTAATGAAAAAAGTAAAGGCGGCGCACGAGAACGGCTTTGGAACAGGAAGCAGGGGATGGAAATATACTTTTGATGTCTTAAGAACAAAGAGATTACTATTAAGAACACAGGGAACTGCCTGCTCTGCAAGGAAATTATCTTCAAAAGACATCCAGATACCTGGCAAGTACTTTGGAATTACAAGATGCTTCCGCTATGATGTTGTTGATGCAACCCACAACTGCGACTTTAACCAGACAGAGGGTTTTGTTGCAGAGGAAGGGCTGACTTTCGGGCATCTGAAAGGAATGCTCAAGATGTTTGCAGAGGAGTTTGCGCAGACAGAAACAATAAGGATAGTGCCTGACTATTTCCCGTTCACAGAGCCGTCAGCAGGGCTTATGGCAAAACATCCTGAGATGGGTTGGATTGAGCTGGCAGGCTCAGGCATGTTCCGCCCTGAGATGACAAAGCCGTTAGGCATTGATGTTCCTGTGATTGCCTGGGGCATTGGAATCGACAGGCTTGCAATGTTTGCATTAAACATAAAGGATATCAGGCACTTGTTCAGCCATGATTTGAATGTGTTAAGGCAGATGAAGGTGATGTATTAATGCCGACTATAACTTTTGATATCAATGACTTGAACAAGCTTGTGGGAAAAAAGCTGACAAAAGAGAAAATACAAGAATTATTGGACTATTCAAAAGGCGAGATAGAAGCTGTAAACGGAAACGAGATTTCAGTGAAGTCAGCTGACACTAACCTCCCTTATCTTTGGAGCGTTGAGGGCATTGCGATACTTTTCAAGGGGCTTTTGGGCTTGGAAAAGGGATTAAAGCAATTAAAACTCGAAAAAACAAAGGACACAGTAATTGTTGACAAGTCAGTCAAGGATGTAAGGCCTTGCATAGCGGCATTTTCAGTGAAAGGCGCAAGGGTTGATGAATATCTATTAAAGCAAATAATTCAATTGCAGGAGAAGTTCTGCCACAGTTATGGGATGAAGAGATTAAAGGTTGCTGTTGGCGTCTATAATTACAACAAGATAAAATTCCCTGTTTATTACAAGGCAGTATTGCCTGAAAGCGTGCAGTTCATGCCGTTGGGATTTAAGCGTGAAATGACTTTGGGGGAAATAATTGAAAGCCATCCGACTGGAATGGAATATGCTCATTTGCTGAAAGGTTTCAAATCATATCCCTTGCTTGTTGACAGCAATAAGCAGGTATTGAGCTTTCCGCCTATAATTAATTCAGAGCATTCAGGCAAGGTTTTGCCCGGGGATTCTGAACTGTTCTTTGAGGCAACAGGCAATGACAGGGGAGCTGTGCAATTGGCTGCAAACATCTTTGCCTTTGCATTTGCAGAAAGGGGATTCAAGATAAGAGAAGTGACAATTGACTATTCAGGAAAAAAAGAGCAAAGCCCTGCTTTTTTCAATGATTCAATCAAGCTTAAAGCAGAAGATGCAAATAAACTGTTGGGGCTAAACCTGAAAGAGACAGAAGTAAAGCATCTTTTGGAAAAGTTCAGGTACGGATATGATAAAGGAAAGGTTTTGATACCGGACTATAGGCGGGACATAATGCACCCCGTGGATGTGATTGAAGACATAGGAATTGCATACGGCTATGACAAAATTCCGTTAAGAAGCATGAAGGAATACACTCTTGGCGGTACATTCCCAATAACTAAATTTGTTGACAAGGCAAGGGAGCTTGCAGTCGGCATGGGATATCAGGAAATATACAGCCCAATGCTGTGCAATGCAAACCTCCTTTATAGCCAGATGAATGTTGAGGATTTTGGGACTGTTGAGATTGAAACCCCGATGACTGAGTTATTTTCCTGCGTAAGAACGTGGATTTTGCCGCAATTGATGGAGCTCCTTTCGTCAAACAAGAATGCGGAATACCCTCAAAGGATATTTGAGCAGGGCATGGTTACCATGAAGAAGGATTTGAAGGACTTTGAGAGAATGGCAGTTGTCACTGCGCACACTTCTGCCAGCTTCACAGAGATAAAGCAGGCTTTGGATTTCATAATGAATAATCTTGGAGTAAAATATGATATTGAGAACACTGTTCATCACTCATTCATTCCGGGAAGAGTGGGGAGGGTTGTTGTGAACGGGAAAGGTGTTGCTTATATTGGCGAAATGCATCCAAAAGTATTGGCTAATTTCGGGCTTTCGGTGCCTGTCTCAGCGTTTGAAATGAACTTGACAGATTTATTCGAAACAATAAAGAAATAATCTTATTTTTCAGTAATTATCTTTTTGGTTTTAATCGGCTTTGTATAATCATAGGCAAGGTGAAATATGTTTGCCATTTTCTCGTCGCTTATAAGCCCGGGATAAGCTTCTTTCACGCCCCTTAAAACCCTTTCAAAGAATCCGCCGTTAAGCCCAAAGCCGGGAATGAATATTGTGGGCAGGTCAGTTGAAGCAACTATGTTTGCAATATGCCTGTACACGTGCTCGTTATGCGCAATAGTCACGTGCCCCTTGCCCTGCATTGTGTATTCAGTTATGTTTTTTGCTTCAGGGCACATTTCTTTCAGAGAGGAATACTCAAAAGGAACAAACTCGTCGTGCTTTGAGCGGATGTTCTCAAACAATATGCCTTTATTTTCAAATTCTTCATTGTGCTCCCTGAAGTATTTGCTCAGCGCCTTTACAAAATCATTTTCAGGGACAAGCTGTTTTGCGGAATAGGGGATTACTCCGAGGTTAAGCAGGATTATTGCTCCGTAGGCAATAGGGGTTCCTTTAAATGGTGTTCCTATAGTAAGGTATCTTGCAACATTGTCAGGATTTTCCATTGTGTATGCAAGCCCCACAAGCCCCCCAAAACTGTGCCCTATGATGTTGAATTTATCCTTGTGCGTCTTTGCCTTCACTTCTTCTATCACATCCTCAAGAGTACTGTGCTTTGCAGCTCCAATATGCTTTGCCCACTGGTAATAGAATCCCCTTGCAATGTCAGGGCTGTATTCAACAAGATATGCTGTTTCCTCTGCAATATCCTTTAAAGCCTGAAGCGCTGTTTTTAATGCCATCTTAAGGTAATATCTTTAGAAAGGTATTTAACTTTTGCGGAATACACCTATTATATGGAATATGACCTGGAGCTTGAAAGGGTTGCAAAGGAAATTAAAAAGAAAAAGGCAAAAGAAGTCTGCATCCAGCTGCCTGACGGCCTGAAGCCAAGGGCTACCGAGATAGCCGAGTATCTTGAGAAAAATACAAAAGCGAAAATAACTGTCTGGGCTGGTTCTTGCTTTGGCGCCTGCGACATTCCTAATATCAAAGCTGATTTATTGATACAATGGGGGCATTCTTCTTCTCTTAAGAAATAATTTCTCGTATTACTTTCTTTGTGTCTTCAGGAGAATCTACTGCAATGCAGTCAACACCCATCTGCTTTACAGGATAGTCGTTTCCGCCTTCAAAAAGAGCATCGCCTATGTAAAGTATTTCTTCTTTTTTGATGCCTAATTGCTTTTCTATCTGCTGTATCCCAAACCTCTTGTCAATGCCCTGCCTTGTGACATCTATTGAAGTTGTTCCGCCTATTTTAATCTCAAATTCAGGAATGTATTTTTTCATCTTTTCAATCATTACGAGCCGTTTCTTGCTGTCAGGGTCCCATCCTTTTTTTAGTTCCAAAGGCGCCTGCTGCCCCAATGCAGAAAATGTAATCTGGCTTCCCCTATCTTCAACAATCTCGCCGTATCTTGTTTCCTTCACAAAGCCAATTTGCATGAAAACTTCTTCAAATGCATTGAATATTTTTTCCTTTTCTTCTTTTGAAAGCTCCTGCGCATAAACCTTTTTCCATTCATCTTCAAACCTGTAAAATGCGGTTGAACACGTCGGGAAAAGAAAGAGATTTTTCAACAAGCTTTCATCTTTGCAATTCAAGCTTGCAAGAAACTGCTTTTGGTACTGGCTGTAAGAGCCGCCTGAGATGACTGCAACTGATTTCTTTTTAAGAAGCTCTTGCAATAAAGAAGCCATTTCACAATCCATCGGGCTTTTGCTTTTTGCCAAAGTGCCGTCAAGGTCAAAGACAATGAGCTTTTTTTGCATACTAGTGTGTTTTTCTTTGCATTTAAATTGGTTATGGATATTATCCGCAAAAGTTTATAAAGCAAGATATATTATTGATTCTTATGGCAACAAAAGATGAGCAGATTGGCTTTCACAAGGGTTCCTTGGCTGTTCTTGCAAAAGAGCAGGAAGCTTTCGTGCAGATGCTTTCAGTAATCCAGCAGCTTTTGCAGGCGCATGTTAAGGCTCTTAAGGAGCTTGGCGTTGACCTGGAAGCTGAGATGAAGAAAGCGCAGGAAGCTGCAAAAAAGCAGGGGCTTGACGGAAAAGTCGCTAAACCTTAAGATGGCAAGCACACTGGCTAGATGGGTTGTGGAAAAAGGGGTTGACAATATCAATCCTTCAATGCTCTCCGCTGAAATGCGGAGTGACATCATGACTGAGGCAGGCATTATTCTGTTAAACGAAGGAAGAATCTACGAAGCTGTAAAGGCGGTTGTAATGGCTGGCAATTCTGATAAATTAGTTGATATGGGCGACGAGTTTGTAAGGCAGACAAAGTTTGAGGAAGCTGCTTTGTGTTTCATACCTGTAAAAGACAAGGATAAGCTTGAGAAGACGGCTGCTGAATGCGCAAAGCTGGGAAACATGTCGCTTGCTTATTTTGCCTATGTTGCTGCCGGAAATGATCAGATGGCTTCTTTCTTTAAAGAAAATTTTTGTCCTGAATTATAACGGCACGCAGGTTCCCAATTCCGGGTCATCCAGAAGATCAGCAACGCTTCTTTCCTCGTGCACTGCCTTTTTTCCGCAGTAAGGGCATATTCTTTCTTTCCATGTCTTAACCCTTTCAAACTTGTAATTGCACGCCTCGCATACAAATCTTAGTTTCTCGTCTGCCATGCTGTATAGTATGTATAAATGCCTTAATTAAGCTTTCTGTGAGCTGTAGGCGGGCAGGAAGCTCCGAATGGCAATGAGAATGCTTTCTATCTTCGGAAAGGAGGCAGCGCAATTTAGCGTTAAAATGCACAATAAAGCTTATAAGGAAAGTAATATAGCCAAAGAGGTATGCCGTGATGGCACAACCTGGTACTGCGCAAGCCTGGAAATGCATAACGCAAGAAAGCTTGTTCCCGAAAGGGTTTCCCGGTTCAAATCCGGGTCACGGCGTAACGAAGTGGAGACGTGAACTGCCCGAAAATCACGGATTTTCGACTGCAGGTCACGGCGTAAATATTCGTAGGAATCTTTTTATACTGCCAATACATCCCCTGCCTTTATGGGATGCCCGTTCTGCGACAGGAAGAGCCTTGAAAAGGATCTTATTGCTGAAACAAAGAATTTTGTAGTTGTTCCAACACTTGGGCAGATTGTTGAAGGGTATTCTCTTATAATTCCAAAAAAGCACGTCCTGTGCTATGGGCTTTTGTCTGAAAAGATGATAGATGAATACCTTGAATTAAAGGAGAAAGTGGACAAGGCGGTCACTTCTGCTTACCAGAAACCGATGTATTTCGAGCACGGAATTGTAGGGCAGACAGTGCCTCATGCGCACATTCACTGCGTTCCGACTGACAGGGACTTGCTTCCTGCATTAATGCTCAGAAATTACAGCATAAAGGCAAACAGGAAGATAAATTCTGAAAAAGACTTAAAGCAGGTTTTGCACGACTTTGGCCCGTATTATTTCTATGAATGCAGCGGGGTAAAAATGGCTTTTGATGTTAATTCGCACGAAGGCCCCATGAGGTCTGCTCTTGCAAATGCATTGGGAACGCCTGAGCTTGCTGACTGGCAATCATTTAACAGGCGAGCTGATGAAAAATCAATGAAAAATACAATTGAAAAATTAAAGGAATTTTTCTAATTCTGCCAATTTGAGTATCTTGTTCTCGTAAGGTCTTTTGTCCCTTCTGTCAATCAAAACAGCTTGTGCTCCTGCTTTCTTTGCAGGCTCAATATCTGTTTCAGGGCTGTCGCCAACCATCAGGGCTTCTTCTGCTGAAACTCCGAGCTCTTCAAGAACCTGCGGAAACATCTCTGATTTAAGCTGCCCTCTTTCGCAGGACAATGCAACAACGTCAAAATACTTTCTTAATTCAAACTTGTCAAGAATTTTTTCAACTGAAAAGCAGTCTGTGTTTGAAATCAATGCAATTTTTATTCCCTTTGACTTTAATGTCTCAAGCATCTCAAGAGTATCTTCGTAAAGTTTTGCAAGCATCCAGTTCTTGTTCCACATGCCAATAAAATCATTCATTGCCCTGAATCCGGGTTCTCTTTCGAATGCTTCGCATGCCGCCTTGAACCCTTCCTCTAAAGTTTCAAACTTCCTTGTCATGAATGCAGTTTCAAACTTGTTTACAAATTCCGGGAATTCCATCCTGCTCTGGAACAGTATCCACTGCGCTTCCCTTAGCGGCGATTTTATTCCGTGGTCTGCCAGTGTGCCCCAAAAGTCAAAGATTATTGCTTTTACCATGGCTTATTGGATTTCAATACTGGTTTATAAAGATAACGTTTATAAATGGGCTTATATCTCTCTTTCTTGCGGATTTGCCCCGATGGTGTAGCCCGGTCAATCATTCAGCCCTCTCGAGGCTGAGACACGAGTTCGAATCTCGTTCGGGGCATAAGGGTTTCACCCTTATCAACCCAAGTGGGCTAAAGCCCACAAAGCGCCGTCCGTATTGCGACGGCGCATGCCACGTGCGATAGGCAACGAAGTTGCCGTGTCGTTCGGGGCATTAAAGCAATCTTTAGGGATAAGTTTAAAAAGACTTTATGTTTACATAGGAGAAAGATGAAGAGAAGTTCAAGACGCTGGAAGAAGAAAAGGCAAATGCGCTGGAAATGGCAGAGGAAGCGCATGAGGAAAGAGAAGAAGAAGCGGCAAGGCAGAGGATAAACCTCTTAGTTTCTTAAGGTACCTGAAATCTTGGTTTCTACTTTTCGTTCGATACATTTTTATAGTAGCAATATCCTGCTTTCTCCCATGGAAACAGAGAAAATAGCAAGGAAAAACATACTGTTTGAGTCTGATGAGCCGGAAGGAATTTCCATTAAAGGGTATGACTTCAATAACGGCGTTGATTACGACAAGATTCTTGACAGCTTCCTCTCTACAGGCTTTCAGGCAACACATTTGGCAAAGGCAATTTCTGTTATCAATAATATGATTAATGACAAGGCGACGATTTATTTGGGTTATACTTCTAATCTGGTTACTTCAGGCATTCGCGATGTAATTCGTTATCTTGCAGAGCACAAGAAAGTTGATGTGATTGTGACAACTGCGGGCGGGATTGAGGAGGACATTATCAAGTGCCTGGGTGATTTCAAGCTTGGCAAGTTCTCAGCTTCCGGCGAGATGCTTTGCGAGCAGGGCGTGAACAGGGCTGGAAATATTCTTATTCCAAACTCAAGATATTGCAAGTTTGAGGATTTCATTAAGCCAATACTCCAAAAGCTGTACGACGAGCAGAAAGCAGGAAAAACAATAACTGTTTCAGATTTTGTTAAGACATTGGGCAAAGAGATTAACAATCCGAAGAGCATATATTACTGGTGCTGGAAAAATGAAATTGACGTCTACTGCCCTGCAATAACAGACGGCAGCCTTGGAGACATGATACACTTCTTTATGTACGAGCATCCTGATTTTCAGATAGACATCGCATCAGACATCCATAAATTGAATGAATTCACAATAACACAGAAGAAAACAGGAATCATACTTCTCGGCGGCGGAGTGATGAAGCACCACATCTGCAACACCAACATGATGAGGAATGGTGCTGATTATTCTGTTTACATCAATACAGGCGAGGAATGGGACGGCGCTGATTCAAACGCAAGGCCTGATGAGGCAGTCTCCTGGGGCAAGATAAGCGACAAGGGAGAGGCAGTGAAGGTGTTCGGGGATGCGACGATTCTATTCCCTTTAATGGTTGCGCAGACGTTTGCGAAGAAGTAATTCTTACGCAGGGTTTGGGG